>DATJTW010000113.1:0-3720 GCA_035502995.1 Steroidobacteraceae bacterium | reverse complement strand
GCGGGATAGCCACCGTTCGTCGGGCTAACTCCCCATATCCCCCACCCGGCACCAACCTACTCCGCGCCGATTTCGAAGGTACTTCCCGCGTACACGCTCTGGAAGTGCTCGATGTTCCGCCCCGTGCAGCGCAGGACCTCGTCCTCGAGATGCCGGAACTCCGCCGAGCCGCGCTTGAAGGCGTAGAAGCCGCCGATCGACGAGATCATCGCCGTGCCCGCGCCGGCCACGGTCGATTCGCCGTATCCCGAGACGAGCACCGCCTGCAGCTGCGCGCCGGCCTCGAGCTCGAGCCGCCATTCCACGGTCTGATGCGACGACAGCACCAGCACCACCGGCAGCGCCGTTGGTCTAACTATCACGCGCACCGGTCCCTGTTCGAGCTGCATCGACGGCGCGCGCATCGCCACCGCCTCGTACACGCTGACCGCCTCGACGCGCGCGACCTGCCGCAGGCGCGGCAACGCGCCCCGGTCGCTGACGATGGTGAGACGGTTGTTCGCCGGTGCCGGCACCGGCGCCGCGTCGCGCGCCGCCTTGACCGTCGCCGACTCCTTGCGGCGGGATCCCTTGCGCGAGAGGTATGCGGCGAATTCGAGCGGACCGAAATTCATGTCTACCACCTATGTGTCGCGACGGCGGCTTTAGTCTCACCCCTAAGGGTAATTCCAACGACGTGAAATGTTAGTCGCAGTTGTACGTAAGGGTGCTATCGACTAGCTAGTCGGCGGAACGACAACGCCGGACATCCATCGACTCAGCGGCGGGCGAGTAGTTGGATCAACGCCTCGGGCTCGATCGGCTTCGTCAGGTGGTGGTCGAAGCCGGCGGAACGCGAGCGTTCCTTGTCCGAGTCCTGCGCCCACCCCGTGATCGCCACCAGCAACACGTCGTCGCCACCCGGCTGGGCGCGGATCTGCCGCGCGACGTCGAGACCGTTGGTCTTCGGCATGCCGATGTCGAGCAGCGCGACGTCGGGCTTGCGTTCCGCGTACGCCTGCAACGCCGCCTGGCCGTCGTGCGCGAGATTCACCTCGTGCCCTTCGAGCCGCAGGATGATCGCCAGGCTCTCGGCGGCGTCGCGATTGTCGTCCGCCAGCAGGATGCGCAGCGGCTGCTCGGCCTGGCCGTTCGTCGCCACCTTCACCTCGGGGGTCGTGCGCGCGGCGACGACCACGTTCGGCAGGCGCACGACGAAACGACTGCCGTGACCGGTACCGCCGCTCGACGCCTCGATCCGCCCGCCGTGCAGCTCGACGATCCCCTTGGCCAGCGCCAGTCCGATGCCCAGTCCTCCGGCGGCGAAATCCTGCGCCGAGCGCACCTGCGCGAACATGCCGAACACGCGGCCGAGATCCTCGCTGGCGATGCCGATGCCGTTGTCCTCGACGGTGACGACCAGCTCGTCACCCGCCTGCCGCGCACCGACGCGGATCGAACCGTTCGGGTTCGTGTACTTTGCCGCGTTCGTCAGCAGGTTCGACAACACCTGCGCGAGACGCAGCGGGTCCGCGTTGATCTCCAGCGCGACCGGCACGTCGAGCGACAACTGGTGATGCCGCTCGTCGATCAACGGCCGCGCCGTCTCGACCGCGGCGCTGACGATCGACTGCAGGTCCGTCTGCTGCTTGCGCAGCTGCAAGGTGCCGTGCGTGATGCGCGAGACGTCGAGCAGGTCGTCGAGCAGCAGCGACATGTGCTGCACCTGGCGCTCGATCACCGTGTTCGCCCAGCGCCGCTGTGCCTCCGACGCGCCCTCGTTGCGCAGGATTTTCGCGGCCTGGCGGATCGGCGCGAGCGGGTTCCGCAGCTCGTGCGCCAGCGTCGCCAGGAACTCGTCCTTGCGGCGGTCGGCTTCGAGCAGTTCGCGTTCCTGCTGCTTGCGTTTCGTGATGTCGGCGAACCAGACCGCGACGTCGCCGTCGAGCGGCGACGCGATGACGTGATACCACGCGACATTGCCATCCGCCGCGCTGTGGCGCTCCATCTCGCGCACTTCGTTGCGCTCGATGGTGTCGACGTACATCTGCAGGCGGTCGGGGTCGTCCCAGGCGCGCGGCACCGTGTCGAGCACGTTGCGGCCGATGTATTCGTCGTGGCGGATGCGCATGACGCGCGCCGCGGCGGTGTTCACGTAGACGAAACGGAAGTCGACGATCCTGCCGGCGCCGTTCCGCACCGGCGACCAGATCAGGAACGGCACGCCCGACGCCTCGAGCACCGACTGGAAGCGCTTGTCCCGCTGGCGCACGCCCTCCTCGGCGCGCGCGCGCTCGATGAACACCGTCGCCTTGCGCGCGCAGATGTCGGCGATGCGGATGTCGCGCTCCGACGGGCTGTACGGCTTCGAGAAGTGCGCGGTCAACGCGCCGAGCACGTGGCCGTCGCGCGTGATCAGCGGCGTCGCATGCACCGCACGGATGTGTTCGCGGCGCGCGAGCTCGCGCGACTCCGCGAACCGCGGATCGGTCTCGGTGTCCTCGATGACGATGCGAGAACCCTCGACGCAGGCGAGACCGCAGGCACCATCGTCGCCGCGCCGCGCGCGCAGCTCCTCGATCGCCTTCGGACCGAAGCCGATACTGGCCTCGAGCTGCAACCGGCCGCCGGCCGCGTCGAGCGTCGAGATCAGGCCGCTGGCGGCGTCGTGCATGCGCACGTAGGTCGAGAGGATCAGCTTCAGCTGGTCCGGCAGGTTCGGCACGGAGGCCAGCGTCGCCGACAATTCGTGCAAATCGGTGACGTCCTTGATCTCACGCCGCGACAGCCCGCGGTAATAACCACCGACCATGATGACGAGCACCGACACCAGCGCCGTCGAGATCATCGCGACCTGCTCGGCGGAGTTCGGGATCATGATCGTGCCCGGCTCCTTCATGAGCGCCGAGTTCACGATGCCGATCACGGCCACCAGCCCGCCCGGACCGCGGCCGGCGATCGTCGTGACCAGCACGATCGCGGGGATGAAGAAGATGAAGGTGATGCGGCCCTGTGTCATCGGGAAGATCGCCCAATGCAACACCGCCGCGCCGACGGCCATGACGGCGGCGAAGGCGTATCGGCGCGCGATCGTCCTTTCGATCCACGGCCACAGCCGCGACAGGCGCATCTCTCTCGAACCCGAGTTCAGGTGAACCCCCGCCCCATTTCTTGTTGTCCCGAGAGTACTCCCTCCTGGGCGCGGAGATCAGTGGGGCTCAGGCCACCGGCGGCGGCTGTCCGTTGAACTGCGGAAGGGATTCGTCGATCCATGCCCACGATGGCGCCGACTCCGTCCAGATCGTCGCGCCGGGTGTCGCGAGCTCGCGATCGTCGAGCGCGCCGTTGCGCACGATGACCAGGTGCGGCCGGGACTCGGCCTCCGAGAACAGGTGCGTGCCGCAGTCCGGGCAGAAGCGCCGGTGCATGCGGGTGCCGCTGTCCACGATGCTCGTGTAATCGCGCGGTTCGCCCTCGATGGTGAGCGCGTTGCTCGGGAAGACCAGGTTGACCGTGGCGTTGCCGGACGCGAACGCCTGGCAGACCTTGCACCAGCACAGGCGCATCGCCAGCGGTTCGGCCGTGAGGGTGAACCGGATCTTCCGACAGAGACATCCACCGGTGTGAGGCATGGCCGCATTCTGCCCGGCCATTCCGCCAAGATATACTCGCGCGCATGAAATTTTACTCGTGGAACGTCAACGGCATCCGCGCCGTCGTCAAGAAAGGCACCTTCCAGAA
>DATJTW010000112.1:0-39316 GCA_035502995.1 Steroidobacteraceae bacterium | reverse complement strand
GCACGGGCTGGCGGGACGGCTGTTCGATTTCGTGATCGCGCACGGCTGCGTCGAGTTGTCGTGCATCTGCATCGCCGGTGCCGCGGGTTCGTTCATCGGCGAGGCGCTGATCCGGCCCGGCGAGCGCACGCGTGCCGAGGCATTCCGCGTCGCCGCGGCCGACGGCGTCGTCGTGCTGATCGCCGTCACGCTGCTGTTGTTCGTCTGCGGCTTCATCGAAGGTTTCATCTCGCCGGATCCGGAAGTGCCGCGCTGGGCGCGCGTCACGATCGGCACGGGTTACTTTTTGTTCATGATCTCGTTCCTGCGCGGACACGTATTCGGCCGCGGCCGCGTCGGCCGCGCCTGATCCGAACTCGCGCGCGATTGTCCGGTCTCAGTGTCAACCGGCGGCGCTCGGCGCCGTTGACGGGTTGAGGAGAACCCCATGCATCGCATCCCGAGAGTCCTGGCCATCGCGCTCGCATCGTTGGCGGGGGCCGGAGTCGCCGTTCCCGCGCTGGCCGATCCGCCCGCGGCGGATCCCGCGGCCATGCAACCCGAGGCGGTCGACGCACCACCCGCGGTTGCGCCCGATGCGGACATCTACGTGTATCCCACGAAAGGACAGAGCGAGAAACAACTCGACAGGGATCGTTACGAATGCCACAACTGGGCGGTCGCGCAGTCGCACTACAATCCCAGCGATCCGCATCTCGCACCGCACCAGCAGATCCAGGTCGTCGAGATGCCGGCGCCGGGCCGTGACACCGCCGTCGGCGCGGTGACCGGCGCGGTCATCGGCAGCAGCGTCGGCGGTCGTCACGACAATGGCGGCGCGACCGTTGCCGGCGCCATCGTCGGCGCGATGATCGGCGGCGCGTCCGACGCGGCGCGGCAACGGGCCGCGACCCAGCAGGTCAGCACCCGCGTCAGCGCCGAGGCGGAAGCCGAACGCGCGAAGCTCGAACGCCAGGCGTCGGACTATCGACGCGCCATCTCCGCGTGCCTCGAGGGCCGCGGCTACACGGTGAAGTAAATGAAGACGAAATACATCCTGCTCTCGTTCATCGGCATCGCGATCTCGTTCTATGCGCTCGTGGCGCACGGCGCGGCGGACCCGCGGCTGTCGCGCGAGGCGCGCGCGCAGCACGAGGCGCCGAACCGCGGCGGCGGCCAGCGCTACGACGACCGCTACAACCACAACCGCAGCTACCCGGTGCGCGGCTACGTCTCGCCGTCGCTGCCGCGCGGCTACGTCAGCGTGCGCTACCGCAACTCGCCTTACTACTTCCACGGCGGCGCGTGGTATCGCCCGTACGGCCCGCGCTACGTCGTCGTGCGCCCGCCGTACGGCGTCGGCATCGGCTTCCTGCCGCCGTTCTATACGACGGTCTGGTTCGGCGGCGTGCCTTACTACTACGCCGACGACACCTATTACATGTGGCGGCCGGAGCGCCGCGAATACGTGGTGACGCAGCCGCCCTCGGGCCAGGGCGAGGTGCGCGGCAATTCCGGCGGCAGCGACGAGATCTTCGTGTATCCGAAGAACGGCCAGTCCGAGGAGCAGCAGTCGACCGACCGCTACGAATGCCATTCGTGGGCCGTGGGCAAGACGGGCTTCGACCCGACGCGGCCGAACGGCAACGTCGACGAGCAGGACATCGAATCGAAGCGCGCGGACTACCGGCGCGCGGAAGGCGCCTGCCTCGAGGCGCGCGGCTACAGCGTCAAGTAACGCCGGCGATTGCGCTCAGGACGGCAGCCGCACGAGCGCGTGCTGTTCGCCGAAATGCAATGCGCCGGCGAGGCCTTCGTCGATGCCGGCGCGACCCAGCGTCACCATCGCGTTCCAGTCCTGGCCGACATCCCAGGTGACTTCGCGGCACAGCCGCGCCAGCAGCCGGCGGTAGCGCTCGCCGAGCGCCTTCGCGAAACCGCCGACGATCAGGAATTTCTCGAGGCCGATGCCGAGGTGCAGCGCGCCGAGTGCAACGGCCAGCGGCCACGCCGCGGCCTGCACCACGCGCACCGCGCGCCGTTCGCCCATGCGGAATGCCGCCACGAAATCATCGTTGTCGACACTGTCGACCGCGGTGGCGCGCAGCACGCCCCCGTCCCAGGCCTGGTCGAGCCACATCGTGCCGCGCGACGAGGCCAGCGAGCCGAGCTCCGAGACGTGCATCGAAATCGGCGACGCCGGCGACGGCGTGAGCTTGAGGTGGCCGATCTCGCCGCCGAAACCGCCGCGCCCGACCTGCGGCGCGCCGCCGAGGAAGACCTTGTTGCCGATACCCGACGCGACGGTGACGATGCAGAAGTCCGTCATACCTTGCCCGACGAAGTGATAACCCGCCGCCGTCAGGTTGTTCATGACGTGCACGGTCGCGCCCGGAAAACGGCCGGCAAAGGCCGAACGCACGTCGAAGCGCCGGTCGAGCGCGGGACCGAGGATGGTCGGTGAACGCAGCGCGACGCCCTCGTCGACCGGCCCGGGCCAGGCAACGACGATGACGTCGGGCTGACGCGCCTCCAGCCGCTCGGCCGCCGCGGCGATGCGTTCCAACATGCGCCGCAGCAGCTCGTCGGCGCTGCAATGTGGGTGATCAAGGTAGTTAGGCGTATCGTCGCGCGCAGTGCGCGGCAACCCGTTGTCCGTGACGCCTATACACATCTTCGTGCCGCCGATCTCGACGGCCAGCACGCGCGCGGCGGGCACGCGCAATGCGGCTTGCGTCGTCGTGGTGCGCATCGGCGACGCCAAAGTCGACCCGTCGCCCGCATGAACGTGTGCCATCCCTGTCCCCGGTTCGTTTTGCCTCGAGCGGATGCTGCCAGAGCGCCGGATGGCCGGCCCGGTGAAACCCGGGAAACGGCACATGTCCGGCGCGGGTCGGCGCGACTTCCTACGCGGGCCCGCCGGCGGGATAAACCTGGATCAAACGCGCCGCCGCCGGCGCAGCTGTAGATAGGCGTCGAGCGCCGCGCGGTCGAGCGCGTCGTCCGCCTCGTCGAGCACCACGACGCCGCGCCGGCGCAGCTCGGCCACCTGCCGCTGGGCGCGGTCGCGATGCTCGCGCGCCACGAGCGCGACGGCCGGATCGCGCCACTCGGTCAGCGGCCGATCCGCGAGGCGCCCGATCTCGGCTGCGTGCGGCGCGGCGATGATCGGCTGGTGGCGGGGCATCAAGGCCTTGACCGCCTGCGCAAGTGCTTCATTGCGCACGGGATCGGCGAGATCCGTCAGCCACACGACCAACCCGCGATGCCGCAGCAGCTTGCGGACGTGCAGCGCGGCCGCCAGAGGATCCGAATCGCCGCGCTCGGCCTGCAGCGTTTCCAGCGCGCGTCGCAGGCGGGACACCGCGCGGACGCCGCGGTCCGGCAGGCTGCTGGTCAGCACGCGGTCGGCGTACACCAGCACGCCGACCCGGTCCTCGACGGACACCGCGTGCTCGGCCAGCCGCGCCGCGACGTTCGCGTACAGGCCGAGCCGGTCGAGCTCGCCGGCGCGCACGCGGCTCGCACGGCCGGCATCGATGACCATGAGGATCTCGAGGTGCTGCGCCTCGCTGTACTCGCGCGCGATCAGCGCGCCGCGCCGCGCGGTCGCCTTCCAGTCGATGCGCGACAACGCGTCGCCGCTGACGTATTCCCGCAGCTGCAGCAGCTCGACACCGGCGCCGGGCACGCGCCGCGGCGTCTCGCCGGCCGACTCGCCGGCGATCGGCCGGGCCCCGCGCGGCAGGCTGTCCGGCGCCACCATGAACGCATCGTCGCGCGGCAACTCCCGCGACCACCAAGCCAGCGAGAAGCGGCCGAGCAGCCGCGCCGGCACCGGCCCGAAACGGCCGGCGCCGAGCAGCAGCGGCATCAGTTCGATGCCGTCGCGTCGTTCGGCATCGGCGGGCAGTTCGATCTCGCGCACCTGCGTGTTCTGGCGGAACGACTCGGGCAACGCGCGCGCGTATTGCAGGCGCTGCGCGCGCCGCCGGTTGTGCGCGAACACGAACTGGCCGGTGACGCCACGGCCGAGCTTCAGGCGCTGCGCGATGCGCATCGCCAGCGTCACCTGCGTGCCGCGCGCGTACCAGGCCTCGACCGCGAGCCCGCCGAGCAGGAACACCGCCGGGAAGATCCAGCCGGTCGCGAACGCCGGGTCGTCGGACCACGTGCCGGCCAGCGCCAGCAACGCGATCAACGCGACCAGGAAATATCCGCGGACGGCGAAGTGCATCGCGCGCGGCCTAACGCGGCACGGGCGTCGCGTCGAGGATCGCGCCGACGATGCCGAGGTCCGTGTCGCCGTCGAGCGCCGCCTCCGGTTTCAGCACCAGGCGATGCGCCAGCACCCAGCGCGCGACGGCCTGCACGTCGTCGGGCGCGACGAATTCGCCGCCGCGCAGGCCGGCGTGCACGCGCGCCGCGCGCAGCAGCGCCAGCGCGCCGCGGGTGGACAGGCCCAGCGACACGCGCGGGTGCTCGCGCGTCGCGCGCGCCAGGTCGAGCACGTAGTTGGACAGCGCTTCCGACACGTGCAGCGCGCTCGCCGCGGCGCGCGCCTGGTGCAGCAGCGTGGCGTCGAGCGTGCCGAGATCGGCGGGGATCGGCTCGCGCGCCTCGAGCTCGGTGCCGTAGCGCTTCAGGATCTCGGTCTCGGCCGCGCGCTCGGGGTAACTCATGTCGATGCGCAGCATGAAGCGGTCGAGCTGCGATTCCGGCAGTGGATAGGTGCCCTCGAAGTCGCGCGGGTTCTGCGTCGCGAGCACCAGGAAGTCCTCGGGCAGCGCGTAGTGATCGCGCTCCGACGACACCTGCCGCTCCTCCATCGCCTCGAGCAGCGCCGACTGCGTCTTGGGTCCCGCGCGGTTGATCTCGTCGACCAGCAACACGTCGGTGAACAGCGGGCCGCGGCGGAACACGAAATCGTTCTTCGACGCGTCGAAGACGTGCGTGCCGACGATGTCGCTGGGCATGAGGTCGGCGGTGCCCTGCACGCGGCGGAACTCGCCGCCGAGCGCGCGGGCCAGCGTCTTCGCCAGCAGCGTCTTGCCGAGCCCGGGCGGGCCCTGCACGAGCACGTGGCCGCGCGCGATCAGCGCGATGCACAGCGCGCGGACCACGTCCTCGGCGCCGACGATGACGCGCGACAACGCGCCCTGCACGGAATGTTCGAAGGTCGAGACTGCCGTATTCATGTGTTGAGCCGTTTTTCCAGTGAATCGAGGAGTAGTTTGAGGCGCACCAGCGGCAGCGCCTGCCCGGCGCGCGCCGCCGCGTACCAGCCCGCGAGCTGGTCGCGTTCCTGCGGCAACAGCGCGGCGTGGCGCTCGAGCCAGTGCCAGGCGCCGGCCGCGACCGCCGGGTCGGTGAAGTCGGCGTCGTTGGCGGCGCCGACGGCGGCGACGCCGGCACTCGTCCCACCGGCGACGCCGGCAGCACCGCCGTCGCGCGCCGCGCGCGGCAGCGCCGCGAAGAACTGGTCGAACAGCCGCAACGCCAGGCGATGCGGTGCGACGGTGCGCGCGATCAGGTCGCCGGTGCGGCGCACGAGCTCGGCCTCGGACGGATCGTGGCGCACGATGGCCGGCGCGCGCAGCCGCGTCGAGCCCAGCACCCACACCAGCCAGGCCGCCAGCACGATCAACAGCGTGCGGTACAACCGCGAGTCCTTGTAGAAGCGTGCCGGGTCATAACTCGCCGACAGTCCCTGCCGCAGGTCGTCGAACAACACGGCACCGCCGGGCCGCACGCTGGCCGCGACGATGTTCGAGAACAGCCGCGCGTTGTCGTCGTTGCCGAGCGCGCGATTCGTGAACGTCGAACCGCCGGCGACCAGCAGGATGCGGCCCTTGCCCAGCCGCTGCTCGAACATCGCGCCCTCGCCGTTCGCGCCGCGCGCCAGCGTCAGCACGAAGTTGTCGTACGGCAGGCGCAGCGACCAGTCGTCGGCCTGGTAATCCGTCTCGAGGCCGAGCGTCTTCACGCCGGCGAGCAGCGCGTGCGGGCCCGTCGCGGTCAGCGCGATGCGCTCCGGCACGTCGAAGCTCTTCGGCACGGCGTTGCCGTCCTCGTCGGTGGACTCTTCGTCTTCTTCGTCGTCGTCGCCCTTCTTCGCCGCGCGCTCGTCGGCCTCGTGCACGCGCTGCGCCAGCGGCGTGTCGTCGAGCCGCGCCTCGCGCGCCTCCTTCGTCTCGAACTCCAGCGACGTCAGCGATTCGATCTCGACCACCGTGCCGGACTCGCGGCCCGCGGCCCAGCCGGGCTGGTCGATCAGCGCGGCGTTGATCAGCAGCGTGTTGCCGCGTCGCACCCACTTGTCGAGGGCGCCGAACTCGTCGTTGTGGAACACGTCGATGCCGGGCAGCGACAACACCAGCAGATTGCCGGTGGCCGGGAGATCCAGGTCGGGCAACGCGGTGTAGCGCTCGCGGAACGAGCGCACCGGCACCGCGGCGCGCGCCAGCCATTCGTACAACGCGGCGTAGCCGTTGCCGCGACGCTCGGCCGTCGTCGGGCGCGCGGCCTCGGCATCCGGATCGAACGCCGGCGCCGGGCTGAGCCACAGGACGTAGAACGCGATCAATGCGGCGACGGCGAGCGCGAGCGTGACGAGCCGTTCGCGCATCAGCCCCGGCCCTTCGCGCGGGTCAGCTTCGTCAACAGCGTCTGCGCCCGTTCAACCGCCTGCTCGAGCGCCGGCTCCGGCGGCACGCGGTCGGCGTAGCGGACCTCGTCCGCCGTGCGCGCGACGTGCGCGAGGCCGGCGCGGTCGTCGTCGGAATCGAGCTGCGCGCGCCGCGCGATGGCGCCAGCGGTGAGGCCGTCGGCGGCGGGCAACCGGTGCGCGCGCGTCAGGGCTTCGCCGAGCAGGCGCAGCAGCAGGCCCGGCCGTTCGGCGAGCGGCGCCGTCGCGACGTCGGCGAGCACCACGCGGCGGCGCCAGGTCGCGTCGGCGGCGGCGGCCGTGGCGCGGCGTCGCGCGGCGAACAGGCCGGCGGCGCGCAGCTCCGACCAGACCACGAACAGCACCAGCCCGCCTAACAACCCATACCCGACGTAGCTGAGCGCCCGCGCGATGCCTTCGCTGGTCGACAGCTCGCGCGACCAGCGCGCGAGGAAGCCCTCGCGGTCATCGGTCTTGTCCGGGTTGCGCAGGTCCTTCAGCCAGCGCTTGAACCGTTCCCAGCGCGTCGCGCCCTCCTGCCCGTGCACGCCGAGCTCCTGCAGGATCGGCGCGAGGCGCGCGGTGTCCGGCCCGGCCGCGGGTCCGGGCGCCGCCCGCGACTGCCGCACCAGCTCGACCAGCGCGGCGAGACTCTGCGCCGACAGCTCTTCGCGCCGCTCGCGCAACGACCGCGGCACCAGTTCGCGCCACGGCGCGGCGTCGATCGCCGGCAGCAGTTCGGGACAGCGTTTCTGGATGCGCTCGATGCCGATGTCGCTGCGCGCATCGAGCTTCGCGCGGCAGGCTTCGACGATGCGCAGCGCCGCGTCGTCGGCCGCGCCGGCGGTCGCCGTGAAACCGGCGAGGCCCAGCAGCAGCGCGGCGGCGCGCCGCATCAGGCGCGCGCCTCGCGCCGTTCCGCATCGCGCAGCTTCAGGTCTTCGTACGCGACGATCAGCACGGACAACACGAACGGCACGCCGAACGCGCCGAGCACCAGCACCAGCAGCGAACGCACGATCGACATCAGCACGAGGTCCGCGCCGGCGAGCACGGCGCCGACCATCGCCGCGACGATCAGCGTCAGCACGTAGAACACCGCGACCATGCAGCCCGTCGCGAGGATCGCGCCGACGATGCGCCACGTGCGCCGCCGCGAGATGCGCGCCGCGCGCGCGACGGCCGCGAACGGCGCGAGCCCGTCGCACCAGAACGCCGGCAACGAGACGATGAACAGCGCCATCGGCCACAACATCGGTAGCGTCAGCGCGAACGTCAGCTGGATCGCGAGGAACGGATTCACCACCGAGGCGACGCCGTAGATGAGCATCGGGAAACCGAACGCTGCGAGCGTGGCGATCAGCGCCGGCGGCCAGCGCCGGATCGCGGTGGGGATCTCGCGGCGGAAACTCGGGCGTTCGCCGCGCGACACCGCGGACAGGCGCAGCGTGATGACGCCGAACAACAACACCGACAGCAGCAGCGCGCTGACGAACACGAGCATGCCGTCGGTGAGACCCGGCATCGCGTAGGGCGACACGGGGTTCTCGACCGCGACGCCGCGTCCCATCGCCATCGTGGTCCGGTGCGCGAAGACATACGTGTCGCCCAGCACCGCCGAATACAACGCCGGCAGCTCGAGCACCAGCACCGCCAGTCCCGAATACGGCAGCGTGCGCAGCAGCCCGGCGCGGAACAGGCGGAAGGCCGCGTCCAGCACCTCGCCGGTCATCAACGGCCGCGGCAGCGGCAGCAGCGTGACCGGGACGGCGGGGAGTGGCGCGCGGTTCATGGGCCGATGATACTCGTTGCCCCCATGCCGTCCCCAACCGTCACCGACCTGCTCGCGGCGTCGGCGCACAGCATCTCCCGCCGCGACGCCGAGCTGCTGCTGGCCGCGGCCAGCGGTCGCACGCGCACGCAGCTGCTGACGCTCGACACGCCGTTGGACGACGACGTCGTCGCGCGCTTCGAATCGTGGCGCGCGCGCCGCGCGGCCGGCGAGCCGGTGGCCTATCTTCTCGGCCGCCGCGAGTTCTGGTCGCTGGACTTCGAGGTCTCGCCCGCGGTGCTGGTGCCGCGACCGGAGACGGAGTTGTTGGTCGAGCGCGTGCTGGCGCGGGTCACCGCCGCGCGCGCCCGCGTTGCCGATCTCGGCACCGGTTCCGGCGCCATCGCGATCGCGCTGGCGCACGAACGCCGCGGCTGGCACCTCGTCGCCACCGACGCCTCCGCCGACGCGTTGACCGTCGCGCGCCGCAACGGCGAGCGCCTCGCGCCCGGGCGCATCGAGTGGCTGTCCGGCAGCTGGTACGCGCCGCTCGCCGGCCGCCGCTTCGACGCGCTCGCCAGCAATCCGCCGTACATCGCCGGCGACGATGCCGTGCTCGCCGGCGATGGCCTGAAATACGAGCCGCGCGGTGCGCTGACCCCCGAGGGCGACGGCCATGCCGCCCTGCTCACTCTTATTAATGGCGCGCCGGACCACCTGGAGCCCGGCGGCTGGCTGCTGCTCGAACACGGCGAAAGCCAGGGGGAACGATTGCGCACGGCGCTTGTCGCACGAGGCTTCACTCACGTAACCTCCCACCGCGATCTCGCCGGCCGCGAGCGCATCACCGAAGGACAAATTTCCCATGCTCGTCTTTGAAACCAATCTCGGCACGTTCGAGGTCGAACTGTTCGAGAAGGAAGCGCCGATCTCGAGCGCGAATTTCCTCAGCTACGTCGATGACGGCTTCTTCGACGGCGTCATCTTCCACCGCGTCATCCCGGGTTTCATGATCCAGGGCGGCGGCTTCGAACCGGGCATGAAGCAGAAGAAGACGAAGGACCCGATCAAGAACGAAGCGACCAACGGCGTGAAGAACGAGCGCGGCACGTTGTCGATGGCGCGCACGAACGTGGTGGACAGCGCCACGGCGCAGTTCTTCGTGAACCTCGTCGACAACGAATTCCTCGACCACACCGGCCCGTCGAACTACGGCTACGCGGTGTTCGGCAAGGTCTCCTCGGGCATGGACGTCATCGACCAGATCGCCAAGGTGTCGACCACGAATCGCGCCGGTCACCAGAACGTGCCGGCCTCCGACGTGACGATCACCAAGGCCTACCGCAAGAAGTAAGTGAAGAAGGGTTGGCGGCGGCGTCTGACCCGGTGGTCGATCATCGGGCTCGGCGCCGTGTTCCTCGCCACCGCGTTGCCGGTGGTCGCGATGCGCTGGATGAACCCGTGGTACAGCGCGTTCATGCTCGACGCCGCGCTCGAGGCGCGCCGTGACGGCCGCGAGAAATACCAGACCGACTACCGCTGGGTGGATCTCGAGCAGATCTCGCCGCACGCGGCGGTCGCGGTGATCGCGTCCGAGGACCAGCTGTTCCCGTTCCACACCGGCTTCGATTTCAAATCGATCCGCCAGGCGATCCGGCACAACGAGGCGCAGGCCAACCGCAAACGGCCACGCATCCACGGCGGCAGCACGATCACGCAGCAGGTGTCGAAGAACCTGTTCCTGTGGTCGGGCGGCGGCTATCTGCGCAAAGGTCTCGAGGCGTACTTCACGCTGCTGATCGAGCTGACATGGCCGAAGGAACGGATCCTCGAGGTGTATCTGAACGTCGCGCAGTTCGGCGATGGCGTCTACGGCGTCGAGGCCGCATCGCAGCGCTTCTGGCACCAGCCCGCCGCGCGGCTCGACCGCTACCAGGCCGCGACGCTGGCCGCCGTGCTGCCGAGCCCCGTGCGCTTCAAGGCGAACGCGCCGTCGCCGTACATCCAGCTGCGCCGCGAGCAGATCCTGGCGCAGATGCGCGGGCTCGGCGGACCTAGCTACCTGCAGGAGCTGGAGAATCCCACGACGCCGCCGTCGAACACGCGGCGCGTCGTGCGCAAGGCCGACTGAGTGTCGGGGCGCGCGCGACTCAGTTGATCGAATCGCTGCCGCGCGGCGCGCCGTCGTTGAACAGCTGCTCGACGTCGATCGCGTCGAACCGGTACGGCCGCTGGCAGAACTCGCAGGTCACCGTGACGGCGCCCTGCTCCGCGATCACCGAGCGCACCTCGTCCGCACCCAGCGAGCGCAGCACGTTCTCGACGCGTTCGCGCGAGCAGCGGCACTGGAACGCGACCTCGTGGCCGCCGAACACGCGCACCTCGTCGTCGCCGAACATCTTGACCAGCCGCGTCTCGACGTCGTTCTCGAGCAGCTCCGCGCCGCTCAGCGCTTCCATCGCGTGATCGACCTTCATCCACGCGGACTCGAGCGCGGCGGCATCGACGGATTGTTTGCCGCCCTCGCCGGGCATGCGTTGCACGAGCATCCCGGACACGACGCCGGCCGTCGCGGTCAGCCGCACGCGCGACGGCAGCTGTTCGGATTGCACGAAGTAGGCTTCGAGCGACTCGGCCAGCGAATTGCCGGTGATCGGCACGACGCCCTGGTAGCTGGAACCGCGATCGCTGGCTTCGACGGTGACGATGATGGTGCCGTCGCCGGCCAGCGAGCGGAAACCGGCGGCGTCACCGATCGGGTCGTGGCGCGCCATGCCGCGCACCTTGAAGTCGTGCGTGCACTGCGCGACCAGCAGGTTCACCAGCCCCTTGCCCTGCATCTGCAGCGTCAATTGCCCGTCGAACTTCAGCGTCGCGGCCAGCAGCACCACCGCGCCGATCGCTTCGCCGAGCAGCGCCTGCACGGCGGGTGGATAGTCCTGGTGCTCGCGCAGCTCGATCCACGAGCGCGCCAGCCGCACGGAGTGCCCGCGGATCGGATGGTTCTCGAGCACGAAACGGCGGACGCGGTCGGAATCGCTGACCGCGGTCATGGGCCGTCTCGATCGGGTCGCATCAGCCGGCCAGCTTCTTCTTCAGCAGGTCGTTCAACTGCGCCGGATTCGCCTTGCCACCCGTGGCCTTCATGACCTGGCCAACGAAGAAGCCGAACAGCTTGTCCTTGCCCGAGCGGTAGTCCGCGAGCTGGCCCGGGTTTTTCGCCATCACGTCGTCGATCGCCTTCTCGATGGCGCCGGTGTCGGTGATCTGCTTCAGGCCCTTCGACTCGATGATCGCGTCCGCGTCCTTGCCGTCGGACCACATCGCCTCGAACACGTCCTTGGCGATCTTGCCGGAGATGGTGTTGTCGGTGATGCGGACCAGCAGGCCGGCGAGCTTCTTCGCGTCGATGCGGCTCTCGGTGATCTCGAGGTTGTGCTCGTTCAGCGCGGCCGCGAGCGAGCCGGCGACCCAGTTCGCCGCGAGCTTGGCCTGCTCCTTCGACGGCAGCTTGTCGCCGGCGAGCTGCTTCACGACGTCGTCGTAGTACGCGCCGAGCTCCTTGCTCGAGGTCAGCACGGTGGCGTCGTACTGCGAGAGATCGTAGGCCAGCACGAAGCGCGCGGCTTTTTCATCCGGCAGCTCGGGCAGCGTCGCCTTGATCTCGCCGATGTAGCCGGGATCGAGCTCGACGGGCAGCAGGTCGGGATCGGGGAAGTAGCGGTAGTCGTTTGCCTCTTCCTTCGAACGCATCGACCGGGTCTCGCCCTTGTCGGGATCGTAGAGACGCGTTTCCTGCACGACCTTGCCGCCGCCTTCGATCACGTCGATCTGGCGCGCGACTTCGTAGTTGATCGCCTTCTCGACGAAGCGGAACGAGTTGATGTTCTTGATCTCGGCGCGCGTGCCGAACTTCTCCGCGCCGACGCGGCGCACCGAGACGTTCGCATCGCAGCGGAACGAGCCTTCCTGCATGTTGCCGTCGCAGATCTCGAGGTACCGCACCAGCGTGTGCACCTTCTTGAGATACGCGACCGCTTCCTTCGCCGAACGCATGTCGGGCTCGGAGACGATCTCGAGCAGCGGCGTGCCGGCGCGGTTGAGATCGATGCCGGACTGCTTCGGCAGCCCTTCGTGCAGCGACTTGCCCGCGTCCTCCTCGAGATGCGCGCGCGTGATGCCGATGGTCTTCCGCGAGCCGTCGTCCAGCAGGATGTCGAGCGTGCCCTTCGCGACGATCGGCAGCTCGTACTGGCTGATCTGGTAGCCCTTCGGCAGGTCGGGATAGAAGTAGTTCTTGCGCGCGAAGACGGATCGGGGCGCAACCTGTGCGCCGACCGCGAGGCCGAACTTCACGGCCATGCGCACCGCTTCCTTGTTCAGGACGGGCAGCACGCCGGGGTACGCGAGATCGACGAGGTTCGCCTGCGAGTTCGGCGACGAGCCATAGGCCGTGGCCGAGCCGGAGAAGATCTTCGACTTCGTCTGCAACTGCGCGTGGATCTCGAGGCCGATGACGGTTTCCCAGCCATTGTTCGCGGCGCTCACGACAGCTTCTCCTTCGAGTACGCCGCCGGAATCCGGCGGTGCCAGTCCGTTTCCTGCTGGTACTTGTGCGCCACGTTCAGCAACTTCGCCTCGGCGAAATGCGGACCGCAGATCTGCATGCCCACCGGCAGGTCGCGCACGAAGCCGCAGGGAATGCTGATGCCCGGCACGCCCGCGAGGTTCGCGCCGATGGTGTAAATGTCGTTCAGGTACATCTGGATCGGGTCGTCCGTCTTCGCGCCGATGCCGAACGCCACGTCGGGCGCGGTCGGGCCGATCAGCACGTCGACCTGTTCGAAGGCGCGCTTGAAGTCCTGGTTGATCAGCTGCCGCACGCGCTGCGCCTTGAGGTAATACGCGTCGTAGTAGCCGGCCGACAGCACGTACGTGCCGACCATGATGCGCCGCTTCACCTCGGCACCGAAGCCCTCGCCGCGCGAGCGCTTGTAGAGATCCATCAGGTCCTTCGGATCCTGGGCGCGGTAGCCGTAGCGGACGCCGTCGAAGCGCGCGAGGTTCGAGGAACACTCGGCCGGCGCCACCACGTAGTACGTGGGCACCGACAGCGGCAGCGCCGGTAGTTTGACGTCGACCAGCTTCGCGCCCAGCTTCTCGTAGACCGCCAGCGCGTCGCGGATCAACTTCTCGACGTTTGCAT
This sequence comes from Steroidobacteraceae bacterium, assembly GCA_035502995.1. GTDB lineage: Bacteria > Pseudomonadota > Gammaproteobacteria > Steroidobacterales > Steroidobacteraceae > CADEED01. The sequence goes on along the minus strand of DATJTW010000112.1, from coordinate 25,693 downwards.
CGAGGCCCTTGCCGAAGAACTCCGAGATCAGGCCGATCTTCAGGCCCGTCAGCGGCGCGTCGAGCGTGGCGACATAGTTAGGCACCGGCGCGTCGACGCTGGTGGAGTCGCGCGGGTCGAAGCCGGACATGGCCTCGAGCACCATCGCGGCGTCCTCGGCCGACTGCGAGATCAACCCGCCCTGGTCGAGACTCGAGGCGAACGCGATCATGCCGAAGCGCGACACCCGGCCGTACGTCGGCTTGATGCCGGTGACGCCACACAGCGACGCCGGCTGGCGGATCGAACCACCCGTATCCGTGGCGGTGGCGATGGGCGCGATGCGGGCGGCGACCGCCGCGGCCGAACCACCCGAGCTGCCGCCGGGGACGAGCTGGGTGTCCCAGGGGTTGCGGACGGGTCCGTACCAGCTGGTCTCGTTCGACGAACCCATGGCGAACTCGTCCATGTTCGTCTTGCCCAGCGTGACCATGCCGGCGGCATTGAGCTTCTCGACGACGGTGGCGTCGTATGGCGACACGAAGTTGTCGAGCATCTTCGAGCCGCAGCTCGTCTTCACGCCCTGCGTGCAGAAGATGTCCTTGTGCGCGAGCGGCAAGCCCGTGAGCGGACCGGCTTTTCCGGCCGCCAGGGCGGCATCGGCTTGCCGCGCCTGGGCCAGGGCCGAGTCGCGGGTGACGGTGATGAAGGCGTTCAGGGTCGGCTGGGACGCGTCGATGCGGTCCAGCAGCGCCCCGGTGAGCTCCGTGGCGGAAAATTCTTTGGCGCGGAGCTTCTTCGCAAGCTCCGCCAGCGTGAACGTATGCATTTGCCTACTCGATGACCTTGGGGACGAGATACAGCGCGGCTTCGACCTGCGGAGCGTTGCGTTGGTAGAGCTCGTGTTGGTCCTTTTCGGTCACGACGTCCGGCCGCATGCGTTGCGCGAGACCGGGGAGTGGATGAGCCATGGGCTCGACACCCTGCGTGGGGGCGGCGTCGAGCTGGCCGACGAGATCGACGATCTTGGACAGGCTGTCCTGGTAGACCGGGATCTCCGCTTCGGTGAGAGACAGGCGTGCGAGGTGCGCGATCGAGTTGATCTGGTCGCGATTGAGGCTCATCGGAAACTCAAGCAAAAGGTGTGGGAAATGTGCGCGGGATCATACCCGTTGCCTTGTGGGGCGTGCTGCAGATTGTTAAATTGCCGCCTCTTTTTCGCGCTTCGCCTGGTTGCTCCATGTTCAAACGTTTGCGCGGCTATTTCTCCAGCGATCTGTCGATCGACCTGGGAACGGCCAATACCCTCATTTACGTCCGTGACAAGGGCATCGTGCTCAATGAGCCGTCCGTTGTCGCGGTGCAGGACGACCAGACCGGTCGTGGCAAGGTCATCGTCGCCGTCGGCGCCGAGGCCAAGAACATGCTCGGCCGCACGCCGGGCCACATCAATGCCGTCCGTCCCATGAAGGACGGCGTCATTGCGGACTTCACCTACACCGAGAAGATGCTCCAGTACTTCATCGGCAAGGTGCACGGCAACCGCGTGCTCAAGCCGAGCCCGCGAGTGCTGGTGTGCGTCCCGATCGGCTCGACGCAGGTCGAACGCCGCGCCATCAAGGAGTCGGCCGAAGGCGCCGGCGCGCGCAGCGTGCAGATAGTTAGCGAGCCCATGGCGGCCGCGGTCGGCGCGGGCCTGCCCGTGAACGAGGCCCGCGGCTCGATGGTGCTCGACATCGGCGGCGGCACGTCCGAAGTCGCCGTGCTCTCGTTGAACGGCATCGTGTATGCCGCGTCGGCCCGCATCGGCGGCGACCGCTTCGACGAAGCCATCATGAACTACGTGCGCCGCAACTACGGCATCCTCATCGGTGAAGCCACCGCGGAGCGCATCAAGATCGAGATCGGCGCGGCCTACCCGGGCCAGCAGGTGCGCGAGCTGTCGGTGAAGGGCCGCAACCTCTCCGAAGGCGTGCCGCGCAGCTTCACGCTGAACTCAAACGAAATCCTCGAGGCGCTGCAGGAACCGCTGCAGGGCATCGTCGGCGCGGTCAAGCAGGCGCTGGAGCAGACGCCGCCGGAGCTCGGCGCGGACGTCGCGGAACGCGGCATCGTCCTCACGGGCGGTGGCGCGCTGCTGCGCGACATCGACAAACTACTCATGGAAGAGACGGGTCTGCCCGTGGTCATCGCCGAGGATCCGCTCACCTGCGTGGCGCGTGGCGGCGGCCGCATTCTGGAGCTCCAGGACCAGGTCGGGCCGGGAAGCTTCGGCCTCGAATAACCCGTGGCCGTGTTCGGCAGCGGCGCGAGCCGCTCGTTCGGTGGACGCGGCCCGTCCTTCGGATTCCGCTTCTTTTGTTATGCCGTGCTGTCGGTCGTGCTCATGTTCTACGACCAGCGCGGCGGCTGGCTCGACACCGCGCGCTACGGCCTGCAGGCGGCTATCTACCCGCTGCAGCTGGCGGTGAATTCCCCGTCCGCGGCGTGGCGCTGGCTCAAGGAGAGCTTCGCGACGCGTGAAGCGCTGCAGGCCGAGGTCGACGGCCTGCGGAACCAGCTGCGCGAGCAACAATTGATCACGATGCGCCAGGCCGCGCTGCAGGCGGAGAACGCCACGCTGCGCAAGCTCGAGGGCATCCAGCCCGAGGTCATCGAGAAGCGGCTGGTCGGCGAGGTCATCAGCGTCGAGGTCTCGACGCTGCGCCAGCGCCTGCTGGTCAATCGCGGCGGCAACTCCGGCGTCTACAAGTCGCAGCCCGTGGTCACCGGCGAAGGCGTGATCGGCCAGGTGTTCCGCACGGGCCCGTTCAGCTCCGAGATCATCCTGATCACCGACGCCGAACACGCGCTGCCCGTGACGGTGCTGCGCTCCGGCGTGCGCACCATCGCGCTCGGCACCGGCCGTTCGACGTCGCTCGAGCTGCCGTACGTGCCGCAGAACTACGACGTGAAGGTCGGCGACGTGCTGGTCACGTCCGGACTCGGCCAGGTGTTTCCGTACGGCCTGCCGGTGGGACGCGTGACGAAGGTGACGCGCGATCCTGCCGAGCCGCTGGCACAGATCCAGGCCGTGCCGATCGCGCAGATCGAATCCGACCGCGAAGTGCTGTTCATCTGGTCGCGCCCGGGACATCCGTCCGCGCCCGCGTCGCCGCAGGAGCTCGCGGTGGAGGCGAAGACGCCATGAACTTCGCCCGCCGCGAACCGCGCTGGGCGGTCACGTTCACGCTGCTGCTCGGCCTCGTCCTCTCGGTACTGCCGCTGCCGGACTGGTTGTCGGCGGTGCGCCCGTCGTTCATCGCGCTGGTCATCGTGTACTGGAGCATCTACGCGCCGCACGCCGGCGGGATCTTCGGCGCCTTCGCCGCCGGGCTCGCGCTCGACGTGTTCAAGGGCGAGGTGCTGGGGCAGAACGCCCTCGCCGCCATCACCGTCGCCTACGTCGCGATGACGCTGCACCAGCGACTGCGCAACCAGACGCTGATCCAGCAGTCGCTGTTCTCGTTCGCCATGTTGTGGGTGTACGAGGTGATCGTCTGGGGCATCGAGGGCTGGATCGGACACAAGACCTCGACGCCGTGGCGCTGGCTCCAGCCGATGATCGGTGGCATGTTGTGGCCGTTCATCGCGATGCTGATGAGCCGCACCCACTCGCGTAGTTAGGCAATGGGCACCGTCAGGATCAAGGATCACTGGGCCGAGCAGCGCCTGTTCGAGCAGCGCGCCATCGCCGCGGCCGTGGTCATCGTGCTGCTGACGCTGGTGCTGATCGGCCGCCTGGTGATGTTGCAGGTGGTGCGTTACGAGTACTACGCCGACCTCTCGCAGGGCAACCGCGTGCGCCTCGAGCCGCTGCCCGCGCAGCGCGGCCTCATCCTCGATCGCAACGGGCAGGTGCTCGCCGAGAACCGCCCCGCCTTCCAGCTCGAGCTCGTACGCGAGCGCGTCGCCGATGTCGACGCGACGCTGCAGGCGCTGGTCAAGATCGGCGTGCTGCAGGAAGACGACATCGCCGAGACGCGCCGCCTGGTGCGCTCGCGCCGCAGCTTCGAGAGCGTGCCGATCCGCCTGCGCCTCACCGACGAGGAGATCGCGCGTTTCGCGGTGCACCGCTTCGAATTCCCCGGTGTGGACATCGCCACGCGCCTGACGCGTTTCTATCCGCACGGCGAACACGGCGTGCACGCGCTGGGCTACGTCGCCGCGATCTCCGAAGCCGACGTGAAGAAGCTCGAGAAGGAAGAGCTGCTCTCGAAGTATGCCGGCACCACGCTGATCGGCAAGCTCGGCATCGAGGCCTCGTACGAAACCGAGCTGCACGGCACGGATGGCTCGCGGCAGATCCTCGTGAACGCCGCGGGACGCTCGGTGCAGCAGCAGGGCAAGCTGACGCCCGACCTGCAGGAGAACAAGCCGACCGCGGGTGTCGACGTGATCACCAGCATCGACCTGCCGACGCAGCTGGTCGCCGAAGAGGGCCTCGTCGGCCGGCGCGGTGCCGTCGTGGCGATCGATCCGGACAACGGCGACGTCGTCGCGCTCGTCTCGACGCCGGGCTTCGACCCCAATCCGTTCACGCGCGGCCTCACGCGTGCAGAATACGGCGCGCTCCGTGACAACATCGACGTGCCGCTGCTCAATCGCGCGTTGCGCGGGCAGTATCCGTCGGGCTCCACCATCAAGCCGGGGCTCGCACTCGCGGGGCTCGTGTACCACGACGTCGACCCCAATGCGACGAAGTTCTGCCCGGGCACCTGGCGCCTGCCCGGCAGCAGCCTCGCCTTCCGCGAAGGCCGCACCGGCCGTCATGGCGCGATGGACCTGCGCCATGCGATCGCCAAATCCTGCGACGTGTACTTCTACGGTCTCGCCAGCGACATCGGCGTGGACCACATCGCCGAGTTCCTGGGTCCGCTCGGCTTCGGCAGCCTCACCGGCATCGACATCGGCGGCGAGAAGCCGGGCCTGCTGCCGTCGAGGGAATGGAAGCGCAAGACGTTCAAGCGGCCCGCGGACCAGGTCTGGTTCCCCGGCGAGACCGTGAACTTCGGCATCGGCCAGGGCTACTTCCTCGTCACGCCGCTGCAGCTCGCCCACTACACCTCGATCATCGCGAATCGCGGCTTCTCTTATAAACCGCGCCTCGTGACCGGCGTGCGCGATCCGGCCACGGGTGACGTGAAGCGCTTCCCGCCCGTGAAGACCGAAGAGATCAAGACCGTCAGCGCCGAGCAGTGGCAGATCGTCACGGAAGGCATGGCCGGCACGCTCCGCTACGGCACGGCCGCGGCGTTCGCCGGCAAGAACATGACGTACACGATCGCCGGCAAGACGGGCACTGCGCAGGTGTTCACGGTCGCGCGCAACCAGAGCCTCGACAACCAGAAGACCGTGTCCGATCGGCTGCGCGACCACTCGTGGTTCATCGCGTTCGCGCCGGCCGAGCATCCGCGCATCGCCGTGGCGGTGATCGTGGAGAACGGCGGCTTCGGTTCGGCGCTCGCCTCGCCGATCGCACGCCAGGTGATGGACAAGTTCCTGCTCGATGCCAACGGGCAGCTCAAGGTGCCGTTGCCACCGGGCACGGCGCCGCTCACGCCAGGGCCGGGCTACGGACCGATCATTCCGGGCAAGGGCGCAGCCCCGACCGCCGCGGCTCCTCCGAAAGAGGACGCCGAGGGCGCCGAGGCAGTGGACTGACCGCATGATCCACCACGAAGTCATCCCCGCCGCGTCAGGAGACGAGTGATGGGAATCTACGAACCGATCGAAACGGGCTCACGCAGCCAGCGCACCTTCAGCTTCGCGGCGCGCGTGCTCGGCGCACTGAAGCTCGACGGCCCGCTGCTGATCGGCCTCGGCCTCATCACGGTCTACGGATTCGTGATCCTCTACTCCGCGTCCGGCCAGAGCTGGAACCGCGTCGCCGACGCCGCGATCCGCGCCTGCCTCGGCGGTGTCGCGATGTGCGCACTGGCGCAGGTGAAGCCCGCATTCCTGCGTCGACTCGCGGCGCCGCTCTGGGCGCTCGGCGTCGTGCTGCTCGTCGTCGTCGACATCACGGGTCACATCGGCAAGGGCGCGCAGCGCTGGCTCGATCTCGGCTTCATCCGCTTCCAGCCGTCCGAGATCATGAAGCTCGCGGTGCCGATGACCTGCGCGTGGTGGTTGCACGAGCGACCGCTGCCGCCGTCGTTCGCCTCGCTGTGCGTGCTGGCGGGGATCATCCTGCTGCCCACCGGCCTCACCATCATGCAGCCCGACCTCGGTACCGGCGGCCTCATCATGATCGGCGGCATGATGGTCGTGATCATGGCCGGCCTGCAGTTCCGCATCATCTTCGGACTGGCCGGACTCGGCGCGCTCGCGGGCTGGCTCGCCTGGCAATACGTGCTTTACGACTACCAGAAGCAGCGCGTGTTCACGCTGCTCGATCCCGAGTCCGACAAGCTCGGTGCGGGTTACCACATCATCCAGTCGCAGATCGCGATCGGTTCGGGTGGGGTGTTCGGCAAGGGCCTGCTGAACGGCTCGCAGGGCCAGCTCGAGTTCCTGCCGGAAAGGACTACGGACTTCATCTACGCGATGGTCGGCGAGGAGCTCGGTCTGCTGGGAGCGACAATCCTGTTGTTGCTGTACCTCTTCGTGGTGGGCCGCGCGTTGTATCTCGCCGTCGAAACGCAGGACACGTTCGCGCGCCTGTTGGCGGGCAGCATCGCGTTGACGTTTTTCGTCTACGTATTCATCAACGCGGGCATGGTGAGCGGGCTCATACCGGTTGTCGGCGTTCCGCTACCACTGGTCAGTTACGGCGGCACATCGATGGTGACCCTGCTGGCAGGCTTCGGTATCCTCATGTCCCTCTACTCGCATCGGAAGCTCGTTGCCTCGTGATGCGCCATGCGCTCGCACTGACAATCACTGCTCTCTTCCTCTCGGGTTCCGCGTCGGCGGACGGCTCGTTCGTCGGTCGCACCCGCTTCGATCTCGATCGTCCCGAGATCCGCGACTTCGTCGAGAAGACCGCGGCCGCGCAGAAGATGGAGCCGCTCGACATCTACCGCCTGCTCGCCAAGGCCGAACCGCAGCCGAAGATCATCGAGGCGATGACCAAGCCCGCCGAGAAGGTCTCGCCGTGGTACGAGTACCGCGCGCGCTTCCTCACCGAGCAGCGCATCGCCGAGGGCACGCAGTTCATGATCGAGCACCGCGCGCGGCTCGAGAAGGCGCACAAGGACACGGGCGTCGAACCGCAGTACATCGTCGCCATCATCGGCGTCGAGACGTTCTACGGGCGCATCACCGGCAAGTACCGCGTGCTCGACGCGTTGAGCACGCTGGCCTTCGACTACCCGGCGCGTGCCACCTTCTTCCGCGACGAGCTGGCGCAGTTCATCGCGCTGTCGCGCGAAGAGTCGGTGGACCCGCTGACCGCGCTTGGCTCGTACGCCGGCGCCATGGGCGCGCCGCAGTTCATGCCGTCGAGCTACCGCCGCTACGCCGTCGACGGCAGCGGCGACAAGCAGCGCAACCTGTTCGCGGACTGGGACGACGTCATCGCCAGCGTGGCCAACTACTTCAAGCAGTCCGGTTGGGTCGCCGACGGCCCGGTGTTGTCCGAGGCCGTGCTGCAGCCCGATGCGCCGGTCACGGCCGACCCGGGCAACCTGGCGCTGAACGAGACCGTCGCCGGCCTGCGCAAGAAGGGCGTCGACTTCGACGAGTCGAAGCAGGCCGAGACGACGCCGGTGCTGCTGATCCCCGCCGAACAGCAGCAGGGGCCCGCGTACCGCGTGGGCTTCAAGAATTTCGAGGTGATCACGCGCTACAACCGCAGCGTGCGCTACGCGATGGCGGTTCACGACCTCGCCTCGACGATCGCCGACCGCGTCTCCGCGCAGACGGGCTGGCCGAAGGCGGACACCACGAAGCTCGCGGTGCAGTCGGCCGAACATCCGACCGTCGCGCGCTGATCGCTACCGGGCCGAGCCCCGGAATACCGTGTACTCGTCGCGGAACGCCGCCGGGATCCGCACCGCGATGTTGAACTCGCGCAGCGGATCGAAGGTCAGCGGCGGTCCGGTGCCGGATGACGTGCCGGCGCGGATGAACCCCACGAGTTCGCCGCGATCGTTGAACAGCGGCCCGCCGGACGACATGGGCACGCAATCCACGTCGGTGTGGAAGACGTTCGGTACGCCATCGTCCTTCGTGCCGATCGTCGGGTAGACGCGCCCGCGGGTCTTGCGCTTCGAGAACTCCGGTTTGACATCGTAGTGATAGGTGACGAGCAGGAGCCGCTCGCCGTCGCGTACCGGAGCCAGCACCAGCGGCAGCAGGCGATACACGAACATCGGCGATCGCGCGAGCTCGAACATGGCGAGATCGTTGCCGGGGTCGGGCTCGTGCGTCTCCCACCACGAGCGCCGGCGCGTCAGCGCGACTTCGTCCAGCTTGCGGCCCTCGCGGTCGTACACGCGGAACGTGCAGCGGCTCGCGGGGAAGTGCGTCCGCGTCGACTCGTCGAAGAAGAGGTGTGCGACGGTCACGCCGTGCCGGAAGTCACCGACCAGGCTGCCGGCCCCGGCGCGCCACCGTCCATCGGATCTCTCGCAGTAGATCACCTGGGTCGCGACGTAGGTGCGCTGCTCTTCCTCGGTGAGGTGCGAATCGGGCAGGTTGCGCTCGTCGACGCCGTAGACGGTTGCCCGGGTGAGCGGTGCCGAGCCCGCCGCGAGCACGAGCGCCAGCAGGAGCCCGCGACGCGAACCGGGGCGGCGATCGTGAGGTACAGTTCGAGCCATGCTGAACGTTCGCAGAGCGATGGTCGCGATTCTATGCATCGCGTTGACGGGCTGCTCACTCACGCATCGACGCCACGAACGGTCGTCAGGCTCGGCGGCGCCAACCACGGTGCCCTCCGGCACCGCCGTGCCCGCGCCGCCGGCCGACGTGCTGAACATCCCCGACGCCGTCCCGCGCGCCGAGCCGCGCGGCACGCGGGGCAATCCACCGTTCTACGAAGTGTTCGGCAAGCGCTACCGCGTGATGGCCACGTCCGAAGGCTGGGTCGAGCGCGGCACAGCGTCGTGGTACGGACCCGGCTTCCACGCGGCGTCGACGTCGCTCGGCGAGCCGTACGACATGTACGCGATGACGGCCGCGCACAAGACGCTGCCCATCCCCTGCTACGCCGAGGTCACGAACCTGCGCAACGGGCGGAAGGTCGTCGTTCGCATCAACGACCGCGGTCCGTTCGTCGGCGAGCGGATCATCGACCTGTCCTACACGGCGGCGGCCAAGCTCGACATGCTGCTGCAGGGCACGGCCCCCGTCGAAGTCCGCGTGATCGGCCCCGGCTCGCCCACCGGCAGCGCCGCGCCGCCGGTGATGCCAACCGCGCCGAATCCGCCCGCACCGCCGCCGCCGGCCGTCACCGTCGTCAACGCACCCGCCGCGAAACCGCCCGGCGTGACGGCGATGTTCATCCAGGCCGGCGTGTTCTCCGACCACGAGAACGCCCGCCGCCGCGTCGAGTCGCTGCTCGCTGCCGGCATCGAGCTCGCCAGCCTCGACGAAGTGTCGCGCGACGAGAAGGCGCTGCACCGCGTGCGCGTCGGCCCGTTCGCCACGGTCGAGGAGTTCGACCTGAACATGGCGCGCCTGAAAAAGCTCGGCATCAACGACGCCCGATTGCTCATCGAATAATGGGGACATTCTCGTTTCCCTGCTACGCGGGCAAAAGGGGACAGTCCTCAAAGAGTCTTCGATTGAGGACTGTCCCCTTTTGCTTGGAAACGAGGAATGTCCCCATTTTCAGGAAACGAGGAACGTCCCCATTTCGCAGGCGTACAATCGCGGCCTTGCCCCATTCGATTCGGAGTTCCAAGAGATGCCGTCGTCCCGGCTGCTGACGTTCTACGCCCGCCTCGTTTTCGTTTGCCTGATCCTTGCCGTCACCGCCGCCGATGCCGCCGTGCCGATTCCGCAGCCGCCCGCGATCAAGGCGCGCGCCTACGTGCTCATCGATTTCCAGACCGGCCGCGTGCTCGCGCAGGACAAGGGCGACGTGCAGATGGAGCCGGCCAGCATCACCAAGCTGATGACCGGCTACGCCGTGTTCCGCGCCATCAAGGAAAAGCGTCTCTCGCCGACGGACTCCGTGACGATCAGCGAGCACGCGTGGAAAGCCGAGGGCTCGCGCACGTTCGCGCAGGTCGGCACGCAGATCCCCGTCGACGTGTTGATCAAGGGCATGATCGTGCAGTCGGGCAACGACGCGACGATCGCGCTCGCCGAGAAGGTCGGCGGCACCGAAGACGGCTTCGTGCAGATGATGAACCACTACGCCGAAGAGCTCGGCCTCAAGAACTCGCACTTCAACGACAGCTCCGGCCTGCCCGGCCCGACTCACTACATGAGCGCACACGACATCGCGACGCTGTCGCGCGTGATCATTCGCGACTTCCCCGAGGACTACAAACTCTACTCGTTGCGCGAATTCAGCTACGGCGGCATCAAGCAGCAGAACCGCAATGGCCTGCTGGCGCGCGACCCGACCGTCGATGGCATCAAGACCGGCCACACCGAGACCGCGGGTTACTGCCTCGCGAGCTCCGCGAAGCGCGGCAACACGCGGCTGATCTCCGTCGTGCTCGGCACGGACTCCTTCAAGGCGCGCGAGGACGCGAGCGCCGCGCTACTGAACTTCGGCTTCACGTTCTACGAAACCGTGAAGGCGAAGGGCAAGGACGAGGTCGTGCTGAAGCCCGAGGTGTACAAGGGCGAAACGGATCGCGTGACGCTGGTGCCGGCGAACGACGTCTATGTAACCGTCGGCCGCGGCGCCGGCGCGCAGTTGAAGACCACCGCCACGGTGAAGGAACCGGTCATCGCGCCGATCAAGGCCGGCCAGGCGCTCGGCGAACTGGTCGTCTCCGACGGCAAGGACGTCGTCGCGCGCGTGCCGCTGGTCGCCCAGGTCGCGGTGCCGGAAGGCGGCTGGTGGACGCGCATGGTCGACGGCATCTCCCTCTGGATGAAGTAAGGCGATGGGCGAACCGCTCGCGGTCTGTTACCTGAACGGCGACTATCTACCGCTGCGCGAGGCGCGCATCTCGCCGCTCGACCGCGGGTTCCTGTACTCGGACGGCTGTTACGAAGTGACGCCGGTTTACGGCGGCCGGCCGTTCCGCTTCACGCAGCACCACGACCGCCTGACGCGGTCGCTGCGCGAGATCCGCATGGACGACCCGCTGTCGCGCGACGCCTGGCGCGAGCTGTATCGCCAGCTGATCACGCGCAACGGCCAGCAGGCCGCCGATCTCTATATATATGTGCAGGTGACGCGCGGCGCCGAGTACGGCCGCAACCACGCGCCACTGCCCGATGTGCCGCGCACCGTGTTCGCGTTCGCCTCGCCCTGGCCCGCCGCGCGGCCCGGCGCGATGGAGAACGGCATGCCCGCGATCACGGCCGACGACACGCGCTGGGCGCGCTGCGACATCAAGTCCGTCTCGTTGCTGGCGAACGTGCTGCTGCGGCAGCTGGCCGTCGACGAGAACGCCAGCGAGGCGCTGCTGCTGCGCGATGGTTTCCTGACCGACGCCAGCGCTTCGAGCGTGCACGTGCTCGTCGGCGGCGAGCTGCGCACGCCGCCGAACTCGCAGCGGCTCCTGCCCGGGACGACGCGTGGCGTGATCGAAGAGATCGCGGCGAAAGCCGGCGTGAAATGGCGCTCGGCGCCCGTCAGCGAGGCCGAGCTGCGGGGTGCGGCGGAGATCCTGCTCGGCGCGGCGACGCGCGAGGTCCAGCCCGTGACGTCGCTCGACGGCAAACCCGTCGGCGACGGCAAACCCGGTCCCGTGTGGCGCAAACTCTGGGACGCCTTCCAGCAAACCAAGCGAGATCTCGCGGGGACACCGTGGTGAAGGACATCTCCGGCGACGGCGACGAGCTGCTCAAGTTTCCGACGTCGTACCCCATCAAGGTCGTCGGCCGGCGCAGCGACACGTTGCGCGCGAACATCGACGCCATCGTCCGCCAGCACGTGCCGGATCTCGACGACTCGCAGATCACCGAGCGCGAGAGCAACAAGCAGCACTTCATCTCGATCACGTACACGTTCACGGCGACCAGCCGCGAGCAGATCGTCGCCCTTGCCACCGCCCTGCAGGCGAGCAAGGACGTGATCATGTTGATCTGAACCCGGCCGCGGGTATCGACTCGCGGCGACTCTCCGGCGGGAGCCACGCTCTTGAACCCGATCGCATTGACCGGCTTCCTGTTGATGCTCGGCGCCGCCACGGCAGCCGCGGCCGATCCGGTCGACGCGACGTCCGACGCCCGGGCCGCGCGCTTCTACGCCGAGGGACTCGAGAAGCCGCTGCTCGAGCTGCGCAACGGCGCCCTGCTCGGCCGGGCCTGCACCGAACGACTCAAACGCGCCTGCACGAAGGAACAACGCGAGCTCGCCGCGGGCGACACCAGCCTGACGTTGCTCGACGCGCTGACGCTGTTTCCGCAGCGGCCCGCGACGGATCCCGCGGCCGACCTGAAGAAGCCGGCGGAGCTGCGCGCGAAGATGGCGGCGACCAGTGCGGCCCTGCTGCGTGCGGCCGGTGAATACGACCGGCTGCTGCTGGCGCGGTTCGGCGCGACGTTGACCGCCTGCCCCGACGAGGAGAATGCGACGCTGCGCGGCTCGCTCGACGAGCTCGTACGGCTCGATCTCGCCGGCTTCCAGTCGCTGGCCGGAGACGAACTGGCGCGCGCGCAACAGGCGATCGCGGCCGAGGAATCCGCGGCCACCGCGCGGTTGCAGCGCACGCCCGTGGATTGCGCCGCCACGCGCCTGCTCGGTATCTACCTGATGCAGCTGATGCACGCGAAGTTGTTGCCCTGGTCGGGCGAGGACGAGCGCGCGGCCGATGCGCCGCCGTCGTTCGACTTCCGCAAGCCGCCGCCGAAGCAGCCCGCACCGGAACCGCCGAAGACCGACCTGGCCCACGCGGTGGCGGGCAACTTCGTGACGGTGGTGGCGACCGAGCTGCAGTTGACCGTCTTTCCGGAGAGCGAGGCGGCGATCAAGTCGATCGCCGATGAGGTCGGAAAAGCGGCGCCGGCGGACTAGTCGGACGGCTGAGGCGGCCCACGGCTGACTACCCGACTACTGACTGCCTGGTCGCCTGATCAGCCGGCCGTCTTGCTAGCCCGTCGCCGCACCGGCTGGCGCCAGCCACCGGCGCAGGAACCCGACGACGTGCTCCCGGTAGCCGCGCGGGTCGACGCGCGAGAAATCCTCGTGCGTCGCGTGCGGCACGATCCACAACTCCTTCGGCGGCCGGGCAGCCACGAACATCTCGCGCGACTCGGCTGCGTACGTGTACGCATCGAGCTCGCCGCCGACCACCAGCACGGGCGCGCGCAGCGCCGGTAGATAGTCGACCGGGTCGAGCCGGTCCGCATCGACGTGCAGCCGCGGACCGATCTGCGCCATCAGCAGCGGCGTCAGGACCGGGCCGACGCGATTGCGGATCGCCTGCCGCAGCCGCGGATGCACGGCTTCGAGCACCAGCGCGTCGACGTCGATCCGGCCGGCGCCGCCGGGATCGCCGCCGATCAGCGCGGCCGCGCCACCCAGCGACACGCCGACCAGGCCGACGCGGCGGCCCGGCGTCCGCGCGCGCAACCACCGCACGGCCGCGCGCACGTCGGCCGATTCGCGCCAGCCCAGCGTGATGCGTTCGCCCGGCGTCTCGCCGTGCGCCTGCAGGTCGATCATCAGCACGGAGAAACCGGCGTCGACCAGCACGCGGGCGCGCGGCAGCGTCGAGCGGCGGTCGCCGCCCATGCCGTGAACCAGCAGCACCGCCGGCGTCGCGGCACCGAGATCGCGCCAGCTCGCGGCGACGGCGTGGCCGTCACCGGGGATCGCGACGGCGGTCGCCGGGAAATCCGCGGGTAGTTGGACGGGCCGGTTGGCGGAGGCCGTCAGCCGCGACGCGAACGTCCACGCGCCGATGCCGATGCCGAGCGCGAGCACGGCCAGCGCGACGCCCGCACGTTTCAGCCAGCGATTCACGTCGGCCGGCGGATCACGTCAGCGGTCGATCGCGCTCGCGACTTCTTCGGCGGTCTGGTGCACGGCGTCGATCAGCGCCTGCGTGTCGGCGGCGCCGCCGGTGAAGCGGCCTTCGAGTTTCTGCCGCGGCGAATACACGATGCGCGCGGTGACCGGTTTGCCGGCGAACGTGCCGGTGAACTCCGAGACCAGTGGATAGAACAGCGAGTGGATCTCGCTTTCTTCGTACCAGCCGCCGGCGGTTTCCTCGCGCGGGCACTTGCTGCCGGCGCGGCGTTCCTTCTTCTTGCCGGGGATGGTGTAGCCCTGGATGCCGACGCTGCGCAGGCCGACGCCGTTCGACTGCACCTGCTTGTTGTAGTAGATGGACCAGTCGAGGACGGTCAGCGTCTTGCCCTCGCCGCCGAGCCGCAGCTGCTGCGAGAGATCGGCCTTCAGCAGGTCGAGCTTGACGGGATCGGAGGCGACGTCGGCGATGCGGTAGACGCCGTCGTTGCACTTGCCCTTCAGTTCGACGAGACCGGCGCCGTTCTTCTGCTCGGCGGGCCGCAGGTCGATGATGACGACGGGCTTGATCTCCTCGTCCTGCGCGGACGCGGGTAGTTGGACGCCGGCGAGCCCGACGAGGGAGCCGAGGATCGCGATCCGTGTGAAACGCCGGGTCATGGATGTCAGTGCGATCCGCCGGCCGGAAAGTTCCGCGTCAGCCGCAGGAAGCGGCGGATCTGCCGTCCCGCAGCTGCTCCAGCGCCTTCTGCAGGAACGGCGCGAAGGCGCGGCCGGTGGATTCGACGCTGGCGTCCGGCTGGCCGAGCGCGGCGAGCTGCGTCATCTCGAGCCCGGCGTAGCCGCAGGGGTTGATGCGCTGGAACGGCTCGAGGTCCATGTTCACGTTGAACGCGAGGCCGTGATAACTCGCGCCGCGCCGGATGCGGATGCCGACGCTCGCGATCTTCCGGCCATCGACGTAGACGCCGGGTGCACCGGCCTTGCACTTCGCGGTGATGCCGAGCGTGGCGCAGTACTCGATGATGGCGCGTTCCATCGCGGTGACGAGATCGCGCACGCCGAGCCGGGCGCGGCGGATGTCGATGAGTGGATAGACGACCAGCTGCCCGGGGCCGTGGTACGTCACCTGGCCGCCGCGGTCGATCTTGACCACGGGGATGTCGCCGGCGGCGAGCACGTGGCCGGCGTCGGCGTTGAGGCCGAGCGTGAACACGGGCGGATGTTCGAGCAGCCAGATCTCGTCGGGCGTGTCGGCGTCGCGCGTGTCGGTGATGCGCTGCATCTCGCGCCAGGTGGGTTCGTAGTCGACGCGACCGAGCCAACGGACAAGAGGTGGTGTCAGAGAGGGGGAACCGGGGAAACTCGCCTCCGCGGTCTCGGAAACGTCAGGCGTCACCGACGCGAGTTTCCCCGGTTCCCCCTCTCTGACACCGCCTCCCGCCCCACCGTTGTCGAGACCGGCGTTGTTGCCGGCCAGCGCCTGCTCCGCGCGATACGACGACCGCACCAGCGGCCCCGACACGCACTCGCGGAAGCCCTTGGCCAGCGCCCACTGACGGTACTCGTCGAACTGTGCCGGCGTCACGAACCGCTGCACCGGCAGGTGATGCACCGTGGGCCGCAGGTACTGCCCGAGCGTCAGCAGATCCACGTTCGCCGCGCGCAGATCGTCCATGCACTGGGCGATCTCTTCATCCGTCTCGCCGAGCCCGAGCATCAGGCTGGTCTTCGTCAGCACAGACGGCCGGTGCTTCTTCGCATGCGCGAGCACGTCGATCGTCTGCTGGTATCCCGCGCGCGGATCGCGCACCGGGTGCGTCAGGCGCTTCACGGTCTCGACGTTCTGCGCGAACACCTCGAGTCCCGAATCGACCACGGTCTCCACGTCCTTCAGCACGCCCTGGAAATCCGGCGTCAGCGCCTCGACCGCGACCTGCGGCGTGCGCCGCTTGATCGCGCGGATCGCCGCCGCGTAGTGCTCGGCGCCGCCGTCCGGCAGGTCGTCCCGATTCACCGACGTCAGCACGATGTACTTGAGCTTCATCAGCTCGACGCTGCGCGCCGTGTTCTCCGGCTCCTCCGGGTCCAGCCAACCGCGCGGGTTGCCCGTGTCGACGCTGCAGAAGCGGCAGGCGCGCGTGCACACGGCGCCCATCAACATGATCGTCGCGGTACCGGCGTTCCAGCACTCGCCGATGTTTGGGCACTTCGCCTCTTCGCACACCGTCGCGAGCCGGTGCTCGGACACGATGTCCTTCACCGCGCCGAAGCCGCGGCCCACCGGCAGCGGCGCGCGGATCCACGCCGGCTTGCGGCCGGTCGGCGGCGCCTCGAGGCCACGCGGCTTCTGCCCGTCCTTGATGGCGGTGAAACCCTGTGGGGTCGTGTACTTCTCGCCGGAGCGCGGGCTGCGCTCGGCAACGACGGGGATGTCTTTGAGGGAGGACATGGAGCGAGGGCGGGGATTCTACTCCGGACCGGCGGGTGGGGATCCAAGTCCCGGGATTCCCTGGACTTTGCCGTTGATCTTGAGCTCGCCGCCCTTGAATTCAAGCCGCGAGACCACCTTGTCGGCCTTCAGCTCCGCGTACCCGGTGTCGACCGCGTTCATCATCGCGTCGCGCCCGCCGCCGAAACCCTCGACGAGCTTCTGCGGCGCTTCGAAGCGCAGGTCCGCCTCGAGCTTCGCGAGCATCGACAGCGCGCCCATGCGCACGTCCGTCTCGGTCACGCCTTTCAGCCTGAGGACGCCGGTCAGCGTCGCGGCGCCCGCCTTCGTCTCGAAACCCACGCGGTCGATCAGCAGCTCCGGATCGAAGCGGCACAACTCCAGCAGGTGATCCTTCAGCATGCTGGCGGCCGCCGGGTTGCGGTACGACAGCGAGACGTCCTCGGTCAGCCGCGCCAGCGTGTTGGTGCGCAACCGGCGCAGCGTGAAGTCGTAGTGGATGGCGGTCAGGTCGACGCCCTGGGCCGCCAGCAGGCCGCCCGAGATCGGGCCCGAGCCGAGACGCGTCGCGACGCTCATGAAGTCGCCGTCGTCGGCAGTATCGACGAGGTAGTGCGCGTCTTCGATCGTCGTCTTCGGCAGGTCCGCGCCGGCGGCCGAGAGCTTGCCGATCGTGAATTCGAGGTCGGTCGAATACAGCGCGCCCTTCACGCGCTCGCTCCTGCCGTCGATCACCGCATCGGTCAGCTCGAAGTCCCAGTGTTCGCGGGCGTCGTGTCCGGCGAAACGCGGCCAGTCGCCGGCGATCGTCAGCGTGTCGAAGTCGCGCGAGTAGCCGAGGTCGATCTCGAGGTCGTCCCACGTCACCTCGGCGCCGTTGCGCAGCCGCAGCGTGCGGCCTTCGCTGGCCAGCGTCGTCGTGCCGCCGCCGAGGAAGCCGACGCGCGTGCTCAGGGTGAACGGCGAGTCCGTGCCGAATATCTTCTCGACCTGCGCACGCTGCTGCGCGTCCAGCACGATCGTCGAGTTGACGCGCGCGAGGCCGAGCCCCGACCAGCCGAGCAGCGGCCCGTGCAGGATCTCGTTGCGCACGGTGAACCGGCCCGGCGTTCCGACGGCGCGCCCTGCACCGCCCAGCACCTCGAACGTGACTTCCTGCTCCGAGCGGAACCAGCCCTGCGTGTACGTGCGATCGACGATGCCCAGCCAGGGCGCGGCGTCGACGAGCTGGTCGAGCCCGCGGTTCACGCGGTCCTCGGCGACGTTGCCGATGACCCAGGGACCGCCGACCAGCAGCAGCGCCATCACCAGCACGACCGTGATCGCGCGGGTCATGCGCGCACCGTCAGGCGGGGTTCGACAGCTGCGCATCGAGCGCGCGCAGGCGCTCGATCGTGCCGATGTCGTACCAGCGGCCCTCGTGCAGCTCGCCGCTCAGCGCGCGCTGCGCGATCGCGCGCTTCAGCAACGGCAGCAGCGGGAATTTGCCGGGCGACGATCCGTCGAAGAACTCCGGCGTGTAGATGCCGACTCCCGAGTACGTGTGGCGGACGCCCTCGCCCTCGGCGACGAACCCGTCCTCGAGCCGGAAATCGCCGCGCGGGTGTTGCGGCGGATTCGGGACCAGCACCAGGTGCGCGAGTGCGTTGCGCGGCGGCGCGCGATGCAGCGCGCCGAGATCGATGTCCGTCCAGACGTCACCGTTCACGATCAGGAAGGGCGCCGATCCTAACAGCGGCAACGCCCGGAAGATGCCGCCGCCGGTTTCCAGCGCCTCGGGGCGCTCGTGGCTGTAGGTTATGGAAAGGCCGTAACGCTCGCCGTTGCCGAGCGCGGATTCGATCATGTCGCCGAGCCAGGCGGTATTGATCACGACGTCGCGGAATCCGCCCTTCGCGAGACGCTCGAGGTGGTACTCGATCAGGCGTTTGCCGCCGACGCGCAGCAGCGGCTTCGGCTCGCGATCGGTGAGCGGGCGCATGCGTTCGCCGCGTCCCGCGGCGAGGACCATCGCCTTCATTTGTGTTTGCGCGCCCGTGCCGGTTTGCGCGTGCGCACGATGCGGCGGGGTTTTCCGCCCGCCGTCCGGCGTTTCGGCCGTGCGACGGCCGGCTTCCGGATCCGCCGGGCGGACTTCGTGCCGACGCGCTGCGTGCCGACGCGCTTCGCGGCCACCCGCTTCCGCGCCACCGATCTACCCGCCGCGCGCTTCGCCGCGACCCGGCGAACGGCGGCGTGCTTGCGCTTCGCCACCCGCGTCTGCTTCCGCACGACTCGTGTCTTCCGCACGACGCGCTTCTTCGCCACGCGCTTCGCGGCCCGTTTCGCCGACTTGCGCTTCACCGTCCGAACCGGCCGCGCCGCGGACGACTTCGTCGTGCGCGCCGCCGACTTCACGGGCCGCGTTGCCGTTTTCGCCGGGCGCGTCGCCGGGGCCGCCGCTGCCTTCGCGCGCATCTGCTCGCGCATCAACGCGGCGTCGAAGATCGGCGCGACGCGCCACGCGAGCCAGCGTTCGAACTCCGCGAGCTCGGGATACCGGCGGCAGGCATCGCGCACGTAATCGAACACCAGCGGCAGGTCGCCGAGATAGCCCGGCTTCCCGTCGCGGTACCAGAGGCGGCAGAAGATGCCGAGCACCTTGATGTGCCGCTGCACGCCGATGAAATCGAACCAGCGCAGGAACTGGTATTCGCTGTCGCCGACGTTCGCGCCGAGTCCGCCGAGCACGCGGCGGTAGCCCTTGACCCAGCGCTCGACGCGTTCGCGCGACCAGCTGATGTAACAGTCCTTCAGCAGGGAGACGAGGTCGTAGCCGACGGGGCCGCGCAACGCGTCCTGGAAGTCGATGACGCCGGGATTGCCGCGTTCCAGGACCATCAGGTTCCGCGAATGGAAATCCCGGTGCACGAACACCTGCGGCTGCGTCAGCGCCTCGTTGATCAGGATCTGGTTCGTGACGGTGAGCAGCGCGCGCTCCTCGGGCGTCAGCTCGAGGCGCAGGTGCCTGCCGAGGAACCACTCGGGCATGAGGTTGAGCTCGCGCTCGAGCGGCTCGCGGTCGTACGGCGCGAGCTGCTGCGCGGCCCGCAGTCCGCGCACCTGGATGTTCGCCAGCGCGGTCAGCGCGTCTCCGTACAGGCGGTCGACGCCGCGCCCGGCGCGCAACAGCGTCAGGTACTGCAGGTCGCCGAGATCCTCCATCGCGATGAAGCCCTGGTGCGCGTCGGCGGCATACACGTGCGGCACGTGCACGCCCGATTGTTCGAGCAGCGTCGTGACCTTCAGATAGGGCGCGATGTCTTCCTTGCCGGGCGGCGCGTCCATGACGATCAGCGTGTCGGCCTTCGGCGCCCAGGCCGCGGGATCGACGTCGCCGCGCGAGAGGCGGAAGTAGCGGCGGAAGCTGGCATCGGCGGATGCCACCTTGATGCTGCCGACACGCCAACCGAGGTCGCGTGTCAGCCAGGTCCGTATCGAAGAGAGTCGCGGGTCGTGCTCGAGCATTCACCTAAGTATAGTGCGCGACACTGTGCCAGTGACTTCGATCAAGGCCCTTCTTGCCGGCCTCGGACTACTCCTGCTCGGACCCGTCGCGCTCGCCGATGACGACTGTCCGCAGCCGGCGCCCGTGACCGGCAAGCCGCCGCCGGCCGCTCCCATCACGCCGCCCGCGGCCGACCAGCCGGTCACGATCGAGGCCGACGACCAGAACTTCGCCTTCGACGTGAATGGCAACGCCAAGCTCTGCGGCAACGTCGTCATGCGCCAGGGCGAGCGCAGCATCCGCACGGACTGCCTCGAGTACAACGCGGAGACGCAGGACGCGAAGATGGAGGGCGGCATCGTCTTCGAGGATCCGCAGCTCAAGGTGACCGGCGGCAGCGGCACGTATTCGCCGACGCTGGGCGCCGCGTTCGAGGGCGCGCAGTTCGAGCTGCCGGAGCGCAACGCGCGCGGCGCGGCGAAGTCGATGAAGATGGATCCGAACGGCAAGATCTCGCTCGAGGACGTGTCGTTCAGCACTTGCCCGGCCACCGACCGCTCGTGGGAGCTGAAGGCGGACGAGATCGAGATCGACACGCGCGAGCGCAACGGCGTCGGCCGCGGGGCGCGCGTCGAGTTCCAAGGCGTGCCCATCTTCTACGCGCCGTGGATGTCCTTCCCCGTCGGCCCGCAGCGCAAGAGCGGGTTCCTGTTCCCGAACGTCGGCCGCACCACGCGCTCGGGATTCGAGCTCGAGGTGCCTTACTACTTCAACCTGCGCGAAAACGTCGACCTCACGCTCTCGCCCATCTACTACAGCAAGCGCGGCCTCGATGCGGCCGGCGAGCTGCGCTATCTCACGGCGCGGCAGCACGGCTCGCTGAATTTCGACTACCTGCCGAGCGACGACGTCGCCGATCGCGATCGCCACCGCGTCGAGCTCACGCACGTCGCCGAGCTGCCCGGCGACTGGCGTTTCCGCATCGACGCCACCGACGTCAGCGACAGCAACTACTTCGAGGATTTCGCGCTCGGCCCCGAAGGCACGAGCGTGCCGTTCGCCGAGCGCCTCGCCGAGGCCACGTATCGCGACGAGCACCTGAACGTGCGCGCGCAGTTCCAGCAGTTCCAGACGATCGACGACGAGCTGCCGGAGATCGACCGCCCGTATGCGCGGACTCCACGCGTACTCGCGTCGGGCGACTGGGAATCCGGCTTGGGCGCGATCAACTACGGCTTCGACGCGGAGGTCGTGAACTTCGAGCGCGATCTCGGCGTCACGGGCTGGCGCACGGACATCGCGCCGCGCGTCGGCTTCGACTGGTCGGCGCCGGGCTTCTTCGTGCGGCCGTCGGCCGGCTACCGCTACACGCAGTACCAGTTGCGCGACGCCGATCCGGGCGTCGACGAATCGCCGACGCGCTCGATGCCGTTCGCCTCGTTCGACACCGGGCTCGTCTTCGAACGCGCCACGGGCTCGCATGGCCAGCGCCGCATCACGCTCGAGCCGCGCGCGTTGTATCTCTACACGCCGTATCGCAACCAGGATGCCTTGCCGCTGTTCGACACCGGCCTGCCGGACCTGAACCTCGTCGAACTGTACCGCACGAACCGCTACGTCGGCGCCGACCGCGTCAATGATGCGAACCAGGTGTCCTTCGGTCTGACCAGCCGGCTGTTCAACTCCGTGAGCGGCGCGCAGTACCTCGCCGTGAGCGTCGGCCAGGCTTACTACTTCGAGAAGCCGCGCGTCGTGTTGCCGGACGAGACGCCGAGCACGCGCGACACCTCGGACTTCATCGCGCAGGTCTCGCTCACCGCTTACAAGAACTGGAACTTCGAAGCCGGCATCCAGTGGAATCCCGAGGACACGCGCAGCGAGCGCTCGACGTTCCGGCTGCAGTACCGCCCGAACGGCGACAGCGTCGTGAATCTCGCCTACCGCGCGCAACGCGACCGCCTCGAGCAGGCGGAGGTGTCGACCGCGTGGCCGATCGGCAAGAAGTGGAACGCCTACGGCCGCGTCGTCTACTCGCTGCGCGACGGCGAGATGCTCGATCGCTTCGCGGGCTTCGAATACAAGGCGTGTTGTTTCAAGTTGCGCTTCGTCGGGCGCCGCTTCGTGTCAAGCCGCGACGGCAGCCAGGAGACCGGCATCTACCTGCAGCTGGAACTGAACGGACTGGCCAGTGTCGGAACACCAGCCGACGCTTTCCTGCAGCGGTCAATTCGAGGATACTCGCCGGAAACTTCCGCCCGTCAGAAAACAACTCCATGATTCCAAAAGCATTTTCGCGCGGTTCATCGTCTCTCGTTCTGGGGCTCCTCCTCGCCACCTTCGCGGCCAGCGCCGCGTTCGCGCAGACGCGCGAGGCGAGCTCCTCGGGTGAGCTGCTCGACCGCGTTGCCGCCACGGTGAACGATGGCGTCGTGCTCTCCAGCGAGCTCGACGAACAGATGGCGATCGTCGTCGACCGCCTGCGCGCGCAGAAGGTCGACCTGCCGCCGCAGAACGTGCTCCGCCAGCAGATCCTCGACCGCCTGGTGCTCCAGGAGCTGCAGATGCAGCGCGCCGATCGCGCCGGCATCAAGGTCTCCGACGAAACGCTGAACAACGCGCTGAACGACGTCGCCGAGAGCAACAAGATCCGCCTCGCCGACCTGCCGAACGCGCTCGCCGCGCAGGGCATCGACTACGCCAGCTACCGCGACAACGTCCGCAAGGAGCTGGCGATGCAGATCCTGCGCCAGCGCGACGTCATCGCGCGCATCAACGTCAGCCCGCGCGAGATCGACCAGTTCCTCGATCGCCAGAAGAAGCTGCCGTCCGAGGGCAACGAATACAACGTGTCGCACATCCTCATCGCCGTGCCGCAGGCCGCATCGCCGGAGCAGCTCGACGACGCGCAGAAGAAGGCCGAGGACGTCTATCAGAAAGCCGTCGCCGGCGAAGATTTCGGCCGCCTCGCGATCGCGAACTCGAACGCGCAGACCGCGCTCGAGGGCGGCTCGCTGGGCTGGCGCAAGGGTACGGAGCTGCCGACGTTCCTCGGCGAGGCGATCGCGGGCATGAAGGCCGGCGACATCACGAAGCCGATGCGCACACCGTCGGGCTTCCACATCGTCAAGCTCAACGAGGTCCGCGGCAACGCGCAGGTCATCGTCAACCAGGTGCACGCGCGCCACATCCTGATCAAGACGAACGAGCTGCAGGACGACGCCACCGTCGAGCAGAAGCTCGTGTCGATCCGCGACCGCATCCTGAACAAGGGCGAGAACTTCGCCGCCGTCGCCTCGGTCGTGTCCGAGGATCCTGGTTCGGCCGCCGAGGGCGGCGATCTCGGCTGGGCCGGTCCGGGCACGTTCGTGCCGGAGTTCGAGAAGACGCTGTCGCAGCTGCAGCCCGACGAGATCAGCCAGCCGTTCCGCACGCAGTTCGGCTGGCACATCATCCAGCTGCTCGGCCGCCGCCAGTACGACGTCACCGAGGACCAGATCCGCCAGCGCGCCTTCGCGGCGTTGCGCGAATCGAAGGCCGACGAAGAGACCGAGTTGTGGCTGCGTCGCCTGCGTGACGAGGCGTACGTCGAGAGCAAGCTCTGAAACCCATCGCGATTACCGCGGGCGAGCCGGCCGGCATCGGCCCGGATCTCTGCCTCGCGCTCGCCGGGCTCCATCTTCCCCACCCGTTGGTCGTCGTCGGCAGCCGCGCGCTGCTGACGGAGCGCGCCCGCGCGCTCGGGTTGCGCATCGAGCTGTCGAACTATCTACCCGGCGGCGAAGTGCCGACTGGCGCCGCGCCGAACGGCGCGGGCCGACTCGCCGTCAGCGACGTGCCGCTGTCCGCGCCCTGCGTCGCCGGCCGGCTGGATCCCGCGAACGCGAAACACGTGTTGTCGATGCTGGACCGCGCGATCGCCGGCGCGGCCTCGGGCGAGTTCGCCGCCATCGTCACCGCGCCGGTGCAGAAGAGCGTCATCAACGACGGCGGCGTGCCGTTCACCGGCCACACCGAATATCTCGCCGAGCGCACCAACGCCGCCCACCCGGTGATGCTGCTGGCCGCGGACAACCTGCGCGTCGCCCTGGCGACGACGCACCTGCCGCTGCGCGCCGTCAGCGACGCGATCACGCCGGCGCTGCTCGACACCACGCTGCGCATCGTCGACGCCGACGTGCGCCGCCTGTGGGGCATCGCGCGGCCGCGCATCGCGGTCTGCGGCCTGAACCCGCACGCCGGCGAGAGCGGCCACCTGGGGCACGAAGACGGCGACGTCATCGCGCCGGCCGTGCAGCGTGCGCGCGCGGCGGGAATGCTGGTCGACGGCCCGCTGCCGGCGGACACGGTGTTCGTGCCGCGCTGGCTGTCTAACTACGACGTCGTGCTGGCGATGTACCACGATCAGGGGCTGCCGGTGCTCAAGCACGCCGGCTTCGGCCACGCGGTGAACGTGACGCTCGGCCTGCCGATCGTGCGCACGTCGGTGGACCACGGCACGGCGCTCGATCTCGCCGGCACCGGCCGCGCCGACGCGGGCAGCCTGGTGGCCGCGACGAAGCTCGCGATCGATTTCAGCGCACGCCAATCGCGCGACGCATCGCCGCCCCGCGCGTGATCTTCGCGCGCAAACGCTTCGGCCAGCATTTCCTGCACGACCGCGGCGTGCTCGAACGCATCGCGCGGGAGATCGATCCGCAGCCCGGCGACGCGCTGGTCGAGATCGGCCCGGGCCGTGGCGCCCTGACCGAACTGCTGCTGGCGTCGATGGAAAAGGGCAACGGCGCGAGTCTCGACTGCATCGAGATCGACCGCGATCTCGCGGGCGCGCTGACGCAGCGCTGGGGCACGCGCCCCGACTTCACGCTGCACACCGGCGACGCGCTCGAGTTCGACTTCGCGGCGCTGGCCGCCCGTCGCGGCAAGCGCCTGCGCGTGATCGGCAATCTGCCGTACAACATCTCGACGCCGCTGCTGTTCCACGTGGCAGCCGCGCACGCACACATCGACGACCTGCACGTGATGCTGCAGAAGGAAGTCATCGACCGGATCGCGGCGGCGCCGGGCAGCGGCGACTATGGCCGGTTGACCGTCATGCTGGCGCCGTGGATAGAGGCGCGGCACCTGTTCGACGTAGGACCCGGCGCCTTCACGCCGCCACCGCGCGTGTGGTCGGCGGTGGCGCGGCTGGTGGTGAGACGCGAACCCGCGTTCGAGATCCCAGAGGCCTTCGCGCGCACGGTATCGGCCGCGTTCTCCCAACGTCGAAAAACCTTGCGCAATGCGTTGCGTTCCATCGTCGACGTCGACGCGATCGTCGCCGCCGGCATCGACCCCGGCCTGCGACCGGAAGCGCTGGCACCGGCGGATTTCGCGCGGATCGCGGCGCGCGTGCCACCGCTGCATTAGCTTGGTAATCTCGTCGGTGATGGAAGCCGACTCGCACAAGATCAAGGTCGACGTGGACACGTCCTACCTCGCAGAACAATCCGATCCGAAGGAACGGCGGTTCGTCTTCTCGTACACCATCACGATCAAGAACGAAGGCAGCGTTCCCGCCCGGCTGCTGACGCGGCACTGGATCATCACGGACTCGAACGGCAAGGTGCAGGAGGTGCGCGGCGAAGGCGTGGTCGGCGAGCAGCCGTACCTCAAGCCGGGCCAGGGCTTCCGCTACTCGAGCGGC
>DATJTW010000111.1:0-20351 GCA_035502995.1 Steroidobacteraceae bacterium | reverse complement strand
GACAACGCGAGGCCGAGCACGTCGGCGCCGTACATCACGCCGATCGGCAGGCCCACGACGAGTTGCGCGCGGATCACCGACCCGCGCGGCCGCCACATGATGCGCGAGCGGTATTCGTGCGCCAGCCGGCCGCCGAGGAAGAACCACAGCGCGACGACGACGCCGACCAGCTGCGCGACGTTCGTGCCCCACGCCGAGCCCTTCATGCCCATGCCGAGCTCGAACATGAACAGCTGGTTGAACAACGCGTTCGTCAGCGTCGTGACGACCACGACCGTCATCGTGAAGCGCACCGCCGAGATGCCGTTGAAGAACCCCATCGCCGCCCAGCCCATCAACCCGATGAACGCGCCGCCGATGCGCGGCACCCAGTATTCGAGCGCGAGCTCCTGCACGTGCGGCTCGAGCCGGAAGTGCGAGATCAGCCACGGTCCAGCGTACGCCAGCGCGAGGAACACCGGCGCCATCGCCAGCGACGCCCATAACGCATTCCACAACGCGCGCGACGCGCGCGCCTTGCGGCGGCTGCCGAAGGCCTGTGCGACGAACGTCTGCACCGCGAGGCCGACGCCGCCGAACAGCAGGATCGCGCAGCTCACGATCCAGTAGATGGCGCTCATCGCGGCCAGCGCGTCGGTGGACAGCCGCCCGATGAACCACAGGTCCGTGAGGTTCAGCAGCGCCTGCACCGCGTTCGTCGCCATCAGTGGCGCCGCGAGCTTGAGGATGGCCGGCAGATCGACGTGCGCCTTGCCGGCGGCGTCGAAGCGGCGCGCCGGCAGCGTCGCCGCGTTCATGCCGCGCCCCGCGCCGTGTCGGCTGCCGGCGCCGCGCCGGGCGGATCCGTCTCGCTGCGCCGTGCCTCGAACGTGCGGCCCAGCGTGCGCGTCGCGCCGAGCAGCAGCACGCTGATGCCGGCACACACCCACGCGATGCCGGCGAGACCGAGCCCGGCGACCGCGAGGTACAGCCACTGGCTCATCAGGTCCGAGCCGCGCTGAAGGACGGTGTCGATAAGGCTCTTGCTCTTGAACTTGCTCTCGGGGTTCAGCACGGTGAACAACATCTCGCGCGGCGGCTTGCCGAGCCCGTAGTCGGCGGCGCGGCGGATCACCTGCGTCACCAGCAACACGCCGCCGAGCGGCGACAGCGCCAGCACCACGAAACTCGCGCCGAGCAGGATCGGCATCGCCGACAGGCTCAGGGCCACGCTGCCGCGACGAGTCAGCCAGCCGACGACGCCGGCCTGGAAGACCAGCGACAACACGTTGACCGCGGCTTCCATGTGCGCGAACAACGTCGCGCGGTCCGCCAGCGCGGTGTACGCCTGCGACACGTACTTGCCCTGTTCGTTGTACATGAACGCGCCGATCGTCTGGCCGGCGACGATCACGCCGGCGATGCCGAGCAGGTACGGCGTCTTCGCGAGACGTCGCAGGTCGTCGAACGCGCGGCCGCCCACCGGCAGCGCGCCATCCGGGATGCGTGCGCCGTCCGCGCAACGACGCAACGCGAGGCGTGCCTGCGTCACGAGGAACGCGGCGGCCAGCACGAAGCCGCAGGCGACGAGGATCAGCGGAGTGGCGCCGAGATCGTGGATGCCCCACGACACGACGTTCGGGCCGAGGATCGCGCCGGCGCTGCCGCCCGCGGCGACGTAACCGAAGAATCGTTTCGCCAGCGCCGGCCGCCAGACGTCCGCCATCGCGCTCCAGAACACCGACAGCAGATACAGGTTGCCGGAGGTCAACGCGACAAAGTACACGAACGCCAGCGTCGGATCGCGCGGCGCCGACGCGAGACCGACGGCCAGCGCGACGAAGACGGCGGCGAACGGCACGCTCACGAACCACATCAGGCGGCCGCGCGGCGTGCGGCCGACGAACCACCAGTAGACCGGCAACAACGTGGCGGTCACGACGAACACCGCGGTGAACAGCCAGCGGTTGTTCTGCACGCCGACCTCGAGCGCCAGCGCCTCGCGCAGCGGCCGCAGCATGTAGTAACCGCACAGCAGGCAGAAATGCGCGGCGGCCGCGTAGGCGAGCGCCAGCTTCTCGACACGCGAATCGCTGTGGGTGGACGCGCCGGGCGTCACCGCAGGGACTTCAGCGCGCCCGTGACGTGCGGTTTCTCGCCCTGCGCGTCGCGCAGCGCGAAGCCGTTGCCGTTCTCGACCGGCCAGCGCTGCAGCATCAGCCAGGACGGCATGTAGATGGGCAGCTTGAAGTTCACGAGGAATTCGCAGCCTTCGAAATCCTTGGCATCGAAGTCGGACGCGACGCGCGCCAGCGACCACATGCCGTGCGCGATGGCGCGCGGAAAACCGAAAGCCTTCGCCGTGAGATCGCTCATGTGGATCGGGTTCACGTCGCCGGAGATGAAGCCGTAACGGCGGCCGAGCCCGGCCGGTGCGCGGAAGCTGCTCGACTTCACCGCGACGCCGTCGGGCGCGCCCTCGGCGCTGCGCACGGCCGCCAGTGCCGCTTTCGCCGCGCCGGGAGTGGTTCGCTTGCGCGCGAGGAACGTGCACGTCTCGTCCCACAACGATTCGCCGTTCACGACGTATTCGGTGTGCAGCTCGAACTCCTGGCCACGCTCGGTGTCGCGATGTCCCTCGATCCAGGCGCGGATCTCCGCAGGTTCGTCGGCCGACAGCGGCTGGCGCTGGGCGATGCGGTTCTGCACGTGGACCAGCCCGAACAGCTTCACCGGGAACGCCTCGGCGCCGAGCATCGTCAGGTGCAGCGGCATCGCCAACACGTGTGGATAGGCGATGGGCAGCGTGGCGCCGGCGGCGGCGCCGCACAGGTCCGAATACGCGGCGAGATGTCGGCGGTCGATGACGACCTTCGACAGTCGCGACTCGATGCGCGGGACTTCGCCGCCCTCGGGCACGAGCGCCGGCTTCCGCGACGTCATGATCTTCGGATACAAGGACCAGAGGCTCGGCGCGCGCGAGAACTCGAGCGAATGCTTGGCCTGCATGATGTTCCTTCGGCGCGAGCGCGTTATGGCGCGAGTCGATCGATGACGATGTTCAGTCGCCCGTCCTTGCCGACATGATAACTAACTTGTCCGAACGGGTCGCCGCGGGTGGCCGTCGGCGTGCCGCCGAGCGCGACGCGCGCGACGACTTCCAGCGTCTGGCCCGCGGTGATGCGCCGCGACTCGATCATCGCGTCGGCGGCGCCGAGCTCGACGTCGACCGGAAACGTCGCCGGCAGCCTCTTCACGGCGAACGGCGGTCCCGGCGACTTCGGTTCGCGCGCGGCGACGAACAGGACCGCGTCGGCGGGCACCTTCAGCTTCGGAGAGAGCGACACGTGCACCGTGACCTTTGCGTTGTCGCTGCCCGGGGTGGCCTTGCTTCCCGCGGCGCTGCCACCCGCCGCCGGTTGACCGGCCGAGGCGACCTGCTGATCGATGTTGGCGATGCTTTTCTCGAGGATCTCGCGGATCTGGGGCGGCGGGTTCTGCGCCAGCATGCGCGACAGCCGCTCGCGCGCCAGCGGCAGCTCGCCGCGGCCGAGCGCGGCGAACGCGCTGTAGAACAGGGCCTTCGCGTTGTGCGGATCGAGCTCGAGCGCGCGTTCGAACAACTTGCCGGCGGCGCCACGCAAGGCGTCCTGGTCCTGCGCGAACAGCGACTCGGCGACGCCGAGGATCGCGTCGACGTTCTGTCCGTTTGCCAGGCGGTCGGCGCGTTGATAGGCGCGCACGGACAGCGGCCACTGCTCGAGCACCTGGTAGGAGCGGCCGAGCTTCAGCCAGCCGTCGAGATCGTCCGGCTGTTCGGCGAGCCGCTTCGCGAGCTTCGCGGTCATCGCGGCCGGCGTATCGGCCACGGCGGGGGCATCGACCCAGCTGTAGTTGCTGAACGCGGCGTACAACCCGGCGCCGCCGAGCAGCAAGGCGAACAACACGCCGACGGCGGCGAGCGTCGACACGGGGCGGTTGTCCTCGCGACGTTTCACGAGCGGCAGCAGCAGCAAGGCAGCCGCGCCGGCGGCCAACGTGCCCGCGATCAGCACGAACACGAGCATCATCGCGGCGTCTCTTCGTCGACGGGCGTGTCGTCGTCCGCGACCAGGCGACCGCGGCGCCGCACGATCACGATGGCGACGACGATGCCGCCGATGAGCGCCACCAGCGGCGTCGCCCACACCCACGCGGTGCTCGACGTCAGCGGCGGATTGAACAGGATCACGTTGCCGTAGCGCTGGACCATGTAGGCACGGATCTCGTCGTCAGTCTTGCCGGCAATGATCATCTCGCGCACGTCGCGCCGCAGGTCGGCAGCCAGGCCCACGGGCGAGTCCGCGATGCTGTTGTTCATGCACTGCATGCAGCGGATCTCGTGCGTCAGCGCCTCGTAGCGCTGCTGTTGTGCCTCGTTCGGCAGCAGCGTGATGTCGATGGCCGACGCGACACGCGCCAGCAACACGCTGGCGCATATCGCCGCCAGCCAGATGCCGCGCGTATTCATGGCGACACCGAGTGCGGGATCCGGCCGACGAACTCGCGTTCCCAGACTTCCATCGTCATGGCGCCGACGTGGCGGTACTGGACCACGCCCTCCGCGTCGATGAAGAACGTCTCCGGCGCGCCGTACACACCGAAGTCGATCGCGGTACGCCCTTCGCTGTCGACGACGACGACGGTGTACGGATTGCCGAGCTGCGTCAGCCAGCGCATCGCGTCCTCGTCATCGTCGCGCCAGTCGAGGCCGACGATGGGCAGGCGGTTCTGTTTGGCGATGTCGAGCAGCACGGGATGTTCGTCGCGGCAGGCCGCGCACCATGTGCCCCACACGTTCAGAACCCACGGCCGGCCGGCGAACCGCTGCGACGAGAACGTGCCGCGCGCGGGATCGCCGAGCATGCGCAGCTCGAACGCGGGCGCGGGTTTGCCCAGCAGCGCCGACACCATCGTGCTCTTGTCGGGCGAATGCACGACGCCGACGTACAGGACGCCGGCCAACAGGAGGAAGATGATGACGGGCAGGACGAAACGGTTCACGTCGCCCCGGCCGTGTTCGGCGCCGGCGCCGTCTCGGTCGCCTCGTTCTTCAGACGATACCGGCGATCCGACGCGGCAATGCCGCCGCCCAGCGCCATCAGTCCCGCGGCCAGCCACACGTAGTCGATCAGCGGCCGCAGCTGCGCGCGCACGCTCCAGCGGCCGGCTCCCAGGTCCTCGCCCAGCGCGGCGAACAGGTCCATGTTCCAGCGCGACTCGATGCCCGCCTCGGTCATCGTCGAGCGCTGCACCCAGTAGTTGCGCTTCTCCGGGTACAGCACGGTGACGGGCTGGCCGTCGCGCAGCACGGTGACCTGCGCGCGCACGCCGTCGTAGTTGGGTCCTTCCACCGGGTCTATCTTCTCGAAGCGGTAGGCGTAACGGCCCAGCGCCAGCGTTTCACCCGGCCCGAGCGCGACGTCGCGTTCGACGGTGTACGACTCGACGGTCGAGATCGCGATCACGCAGACGCCGAGGCCGACGTGCGCGATCGTCATGCCGACGATGGCGCGGCTCAGCGTCAGCTTGCGGCGCCAGCGATCGATGGGATCGAACAGCGACGAGGCGATCAGCCACAGGCCGAAGATGATGCCGACGAGTGACAGCCACTTCCCCGGGCCATACGCGCCGTAGACGACGATAGCGCCGAGCACGAGGCCGATCGCGAGGCTCAGCCAGATCCGCCGCGAGCTCTCGCCGAGCCGGCCGCGTTTCCACGCCGCATGGATGCCGACCGCGACCAGTCCCACGAGTCCGAGCGCGATCCACGGGAAGATGCTCGTGAACCAGCCCTGCCCGATCGAGATCGAGCCCATGCCGAGCGCGTCGTTGACCAGCGGCGCCAGCGTGCCGATGAACACGACCACCGTCGCGATGACCAGCAGGATGTTGTTGTAGAGCAGGAATGCGTCGCGCGACGTGCCTTCGAACCCGGCGTTCGACTTCAGCGTGTGCGCGCGCAGTGAATACAAGGTCAACGCGCCGCCGATCATCACGACCAGCGACCAGAGGATGAACTTGCCGCGCGCCGGGTCGGCCGCGAACGAGTGCACCGACACCAGCACGCCCGAGCGCACGAGGAACGTGCCGAGCAGGCTCAGCGAGAACGCGAGGATCGCGAGCAGCAACGTCCAGCTCTTGAAGAGGCCGCGCTTCTCGGTGACCGCCAGCGAGTGGATCAGCGCGGTGCCCGCGAGCCACGGCATGAACGACGCGTTCTCGACGGGATCCCAGAACCAGTAGCCGCCCCAGCCGAGCTCGTAGTACGCCCACCAGCTGCCGAGCGCGATGCCCACCGAGAGGAAGCACCACGCGATGGTGGTCCACGGCCGCGTCCAGCGCGCCCAGGTCTGGTCGAGCTTGCCTTCGAGCATCGCCGCGCAGGCGAACGCATACGCCACCGCGAAGCCGACGTAGCCCGTGTACAGCAGCGGCGGATGGATCGCCAACGCCGGGTCCTGCAGCACGGGGTTCAGGTCGCGGCCGTCGGCCGGCGACGGGATGATGCGTTCGAACGGATTCGACGTGACCAGCGCGAACAGCAGGAAGCCGAAGCTGACGATGCCGAGCACGCCCATCACGCGGCTCGCGAACGTCGGCGGCAGGTTGCGGCTGAAGACGGCGACGGCCAGCGTCCACAGCGACAGGATCCACGCCCACAGCAGCAGCGACCCTTCGTGCGCGCCCCACAACGCGGCGACGCGGTAGAACGTCGGCAGCGCCGAGTTCGAATTGCTGGCGACGTACAGCACCGAGAAATCGAAATTCACGAACGACCACACCAGCGCGCCGATGGCGGTGCTGGTCAGCACGAACTGGCCGGCGACCGCGGGTCGCACCGCCGCCTGCCAGCGGTCGTCGCGGCGATGCGCGCCGGCGAGACCGAAGACCGCCTGCGCCGCGGTCAGTACCAGCGCGAGGATCAGGGCGAAATGGCCGAGCTCGGGGATCATGGGGCGTTCCTCACGTGCCGCGCGCGGGCTGCGCGGGTGCGTCCGGCGGCGGCGGATTGTCCTTCAGCGACTTCGCGACCTCGGGCGGCATGTATTTCTCGTCGTGTTTCGCCAGCACTTCGTCGGCGACGAACACGCCGTCGCGCAGGCGGCCATGCGCGACCACGCCCTGCCCCTCTCGAAACAGGTCCGGCAGGATCTTGTCGTAGGTCACGGGCACGGTGTGCCTGAAGTCGGTGACCTGGAACTTCACGTCGAGCGTGCCCGGCGTCTTCTCGATGCTGCCCTTCACGACCATGCCGCCGAGCCGGAAGCGCTTGTCGACCGGCGCCTTGCCCTCGGCGATCTGCGAGGGATCGAAGAAGAACATCACGTTGCTCTCGAACGCCTTCGAACCCAGCCAGGCGGCGAGCCCGACGCCGGCGACGATGCCGAGCACCAGCAGCAGGCGCTTGTGACGCTGCATCATGACTGCATCTCCAGCCGGCGCTTCGCCTGCGCCTGCGCGGCCTTCAGCGAGTTCCACGCGAGCACCAGGTTCAGCACGACGATGCCGATCACCAGTCCGAACGACGGCCAGAGATATTTTCCGTAGCCGCTCATCGCCAGGAATTCGTTCATGTCAGTGCCTCGCGGATCCAGCTCGCGGTCCGTTCGCGACGCAACAGCTCGGCACGCAGGCGCACCAGGAACACCGCGGCGAAATACAGCGTGAAGGCCAGGAACATCAGCAGCAGCGGCCAGACCATCCCCTTGCCCATGTCCGCCTCGCCGATCAGTCGCGTCGCCGGCTGGTGCAGCGAGTTCCACCAGTTCACCGAGTACTTGATGATCGGCACGTTGACGATGCCGACGATCGCCAGCAGCGCGCTGGCCTTGTCCGCCTTGACCGGATCTTCGATCGCGGCACGCAGTCCCATGTAGCCGAGATACAGGAACAGCAGCACCAGTTCGGACGTGAGGCGCGGATCCCAGGCCCAGTACGTGCCCCACATCGGCTTGCCCCACAACATGCCGGTGCCGAGCGTCGCGACGGTGAACCAGGCGCCGATCGGCGCACAGGCCGCGGCGGCGGCATGCGCCACCTTCATGCGCCAGATCAGCCCGACCGCGGCGGCCACCGCCATCGTCGAGTAGATGGCCAGCGACAACATCGCGCTCGGTGCGTGCACGTAGACGATGCGGAATGCGTCCTTCTGCTGGTAGTCCGGCGGCGCGAGCACCAGGCCGCCGTACAGCGCAATGCCCATGGCGATGGCGGCGGCGGCGCCGATCCACGGCGCCCAGCGGCGCGCGAACCCGTACACCCAGGGCGGCGAGCCGAAGCGATGGAACCAGACCCAGTTCATGCCCACGTGACCAACACCTTATTCCAGCCCGATGCGCACGGCGGCGGCGGCCGCCAGCGGCGCGAGCGTGATGCCGAGCACCGCGATGGCACCCAGCAGATACATCGGCGCGGCGAAGTCGTCGCCGGCGATCGCGCGCTGCGTCGCGTCCGCTCCAAACACGAGGATCGGCACCGCGAGCGGCAGCGACAGCAGCGACAGCAACACGCCGCCGCGCCGCGCGCCGAGCGTGAGCCCCGCGCTGATCGCGCCGGTGAGGCTCATCGCGAAGCTGCCGAGCAGCAGCGCCGCGATAAGTCCCGGCATCGCCGCGGTCGGCACGCCGAGCGCGCCTGCCGCCAGCGGCGCCGCGAGCGCCAGCGGCACACCCGTCAGCAGCCAGTGCGTGCAGGTCTTCGCGAACAGCATCCACGTCAACGACTGGCCCGAGAGCGCGAACTGCTCGAGTGTTCCATCCTGCGCGTCTTCGCGGAACAGGAACTCGAGCGCCAGTAGTGAGGATAACAACGCACCGACCCACAGGACACCCGGCGCGGCGTCTCGCAGTCGCGACAACTCGGGGGTTAATGTCAGCGGGAACAGCGTCGCGACGATCAGGAAGAACAACAGCGGCTGCAGCAACTGGGACGGCTTGCGGAAAGCGAGACGCAAGTCACGCCGCGCGACCAGCACCGCCACCGACAACGCCGGCGTCTTCATGCGGCCAGCTCGATGCCGACGACACGGTCGGCCGGCAGCGGCAGCGAGTGATGGACGGCGGCGACGATCAGACCTTGTTTGGCCAGGTGGTCGGCGGCGAGTTCCGCGACCAGTTGTTGCCCGTCCGCATCGAGGTTCGTCGTCGGTTCGTCGAGCAGCCACAACGTGGCCTCTGCGAGCAGCACGCCGGCGAGCGCGATGCGCCGCCGCTGGCCCGCGGACAACGTGCGCACCTGGCGGTCCGCGAACTCGCGCGCGCCGGTGCGCGTCAGCGCCGCGTCGATTTCCGCGGCGGTCACCGCGCGGCGGATGCCGACGGAGAAGCCGAGGTTCTCGCGGCCCGTGAGGTCGCCTTTCAGGGGCGGTTCGTGACCGAGGTAGACGGTTTCGGCGTGGAAGGCGTCGCGCGTCGCGCGCGCCGGCGCGCCGCGCCACGTCACGGCACCCTCTTCCGGCTCGAGCAGTCCGGCGATGGCGCGCAGCAGCGTGGTCTTGCCGGCGCCGTTGCGGCCGGTCAGCAGCGCGCAACGGCCGGGTTCCACGCTGAAGGACACGTTGCGCAACACGTGACGGTCGCCGCGCCACAGGTGCAGGCCCTGGACGTTCAACATGCGTGGACGTGGAGTGCTGGTGCCCCGGCCCGGAATCGAACCGGGATGGCCTTGCGGCCGACGGATTTTAAGTCCGTTGCGTCTACCAATTCCGCCACCGGGGCATGGAGCATTGGAATGGAGGCTAGGGTCGGAATCGAACCGGCATAGACGGCTTTGCAGGCCGCTGCATAACCATTCTGCCACCTAGCCGATGGGCGATCCGCGCGGAATCCGCGGAGATGGAGCGGGAAACGAGACTCGAACTCGCGACCCCGACCTTGGCAAGGTCGTGCTCTACCAACTGAGCTATTCCCGCACTCCGGAGAGGGCGCAGATTCTAGGGCCCTCCCCCGGCAAGTCAAGGAATTCCCTCGCCGGCAAGCCGCTCCTTCGACAGGAGTCGCATAACCCCGTCGACCGATTCGGCGTTGCGCCAGCGCGCCCGGCTCTCGGGCGTGACGAAGCGCTCCGCCACGGCGTAGTCGAGCATCGCGTACATCGGGTCGAAGTAGTTCTCGATGTTCGCGCAGATGACCGGTTTCGTGTGCAGCCCGAGCTGCGCCCAGGTGACGATCTCGACGAGTTCGTCGAACGTGCCCATGCCGCCGGGCAGCCCGACGAAGGCGTCGGACAGCTCGGCCATCAGCGTCTTGCGTTCGTGCATCGTCGTGACGACGTGCTGCTCGGTGAGCTTCGAATGCGACACCTCGCGCTCGATCAGCATGCGCGGGATCACGCCGACGACGCGCCCGCCCGCCTTCAGCGCCGCGTCCGCGACGATGCCCATGAGGCCGAGCCGGCCGCCGCCGTAGACGACGGTGATGCCGCCCCGCGCGAGCGCGGTGCCCAACTCCGCTGCCGCCGCCGAGTAGCTAGGCCGCGCGCCGGGCGCCGAGCCGCAGAACACGCATACCGACCTGATCACTCGCTGCCCCTCAGGTCGGGCCAGGCGGCGCGCAGGTACTGCACGGCGGACCACAAGGTCAGCGCCGCGGCGATGACGGTGAGCACCAGGCCGATCTCGAACACCGGCAGCGTGAAGCCCGGCAGCAGCGTGAGATCCCAGCGGAACAACATGCAGGACAGGCCGACGATCTGGAAGATCGTCTTGTACTTGCCGAGTGCGTTCACCTTGACCTTGCCGCGTTGGCCGATCTCCGCCATCCATTCGCGCAGCGCCGAGATCGCGATCTCGCGGCCGATGATGACGATGGAGCACAACACGAGGATCGCGCGCACGGACTCGGAGCGCAGTGTGGCGTGACCGCCATCGATGCCTTCCAGGCCCGGGACGATGACGCGCGGCATCTCCTTGCTGACCAGCAGCACGAGCGCGACGGCAACGATCAGCTTGTCGGCCACGGGGTCGAGGAACGCGCCGAGCCGCGACGTCTGCCCCATCTTGCGGGCGAGATACCCGTCGAGCGAGTCGGTGATGCCGGCCACCGCGAACAGCAGGCCGGCGGCCGGGTCGGCCCACGGATACGGTAGATAGAAGAACACGATGACCAGCGGGATCGCGAAGATGCGCAGCCAGGTCAGCGTGTTCGGTAGGTTCCAGACCATCGTGAGCGAAACGTGAGGGGCGCGTCAGGCGCCCGGATGCAGATGATCATAAAGGGTGCGCGCCAGCGTTGTCCCGATCCCGCTGACCGCCTCGAAGTCATTGACGCCCGCACGCATGAGCCCCTGCATGCCGCCGAAGTGCTTGAGCAGCGCGCGGCGCTTCGCCGGGCCGAGCCCTGGGATGGTTTCCAACACGGATTCGTTGTGCCGGCGTGCGCGCCGCTTGCGGTGGCCGGTGATCGCGAACCGGTGCGCCTCGTCGCGGATGCGCTGGACCACGCGCAGTCCCGGCGAATCGGCGCCGGGCGCGATGGCGCCGGCCTCGCCGAACACGATCAGACGCTCCTGCCCCACGCGCCGGTCCGGTCCCTTGGCGACGCCGACCAGCTTCAGCTTCTCGAAGCCCAGCGCCGCCAGTTCCTGGTGGACCTCGTTGATCTGCCCCTGGCCGCCGTCGATGAACAACACGTCCGGCGCCGGGACTTCGCCCGATTTCACGCGTTCGTAGCGCCGTTTCAGCGCCTGGCGGAGCGCGCCGTAGTCGTCGCCGGGCGTGATCCCCGTGATGTTGAAGCGGCGGTACTCCTTCTTATTGGGTCCTTCCGGCCCGAACACGACGCAGGAGGCCACGGTGCCCTCGCCCTGCGTGTGGCTGATGTCGAAACACTCCAGCCGCTGCGGGACGGCGGGCAGCGACAGCAACGTCGCCAGGTCGGCCAGCATGTCGCTGATGTCGGCGCGCCGCGCGCGGCGCATGCGCAGCGCCTGCTCCGCGTTCTCGACCGACATGGCCATCCAGCGTGCCGGCAACGCCCGCGACGGCCGCCACAGGCGCGTGGCCGTGCCGGCGCGCGACGACAGCGCATCCGTCAGCGCGGCGGCTTCGGCCAGCTCGACGTTGACGAGGATCTCCGCCGGTGGCGGCGTCTCGGCGTAGTACTGCATCAGGAACGAGGCCAGCGCCTCGTTCGGCTCGGCCAGCGCGCCCTTCGGGAAGTAGGTGGTCGACCCGAGATTGCGTCCGCCGCGGATGATCATCACCGACACGGCGAACTCGCCCGGCTCGCCGACCTGCGCGAACACGTCGATGTCGCGGTCGCCCTCGGCCGTGACGATCTGCTGGGACTGCACCTGCTTCAGCGCCGCCAGCTGGTCGCGCAACGCGGCGGCGCGCTCGAATTGCAATGCCTCGGCCGCCTTCTCCATCGACGCCGCCAGCTCGGTGTGCACCTCGTCGTTGCGGCCCTCGAGCACCTTGACGGCGGCGGCGATGTCGCGCGCGTAGTCCTCGCGCGAGATCAGCTTCACGCAGGGCGCGGAGCAGCGGCCGATCTGGTGCTGCAGGCAGGGGCGGCTGCGGTTCTCGAAGAAGGTGTCGCGGCAGTTCCGGATGCGGAAGATCTTCTGCACGCTCTGCAGCGTCTCCTTGACGGCGCCGGCGCTCGGGAACGGCCCGAAGAAACGGCCCGGCAGGCTGCGCGGCCCGCGGTAGAACACCAGCCGCGGATACTCGTGCCCGGCGGGTAGATAGATGTACGGGAAACTCTTGTCGTCGCGCAGCACGATGTTGTAGCGCGGCTTATGCTCCTTGATCAGGTTGTACTCGAGCAGCAACGCCTCGGTCTCGGAGTTGGTGATCGTGACCTCGATGCGCGCGATGTTGGCCACGAGCGCCTGCACCTTCGGATCGACGTTGCTCGCGAGGAAGTAGTTGCCGACGCGGTCGCGCAGGTTGCGCGCCTTGCCGACGTACAGCAGCTCGGCGGCGCCGTCGTCGCGCGGTGACCCCATCTTCGACGAACCATACATGCGGTAGATGCCCGGCCGACGCGGCAGGTTCGGGATGTATTCTTTCGGGTCGAAGGTTTCGGCGTGTTCCGTCACGCCCTCATCTTACTCCGGCGAGCTCCGCGGCCCGTGCGAGGACGGTACGGAACATCTCCGGCGTGAGGCGCCGCGTCTGCGTGTTGTAGCGGCTGCAGTGATACGAATCGACGAGATGCCGGCCGTCGGCGAGCACGTGTTCGTTGCCGTGGCCGAATTTCGCCGCGCTCTTCTTCGCGCCCACCGCCATCAGCACGGCTTCGTGGGCGACGACGCCCAGCGCCAGGATGGCTTTCACCGACGTCAGCTCGGCCAGCTCGGCGGCGAGGTAACGGTTGCAGGTCTTGATCTCCGCCGGCAGCGGCTTGTTGTCCGGCGGCAGGCACTTCACGGCATTCGAGATGCGCGCGCCGAGCAACTGCAGGCCGTCGAAGCGGTCCGTCGAGACCGGCGCGCTGGCGAGCCCGATCGCGTGCAGCGATTCGTACAGCAGGATGCCGGCGTAGTCGCCGGTGAACGGTCGGCCCGTGCGGTTGGCGCCGTGTTTGCCGGGCGCCAGGCCGACGATCAGCAGCTTGGGCTTCGCCGGCCCGAACGGGCCGACGGGCTTGTTGAAGTAGTCAGGATGCTCGTGCGCGGTGGCGGCGAGGAAGCGCGCCAGCCGCGGACACAGCGTGCAGTCGGGACAGAAGCTCGGTCCCTTGTCGGCAGCCACGTTCAAGCGCGCATGCGCTTGATGATCGCGTCTCCGAAACCCGAGCAGGTCATCAGCGTCGCGCCGGGGATCAGGCGCTGCAGGTCCTCTTCGACGTTCTTGCGCGCGGCGATGTCGCGCTTGGTCGTGGCGCGGATGGCTTCGCGCAGTCGCGCGAGGTCGTAGGTCATCTCTTTCGCGGCGATCGTGTCGGCGACGCCGTGCATGATCAGGTCGGCGGCTTCCTTCCAGCCGATGTACCGGAGCATCATCTCCGCGGAGAGGATGATCGAGCCCGGATTCACGCGGTCTTTGCCGGCGAAGCCGGGCGCGGTGCCGTGCGTCGCCTCGAACACCGCGAGGCCTTCGCCGATGTTGCCGCCCGGCGCGATGCCGATGCCGCCCACCTGCGCCGCCAGCGCGTCCGAGATGTAGTCGCCGTTCAGGTTCAGCGTGGCGATGACGTCGTAGTCTTCCGGCCGCATCAGCACCTGCTGCAGGAAGTTGTCGGCGATGACGTCCTTGACGACGATGTCCTTGCCGTTGATCGGGTTCTTGAACGAGCACCACGGGCCCGCGCCGATGGGCTGCGCGCCGAACTCTTCCTTCGCGAGCAGATAGCCCCACTGCATGAAGGCACCTTCGGTGAACTTCATGATGTTGCCCTTGTGCACGAGCGTGACCGAGACGCGATCGTTCTCGATCGCGTACTGGATCGCCTTGCGCACCAGGCGCTGGCTGCCTTCCTTCGACACGGGCTTGATGCCGAGGCCGGAGCTCGCCGGGAAACGGATGCCCGACACCTTGAGCTCGTTCTGCAGGAAATAGATGAGGCGCTGCACTTCCGGCGAACCGGTTGGCCACTCGATGCCGGCGTAGATGTCCTCGGTGTTCTCGCGGAACACGACCATGTCGGTCAGCGAGGCATCGGCCATCGGCGTCGCGACGCCCGGGAAGTAACGGATCGGTCGCACGCAGGCGTACAGGTCGAGGTTCTGTCGCATCGCGACGTTCAGCGAACGCATGCCGCCGCCGGTGGGCGTGCCCAGCGGCCCCTTGATGGAGACGACGAACTCGCGCAACGCGGTCAGCGTCTCTTCCGGGAAGCTGGTGCCGTAGACCTTCTGCGCCTTGTCGCCGGCGAACACTTCGACCCAGGCGATCTTGCGCTTGCCGCCGTACGCCTTCTGCACGGCGGCGTTCACCACCTTCAGCATCACCGGCGTGATGTCGATGCCGATGCCGTCGCCTTCGACGAACGCGATCAGCGGATTGTCCGGCACGTTCAGCGACGAGTCCGGATTGATCGTGATGCGCTGGCCTTCGGCCGGAACCTGGATCTTTTCGTACTTCATGCCGGAACCCGCAGCAACTACCGTGCCGGACCGTGTTTGCCGATCAACATCGCCAATTCGAGCGCCTGCTCGTAGTTGAGTCGCGGATCGACGGTGGACTTGTATGCCCTGGCGAGGTCCGCGTCGGTCAACCCGCGCGCGCCGCCGGTGCATTCGGTGACGTTCTCGCCGGTCAGCTCGATGTGCACGCCGCCGAGGAACGAGCCGTGCGCCTCGTGGATCTGGAACGACAGCTCGAGCTCGCGCTGGATGTTCTCGAAGCGGCGCGTCTTCAGGCCGCCCGAGCTGGTCTCGGTGTTGCCGTGCATCGGGTCGCAGACGAACAGCACCTGCTGGCCGGTTTCCTTCACGGCCTTGATCATCTTCGGCAGGCCCTTCTCCACGTCCTTCGCGCCGAAGCGATGGATGATGGTGAGGCGGCCCGGCGTGTTGTTCGGGTTGAGCGTGGTGATCAGGCCCTGCAGCCATTCTTCCGTCATGGCCGGGCCGATCTTCACGCCCATCGGATTCGCGATGCCGCGGAAGAATTCCACGTGCGCGCCGTCTAGCTGCGCGGTGCGCATGCCGATCCACGGCATGTGCGTCGACAGGTTGTACCAGCGCTTCTGGC
This sequence comes from Steroidobacteraceae bacterium, assembly GCA_035502995.1. Taxonomy (GTDB): domain Bacteria; phylum Pseudomonadota; class Gammaproteobacteria; order Steroidobacterales; family Steroidobacteraceae; genus CADEED01. The sequence goes on along the minus strand of DATJTW010000111.1, from coordinate 4,687 downwards.
GCTCGATGTACCGCGTCTGCGCCTGCTCGTAATGCATCAGCAGGCCTTCGTGCGCCGCGTAGAAATCGACCGAGTTCACCTCGTGCAGCGCACGGCCGCCCGTGATGCGCTCGAAGAACTCGAGCGAATCGGCGATGGAGTCCACGATCTCCTGGTACTGGTCCTTCGCCGGCGAATGCTCGAGGAAGCCGAGATCCCAGTACTGCGGGTGGTGCAGGTCGGCGAAGCCGCCGTCACACAGCGCGCGCACGAAGTTCAGCGTCAGCGCGGCGCGTTCGTAGCCGCGCAGCAGCAGCTGCGGATCCGGCTCGCGCGCGGCGGCGGTGAATTCGGAACGGTTGACGAGATCGCCGCGAAACGCCGGAAGCGTCACGCCGTTGCGTGTCTCGGTGTCCGCGGAGCGCGGCTTCGCGTACTGCCCGGCCATGCGGCCGACGCGGATGATCGGCTTCTTCAGCCCGTGCAGGAGCACGAGGCTCATCTGCAGCAGGATCTTCAGCTTCTTCGCGATCTTGTCCGACTCGCATTCCTCGAACGTCTCGGCGCAGTCGCCGCCCATGAGCAGGAACGACTTGCCGCGCTGCGCATCCGCGAGGCGCTCGCGCAGGGATTCGATTTCCCACGACACCACGAGCGGCGGCAGGCGCGAGAGCTGCGCCACCACGCCTTCGAGCGCGGGGATGTCGTTGTAGCGCGGCTGCTGCTGCGCGGGTTTGGAGGTCCAGCTTGCTGGATGCCAGGAGGCGGTGTCGGGGGTACGCATAAGTTGCGAAGTATTCTAATTCAGCGGGTTACGGCACACTACCCGCCAAACGAGGGTTTCGGGGTTTTCCATGCACAAAGTTCTCATCCTGGGCGCCGGCAAGATCGGCGCGCTGATCAGCGGTTTGTTGGCCGAGTCCGGCGATTACGACGTCACTTTGGGCGATGTGGCCGCCGCCCAGGCCGAATCGGTGGTCAAGGCACACGGTTCCGGCTCCCTGCGCGCCGTCGCGCTCGACGCCAGCGACCAGAAGGCGCTGGAACAGTACTTCGCGGTCCACAAGCCGCACGCCGTCATCTCCAGCCTGCCTTATTACTGCAATCCGGGCGTGGCCAAGGCCGCGCGCAAGGGCAACGCGCACTACTTCGACTTGACCGAGGACGTCGCGGTGACGCAGGCCGTGCGTCGCACGGCGCGCGGCGCGTCGAAGGCCTTCGTGCCGCAATGTGGACTCGCTCCCGGCTTCATCAGCATCGCGGCCAACGAGCTCGCCAAGCACTTCGACGAACTGCGCTCGATCAAGCTGCGCGTCGGCGCGCTGCCGCAGCACCCTAACAACGTGCTCAAGTACTCGCTGACCTGGTCCACCGAGGGCCTGATCAACGAATACGGCAATCCCTGCGAATCCGTCGTCGACGGCAAGATGGTGTCCGCCGCGCCGCTCGAAGGTCTCGAGGAGATCGAGATCGACGGCACGTTGTACGAGGCGTTCAACACCTCGGGCGGCCTGGGCTCGCTGGCCGAGACGTACGGCAAGCAATGCGAGCAGATCAACTACAAGACGATGCGTTACCCGGGTCACTGCGCGCAGATGCGCCTGCTGATGAACGACCTCAAGCTGAATTCGGATCGCGCCACGCTGAAGCGCGTGCTCGAACACGCCGTGCCGCAGACGTTACAGGACGTCGTCATCGTCTACGCCGCGGTCTCTGGCAAGCAGGACGGCGAGCTGCGCGAAGAGAACTACGTGAACAAGGTGTATCCGCAGCTGATCGCGGGCCGCCTGTGGTCGGCGATCCAGGTGACCACGGCCGCGGGCATCACGGCGGTCGTCGATCTCGTGTTGTCGAGCCCGCGCAAGTACCAGGGTTTCGTCGCGCAGGAAGCGTTCGATCTGCCGGACATCCTCGAGAACCGTTTCGGGCGGTACTACGCGCCGGGCGGCACGAAGGACCTGTCGTCGGAAGTCGTGGTCAAGGGCGCGACCGGACATCAGCGCCGCTCCAGCGAGAAGGCGGCGAAGGCGAAACCGGCGAAGAAATCGGCCGTGAAGCCGAAGGCGAAGAAGAAATGAACGCCGGCAAACAACCGGCCACCGACGTCGCCGGCATCCTCAAGCGTCTCGGCATCGACTCGATCAACCCCGGCGCCTGGTCGGGCACGCTGGGCTGGTCGAAGGACGTCGCGGGCTCGCTGATTACGTCCACGAACCCCGCAACCGGCGAAACGCTGGCGCAGGTGCGCGGCGCCACCGTCACCGACTACGAAGCCGTGCTGCGCTCGAGCGTCGACGCCGCCGCCGCGTGGCGCGCGGTGCCGGCGCCGCGTCGCGGTGAAGCCATCCGCCTGCTCGGCGAAGCGCTGCGCGCGGTGAAGGAAGATCTCGGCGCGCTGGTCACGCTCGAGAACGGCAAGATCAAGGCGGAAGGCCTGGGCGAAGTGCAGGAGATGATCGACATCTGCGACTTCGCCGTCGGCCAGTCGCGCATGATGTACGGCAACACGATGCACTCGGAGCGGCCGCAGCACCGCATGTACGAGCAGTGGCATCCGCTCGGCGTCGTCGGGATCATCTCGGCGTTCAATTTCCCGGTGGCCGTCTGGGCGTGGAATGCCTGCCTCGCGGCCATCTGCGGCAATGTCTCGGTGTGGAAGCCGTCGCCCAAGACGCCGCTCACCGCGCTCGCCGTCCAGCACATCTGCAACAAGGTGATGCGCGAGCAGAAACTGCCGCCCATCTTCCAGTTCTTCATCGATGGCGGCACGGAGCTCGCCACGCGCTTCGTCGACGACAAGCGCGTCGCGCTGGTGTCGTTCACCGGCTCGACGGCGGTCGGTCGCAGCGTCGGCGAACGTGTCGCGCGGCGCATGGGCAAGGTGCTGCTCGAGCTCGGCGGCAACAACGCGATCATCGTCGACGAGACCGCGGATCTGAAACTCGCGGTACCCGCCATCGTGTTCGGTGCGGTCGGCACCGCCGGGCAACGCTGCACGACGACGCGTCGCGTGCTCGTGCACCAGTCGCGCATCGAAGAGCTGCAGAAGAAGCTGGTGCATGCCTACGGGCAGGTGCGCATCGGCAACCCGATCGATCCGGCGACGCTGATGGGGCCGCTGATCGACAAGGGCGCGGTCGAACGCTACTCGCAGGCCATCGCGCAGGCGAAGGCCGCGGGCGGTGTCGTCGTGACCGGCGAGAAGGTGCTCGAGGGCAAGGGCAACTTCGTCGCGCCGACGATCGTGCGTGCGAAGAACGACTGGCCGATCGTGCAGCACGAGACGTTCGCGCCGGTGCTGTACCTCATTCCGTTCGAATCGCTCGAAGAAGCGATCGAGATGCAGAACGCCTCGGCGCACGGGCTGTCGTCGGCGATCTTCACGGACCGCCTGCAGAACGCGGAGCGCTTCCTCTCGGCCACCGGCAGCGACTGCGGCATCGCCAACGTCAACATCGGCACCTCGGGCGCCGAGATCGGCGGCGCATTCGGCGGCGAGAAGGACACGGGTGGCGGCCGCGAGTCGGGCTCGGACTCGTGGAAGGCCTACATGCGCCGGCAGACGAACACGATCAACTGGAGCCGCGAGCTGCCGCTGGCGCAGGGAATCACGTTCGAAGTGAAGGAATAGCCGGATTGGGGATTGGCCCCAAGCGGCTATTTGGGGCCACTCCCCACCCGCCCCGGTAGTTCGAGCACGAAGCGCGCGCCGCCGAGCTCCGAGGCGTCGATGCGCATGTGGCCCCCGTACAGCGCCACCGACTCGTGCACCATCGACAGCCCGATGCCGTGTCCCGGCGTCGCCTCGTCGACGCGACCGCCCCGCTGCAGCACCTTCGCGCGATCCGTTTCCGCGATGCCCGGGCCATCGTCGTCGATCGCGACGCGCAGCGCCGTGCGCGAATCCGCCGCCTGCGCGTCGATGGTCACGACGATGCGCGCGCGCGACCGGCACCACTTGCAGGCATTGTCGAGCAGGTTGCCGAGCAGCTCCGTCAGGTCGTTGCGGTCGCCGATGAACTGCGCGCCCGGCGCCACGGACATCTCGAACAGCAGGTCCTTGTTGCCGTAGACCTTGAGCAGCGCCACGCGCAGCTCGGTCACGACCGGCGCCAGGTCCACGGGTTGCTGACCGAGCAGTACGCCGCCGCTCGTGACGGCGCGCTTCATCTGGTGCTCGATGATGTCCGTCATGCGGTCGATCTCGCCGTCGAGCGTCTGGCGCGCGCGCGCCTCGATGCCGGTCAGCGACTGGCGCATGACCGCCAGCGGCGTCTTCAGGCTGTGCGCGAGATTGCCGAGCGTGTCGCGATACCGCTTGATGCGCTGGCGCTCGCCTTCGAGCAGCGCGTTGAGATTGCTCGTAACCGGCGTCAGCTCGATCGGCCACTCCTCGCCCAGCGACTCGCGCTTGCCGGCTTCGACGTCCTTGATCTCGCGCTCGAGCCGGCGCATCGGCTGCGACAGCCAGCGCACCAGCAGGCCGAGCGCGAACACGAACAGCAACACGAGGCCGGTGAACCAGATGATCAGCTGCTGGCGATAGGCGCGCACCTGCGCGTCGTAGGTGTCGAGACTCGACGCGACGCTGAACGTGAATCTCGCCGGCTTGCCGTACAGGTCCTCCCAGAGGATGCCGCGACTCGCTACCGCGAGCCGCGTCGCCGTCCCGGCGATCTGCGAGAACTGGAACCGGCGCTCGCCGCTC
>DATJTW010000110.1:0-23569 GCA_035502995.1 Steroidobacteraceae bacterium | reverse complement strand
GTAGTGAAAAAAGATGATTTCTGCTTGGGATGTTTGGCGAGTCGGTCTCCGCACAAAATTCACTGAAATTTCAACAAGATATTTGACTCATCCGAGACTTTCGCGCGATCGATTACAGATCTCTCAACCGCAGACGGCAAGAAAACCGGGTTCGATTTCAGTCATTCCGGGTCGAATGTCGGGCCGTAGTTCCGCAAAAAAACTCGAATAACTCTTCTCGTGGACCGACAAACATGACGACGCACGGGCAATTGCGTGACAAGGCCGGATCGACGAGCGCTTGACTAGCAGTTATCTTTGCCTAGCTACTTAGGTGGTCGTTGTTTGTTAGTCGAGCATCATCATGCCAGCACCAAGAATTTTTGTTAGTTCAACGTTCTACGACTTGAGGTATGTGCGAGAGAATCTGAAATTTTTCATCCGGACTCTCGGCTACGAACCAGTGTTGAGTGAAGAAGGGGCGGTATTCTTTGACCCAACTCTTCATGTGCAAGATGCCTGCGTAGCTGACGTTCCTACGTGCCAAATATTTGTGTTGATTATCGGCGGACGCACTGGTGGTGCTTTTGCGGGTACCGACAAGTCGATAACTAATGCGGAATATTTGGAGGCGACAAGAACCAAAATACCTGTCTTCGCTTTGGTTGAGAGGCCTGTGCTTGAGCAGTACCGTCTATACCAGTCAAATCAAGCGAATCCAGCTGTCGATGCAACTCGCATCACGTATCCGAACGTCGATTCAATAAGAGTCTTCTCTTTTATCGATCAAGTCCAATCTCAGGGCATCAACAACGCATTGGTACCCTTCTCCGACTTTGAGGAGATTCAGGCCTACTTAAAGCAGCAGTGGGCCGGGCTGATGTTTAGATTTCTGGCAAAGGAGAGTGAGGCGAGACGCACGGGTGAAGTGCTTGCGTCATTGAGAACCGCGACCGAGAACATCGAGTTCCTAACTAGGCAGGTGGCAAACTCAGTTGGCGGTTCGATTGCTAGGGTCGCGATCGATCTATACGACTACATGATAAAAAATGAAGTAGTTCGTGATTTAGCAATTTGGCAATTGACGCCCTCTCCGAAAGGCATTCTTACGCACCCCACGCTCGATGACTTTTGCGACCAAAAAATTGAAGTGGATTCTGATGAGGATGGCTTCAGCCTGACTTACGGGGGTCCGCCTTACAAACTAAGCAAAGGGCGGTACGAACGAAACAAGAAAGACTACAAGACCGTACGTTCAAAACTTATCTCGATGCTTAAAGAAAAAGGGTACAGCGTTGAGCAGTTTGTGGAGGGTTCTTAACGAGATCGACGTGTCTGCTAGTTAGCCCGCAATGTGAGGAATCCCAATGACATTGTTAGAAGAGATTGCAAACTGGAAGCTTGAGGCGAAACTCGAGAGTTCGGAGAAGTATTTTTATCACACAAACGCGATCGATCGCCTTTCGCAAGGACACCGCTCATTTGTAATTGGGAGAAAAGGGACCGGCAAAACGGCGATCTGTGAGTACCTCGCGACAAAAAAATCGCCGAAATATTTCGCGCAGAAGCTGACGTTCAAGAATTTTCCGTTCAATCGACTCTATTCACTAAACGACAAAGGCTATACGTCGCCGAATCAATACATCACGCTATGGAAGTACTTAATCTATTCGACTACTTGCAAACTACTGCATAAGAATCCTGACGTCGACATCGCCTCGCGAGAAAAGCTCGAGCCGTTGTTCAACGTTGATATCTCCCACGCCTTGCCGAATGCCGTCGAACGATGGACCGACGTCAATTTCGAGCTAAAGATTTTGGGGACTGGCGCAGCATTTGGCCGTACGAAAGGGATGGCAGGCGAAGTTGCGCTGGAGCTTGGAGAGAAAGTTCAGATTCTCGAGGAGTTCATTCGTGGAAGGTTGGGTGCGTCAACGTATGTGATTCTTTTTGACGAGCTGGATGAAGACTTTAAAGACATCGTGAATCCGGACAAATATCGGCAATACACCGAGCTGCTGACGAGCCTTTTTAAAGCGATTCAAGATGTGCGTTCCGTGTTTCGCGAGTGGAAGCTCTATCCAATCGTATTTTTGAGAGATGACATTTACGATGTTTTGCAAGATCCCGACAAGACCAAATGGAGTGACTACAAACTGGAGCTCTCTTGGGACTCACAAGGAATCAAGAATCTTCTCGCGTTCCGCATATCGCGAGCCATAAATCCTGCAGGAAAGCCGCTGGACTTCGGTCAAGCGTGGCTGCGAGTGTTTGACAGCACAGACGTTTTCCACGGGCATCGCAAAACGGTTAGATCTTCAGCATTTGAGTACATTACTCGCAGTACTCAGATGCGACCAAGAGATTTCATTCGATACTTGCAAGTGTGCGCTGAGCAAGCGATAGACCACAATTTGACTCTAATAACCCCTGAGATCGTCAGATCAGAGGACAAGTCATTCTCCAATTACCTGCGCAGTGAGTTGGAGGACGAGATTCACGGGATTATTCCTGAGATAAAACGCATCCTGATTTTGTTTTCCGAGCGCAGGAAGCAGGCTTTGCATATCGATGAGTTTTTGAGCATGCATAAAGAGCTCGTCGATCTAAAGGAGCTCCCCAGTCGCGACGGTAGGTTCATCTTGCAGGTGTTGTTCCATTTCAGTGTCATCGGGAATGTTCCTAGGCAGTCAAACCACGCGGTATTTAGATACCTCAACAACGAAGCTCGATTGAACATGAGCGAGAAGATTTGCGTTCATCGTGGCCTATTCAAATCGCTTCAAATTTTGTAGTGAATCGTCACTAGAGCAAGCGAGCGGATAGTTTCATGCATGTTCCTAGAAGCGCTCCCAGCTTGCCGCCGTGGAGTGTTTGAGTATCGAGACATGCCGGATCGTTCGATGCGTGCGTTTATATTTCGCATCTCTAGCGCGTGTTTGATTGGTTGGTTCCCCCCATCCGTGCGCGCTCCTGATTAGCTGCGACACACGCGGAGACCTCCACTCGATACGCGGCGCTCTGCGCACCCGCCTGTTTAGCTAACAAGATGAGTCGCGTTTCTGTCAGGCGCGGCCGATTCCAAGAATGCACCGGGTTCATTTCCGTCAGCGCGTCGAAGTGCTGGTGGAAAAGCGACGTGCTGGCAGCAACATTGAGCTCTTCCACGCAGATCGGTTCCGCGAGCTTCGTCTGTGTCCGCCTGATTGTTTGCCGGATCTCGTGCGTGTTGCTGGCGCCGGTCGCCATCCGCGCGATGGCCTCACCGCGCGTCCCTGAGAACGGAGGGCGCTAAGGGGCGTCCTTCACTCTTGTCCGCGACGCAGCAGTCATGATCCCGATGCCACCCACGATAAGGCACGTGATTACGATGTATTTCACGGCCAGTCCGGCGAGAACCAAGCCTCAGGCAATGCCGTCAATCAGAATCGCCAATCCCAACATGTAGATCGCGAATGTCATAGTTCACTCAAGTCGCCGCTCGTCGGGATATTACGCGGACTCCATCGTCCGCAAGCAGTCACATGCCCTGGGCGATACTCTGCACATCCCTCGTCGACAGCGCCCGCAAATATCCTCGCGTACTCCGGACTGACTAGTCACCGCCAGGCCCGTCTTCAAATCGTAAGTGCTTCACGCTCTTCCCATTCCGCCGAATCAACCGCAGCGCCTCTACGCCAATCTCTATGTGCCTCTTCACGAACTCATCCGTAACCTTCCGATCCGAAGCCTCCGTCTTCACCCCCTCCGGCACCATCGGCTGATCACTGACCAGCATCAACGCCCCGGTCGGAATTCGATTCGAAAACCCCGCCGCAAAGATCGTCGCAGTCTCCATATCTATCGCCATCGCGCGAGTGCGGCGTAGATAGTCCTTGAACTCGTCATCGTGTTCCCACACACGCCGATTGGTCGTGAACACGGTGCCCGTCCAGTAGTCGAGCCCCAGGTCGCGGATCACCGTCGACACGGCGCGTTGCAGGCTGAACGCGGGCAGGGCGGGCACTTCGGGCAGAAGATAGTCGTTGCTGGTTCCATCGCCCCGGATGGCTGCGATCGGCAACACCAGGTCGCCGATCCCCACCTTCTTCTTGAGCCCGCCACACTTGCCGAGCAATAGCACGGCCTTCGGCATCCGCGCAGACAACAAGTCCATGACGGTGGCCGCATTCGCGCTGCCCATCCCGAAATTGACGATCGAGATGCCGTCAGCCGTCGCGTTCGGCATGGGGCGGCCGCGGCCCATGATCTCGGCGCCGGTGCGCTCCGCGAAGATCTCGAGGTAGTTGCCGAAGTTCGTCAGCAGGAAGAAGTCGCCGAAGCTCTCGATTGGGGTGCCCGTGTAGCGGGGCAGCCAGTTATCCACGATCTCTTTCTTTGTCTTCATCTCAAAGGCCTCGGCCTTCTCCCGGTCGATGCAAGAAAGTCATTGCTCCTCGATCGATCTCGTCGGCGGGTCGCTCGCTGGTCACCACAATTTCAGTGACGACGGGGCGGTGCGGCAGCGCGCGCAGGCGACTGCGCATGGGCAGCGGACACACAAAAGCAGCCGACCGCATCCATGCGACCGCCGTTTCCCGGCGTACTGCGCTAAGCCGAATCCTTCATCCGCGTCCTCGACGCAGCAGTCATGATCCCGATCCCGCCCACGATCAGGCACGTGATCACGATGTACTTCACGGCGAGCCCCGCCAACACGAGGCCCCAGGCGATGCCGCCGATCAGGATCGCCAACCCCAACATGTAGATCGCGAATGTCACAGTCCACTCCCTTCGCTGGTCGTCGCGATTCTAAGAGGGAACGTCATTCCGGATCACGACTTCTTTCGCGCCGACCTCGACCGTCTCATCCGCGCTCACGACGTTCCAGCTGGAACGTCCCCCGCCTTGCGCGTGCGCTGAATCAGGATATCCACCGCAGTCGGCAGATCCATCCGATCTCCCCGATACTTCCACTGCTCACTCGTCGCGGACTCACCCGACGCGCCGCGGCCGGTAGCCGGCCGCTGAGCCGCCATGCTCTCCACCGCCTCTCCATCCGGCCGCACGAACCGCAACGCTCCATCATCCAGAATGCGTACATCGAACCCGCCCTCATGCACGGCGCGATGATGAAACCGGCACAGCGACACGAGATTCGACGGCTTCGTTTCCCCGCCATTCGCCCAATGCTTGATGTGATGCATGTCGATATACCGCGCGTTCGCGCACCCCGGAAATCGACACCCCTTATCGCGCGCTTCCAGCAATCGACGCAGCGGCGTTGAAATCGTCCGCGTCTTCCGCCCGACGTTGAGAGGCTCTCCATCCGAATCCTCGATCAGCGCGAACAGGCTGGCATCACATGAAAACCGTCGCGCGGTTTCTGCCGCGATGGACGGCCCATGTTCGATCTCGCAGCAGCCGGCGGCGCGATTGCGCAGCGTCTCGGCGGCAACATGCACGACGATCTGCTGCCGATCCGTCCCGGGCGCCGCGAGCACGTCGTGCGCGAGGAAACTCTCGGCGATGCGCGCCAGTGCATCCGCGCGCCGCTCGACGATGGGCACGCACACCTTGACGTCCCCGGCCTGGACCTCCGGATACACGGGGATATCCTCCAGCGCGACATCGAGCGCCTTCATCAGCATGGCGCCCGTTTCCGCCGGCAGCTGACAGACGAAAACGATCGAGCCGTCGTCACCATGACGCACCGACACGCTGCGATTCTTCTGCTGCCGCTGCTCCCGCGACAGCTCCTGCGCCTCTTCGCAACTCCGATAGGCGCGCACGAGTCGCTCCACATGCGCAGCCGTGCCGTGCTCCGCGATCGACAGCAGATATTCCTCGTTGTGTCCGTTGCCGACGCGCGTGATCTCCCGCGCCTTCGAGTAACTGAGCTGGCCGGCGGCCATGGCGGCCGACACCTTCGGCAGCGTTTCGAGCGCGCGCGCGACGCGCACCTTCTCGCGGGCCGCGCCGATGCCGATGCCGCACATCCAGTTCAGCCAATGCGCGCAGGACTGCGCGCCAACCAGCGCCCAGCCGCCGCGCCGATCGAACTCGGCGATCAGGACGAGCAAGCGGTGGTTGTCTGCATTGAGCTGGGCGGCGAGCGAGCAGAGATCGTTGGCGAGTTCGTCGATGGAACGCATGGGCACCTCCGTTGTGCGTGCATGCAGTATACGAACTGCGAACTCGCGCGGCATCACCCGAACGGGTGGTGCCGGGTAGTTAGTCAGATCGGCGGGCGCTGTCGATCCGCCAGTCTCACGCCCACCGCCAACACCGCACCCCCAAACAACAACGCCGCCAGAAAATACATCCCATCCCCCGTCGACCCCGTCGCATCCTTGATCGCCCCCACCGCAAACGGAATCACGAACCCGCCCAGATTCGCGACTGAATTGATGATCGCAATCCCCGCCGCCGCTGCCGCGCCTCTCAGGAACGCCGTCGGAAAACTCCAGAACAACGGCGATGCCGACATCACGCCGAACGTCGCGAGCGTCAGTGCTGCCAACGCCGCGGCGGGGTAGTTCGAGAACTGCACGCTCAACACCAGGCCCAGTCCACCGCACGCCGCCGACACGGCGAAATGCCAGCGCCGCTCCCGATGCTTATCCGAGCTGCGGCCGACCAGCACCATGCCCACCGCCGCCACGGCGTACGGAATCGCCGTGAGCATGCCGATCTCGAGCGGGCGCTTGACGCCCAGGTCCGCGATGATCGTCGGCAGCCAGAATCCCAGTCCGTAGATCCCGGACGCGCAGGCGAAATAGATCAGGCACGAGACCCACACGCGCCAGTCCTGAAACGCGGCCTTGAACGAGCCAGCAGGCGCGTCCGACTCATCCGCGGAAAGCTGTGCGGCCAATACCGCCTTCTCGTCGGGCTGCAACCAGGTGGCGCTTTGGATGTTGTCGGTGAGCCGCAGCAGGTAATAAACGCCGATGGCGAGCGCGGGTAACGCCTCGATCAGGAACAACCACTGCCAGCCAGCCAATCCACCGGCGCCGTCGAACTGCTGCATGATCGCGCCGGACACCAGGCTTCCCGCAACGCTGCACAGCGCAACAGCGGTCATGAACAACGCCACGATCTTTCCGCGCCGCGCCGCCGGATACCACTGCGTCAGGTAGTAGATGACTCCGGGAAAGAACCCAGCCTCGGCGGCGCCCAACAGGAAGCGCAACGCATAGAAGCTCGCGGGCGTGGTGACGAACATCATCGCCGCGGAAATGATTCCCCACGAAATCATGATCCGCGCGAGCCAGCGCCGCGCTCCGATGCGGTGGAGCATCAGGTTGCTGGGGACTTCGAACAGGAAGTAGCCCACGAAGAAAATCCCGGCGCCGAGGCCGTAAACGGTCTCGCTGAACCGCAGATCCCCGAGCATCTGCAGCTTCGCGAACCCGACGTTCACGCGGTCGAGATAGGCGGCCACGTAGCCGAGCGCCATCAGCGGCACGATTCGGCGCGTTACCTTGGAGTACAGGCGATCGAGCGAGGCGGGTTGGGGGTCGTTGTTCATGGGCGGCCATCATAGGCCCTTGGGCGCAATGTCCGTGACAAGACGCTGACAGGCCGGTGTCGCCGATGAGCGCACCCGGAACGACCGAATGGGACCGCATCATCTACATCGAGCGCGTGATCAACGGCGCGGCCACAAAAGTCTCGAGTTGCGCAATTTTCGACGATTGCCCGTTTGAGCCAGGTCCGTACACTGATCGAATGGTTGCATCGGATTCGGAAGCGGTTTCCCTCTCCAGGATCTTGCAGAGCATCCACCACCTGCGCGGTCAGAAAGTGATGTTGGATACCGACCTCGCCCGACTCTATCGAGTGGAAACCAAGATATTGAATCGTGCAGTACAAAGGAATCGCGATCGCTTTCCTGCCGATTTCATGTTTCAGCTGACGGTGGAGGAGGAGGCAGCTTTAAGGTGCCAAATTGGCACCTTAAAAACTGGCCGCGGCAAGCATCGGAAGTTTCTCCCGTACGTGTTCACCGAGCAGGGCGTCGCGATGCTATCCAGTGTCTTGAGGAGCAAACGAGCTGTCATGGTCAATGTCGAAATCGTGCGCGCATTCGTTCGTCTGCGCGAAATGCTTTCGTCGAACGCGGATCTCGCTCGAAAGCTCGCAGTCCTCGAAAGCAAATACGACCGCCAGTTCCGTGTGGTATTCGACGCGATTCGCCAACTGATGTCGCCGCCCTCAACGACTGGTCGACCTATCGGCTTCACCGCTGACATCACCTGACCAAGCCAACGCTCTTCGCCAACTCGAATATCCAATATCGAATCGAACGACCGAGAGCGGCATCCAGCACGCCATCGCGTGCATCACGACTCGAGATTCCCCGAACGGTTCACCGCGCGACCGCTCGCCGCGACGCTTCTACGCTTCGCCCCGTCGCACCTCCCGCAACCATTCGCGACTCTCTCCCGTCCAACCGGCATCAACACTTTGGGAAGGCCACCGTCCATGTCACCGCGAACCAGCGGATAACCGTTTCCGCAAACCAGGGAGCCCCGATGCGCCTCTCAGCACGTCAACGTCACGTGCGAACGCTGATCGTGAACGGCGAGCCGGCCGTTCGCGCGCAGTTGCATCGGTTATGCGTCGACCGGCCGGACCTCGACGTCGTTGCAGAAGTTACAAGCGGCGCCCAGGCGATCGACGTCATCCACGACACGGATGCTCATCTTCTATTGCTCGACGCGCGCCTCCCGGACATGAGTGGCTCCGACGTCCTGCGCTCCCTCAATCCCGACGCCACGCCCGCGACCATCATGGTCTCGTCGCGCCACGAATCCGACCCGAAGCCGGCGGGCGTCGACGTCAAGGTCCTCTACAAGCCGGTCAATCCACCGCAATTCAACGACGCGGTCGACGAAGCGATCGGCGCGCGCGCCGCGGAGATCTGGCCGCCGCAGATCGTCGGCGAGAAAGCAGGGCGCATCTACTTCCTCGACGCCCACGACGTGGAGTACCTGAACTCCGCGGGCAACTACGTCGTGGCGCACGTCGGCGCGAACGAATACCTGGCGCGCGCCACGCTCAAGCGCATCACCACGCGCCTCGCGCCGCTCGGCTTCGTCCAGATCGAGCGCTCGCTGCTGATCAACATCCGCCAGCTCTCGTACGTGGAGAAGCACGACCGCGGCCAGTTCTGCTTCGTGATGCGCAGCGGCGCACGGCTCGTCTCGAGTCGCGAACGCTCCGGCGAAATCCGCGCGTTCTTGTCAGGCGTATCGGCCAAACAATCGTAAGCGGTATTCCTACAACAGAATATATTCGCGCCGCGCGCGCAGCCGGCTGATCACGCCCGCAGCCACTTCGTCCCACCAGGAACCACTTCGTCCCGCGGCCGACCCGCCCGGTCACAAATCTGCTTCGACTTTTTCCCGCGGCCTATCTTCCGGAACAGGTCGCTGGAACGTGTGAGTGAGGGGAACGCAACAGCGCCAACCATCAACACGGGGAGTCGACATGAAACGTCATCGCAGGTCTCACACCCTTCGTTCTTCGCTGCCGGGCGCCGCCGCGGCGCTGTTGAGCGCGCAAGCCTTCGCGCAAACACCCGCACCGACGGAGAGCATGGACGAAGTCATCGTCACGGGTTCCCGCATCGCGAGCCCGAACGCCACGAGCACGAGTCCGATCCAGGTCGTCACGCGCCAGGACATCCAGGTCTCTGGCAAGACGGACATCACGGACATCATCAGCCAGCTGCCGCAGAACTTCACGAACGACCTGGGCCAGGACCTCGGCAACCGCACGCCGGGGCTAACTACCGCGGGCGGTGTGGCCACCGCGAACCTGCGCGGCCTCGGTCCGCAGCGCACGCTGGTGCTGGTCAACGGCCGCCGCCTCGGCATCGGCTCGCCGTACACGTTCATCCAGGCGCCGGCGCCCGACCTCGACCAGATTCCCTCCGCGCTGGTGGAACGCGTGGAAGTGCTGACGGGTGGGGCGTCGGCGACCTACGGCTCGGACGCCGTGGCCGGCGTCATCAACTTCATCATGAAGAAGAACTTCGAGGGCTTCCAGGTCGACGCCAACTTCGGCGGCAACTGGCACGAGAACGACAACTCGTACGCCCAGCAGGCGCAGCTCGACGCGGGCGAGACACCGCTCAAGGGCACGAGCACGGACGGCAAGTCGGTGGCGATCAACTTCATCGCGGGCACGAGCCTCGCCGATGGCCGCGGCAACGTCACGGCGTACTTCGGCTACATGAAGAACGATCCGGTGAAGAGCTCGGACCGCGACTTCGGCGGCTGCCAGCTGAACCCGAGCGACGACCTGACGGGCGCGGTCTGCGCCGGCAGCCAGAACTCGAACTACTGGCAGCCGCAGACGGGCCCGAACGCCTTCGCCGAATACGGCGTGCTGGGCCATGACTTCATCCCGTTCGACTCCGCGCCGACGAACCCGCCGGCGTTCTTCAACTCGCAGCCCTTCATCTACATGCAGCGCGGCGACGAGCGCTACACCGCGGGCTTCATGGGCCATCTGGACATGACGGACCAGTTCCAGGTGTACACCGAGTTCGGCTACATGAACGATCGTTCGCATCAGGAGGTCGCGCCCGCGGCGGCGTTCCTCTTCTCGAACCCGAACGACCCGATCAGCGGCAACTACAACATCAACTGCAGCAACCCGCTGATGAGCGCCCAGCAGGCGCTGTCGCTGTGCACGCAGGCGCAGATCGACGCGGACCGCGCGGCCATCGCGGCCGGCGGCGCGCCGGTCACGGTCAACGTGGCGATCGGCCGTCGCAACATCGAGGGTGGCGGCCGCAGCAGCGACTACGAGCACAGCAACTACCGTGCGGTGCTCGGCGGCCGCGGCGATCTCGGCGCGGCCTGGAGCTACGACGCCTACGCGCAGTACTACTACACGACGTTCTTCACCTCGAACGACAAGTACATGAACTTCACGGCCATCGACCAGGCGCTGCTGGTCCGTGAAGACGCGAACGGCAACCCGGTGTGCATCAGTGGCGGGCGCTGCGTGCCGTGGAACATCTTCCAGGACGGCGGCGTCACGCAGGACCAGCTGGACTTCCTCTATCTAGCCGGCACGGGCTACGGCACGACGACGCTGCGCACGATCCACGGCGAAGTCTCGGGCAAGCTCGGCGAATATGGCCTCCAACTACCGACGGCCAGTGAAGGCGTGGCGATCAACGTCGGCTACGAACACCGCAACGAGAACGTGAAGTTCACGCCGGACGCGGGCCTCGCGAGCGGCCAGCTCTCGGGCTTCGGCAGCGCCGCGGTGGGCATCGACAACAGCGTCTCGGTGAGCGAAGGCTTCGTCGAAGTCCGCGTGCCGCTGGTGCAGGACAAGCCGGGCATCAAGGACCTGGTCTTCGACACCGGCTACCGCCTCTCTGACTACTCGAGCACGGGCCGCGTGAACACGTACAAGTTCGAGACGCAGTACGCGCCGGTCGAGTCGCTGCGCTTCCGGGGTTCGTTCCAGCACGCGGTGCGCTCGCCCACGGTGGTCGAGCTGTACAACGGCGCGCTGGTCGGCCTCATCCAGCTCGGCGACGATCCGTGTTCGTCGCCGGACAACATCGAGCAGGCCGCGGCCACTCTCGAGCAGTGCCTGCGCACCGTGCCCGAGGCGGAGCGGGCGGCGTTCACGGCGCGCTACGGCAACGGCAGCACGACCAACTTCATCCCGAAGGCGATCCTGGGCCAGCTCTCGCAGCTCACCGGCGGCAACCCGGAGCTCGACAACGAGACGGCGGAGTCGTACACGCTGGGCTTCAACATCACGCCGACGGCGCTGCCCAACTTCAACGCGAGCATCGACTACTACCAGATCAAGATCGACGACGTGGTGGGCGTAATCGCGGCGAACGTGGCGTTGAACACCTGTCTCAACACGGGAGATCCCACCTACTGCTCGCTGATCGTGCGCGGCCACAACACCGGTGGTTTGACGGGCAACAACATCCCGGACGGCGGCTACATCGTCCAGCAGAACCTGAACATCGCGAACGCCGAGATCAGCGGCATCGACCTGCAGGCCGGGTACAAGTGGCCGCTGGGCGATTCGGGCTCGTTGTCGTTCGCGATGAACGGCGCCTATCTGCTCGCGACGAAGACGACGCCGCTGCCGGGCGCGCACACCTACGACTGCGCCGGTCTCTACGGCAACACCTGCGGCACGGTGAATCCGCGCTGGCGCCACAACCTGCGCACCACGTGGAGCACGCCGTGGAACTTCGACGTCGCGTTGACCTGGCGTTACATCGGCAAGGTGGCGCTCGACAACAACAGCTCGGATCCCACGCTGGCCGGCGCGGAACACACGGATCCGGACACGGGTCTGCCGCAGTTCAAGGCGTTCGGCGCGACGTTCCCGACGTTCAGCTATTTCGATCTCGCGGGCACGTGGAACGCAAACGATGACATCCAGGTCCGTCTCGGCATCAACAACATCCTCGACAAGGATCCGCCGCTGGGCACGGTCGAAGTCGTGGGTGGCGGCGCGGCGAACACGTACTCGACCTACGACATCATGGGTCGGCAGGTGTTCGTCTCGGCGACGATGAAGTTCTGAACGAGCGCGACCCCGCTCGTGGGCCCGGCCGCGTAGTATCCCGGCGGCCGGGCCCTTTTTTCTCACGGACACTCGACCATGATCCGCATCGCCTTGTCGTTACCGCTATTCGCGACGGTCACGCAGGCGGCGCCGCCCGCGCCGTGCTCCAGCCCCGAGCATCGCCAGTTCGACTTCTGGATCGGCGACTGGCGCGTCACCGTGCCGGACGGAAAGCTCGCCGGCCTCAATCGCATCACGTCCGAATACGGCGGCTGCGTGATCCACGAGCACTACGCGACCGGCAAGGGATATACCGGCGAAAGCCTCAACGCCTACGATCCGGTGCGAAAGGTCTGGCATCAGACCTGGGTCGACGACAGCGGACTGTTGTTAGTGCTCGAAGGCCGATGGACGGGCAAGAGCATGGTGCTCGAAGGTCTGGCGCCCGACGCGAAGGGTGCGTTGGTCAAGCAGCGCATCACGTGGACACCGAATGAGGACGGGTCGGTGCGCCAGCTCTGGGAAGCCGCGGACGGAAAGGGCGGCTGGACCGTCGCGTTCGACGGGCGGTACACGAAGAGCTGAGACCTGCGGACCGGCGCTTCGACGCCATCTTCCGACCCCATTCGTCTCGATTGGCCGACGTCATCGTCCGCGGCGCGCGTTAGGCTGCCCGCGATGCCCGCTCTATATCTTTACGTCAACGCCGCGCTCTACCTGGTGTTCGCCGTCTGGTGCACCGTCGCGATGTCGCGCACGGCGCCCGGCATGGGGTTCACGGCGCTCACGAGCGGTGGGCGATCCGAATATCTGTCGATCTACGGCGGACTTCAGGTCGGGCTCGCCATCGCGTTCTGGCTGCTGGCGCGCACTCCGGCCTGGCACAAACCGGGTCTCCTGTTTTCCATCGTTCTCTACGCGCCCATCGTTCTCTTCCGGCTGATCTCGCTGGCGCGATTCTGGCCAGTCGGGACCGTCACGCTAGGCACCGCGGTGCTCGAAGTGACGCTGCTGGCACTCGCGCTCTGGCTGTATTTCAGCCGCTGACAGGAGTTCACCGCTCGCATGAACGACCCGCGCACCCGATATCCCAAACCCCCGTTCCCCGAACAGACGCAACCCTGGCCGGGCCTCGCGCGCGACATGACGCCGAAACCGGATCATGGCGAGCAGAGCTACCGCGGCTCGGGCCGACTCGCCGGCCGCAAGGCGCTGATCACCGGCGGTGATTCCGGCATCGGCCGCGCCGCGGCCATCGCGTACGCGCGCGAGGGCGCGGACGTCGCCATCAACTATTTCCCGACGGAAGAGCCCGACGCGCAGGAAGTCGTCGCGTTGATGAAGGAGGCCGGCCGCAAGGCCATCGCGCTGCCGGGCGATCTGCGTGAGGAAGCCTTCTGCCGGCGTCTCGTCGCCGACGCGGTGAAACAGCTCGGTGGCCTCGACATCGTCGTGTGCAATGCCGGCCGCCAGCAGGCGCGTGCATCGATCCTCGATCTCTCGAGCGATGACTTCGATGCCACGATGAAGACCAACCTCTACGCGCCATTCTGGATCATCAAGGCGGCGCTGCCGCACCTGCAGCCGGGCGCGTGCATCATCGGCACGACGTCCGAGCAGGCGTACGACCCGTCGCCGGATCTCTACGACTATGCGCAGACGAAGGCCGCGACGATGAACTACGTGAAGTCGCTGGCCAAACAACTCGGACCGAAGGGCATCCGCGTCAATGGCGTGGCGCCGGGCCCGGTGTGGACGGCGCTGCAGATCAGCGGCGGACAGGCGGTCGAGAAATACCAGCAGTTCGGTTCGAAGACGGTGTTCGAGCGGCCGGGACAGCCGGCGGAGCTCGCGTCCATCTACGTCACGCTGGCCGCCGAGGACGCAAGCTTCACGACCGGGCACGTCTACGGGTCGGCGGGCGGGCAGGGGCAGCCGTGACGGCGCGGGCTAGATCAACGAAATGCTCACCCACACGCCGAAGCTGAAATACAGCGTCATCCACACGACTTCACCGCGCCAGTCCTCCCAGCGCCGCGACACCACGCGCCGGCGCGAGACATCGACGAGCCCCTGCGCGACGCTCAGATAAGGCCGGCCCTCCGCGAGATCCGACTTCCACCGCCGGCGGTACATCGGCACATCCTCGATGAAGATGTACGCCACGTACATCGCGCCGCCGATCGCCCATACCGCCAGCGCCAGCGTGCGCGCGGTCGGATCTCCAACGGCGATCGTCACCAGGCAGATGACGATCAACGCGGCGGCGATTCCCCACAACGAGTTCTCGTAGATGTGCCCGCGGTTGCAGGTCGTCAGCACGGCATGCCACGAGCAGATCTCGGCCACGACGATCAGCGGCACGATCGTCAGCGACACCAGCCGCACGAGCGGGAGCTCGCTGGCATGCAGATAGACGGCCCACTGCGCGGCGAACGCCAGCTCCGCGACGGTGGCCACGGAGCGGCCGACCGCGACGCTCGACGCCCAGGAATCCACGATGCCGATCCGCGGAATGTCATACACGGGCAGAAAACAGCGGTACGCGCAGCCGAACACGTACAAGGCGGACAACGCGACCTGCGCGTCGCCGAGCGAGTGACCGCCGGAGTTCACGACCAGCAGCCAGGCGATGATGTTGCCGGCGGCCAGCACGCACAGGCCGAACCACCAGGTGCCGACGTTCCGGCTGGAACGTGCCGCGATCGAGACCGTGTCGTTTGTCATCGCGGCATCATACCGGCGACATCGGAACGCTTTGTTACGCCCCCACAAAGCAAGAGGCCGGGGAAATCCCCGGCCTCCCGCATCTCTCTCACCTACCATTCAACTCATGGCGTGCACGAGAACCCGGTGACGTTCAGCGAGAACGCCCGCACGCTGCCCGTATCGATCGTCACGCTGTCCTTCGCGTTGAGGATCCACGTGCCGTTCGCGTTCTCGCCCCGGAAGGCCGACAACGCCTGGGCCGGCTTGAAGCTGCCCTGCCACGGCGCACCCGCGATCGCGATGTTCTGGATGGAATTCGTCGCCGAATCCGTCAACACCGTCTTGCAGAGGTTGTTGCCGCTGTTGTTGATGCCGCCCGCGCGGTCGAACAACGTGACCTTCGTGCCGCTCGGTGACGTCAACGTGAACGTCAGGTCGCCGACCCACGAGTGATCGACGCCCACCGTCGTGGCGCCCTGGGTCGCGGTGCAGGTCGCGCCGTCGATCGAGAACGCGAGGTCGTTGATCAACCCGACGTTGGTCAGCGTGATCGGGATGTTCACGCCCGTCGCATTGCCGTCCGGAATCGCCACGCGTCCGCCGGTGTATGCGGTGCTGATCGTGCCGCCCGCATGACCGGCCACCAGCGAGATGCCGAACACCGTCGGATTCTTGCCGCGGCCGGTGAAGCCCACGCTCAACGTGAGGTTGATGCGCGTCCCGCAGGGCACGGAAGCGTCCACGGTGAACGTGTACGGCGTGTTGTTGGCGCCGGAACCGCCGCTCGCGATGTTCGGGTAGGTCGAAGTCCCGTTGCCGATCGTCACGCCCGGTGTCGAGCTGGTCAGCACGCCGGTCACCGCCGTCGGCGCCAGGCCGCCGTTGTTCACCAGCTGGATCGACAAACTACCGCTGGTGCCCGGGAGGACCGACGAGCCGGTGCTCGAGATGATCGTCACCGTGCCCAGCTCGAGGAACACCGCCGGCTTCGCGCCGACCTTCTGCAGCGCGTTGGACGCCTCGAGCACGCCGGCACCACTGTCGATGTCGTTGCCCGCGGCTTCGATGTCGAGCGCGCCGCTCTTCAGCGAGCTGTAGATCTTCGTGTTGGGCGCGGTCGGCACGGCCGACTTCAGCAGCGCCGCGATCGCACCCGCATGCGCCACGGCCGCCGAGGTACCGAAGAACGGATTCAGTCCGCTCGTGGAGGGCAGGGTGGTCGCCACACCATCGGCCGCCGACACTTCCGGCTTCTTGCGCACTTCGCCGGCCGAGCCGTCGAACGTGGCCTGTTTCGCCGGATCGAGCGGCGAGTTGTCGCGGTTGTAGAAGATCGTGCGGTTGCCGTCGGAGCTGTACAGCTCGACCTGCGTCGTCGGGCCGGCGACGAACTCGCCGCCGTTCGGCGCGCTGGAGGCATCGACCGCGCCGATCGCGAACGCATCCTTTCCGGCCGCGTGGCCATACGTGGCGCCCGACGTGGACAGCCCCAGCTCGCCATCGAACAGCTCGAGGTGGATCGCGCGCACCGCCGCGCCGCTCTTGGCCGCGACGACGACGCGATAGTCCGCCGGAATCGTGGCATCGATGAACTCGAACGGCAGATCGTCGGCGCCGACGCCATCCTGGATGTCGGTGGACGCGGCCACGACGTTCAGCAGATCGGGCGACAGGATGAACAGGTCGTAGTCGTTCGACGCATGTGCGTCGTCGACGCTGCCCGGGTCGGCCCAGTGCAGCACGATCGGGTCGCCGCCGACTTCGACACGGTTCGTGATGACCTTCTTGCCGAAGTCGTGCACCTGGTAGCCGCTGCCGATCGTCGACAACGTGCCGCCCGACTTGAAGTCGCCTTCCCACGTGCCCGACGTGCCGTCGTCGAAGTTGCCGGAGTTGCCGGCCGACGAGTAGTAAGTCGCGCCGTCGGCGACGACGTCGGCCACGGCGGCCGCGACGATGTCGTCCTGATAGGGGCTCTCGAAGTAGTACTGCACGTCGTCGACGATGACGTCGGCGTGGTACGTGAAGCGCAGCTGGCGGATGTTGTCCGCGAAGCTCTCCGGGCTGTTGAACGCCGTCGCGAACACGATCTTCGCGCCGGGCGCGAGATCGTGGACGATTTCCATAATCGCCGTGCCTTCACCCGAGCCCGGGCGGCCGCTCTGGCCGGGGATCGTGAACGTGTCGGCCGGCAGGTCACCGGAGGCGATCGACGCTTCCTTGAAATCGTCGCTGTCCGAGAGCACGCCGACGATGACGCCGGTGCCGTCCACGCCGTAGAACTTGCGCGCGCGATCCGTGCCGTGGGCCGCGCCGCCGCCGGAGTTCACGCTGCCGGCGTTCGGTTCGGCGGTGTCGGCCGCTTGCGCGTTGGCCGGCGCGAGCTTCGCGGCGCTTTCGCCGTTGGCGCGCGCCTCGGCGAGCTCCTTCAATGCCGCCTGCGCGTTGGCGACGCGCTGGTCGTACGTCAGGTGCGAGTACTTGCCGGACGCGTACGGCGGATCCGCGCGGTTCGTCCGCACCGCCAGTGCCGGGCGGATCGACCGCACCGCGGGCTGGCTGGCCAGCGATTCGAGCGTCGGCAGCGGCAGCCAGGCGCGCGCGCTGTGATGCGCGGTCGAGCTCGACACCACCGTGCCGCCGGCGATCTCGATCTGCATCTGCAGGCCCGCATCCGTGTCGCCCTTCAGGTCGGCGAGCACGCGGCCCTGGTCGTCGTACCGCAGCAGGCTGACCACGTCGCCGGGCTTCGCGGTTTCACCTTTCTGCAGGCGCTTGAGAGCGGGGAACTTGCCGCTCTTCGCGTACAGCAGCTGGGAGGAGATCTTCTGCTGCGCCGGCGTGCGCGCGGCCTTCTCGTCGAGGATCGCCTTCATCTGCGCGGTGGCGGAGGCGGGCAGGTCCGCCGCGGCGACCGGGTCGGGAGGCGCGTCGCTGGCGCCGGGGGTAGTTAGGTTGGACTGGCCGCCGCCGCCGCAGGCGACGACCGCCAGCGCGACAAAGCCAGAGAGGAGGACGCCACGTATCGCATTCATTGTTTTTCCCTTATTGATGGAGATGCTCAACACGCCTGGCGGGAAAAAACCTAGCAGAAGGCAGATGACGCCTTTCTTAAGAAAAAGTCAGAAAGGGCTTGCCCTCGCGATGCGTGTCGCGCGTGTCGATTCGAGAAAAGTCAGGGAATTGCGCGGGACTCGAAACGGGCTGGCTCAACTCCAGCCCTGTTTCGGAGATGACGAACGCGAGCCGCGCGATCGGAGTGCGCGCGGCTCGTGGCTATGCGCGCTGCAGCGCGTTGAACTCCGGCGGCTTCTCCTCGCGACGCTTGTTCAGCGGCTCGGCGAGCAGATACCGTTTGCCGAGCCAGGTCAGCGCGCCCTGCAGTGCCGGGCGGTAGTCGTGCGGCGGAGTGGCGCGGATCAGCGGTGCGGATTTCTTCACTTCCTTCTCCCCTGGGATGCGAATCACCATCGACACGGTTGTTAGGGTAGGGCGCGCGCCGGGAAGTTGTTTGACGACACGGCGTCGGACGTGACCGACAAACAAGCTTGCTAGGCGGGGCCGGGGATGCAATCTGTCAAATCGCCGGTTCACCGGGACCTTAAACTTCGCCGATGACGCCCCCGACTCTCGACGACCTGCGCCGCTACGCCATCGCGCGGTCGCTGTTCAGGCCGACGACCCTGTTGAAAGCGATCAACCGCCTGGGATTCGTCCAGGCCGACCCGATCCGCGCACCCGCCCGGGCCCAGGACCTGACGCTCCGGCACCGCGTCACCGGTTATCGCGCCGGGGATCTCGAGCGCCGCTATGCGCGGTTGCCGATCGAAGAGGACTTCTTCGTCAACTACGGCTTCCTGCCGCGCGAGCTGCAGGCGCTGATGCATCCGCGCACCGCGCGCAAGAAATGGACGAAGGCGCGGTGGAAGAAGGCGCACGAGGTGCTCGAGTTCGTGCGTGCGCATGGCGTCGTGCATCCGCGCGCCGTGGATGCGCGCTTCGCGCACGGCAAGGTGAAGAACTGGTTCGGCGGCTCCAGCAATGCGTCGACGCAGCTGCTGGACGGCATGCACTACCGCGGACTGCTGCGCATCGCGCGGCGGGAGGGCGGCATCCGTCTCTATGCAGCGCGCGAGACGACGGCGGCGCAGAGGGATGTGGACGCCACGATCGACCGGCTCGTCGACGTCGTCGTCAACAAATACGCGCCGCTGCCGGCGCGGACGTTGTCCGGGTTCGTGTATTTCCTGCGACATGCGGTGCCGCAGTGGCACGAATCGCGGAAGGATGCGCTGGTACGCGCGATGGCGCGGTTGCCGAGCGCGACGGTCGACGGCCAGACCTGGTATTGGCCGGCCGGCGAGGATCCGCGCTCGCGCCGACATCGCGTGGCCGACGAAGTGCGGCTGTTCTCGCCGTTCGACCCGGTAGTTTGGGATCGTCAGCGGTTCGAGACCTTCTGGGGGTGGCCGTACCGTTTCGAGGCGTACACGCCGGCGGTGAAGCGCGTGCGCGGGTACTACGCATTGCCGCTGTTGTGGCGGAATGAAGTGATCGGCTGGGGGAATCTGTCGGTCGTCGATGGTCGACTGGTGCCGTCGTTGGGATACCAGCGCGGAAGGCCGCCGCGGGATCGGGAGTTCAGGCGGGAGCTCGAGGCGGAGCTGGCGCGGATCGAGGAATTCCTGACGTGACCGGCTAGCCCTCGCCGTCGATCAACTCCGCCAACCGGTCCGGATCCACCGGCTTGATCAGGTGATGATCGAACCCGGCCTCCAGCGCGCGCCGCCGATCGCTGTCCTGTCCCCATCCCGTCAACGCGATCAGCCGCAGGTTCGCCGCCCACGGCTCGGCGCGCAGCGCCTCGGCGACTTCGTACCCGCTGATATCCGGCATGCCGATGTCGAGCAACGCGGTGTCGGGCCGGAACACCTGCGCCAGCGACACCGCCGCGCGACCGAGATGCGCGACGCGCACCTCGTGTCCCGACATCTCCAGCAACATCGCCAGGCTCTCCGCGGCATCGCGGTTGTCGTCCGCGACGAGGATGCGCCGCCGCGCCGACGTCGCCTGCGCGACATCCGCCAGTTCCGGCACGGCCGCCAGCGACTGCGCGGCCATCGGCAGCCTCACCGTGAACTCGCTGCCGCGACCCAACCCGCCACTGCGCGCCTCGACGCTGCCGCCGTGCAGCTCGACGATCCCTTTCACCAGCGCCAGCCCGATCCCGAGCCCGCCCTCCGACCGGCCCGCCACACTATCTACCTGGGAGAACATCTCGAAGATGCCGCCGATCGACTCCGGCGAGAGACCGATGCCATTGTCCTCGACCGTCAGCGCCAGCGAACCCGCGTCGACGGCGCAGCGCAACTCGATCCGGCTGCCGGGATCGCTGTATTTCACGGCATTCATCAGCAGGTTCGAGATCACCTGCGACAGCCGCAGATGATCCGCCTCCAGGAGGATCGCCGCGCTCGGCAGGCTCAGCTCGAGCTGCTGGTTCTTCGCATCCAGCGTCGGGCGCACGGCTTCGACCGCGGCGTCGACCACGGGGATCAGCGACAGCGTTTCCTTCTTCAGCTGCAGTTTGCCCTGCGTGATGCGCGCGATGTCGAGCAGGTCGTCCAGCAGCAGCGCCATGTGGCTGATCTGCCGCTCGACGATGAGCTGCGCCTGCTGGACCTGCGCCGCGCCGGCTTTCGGTGATGCGATCACCTTGGCGGCCGCGCGGATCGGCGCCAGCGGATTGCGCAGCTCGTGCGACAACGTCGCGATGAACTCGTCCTTGCGCCGGTCCTGCTCGCGCAACGCCTCGTTGAGCTGCGCCAGCCGCTGCTGATCGCGCTTCTGCTCGCTGACGTCGACGGTGACGCCGTCGAAGTGCGCCGGCGTGCCGTCGGCCGCGTAGTCCGTGCCGCCGAGCGCGCGGATCCACTTCATCGCGCCGGTCGTCGGATGCACGGTCCGATAGACGATGTCGTATGGCGTACGGTTGCGGATCGACGACTCGATGGCGTTCTTCGTCGGCGCGCGGTCGTCTTCGTGGATGCGCGCGTAGAAATCGTCGATCGTGATGCGTGCGTCGGGCGGGAAGAAGAAGTGCTCCTTGACGCGTTCGTCCCACTCGAGGAAATCGAACGGCAGATCGCAATACCAGAACCCGACGCCGGACAGGCGGATGGCGTAATCGAGCCGCGACCGGTTCACCGCCAGCGCGCGCTCGCTCATCGCGCGCGCGGTGACGTCGACACCCTGCACCAGGATGCCGACGACGGCGCCCGCGCCGTCGGTCACGGGTTGATAGACGAAGTCGAGATGCCGCTCCGCCAGCGGCGCACCCGGCGAATTCCGGAACGTGAACTTCGAGCCCCACGCCGAGTAGGGTTTGCCGGTGCGATAGACCTCGTCGAGCAGCGCGACGTACCCCTGCGTCACGGCCTCGGGCAGCGCCTCGGCCACCGTGCGGCCGACGACGGGACGGTGATCGACGAGCGCGAGATAACCCGGGTTCGCCATCTCGATCAGGTGCTCCGGGCCGCGCAGCATCGCGAGGAAGGTCGGCGCCTGGTCGAAAAGCTGGACGAACCGTTCGCGCTCGGACTCGAGCTTGCGCTCCGCCAGCACCTGCGCGGTCGTCTCCGAACACGTCACCAGCACGCCGCCCACGCCGTGCGGAGAATCCGGCTCGTCGATCGGGCTGTAGCTGTACGTCCAGTACACCTCCTGCAGCTCGCCGAAGCGGATGATCGGCACGCACACGTTCTCGTGCCACACCGCGCCGTCGCCGCGCAGCACCTGTTCGATCTGCGCGCCGACGAGGGGCCAGACCTCGGCCCAGGCGCGCCGGCCGGCGGCGCCGAGGATCGCGGGATGTTTCTCCGGTCCGAGCGAACGCGAGAACGCGTCGTTGTAGAGGCAGGCGAGGTCGGGGCCCCAGAAGATCATCGTCGGGTGGCCCGTCGTCAGCAGGATGCGCACCGTGGTGCGCAGCGCCTGCGGCCAGGTCTGCGGATCGCCGAGCGAGGTGCTCGACCAGGGGAATGCGCGGATGCGTTCTCCCATCGCGCCGCCACCCGAGAGAAAGCCCAGATCCGCCGGCTGATTCTGCATGCCGCGCATTCTATCGGGTCCGTCCGGCATTCCCGCGGTGATATCTTTGTCGGCATGAGCCCACGCGATCCCTGGCACGCCCACGTCTACTACGACGAGCAGAGCTGGCCGCTCGCCGAACGTCTGCACCAGCAGCTCAGCGACATGCTCGTCGACGGCAGCTTCCCGGACCTCGTGCTGGTCGGCCACATGTACGACCGCGGCGTCGGCCCGCATCCCAAGCCGCAGTTCGAGGTCCAGTTCTACGAGTCGGCGGTGCCGCGCATGACCGGAATCCTGAAGGCGACCGGACTGACGAGCCTCGTGCATCCGCTGACCGACGACGACGTCGCGGACCACACCACGCTGGCGCAGTGGTTAGGCGAGCCGCTGCCGCTCGACGAATCGGTGCTCGATCCGCCGGGACAGAACCAGGGGTTCGCGCGGTTCGGCAAGGTGGACTTCTGACCATGGCGAAGGCGTATTGGATCAACACCTATCGGTCAATTCGCGATCCCGAGGCGATGGCGGCGTACGCGAAGCTGGCATTGCCGGCGTTGTCAGGTGCCGGCGGCCGGGTGCTCGCACGTGGTCTGCCGGCGAAGGTCTACGAGCTCGGTTTGCAGCAGCGCGTGGTGGTGTTCGAATTCGACAGCGTGGAGCAGGCAGTGGCCGCGCACGACAGCCCTGCCTATCAGGAAGCGCTGCGCGCGCTGGGCGATGGCGCGGAGCGGGATCTGCGGATCGTCCCCGGCGTCGAATGACGAAGTCCGTTGCCGTCGCCGTGATGACCCTGCTCACGGCTGGCGAGATTGCTTCAGCGGCAGACGTCGAATGCCCCTCTACAGCCGGCGCCGACACTCATCCCACGTTCGACGCAACCCGGCTGAAGGAAGGCCGGTTCATCTACCGCACCACGCTGAAGGGCGAGCTGCTGGGCGAGACAGCGCTGGAAATCCGCCGCGACGGTGGCCGCTTCGTCATCTCGATGACCGCACCGGAAATCGCGCAATCCTGGAAGGCCACGGTCGAAAGATCCTTCGCCCCGATCTCCGCGATGCTCCAGATGCAGGGCAAGAAGGGCGCCTACGAGATGTCTGTGCGGTACGCCGGCGACACGGTCACCGGCGAGGAACGCGACGCGGGCATCGCCCGCCCGGTGAATGCGCGCACTACCGGCCTCACGATCGATCAGCGCGTCGACTGGGCGGCCATCATGGCAACGACGGCTTCGGCGCAG
>DATJTW010000109.1:0-174709 GCA_035502995.1 Steroidobacteraceae bacterium | reverse complement strand
CTTGGCGGGCAGGCCGAGCTCATCGAACAGGATGGCCTGCAGCTGCTTGGGCGAGTCGAGATTGAATTCGCGCCCGGCTTCGCGGTACGCCTGCTGCTGCAGTTCCAGCATGCGCTTGCCGAGCTGCTGGCTCTGCTTGCGCAGTTCATTGACGTCGATCAGCACGCCGCGCTGTTCCATGCCGGCCAGCACGGGCACCAGCGGCATCTCGATGTCCTCGTACACCTTGCGCAGGCTCGGCACGCTTTCCAGCAGCGGCCACAGCGCGTGGTGCAGGCGTAGGGTGACGTCGGCGTCCTCGGCGGCATAGCGGCAGGCGGTATCTAGGTCCACTTGCGAGAACAGGATCTGCTTCGCGCCCTTGCCGGCCACGTCCTCGTAATGGATCGTGCGGATGCCGAGATAACGCTCCGACGCGGAGTCCATGTCGTGCCGCTGCACGCTGTTCCACACGTACGACTCGAGCATCGAGTCGTAGCGCATGCCGCCGAGTTCGATGCCGTGGTTCATCAGCACGTGCGCGTCGTACTTGAGATGGTGGCCGACCTTGGCGTGCTCGTTCGACTCCAGCAACGGCTTCAGCTTCGCCAGGCTGGCTTCGCGGTCGAGCTGATCCGGCGCACCGGCGTAATCGTGCTTCAGCGGCAGATAGGCCGCGATGCCCGGCGCGGTCGCGAACGAGACGCCGACGATCTCGGCCTTCATGTATTCGAGACTCGTGGTCTCGGTATCGAAGGCGAACAGCGGTGCAGCCGAGAGGCGCGCGATCCACTGGTCGAGCTCGGCCTCGGTGTTCACGATCTCGTACATCCGCGGCGCCGTTGCGACGGCGCGCGCCGGGCCTTCGAGCGTGATCGCGGTGGAGGCGGGCGCGGCAGCCGCCGCGGTCGGTGCCGCGCTGGCCGGCGCCCCCGGCTCGGGCAGCGCCACCTCGCCGCCACCGTCGAGCTGCTTCAGCAGCGACCGCAGCTCGAGCCGCGAGTACAGCTCGCGCAGCGCCTCGATGTCCGGCGGCTTGCGCTTGAGCTCGTCCAGCGTGACCGGCAGCGAGAGGTCGGTGCGGATGGTCGCGAGCTTGCGCGCGAGCTCGAGCGTGCCGAGACCGGCGCGCAGGTTCTCGCCGACCTTGCCGCCGACGTTCGCGGCGTCCGCGATCAGCTTGTCGATCGTCTGGTACTGGCCCAGCCACTTCGCGGCGGTCTTCGGGCCCACCTTGTCGATGCCGGGGATGTTGTCCGAGCTGTCGCCGACCAGCGCGAGGTAGTCGATGATCTGCTCGGGCCAGACATCGAATTTGGCCTTCACGCCGTCGCGGTCGAGCACCGTACCGCTCATCGTGTTGATGCAGCTGATGTTCGGTTCGACGAGCTGGGCCATGTCCTTGTCGCCGGTCGAGATGAGCACCTTGAGGCCCTGCTTCGCGGCGTTCACGGCCAGCGTGCCGATGACGTCGTCGGCCTCGACGCCCGTCTCGCGCAGGATCGTGAAGCCCTGCGCGCGCACGGCGTCGAACAGCGGCTGGATCTGGGAACGCAGGTCGTCGGGCATCGGCGGGCGGTGCGCCTTGTACTCGGCGAACAATTCGTCGCGGAACGTCTTGCCGGGAGCGTCGAACACGACCGCGATGCGTTCGGGGTCGTAGTCCTTCATGAACTTCGCCAGCATGTTCAGCACGCCGAATACCGCGCCGGTGGGCTCGCCGCGTGAGTTGGTGAACGGCGGCAGCGCGAGGAACGCGCGATACAGATACGAGGAGCCGTCGACGAGGACGAGATAGGGACGTGCGGGCATGCAGATTACTTCGGCGGCTGCTTCTTGTCGTCTTTCTTCGGATCGTCCTTCGAACCGTCCGCCGGCGTGCCGGCCGGCGCCGTCACCTCGGGCGCAGGCGAGGCCGAGCGGCCCGGGTCGTCGGGCGTCGCCGGCGAATTCGCCGGACCGGTGGTGGCGCCGTCCTGCGTCGTCGACGACGGCCGCGTGACCACCTCGCCCTGCGTCGTGTCGGGTAGATAGAGCGGGCCCTTCTGGCCGCAGGCGGCGAGACCGAACGCGAGCACGAGGCACAGTGTCGTTCCCGTGCGGGCGGGACGAGCGCTCATTTCGGTCTCCAGTCGAGCACGGCCATGGTCAGCCGCGAGATGCACACCAGGCGCTCCCTGGGATCGCGGATCTCGATGCTCCACACCTGGCTGCGCTGGCCGATGTGGAACGGTCGCGCGGTGCCCGTGACGAGGCCCTCGGCGACGGGCCGCAGGTGGTTCGCGTTGATCTCCTGGCCCATGCAACGCTGCTTCCTGCGGTCGACGACGAAATTCGCGGCGACGCTGCCGACCGTTTCGGCGAGCGCGGCGGACGCGCCGCCGTGCAGGAAACCCATGGGCTGGCGCGTATGCGGACCGACCGGCATGGTGGCGCGCAGGAAGTCGTCGCCGAACTCCGTGAAACGGATGCCGAGATGCGCGGCCAGCAACCCTTCGTGGCTGGCATTGGCGTCGTCGACCGTCGGATTACCGAACCATAGGGCCATCATGTCCTCTCGTGCGCGGCGTCACCGCGGCGCGGGACGGACTACTTGCGGTACTTATCGCCGACCCGTCGATAGGCCTCGCGAAACGGGATGCCTTCCCGCACGACCAGCGCGTTCGCTTCTTCGGCGGCGTGGATCGCGGGGTCGAGTTTGATCTTGTCCGCGCGGAAACGCACGCCGTCGATTCCTACGGTCACGATCGCCGCGGTGGCCAGCGCGAGGTCGATGCCGCGGAACAGCGGCGGCTTGATCAACTGCAGGTCGCGCTGATACCCGGACGGCAGCTTCGCGAAGATCCCGAGCACTTCGGACAGGCAGGCGTGTGCAACGGCCGTGCGGCCGCGCACCAGCTCGAACACGTCGGGATTGCGCTTCTGCGGCATGATCGACGAGCCCGTGGTGAATTCGGCCGGCAGCGACACGAACGCGAATTCCTGCGTGTAGAACAGCAGCAGGTCGGACGCGAGGCGTCCCAGGTCCTGCATCAGCAGTGCACACTGGAACAGCAGCTCGGCCTCGGCCTTGCCGCGCGACAGCTGCACCGCGGTGACCGGCGTCTGCACGCTGTCGAACCCGAGCCTGGCACGCGTCAACTCGCGGTCCAGCGGCAATCCCGGCGAACCGTAGCCGGCCGCCGAGCCCAGCGGGCTGCGCGAAGCGCGGCGCGAACACGCGGCCAGCGCCAGCGCGTCGTCACGCAGCTCGGCCGCGAATCCACCGGCCCACGCGGCGACGCTGCTCGGCATGGCCTGCTGCATGTGCGTGTAGCCGGGCAGGGCCAGCGCGCCCTCGCGCGCCGCCAGCGAATCGAGCGCGGCCGCGACGCTTTCCGCGCCCGCCGCGAGCGCGGGCGCCGCGTCGAGTAGATAGAGCCGCAGGGCGGTCAGGACCTGGTCGTTGCGCGAGCGGCCGAGATGCACGCGGCCGCCGGCCGCGCCGATGCGCGCGGTCAGGCGCTTCTCGAGCGCGGTCTGGCCGTCCTCGTCGGCGAGCTCGATCGTCCACGCGCCGGCGGCGTGTTCGGCGCCCAGCGCGTTCAACCCGTCGCGGATCGCCGCGAGATCCGCGGCGTCGAGCAGCTTCGACGCGTGCAGCATCTCGGCGTGCGCGATGGACGCGCGCACGTCGTACTCCACGAGCCGCTCGTCGAGCGCGTAGTCGTCGCCGGCGGTGTACTGCAATACCCGCTGGTCGAGATCGATGCCCTTGTCCCAGAGCCGCGACACGGCGCGCTACTTGCCGGCGTTGCCGCCGGCGCCCTGCTGCTCGGCCGCCGACAGCGCGTTCACGTCCTGCACGATCAGCGTGCCGGCGCCTTCGTTCGTGAACACCTCGGCGAGGATGCCCTCGGGGGACTTGTACGACATCACGTGCACGCGGCGCACGCCGCCCTTGATCGCGTCCTCGATCGCCTTCGCCTTGGGCAGCATGCCCTCGACGATGCGCTTCTCGTCGCGCAGTTTCTTCAGCCCTGCGAGATCCGTGTACGAGATGATCGATTGCGGATCGTTGACGTCGGCGAGGATGCCCGGCGCGCCGGTGCACAACATCAGCTTCTCGGCGTCGAGCGCCGCGCCGATGGCCGCGGCCACCGTGTCGCCGTTGATGTTCAGCAGCGTGCCGTTGTCGTCGGCTGACAGCGGGCTGACGATGGGCATCAGGCCATTGTCGAGCAGCTTGTTGATGACGCTCGGATCGATCAGGTCGATGTCGCCGACGTAGCCGTAGTCGACCGTCTCGCCCGTGTCGATCTTCACCGGTGCGCGCTTGTGTGCGCGCACCAGGCCCGCGTCGACGCCGCTGATGCCCACCGCGTCGATGTTCATCTCGCGGCACAGGGCCAGCAATTTCGTGTTGATCAGACCGTTCAGCACCATCGACGTCGCGTCGATCGCCTTCTGGTCGGTGACGCGGCGGCCCTGGACCATGCGCGTCGGCACGCCGAGCTGCTCGGTGATCTCGGTCAGCTGCGGGCCGCCGCCGTGCACGAACACCACGCGCACGCCGAAGTAATGGAGGATGGCGATCTGCTCGATGAGGCCGCGCATCGCGGCCGCGTCGGCGAACACGCCGCCGCCGGCCTTCACGACGAAGGTCTTGCCCTTGTACATGCGGATGTAGGGCGCCGCGCTGCGCAGGCTGCGGATGGCGGCGGCGGGATCGGGGCGATGCATGATCATTGCGTTGTTCCGTGAGGAAGTGGGTCAGGTTTGCGGGGTGGAGAGCAGGCGATGCAGGACCGCGGTCTGCACGGTGAGGCGGTTGAAGGCCTCGCGTTGCACGACACTGCGCCGGCCGTCGAGCACCTCGTCGGCGACGGCGACATTACGCCGCACCGGCAGGCAGTGCATGAGTTTGCAGTCGATGGCGGCGCGCGAGAACCACGTGTCGCGCACGCACCAGTCGGCGAGCGAGGCGCGTTGACGCGCGTCGGCCTCGGCGTTGCCGTAGTTCGAGGTGGAGCCCCATTCCTTGGCGTAGATCACGTGCGCGCCGTTCATCGCATCGTCGCGATCGGCGGTCTCGCGCAACGTGCCGCCCGACGCGGCGGCGGCCGCGGCCGCCTTCTGCATGATGGGCGCAGGCAGCGCGAATCCTTCGGGCCGCAGGACGACGACATCCATGCCGCGCATCGCGGCCATGTGCACCGTCGCCGCGGGCACCGCGAGCGGCAGCGCGCGCGGATGGTTCACCCACGACAAGACGAACTTGGCCTTGCGCGGCACGGCGAGGTCGTCGAGCGTCTTCCAGTCCGCCAGCGCCTGGCAGGGATGGTTCGCCGCCGACTCCATGTTGATGACCGGTTTGGAGACCAGCCCGGTCATCTCTTTAAAAGAGGTCTCGGCCAGGTCGCCGGCCAGGTCGACGCCGCCGGCGAAGGCCCGGATGCCCAGAGCGTCACAATAGTGGGCCAATACCGGCACGCCTTCGCGGACATGCTCCGCCGGCGCGCCGTTCATGACCGCGCCACGGCGCGTCTCCAGCTGCCACGTGCCCTGGCCGGCGGAGATCACGAACGACGTTCCACCGAGCCGCGCCATCGCGGCCTGGAACGACGCGAGCGTGCGCAGGCTGGGATTGAAGAACAGCAGGCCGAGGATCTTGCCGGCCAGCGCCGCCGGTTCGGGTTTCTTCTGCAGACGGTCGGCGAGCGCGAGCAGCTCGGAGATCTGCTCGCGCGAGAAGTCCGCGAGGTCCAGGAAATTTTGCATCGTTCTTACAGATCGAGGAGCGCCGCGCGCAGCCGGTCGATGTGTTCCTCTTTGAGAATGAAGGCGGGCAGCAGGCGCAGGATCGCGGGATCTCCCGCGGTGCCCGCGAGGATGTCCTTCGCGAGCAGCGCCTTCTGCACGTCCTTGGCGGGTTTGTTCAGGCGCAGTCCGTGCAGGAAGCCCAGTCCCTGGAAATCGGTCACCGGTCCCACCTTGCAGGTGTCGCGGAGGTACTTCGAGACGCGAGTGACGTTGTCGAGCAGGCCATCCGACTCGATCGCGTCGATCGTCGCCTCGGCCACGGCGCAGGCCATCGGGCCGCCGCCGAACGTCGTGCCGAGATTTTCCATCTTCAGCGACGCCGTGAGCGCCGGCGTCAGCAGCAGGGCGGAGACGGGGAATCCGTTGCCGAGCGCCTTGGCCGTCGTGATCATGTCCGGCATCACGCCGTAGTAGTTGGCCGCGAACGGCGTGCCGCTGCGGCCGACGCCGCACTGGACCTCGTCGAAGATCAGCAGCGCGCCGGTGTCGTCGCAACGCTTGCGGAGCGCGGCCAGGAATTCCTGGCCCATGTCGAACGCGCCGCCGACGCCCTGCACCGGCTCGACGATGACCGCGGCGGTGTTCTCCGTCACGTGGTTCGCGATGTCGGCGACGTCGCGGCGTTTGATCCAGCTCACGTCGAACGGCGCGCGCGGCAGGAAATACCACTTCGACGGCGCGTTCCACGTCGTCGACGCGCACGCGGCCGTGCGGCCGTGGAAACTCTGCTCGACCGCGGCGACGTGCGTGCGCCCCGGGCGGTTCTTGAACGCGAGCTTGAACGCGTTTTCGTTGGCCTCGGCGCCGGAGTTGATCCAGAACACGCTGTCGAACGGCAGCTTCGAGAATTTCAGCAATTTCTGCGCGGCGCGCGCGCGGATCTCCATCGGCACGGCGTTCGTCTGGAAATTCATCTGCGCGGCCTGGTCGGACAGCGCCTTCGTCCAGGCGCGGTGTCCGTAGCCCAGCGACGCGACGGCATGACCGCCGTAGAGGTCGAGCACCTTGCGGCCATCGCGGGTGTGCAGCCACACGCCGTCGGCACCGACGACTTCGATCGGGTACTGCGCGTAGACGGGCGCGAGGCCATCCGCCGGTGCGGCTGGTGCAGGTTTGTCGGCCATGGTCGCGCTCATCACGTCCACCCGGCGGCCGGCGCCGTCAGGCCCGCGGTCTCGGGCAAACCGAACAGTCGATTCATCCACTGCACGGCACCGCCTGCGGCGCCCTTGTTCAGGTTGTCGACCACGCTCATCACGGCGACCGTGCGGCCGTTGGCCGCGGCCGACACGTGCGCGTAGTTGGATGCAACGATGTCCTTCACGCGCGGCGCGTTGTCGAGCACGCGCACGAACGGCGCGCCCGCGTAGTACTCGCGCAGCATGCCGATGACGGCGGCGGCGTCGCGCGGCGACTTCAGCCGCGCCTGCACGGTGGCGTGGATGCCGCGCGCGAACGGGCCGCTGTGCGGCACGAACGAATATTCGGCGTCGATGCCCGTGGCTGCCTTCGCCAGCGCCGTGATCTCCGGCGTGTGGCGGTGGCCGAGCGCGCCATAAGAATAGAGATCGCTGTGCCGCGTCGGGTGATGCGTGCCTTCGACGGGCTTGCGGCCCGACCCCGTGCTGCCGGTGACGCCGCTGACGAACAGCGTCGGCTCCACCCAGCCCGAGGCGAGCAGCGGCACGCTGGCGAGCAGGATCGACGTCGAGAAGCAGCCGGGATGCGCGACGTGCGGCGTCGGCGCGGACTTCAGGTGCTCCGGCACCGCGCAGGTGAACTGCGCGAGACGCTGCGGCGCGCCGTGCGGATGTTTGTAGACGGCTTCGTAAGCCGCCGCCGTCGCGTAGCGGAAGTCCGCCGAGATGTCGACGAACCGCGGCTTCGTGCCGGCGGCTTCGCCGGCCTTCAGCAGGTTGTCGATCAACGCGGCCGCGGCACCGTGCGGCGCGGCGCAGAACACCGCCGACGTCGGCTCCTTCGCGATCAGCGCGGCGATCTCCGCCTGCGACTTGAACGCGGTCGCGCCCAACGAGCCCGCGAGGTGCGGGAACGACTTGCCGGCCGGTTCGCCCGGCGAGCTGTCGGACATCACGCCCGCGAGCACGAAGGTCGGATGGCCGAGGATCAGCCGGATGAGCTCGCCGGACACGTAACCCGTGCCGCCGAGGACGATCGCCGGGATGGAGTTGTCAGACATCGAGCGGCCGCGCCTGCGTCAGGTTGATGGACTTGATGATCGAGTCGCCGAGCGCCGCACCCGCGGACAACGCGTTGTACGCCTGCACCTTGAGCTGGTCCTGGATGATCTGCACGCCGACGGCGTTGTCGGTCGACGGGCCGGTGATCGCCACCGGCTCGATGCCGTAACGCTTGCGCAGGATGTCGACGCCGCCGTACGCGGCGACCGGGTCGTTGGCGCTGAGCACCACGCCGGTCATCGCCTTGCGGATGTCTTCCTGCTCGAGGATCGCGTCGACGCCGTACGTGCCCATGAGGCCGTCGCCGAGCTCGAACACGATGACGTCGGGTTTCTTGTCGGAGAGCTCGGTGAGCATCGTGCGCGTGATCGCCGGGCCGACCTTGCGCGTGGTCGAGACGATGCCGAAGTCGGTGAAGATGAGCGTGTTGCGCGCACCCGCATCCTCGAAGGCGAGGATGTCCCGGCGGAGCGAGACGCCGGTCGCCTTGAACGCGTCGACGACCAGGCCGCGATGCCGCATGCGCGCGATGATGGCGGCGGCGGCCGCGGTCTTGCCGGCCTCCATGCAGGTGCCGGCCAGCGCGACGACCGGCACGCCTTGCGTATTCAACGGCGCATCCGGATCGAACTTGCGGTAACCGACGCGCGCCGGCACGCCGATGCGCTCGCCGAGATACGGGAAATCGAGCACGCCGCCGATGACGCGGCAATCGAACGGCTTGCCCTTGTCCGGGTTCACCGAGTCGCAAACGCCGAGCACGCCGCCGATGTTGAGCATCTGCAGGATGTCGCCGGGCTTCACGCTCTCGGGCACGTGGCCCGAGTAACCGAACAGCGCCTTGCGATGGCCGAGTGCGCCGACGACGATGTCGCCCTGGCTGACCTTGGCCATGCGGCCGCTCGTGAGCTCGAGCGTGTTGTACGTGGACTTGTTCGTCAGCACTTCCACGACGACGACCACGCCTTCCTCGGCGGGAATGTTGTCGGTGGCGACGCGCACTTCCTGGCCCAGGCCGCAGGCCTGCGTGACCGACGCGATCTTGTCGACGACTACCGTGCGCATTTACTTGCCTCCAGCGCGGGCATGGAACATGCCCGTGAGCGAAACGATCTTCGAGAAACCCAGCGCGTCCTGCGGCGACCACTCGCCGTGCGACTCGCCGTACACGCCCTTGGACACCGCCATCAGCGAGTGCGGCGACTCGACGCCCTCGATGAACAAACTACCCGGGCGGAACAACACGTGGACCTTGCCGGTCACGCGCTCCTGCGACGACAGGAACAACGCCTCGATGTCGCGGCACACCGGATCCAGCAGCTGGCCTTCGTGCACCCAGTCGCCGTACGGACCCGCCAGCGATTCCTTGATGCGCTGCTGGCGCGGCGTGAGCACGAGTTTCTCCAGCTCGCGGTGCGCGGTCAGCAGCGTCTCCGCGGCCGGCGCTTCGAACGCGACGCGGCCCTTCGTGCCGATGATGGTGTCGCCGAGGTGGATGCCGCGGCCGATGCCATAGGGCGCGCCGAGCGTCTCCAACGCTTCCACGACTTCGACCGCCGACATCTTCTTCCCGTCGATGCCGACGGGGCGCCCCTTCTCGAACTCGATCGTGTGCCTGACCGGCGGGCGCGGATTCGTGAACGCGTCCTTCGACAGCACCCAGGCGGAATCCGGGATGCTGCCTTCGGAGGTCAGCGTCTCCTTGCCGCCGATCGTCACGCCCCACAGGCCGCGATTGATCGAGTACGCCGCGCCGTACGGCGGCAGCGGCAGTTTGCGCGCGTTCAGATAGTCGAGCTCTTCCTGGCGCTTGAACGCCTTGTCGCGCACCGGCGCGATCACTTCGAGCTCCGGCGCGAGCGTGCGCATCGCGACTTCGAAGCGCACCTGGTCGTTGCCGGCGGCGGTGCAGCCGTGCGCGATGGAATTCGTGCCGAGCTTGCGCGCCATCAGCGCGATCTGCTGCGCCTGCATGACGCGCTCGGCGCCGACGCACAGCGGATAGAGCTGGCCGCGGCGCACGTTGCCCATGATGAGGAAGCGCAGCACCTGCTCGAAGTAGTCGGCGCGCGCGTCGATCTGGTGATGCGCGATCGCGCCGTAGGCCTTCGAGCGCTCGGCCAGCGTCTTCGCGCCGGCGGCGTCGATGCCGCCGGTGTCGACCGTGACCGTGATGATCGGGCGGCCGTAGTTGTCCTTCAGCCAGGGAACGAGGAACGACGTGTCGAGGCCGCCGCTGTAGGCGAGGACGATGGGTGTGTTTTTCTGATCGGCGGACATTTTTATTCAGACTCCAAAAGCGTCGCGCAACTGCTCCAGCACGCGCCCCTGGGCGCGGGCGTCGGCGGTCGCGATGAAAATCGTGTCGTCACCGGAGACCGTCCCGGCGACGTCGGGCCAGCCGGCCTTGTCGATGGCGGCCGCCACGCTGCCGGCCGAACCGATGGTCGTCTTGACCACCGTGATCGACGGACCGGCGGTGCGCACCTCGCGCACGAACTGCGCGACGGCGCTGAATTTGTCCTGAGTCCGCGCCGCCAGCTCGGCGGTGTCGGGCAGCACGTAGCCGTCGCTGTGCTTCAGCACGCCGAGCTCGCGCAGGTCGCGGCTCACCGAGGACTGCGTCACCGCGTGGCCCTCGCGTTTCAGCAGGCGCACGAGCTCCTCCTGCCGGCGCACGGAAGCGCTGCGCAGCAGGCGGACGATGGCGGTTCGGCGCGCCTCGCGATGGTGGTCGGTCTGCATAAAGAGCGCGGATGGTGCATAAAAATGCACCGGGCGTCAATGACGGATCCGTGAATAAATGGGGACCGTCCCCGTTTCCCAGCAAACGGGGACGGTCACACCCCGGGCGGCAGCGGGTGCGCGGCACCTTCGCCGACCACCGTGGTCCACTCCCTCACCACCCACTTCGTGACCAGCCCGCCCGTGACGTACGGATCGTCCTTCGCGAACTGCTCCACCACCGACCGCGATGGCGCGGAGAAGAACAGCGCCGCGCCGTCCACCGGATCCGCGAAGGCGCCGGCGATCACCAGCTCACCGCGGGCCAGCGCCGCGCGGGCGTGGCCGAGATGTGCGCCGCGGAATCTCGGCCGCTTCTCGAGCACGTCCGGCACGTATGTATAGAAGAGGAGAAAGTGCATGGCGGCGAGATCCGGGAGAAAGGGGGCGCGAATGATAGTGGAGTGCCGATGAACCGGGCCATCGTGATCGCCGAAAGCCGCCGAGGGGTAGGTAGAATGCCGCGCATGAAAAACGCACTGACATCGATCTTGCTGCTCGCCTGCCTGTCGTTCGCCGCTGCGGCTGCCGACAAGAACGTCAAATACGTGCCGCCCGAGGGTTTCGGCGGCCACAAGTGGGGCGACCTGCGCGGCACGTTCGACCGCCTGCCGGAACGACCGATCGGCGTCGGCGCCGGCTACATGCTATCGCGCGAGAAGACCGAGGATTTCCAGTGCGTGCCGGTCGTGCAGACCGGCCAGATCACCGGCGCCGTCGGCGGCTGCGATTTCCAGGCGACGCTGCTGCGCCTGCGCAAGACCTTCGAAGGTGGCGGCACCTACGTGCTGTCCGAGTACACGATCGAGGGCCAGGGCTTCCGCTTCGGCGACGAGGCCGACGCCGTCGTCCTGCATCCGGTCGTCTACGAGTTCTGCGCGAACTGGCCCGGCGCGGTGAAGAACCGCGGCAGCGAGCCGCCGAACTTCGACGAGCTCAACAAGTTCTGCGGCGTGCGTTTCCTGTTCGAGAGCGAGACGCGCGAGCAGCTGCGCACGCTGCCGGCCGAACACGTCACGACCTACGACCGCATGCTGGACAAGTTGATCGCGAAGTTCGGCCGGCCGAAAGGATTCCTGCGCCGTGGCCGCGTGCTGATCGAAACGCTCGACGGCGATTCCACCGACGAGGCGGATCGCAAGTTCAGCATCTGGCGCTGGTGCCCGGCGGTCGGCGATGGCTTCAAGACCGAATGCACCGCGAGCGTGACGCTGTCACTCGACCCGAACACGGGGCAGGGCAGCGTGCTGTACGCGACTCCCCTGCTGTGGGAGTACGCGTACGCGCGCGAGAACTTCGGCTTCAAGGGCGACAAGATGTACAGGCTGCTGCACGCGAAGCAGTAGTTAGCCAGCCGGGTCGCCCTGGCACGCGCGTCAGCGCGCGTGGCGGAACGTGAGGTTGTAGCGGAACTCGCCGGTCAGCGGATGGACGCCCGGCTTGATCGGCCGGACCGCGTGATAGACGAGACGCGACGGCCCGCCCCACACGAGCACGTCGCCATCCGCCAGCGCCACGCTGCGGCCGGGCCCGCCGCGCGCGAGGCCGTAGAACGCGAAACTGGCCGGCAGGCCGATCGACACCGAGACGATGGGCTGCGCGAAATTCTGCTCGTCGGCGTCGCGATGCGCGGTCAGTCGCGCGCCGACCGAGTAGCGGTTGATCAGGCAGGCGTCCGGCACGAAGTCCGGAAACCCCGAGAGCGTCGCCGCGGACAGCGCCAGCGTCCCGAACGCGGCCGGCAATGCGGGCCAGTCGCGATCCGTCAGCGGATCGCGCGGACTGTAGCGATAGCCACTGCGATCGCTGACCCAGCCGAGCGGGCCGCAGTTGGTCATCGCCACGGACATCGTCTGTCCGCCCGGCGTCACGAGGTGACGGAACGGCGCGCGTTCGGCGATCTGCTGGATCAGGCCGAACAATTCGCGCGTGTCGGCGAATCCGCGCAGCAGCGCGATGCCGTCGCCGAGCCGCACGGGCTCGGCGCGATCCGCGAACAACTCCAGCGTCTTCACCGCGCGCGCCTCATTTCTCGATCGTGAAGACGAGATCGGCGGCGCGTTCCTTGCCGGCCTCGGTCTTGATCGTCCAGTGGTCGTCGAGCGTGTAACGCATCTTGATCGTGGAGATCGACTCCGTCAGCGAGATGCCGTAGCTCAGATACAGGCGCGGCGAGAGATACCGGCCCAGCACCAGCGACGTGTCGTTCGAGAGATCCGACTCGACGCTGATGTCGGGGATGCCGAGCCGGCCGCCGAGCTGCGCCGCGAGGATCGCCGCCGCCTGGCCCGCGACCTCCTGCTGCGCGCCGCCGCCCGTGCCGGTGCGGTCGCCGGACTGCGCCGTCTGCAGCGAACCGCCGGCCAGCAGCAGCGAGACGATCTGCGACTGCGGCTTCGAGGGTTCGGAGAAGAACGACATGCGCGGCTCGCGCAGGCTGCCGCGCACGTTCACGCCGGCCTTCACGTCCGGGAAGATCTTGACGGCGCGGATGTCGATCGCGGGATCCGCGATCAGGCCGCCATTGAAGATGAGGCGGCCGCGCTCGATATCGAGCTTGCGCGCCAGCGCGACGTACTGGCCGTCCTTCACCTGCAGCTCGCCGGTGCCGCGCGTCGGTTCGCCCGGTCGCGTGGTCTCGCTGAGGCTGCCGGTGATGTGGCCGGACAGGCCATAGGTCTCGATGGTGACGTTGTCGCCGAGCGTCATCGTGATGTCGCTCGAGACGAGGAACGGATCCTCTTCGATCTCCTCGGTGGGTCCGACCAGGCGTTCGTCCGCCGACGGCAACACGGCGTTCGTCAGATCGGCGGGCTGGATGCGCGCATACGGGATGCGCACCTCGCCCTTCGCCTGGATTTCGCGGCCCGCGATGTGGAAGTCGAGATCGGGCGACGCGTCGATGCGCGCCTCGGGCACGTCGACCACGCGCAGGTTCTGGCCCTCCAGCGTGAGGTCGCCGTACGGTAGTTTGTCTTTCCACTCGATCTTGCCGCCGCTGGACAGCGTGCCCGCGCCGGCCTTCGCGGTGGATTTGAACTCGAGGCTGTTGGAGACGATCTTCGCCTCCATCTCGACGGCGCGCAGCGCGAGGTTCAGCTGGTAGAGATCGAGCTCGGCGTTCGACAGCTTGAACACGCCGGACGCGCTCGGCCGCCCGAGCGTGCCATCGAGCGTCAGGTTGGCGTCGAAGTGGCCGCTGGCGCGATCGATGTCGGGCACGTACAGCGTGATGAAACCGAGCTCGCCGGTCGCCATCTGCAACGAACCGCGCATCGGCCAGTCGAGCATGTCGTCGCCGTTGCGATCGGCGCGCAGCTTGCCGGAGATCAGGCCGCGCTCCGCCGCGTCGAGCCGCACTTCGGCGTTCATCGCCGCCGGTTCCGCATCCAGCGTGACGAAGCCGGAGCCGAAGGTGATGACGTCGGTGCGGCCGCTGGCGAGCTTGTGCCGGATGGCCGCATCGACGAGGTCGAGGCGCGCATCGCCGACGAAGGCCGCGCCGCTGGCGCTGGAGATCTTCGCGGTCGCGTTGACGGTGCCCTGGTACTCGACTTTCGGCGTCAGGCCCGCGGTCAGCGTGCTGATCGGCAGGTTGTGTGCGTCGGCGTGCAGGTTCCACGCACTCTCGTTCGCCGCGTTCACGCTCCACGCGCCGTCGGCGCATAGGCGCGCGACCTTGCCGTGCAGGCACATCGGCTCGAGCTTGAACGACGACGCGCTCGCCGACAGCGCGAACGACGAATCGAGCTGCAGGTTGAGGTTCGCGGTGTCGTCGATGAACAGGTCACCGATGTTGGCGCTCCAGGTGCCGTTCGCGAAGCCGCCGCGACCGGACAGGTGCAGGCTGGTCTTGCCGGCCAGCACATCCATCTTCATCTTGTGATCGCCAGTGGTGCCGTCGAGCGTCGCGTTGAACTGCGTGATCGCGCGCTGCTGGTACGTGAGGTTGGAGACGGCGACGTTGGCGTGCGATGGCCGCTGGCCGCGCCAGTCGACGTCGATGACGGCGGACAGCTTGTCGATCGCCAGGCCCTCGGCCTCGATGCCGTTGCCGCGCGCGTCCAGCTTGATCACCGGCGCGTCCGACGTGCCTTCGACGTTGCCGCGCGCATGCAGCTCGCCGCGGGCGCCCTCGGCGATCAGCGCGAGATTGTCGGCGTCGAGGCTGAAGTCCAGGTCGAGCGCGTGCGATGCGCCGATGTCGCCGTCGATCGCCAGCGCGGTGCTGCCGGCGCGGAAGCGCAGGTCGTCGAACGACCAGTCCTCGCCGCGGCGCACGACGTGGCCGCTGCCGGTGGCCGCGTTGCCACGCAGCTTGCCGACGAGTCTGTCGAACGACACGTCGAGCAGCGTTTCCGCGCTGAACGGTTGCCCCGATGCCTTCAGCTCGAAGTCGAGTGCGCCGGAGAAACCCGGCCGCAGCGTCGCGGGATCGAGGCCACGCACCGGACCGGCCAGCGACCAGCTCTGCGCCGGAGTCCAGCGCGCCTCGCCGGCCAGCTTCGCGTTGCCGCCGAAGGCGCCGAGGTCGAGCTGGTCGATCTGCAGGTGATCCTTGTGCAGCAGGCCGCGCATCGCCACCGTCATCGGGTCGAGGTCGGGCACGTACAGGTCGCCGCTGCCGGACAGCGCGTAGGGCCAGACGCCTTCGAGCCGGTATTTGCCCGCGGGACTGGAAAAGATCTGCGGTGCCTCGGCCGTGAAGTGCGCAGCCAGCGGCCAGCGCAGGTCGTCCCAGTTTCCCTGGAGAAGTAGTTTGGGGCCGTTGTCGGCCGTCTCGATGGTGCCGGCACCGGTCACGTGGCTGCCGGTGGCGCGATGCGTGACCTCGTAGTGCGTGGCGTTGACCACGCGGTCTTCGTAATTGCCCTCGAACACGACGTCGAACGGCCCGGCGCCGAGCCCGGGTACCGTCAGCGGGCCGCGCGCATGGAATTCGTTCATCTCGCCCCCGACGTCGAGCGGTCCCTCGATGATGCCGAGCGCGTCGCCGCCGCCGAACGCCTGCAGGTCGAAGTTGTGGACCTGCGCCTTGCCGATCCAGTGGAAGTTGCTGGCCAGCTCGAGCAGTTCGCCGGTGAGATCTGCGCGGAACGGCTCCTGCAGCGTGCCGGTCAGCGGTAGTTTGTCGAGGTCGCCCTTGAACGCGGCGTCGGCGCGCCATTCCGGCTGGCCCTCGATGATCATGCGCACGGTCGCGTCGCCCGACAGCCTGATCGGGTCCGCGGCGTCGAGCTGGCCGATGGCGCGCGCCTGCAGGAAGCCGTAGATGACGTTGCCCTCGAAGATGCGGATCGTCTTGTGGCCGACGATGCCGGCGCCGGAGACGTCGTTGAATTCCACGCGCCGCCCGTTCGGCGCGATGATCGCCAGCAGCCTCGTATTCGCCTTCTCGGCGCTGATGCTGAGGAAGCGCGGCAGGAAACGCGGCGGCGTGATCGGCCGGTCCTTCGGCCGCTTCTTGACCTCGATCAACGTGAGATCGGACTGCGCGCGGCGCACCGAAATGCGGCCGACCAGCAGCGGCCAGAAGTTCACGCGCGCGCTGCCGTTCTCGACCGTCACGTGCGTCAGCGCGTGATCGACGTCGACGCGTTTCGCACTGAAGCCGCCGGCAATCGTGCCGCGCACGTCCTCGATCTGCAGCGTGACGCTGCCGAGCTTCTCCGGCAGCCGCGCCACCGCGAACTGCAGCCCGGCCTCCGTGTAGATGACCCAGGCGAGCAGCGACACGAGGACGACGAGCAGGATGCCGAGCGCGAGCGCGACGATCTTGAGGATCTTCAGCGAACGCTTCATCACAACTTCGGCGAGAAATTCAGGTGCAGCCGCGGGCCGGGGCGGTCGTTGTCGCCGGCCGGCGTGGTCAGCGCCTGCGCGACGTCGATGCCCACGGAGACTGCCGGAAGGCG
Organism: Steroidobacteraceae bacterium; assembly: GCA_035502995.1. Lineage (GTDB taxonomy): Bacteria > Pseudomonadota > Gammaproteobacteria > Steroidobacterales > Steroidobacteraceae > CADEED01. The sequence goes on along the minus strand of DATJTW010000109.1, from coordinate 158,028 downwards.
CAGGCGTACGCCGATGCCGGCGGAGTACATCAGTGGATCGCCGAAGCTGTCGAAGGCGTTGCCGGCATCGCCGAACACCGCGACAGCCCAGTTCTTGCCGACGTCGCGGATGATCTCCAGCGAGCCGGCGAACATGTGTTTGCCGCCGATTTTTTCGAACACGGTCTTGCCGGTCGAATCGACGACCTGTCGTACCGGCGACAGATCGTCGAGGCCGAAGCCACGCACGCTGCGATCGCCACCGGCGAAGAAGCGCTGCGACGGCGCGAGATCGCTGGTCTTCGACAGCGCCGTGGCGCCGATGTCGCCGCGTACGAGAACGTGCCACTTCTGGAAGCGCTTCGGGAAATCGATGACGCGCTCCGCCGTCACGCGCCCCTGCAGGAAGTCCGAGTCGGAGCCGAGCTGCCGATTCGAGCCGCGCAGTTCGAAGTACAGCGTGCGGTTGAAGAGCGTCTCGCCGAGATAGCCGCGCGGCACCAGCGAGAAGCTGATGCCCGGGATGAGCAGCGTCTGCTGGGTGGTGTCGTTGGACTCGATGAACTCCGTCTTCGTGCGCAGCAGCTCGACGTAGGTCACACGCTGCCACTGCACGTTGCCGCCGATCCACGAGTCCACGACGTGCGTGAAGTTCGGCATGAAGTCGAGGTTGCGGTCGTCCGTGTCGGCGCGGCGCTCGTGCTCGCCGGTGAACTGCAGCGTGAACTTCTCGATGGCCGGGTCGCCGATCGGCACGATGTAGCGCGCATCCGCGGACTGGTCGAGCGCGGCGGCGCGTACCTCCGTGCGGAAGCGGTGACCGCGGCGGTTCACCAGGCGGTTTTCCCAGGCGGCGGTGCCGCGCGCCTCGGTGTCGGTGCCGTAGCCGACGGCGTACTCGAAGCGGTTGCGGCGGTTCGGCTCGGCCGTGATGCTGATCGGCACGATGTGTTCGTCGGTGTCGCGCAGTTCGGGCAGCACCTCGACCGTGGAGAAGTACAGGCTGTCGTCGAGCGCGAACTGCGTGCGCAGCAGTTCCGACGCGTTGAACGGCTCGTCCTGGCGGTAACGCACGAAGCGCCGGACGAGGCCTTCGTCGACGGCGTCCTGGTGGATGGTCGTCGTGCCGAAGCGGTAGCGCTCGCCGGTCTCGAGCGAGATGTCGATGTCGGCGACGCGCGAGACCGGGTCGACGCGCATCTCGCTGCGGATCATGCGCGCGTCGAGATAGCCGTACGTCGCGGCGGCGCGCAGCAGCCCGCCTTTCAGCGTTTCGTAGTCGGAATGATTCAGGCGCTGACCCTTGCGGATCGGCGGATTGCCGGTGATGTCCGTGAACACTCGGTCGCTGGCGCCGGGACCGCTGACGTTCACGTACACGTTCTCGACGACCACCGGCGCGCCGGGTGTCACGTTGATCGTGACCTTGTAGTCGTCCTCGTTGCGACCCTTCTCGTGTTCGACGTTCGACGTGACGGTGGGTTCGTAGAAGCCGAAGGGCCGCAGCGCGGATTTCACCTCGCGCTCGCTGCGCTCCTGCAGGCGCTCGACGAAATCCTGCGTCAGCTCCTTCGAATTCTTGTAGCGCTCGAACGATAGATAGGCGAGCACGTTCGCCTTGAGCTCGTCCTCGACGCCGTGCACCTCGACCTCGATGCCGGCGAGCGCCGGCGTCGCGCGGAGCGCGAAGCCGAGCGTCAAGAGCGTCAGGAGGTGGGAACGCGGGCGGATCTTGGACAACGTCGGCATGACACCGCTTCTGGGGCGGAATTGGGCTGGGATTCTAATGAGAGTCGCCAGCGGGCGCGCGGGTTCCGCGCCCGGTCCGCGACGCGCGTCAACCCGCGGACACGTTCAGCGTTCGTTCAGATTCGGCGGTCGGATTGCCGTCGGCGTCGAAGCGGCGCTCGGCGATCGTGAGCTCGCCCGTCTCCGTGATCGCGAGCACGGTGGAGCAGCGCGTGCCGTACGTCGGATCCAGTACGAACGGCGCCGACAGCTTGCGCGCCCATTCGGGGGACAGGTCCCCTGGCGGCACCTGGTCGGGTGGTGCGGGTTCGCGGTCGGCCAGCATCGCGAACAACCCGGCGGTCAGCGCCGCCGTGTCGGCGGCGGCCGGCGATTCGAGCAATGCGCCGAACGCGGACCGGACGCGAACCAGCTTCGGCCAGGGTGTGTCGAGGAATTCGTTCGACAGCCCGAAGATGCCGGGTGCGAGCGGGCGCGCGAACGTGTCGGCGCGGTTGGAGGCGTACCAGAGCGAATCGCGGTCGGCGAGCAGCAGGTTGAATCCGGCGTAACCCGGCGCGTCGGTTTCCAGCGACTGCAGCCAGTCGCCGGGCGGTGCGTCGCCGCGCAGGAAGGCGGGGATCAGGCCGCCGCGCGACGGCGCGCTGCGCCGGCGCCGGCCGAACTCGCGGAAGTTCGTGACGATGCCGGTGCGGCCACGTGGATCGACCGCGAACCATGCGCCGCCGGCCTGCAGGTCGCGGCCGCCGACGATGCCGGGCGCGTCGTCCCAGGGCGCGAGCCCGGCGGCGGGGCGCGCATGGAATTCGTCGCGATTGGCGGCGACGACCAGGCGGAAGCGCGGATGGCGGCGCCACGCCAGGACTAACAAACACATGCGCGGATCACCAGCGGCGCGGCGGCACGGCGGCGCCGAACCAGCGGTCGATCAGTCGCGCCGAGATCGCGCCGGGCGGCGGCAGCGCCGGGTGGCCGGCGGCGATGTCGGCGCGCGTGAACCAGCGTGCGTCCTCGAGCTCGCCATCGCGCAGCGTGATCTCGTGCGTGCGCGCGACGGCGCTGAACCCCAGCATCAACGACGACGGAAAAGGCCAGGGCTGCGACGAGTCGTACGCGACGTCGCCCACGTGCACGCCGGTTTCTTCCTCGACCTCGCGGATCACCGCGTCCTCGAGACTCTCGCCTGGCTCGACGAAGCCGGCGATCGTGGAATAACGGCCCGCCGCCCACGACGCCTGCCGCCCGAGCAGCGCGCGTTCGCCGTCGGGCGACGTGACCAGCACGATGATCGCCGGATCGAGGCGCGGAAACGTCTCGCTGCCACACTCGACGCGGCTGCAACGCAGGACGTGGCCGGCGCGCGCCGGCAGGTTCGGCGCGCCACACACACCGCAGAAGCGGTGCCGCGCGCGCCACAACGCCAGCGCGCGCGCGTAGGCGAGCAGCGACGCCGAGTCCGGCGGCAGCAACGGCGCGAGCGGCCGCAACTCGCGCAGCTCGGTGCCGTCCGGCAACGGCGCGGTGCCGGCCGCAGCCGCGGGCAGCTCGACCAGCACGCAGCGTTCGCCGCGGAACCAGCCTAACAAGGTGAGCGAGGTGTCGTCGGCGCGGGCGACCAGCGAGTCGCCGCCGGAGAGGAACGCGATCTCGGCCGAGTCGCCGTTGACCACGAGCTGCGCGCCGCCCGTGGCGATCACGTAGCGGGTGTTCGCGTCGGCGCGCGCGGCGGCGACCCAGGCGGGATCGTCGCGCGCCTCGGCGCGCCGCTCGAGCGAGGAATCGGAGAACAGCGTGGGGCGGAGCGTCACGCGGGCGAATGTACCGCACCCGCGTAACGCCCGGGTGCGCTCAGCCGCCGCCCGCCGGCGTGATGCTGCATTCGCTGCACACCGGCGAACGCAGCGCGAGACTGTCCGTCACGAGCACGCCGCTGCAGTCGCGGCAATGCGCGACGCGCAGCTCCTCGCCGGCCTGCACCGCCTCGAGCAGGAACACCGCGTGCTCGAACGAGATCTGCGAGTCTCCGACCAGGGCGCGATACGTCTCGAACGCCTCGCACAGCAACGTGCCGCGCATGACGTTCGGTGCCGGCTGCGCCGCGCGCGGCACCAGGATGGATTCGCGCGTGATCAGTCCGAACAGGCTGCTGACGCTGGCGAACACGGCCGATTCGCGCCGCATCCGCACCGAGCGCGTGAAGAACGACGCCTGGCGCGGCGACTTGCCGCGGTGGCGCGCGACGCGCCGGCCGTCCACCTCGAGAAGATAGGTGCGGTAGAGCTTGCGGATGCGGTCGTCCGTCAGCCCGGTCCACGCCCGGATGGTGTGAGTGCGCGCTTCCAGGTGGATGAAGCGCAATGCGAGGTCGAGCCGGAGTCGGTCGCGGCTGTAGCGGTCGTCGGAGATACGCATTCCCTGTGCTCCCGTAGTTTGGTTCTTTGAGACCATTCCGGTGGTCCGGAATTTGGGAAAAATTTCCCAAATTTGCAAATGACTTTCAAGCGGCGCCGGCGCAAGATAACTCGCGCATACAGGGAGGAATGGCATGACCCAACATGGAGCGTCGCGACCCCGCGAAGACGGTCGGCACTGGCTGCCGTCGCAGGGGGTGGATCCCGCGCCGTTGACGGAACTGAACGCGGAATGTCTCGGGCTGCTCGCCGCCCGCGCGGCGGATCGCCCCGACCGGAGCACACCGCCGTTGCTGGTCGTGCTCGGGCGGGAGTGGTCGGCGCTGCATGCGCCGGCGGTACGGCGCCTGGCCGCCGCGCCCTATAGCCTGTTCGATCTCGGCTTCGCGCGCGCGCCCCGCTGGCTGGAAACGCGCGCGCGCGGCGTCAGCGACGAGGCGCCACGCACGGCCGAGCGGTTCTTCGAGCCCGACATCGCCCGCTCGATCACCCGCCGGATGCTCGTGTACGCCTGGCACCTGGCGCGCAGCCGGCCCCGGGCGGCCTGCCTGGTGTTCGGGTCGACCATCCAGTCCGTCGAAGCGCTGGCCGCGTGTTCGCTGTCCACGCTGGAGGCCGCCGCGGAGAACAACGCCGAATCGTTGCGACCACGCTGGACGCAGCACATCCCGTTCTGGCGCGAGTTGTTGTCGGTTGCGTCAGCCGGCACCGACACGCGGCTCCGCGAGCTGATGCTCGGCGGCATCCAGCGCCTTGCGGCCGAAACACTGGCGGCGCATTGTCCGTGACGCCGAGCCCGGATCTCCCGGCAGCGTTTTCATGGAAGAAGACCGGACGCATGGCACACCAAACAACCGCGGGCGGAGCCCGTCAGAGGGGAGCAACATGAACAGATCCAGCCTGGTCGCCGTGGCACTCGCCGCCGTGGCCCTGTCCTCGTCCGTCGGCGCGAGCGCCGCGGATGGAACCCAGCGCGCGGCCGTGGTCGCCGCGAAGAACGCCGCCAAGTCCGGTGACGAGTCGCGGCTCGGCGCCAGCCTCGTCGTCCTGCAGAAGGCATCGGCGCGGCGCCTCGCGCAACGGGGTGTCGCGGAACGCGCGGACGTCGCACAGCGGATCACGCGCAAGAATCCGGCGCTGCGCGCCAGCGGCGGGTACGTCGCCGTCAGCGCCTACGGCGACGATCTCGCCGCGCTGCGCACGCAGCTCGTAGCCAAGGGCCTGGCCGGCGCCACCGTGCACGCCACCGCCGTCTCGGGCCGCGCGCCGATCGCGGCACTCGGCGACATGGCGGCGACGCCCGGTCTCAAGTTCCTGCGGCCGACGCTCGCGATGACGCGCGCCGGCAGCGTCACGACGCAGGGCGACCGCTCCCTGCGCGCCAATCTCGCGCGCCGCGAATCCGGCACGAACGGCCGGGGCATCCGCGTCGGCGTCATGTCGGACAGCTACGACTGCGCCCCCGGCGCCTTCGTGGACGGCGCGCCGTTCACGCGCGCCGCGCAGGACATCGCGAACGGCGACCTGCCGCGCGACACCGTCGTCCTCAAGGACCTCAGCGCCACGCCGAGCACCGACTGCTCCGACGAAGGCCGCGCGATGATGCAGATCGTGCACGACGTCGCGCCGGGCGCGCCGCTGGCGTTCTACACCGCGTTCGAGAGCCAGGAGGATTTCGCCGCCGGCATCCGCGCGCTCGCGGCGGCCGGTTCGCAGGTGATCGTCGACGACATCATCTATTTCGCCGAGCCGATGTTCGAGGACGGCATCATCGCGCAGGCGGTCGACGACGTTTACCGCGACGGCGTCGCGTACTTCTCCGCCGCCGGCAACGACGCGCGTCATTCGTACGAAGCGCCGTTCCGCCTGTCGAAGGAGGTCGGCATCTCCGGGCCGCGCCACGATTTCGCCGGCGGCAAGCGCCGCGTCGATACGTTGCAGAAGGCCACCGCCTCCGCGGGCAGCGCGACGCTGCTCTCCGTGCAGTGGGATCAACCCTCGCTCTCGGCCAACGGCAAGCGTGGCGCCGGCAGCGACATCGACGTCTGGTTCTACGACGCGGACGGCGAACCGTTCGAGATCTGCACCGACGATCCCGAGCAGCTCGTCTGCCAGATCCCCGGCTTCGACGCCAACGTCGGCGGCGACGCCGTCGAGACTCCGATCATGGTGAACTTCGGGGACGAGGACCTGGTGGTGCAGGTCGGCATCGAGCTCTTCGAGGGCGCCGCGCCTAACTACATCAAGTACGCCTGGTTCGATCTCGACGCGGGCGAGTTCAGCGTCGACGAATACGACACGGCCAGCGGCACAGTCTACGGCCACGCCAATGCGGGCGGCGCGGAGGCGGTCGGTGCATCCGCCTGGTACCAGACGGAGGAGTGGGGCAGCCCGCTGCGTCCGCAGTGCATCCCGGCCTGCCTGAATTCCTTCTCGTCGGCTGGCGGCGTGCCGGTGCTGTTCGGCAAGAATGGCCGGCGCCTGGCCGTCCCGGAGTACCGCGTGAAGCCCGGCGTCACCGGCCCCGACGGCGGCAATACCTCCTTCTTCCTCGTGGACCTGGATTTCGAGGTTCCCGGCAGCACCGAGCCGGACACTTTCCCCAACTTCTTCGGTACCTCCGCGTCCGCCCCGCACGTCGCGGCGGTGGCGGCGCTGATCCTCGACCAGCGCGCCCGGGACGTCGAGGCGCGCAAGCGCTTCATCGGACCCCGGAAACTGGGTCCGGATGCCATCTACTGGGCACTGCGTCTCACCGCCGACGACATGAAACTGCGAAATTTCGGGGGCGACATCGGGCCGCAACGCGTCGATAATGCGGGCGGATTCGATTTCGACACCGGGTTCGGATTCGTGGACGCGCAGCGGGCGCTGCGCGCGACCCGCGGGTTCTAACAATCCGGCCGGCAGCGCAGAGGGAGACCGCTCAAACATGTCGTCGACGGCCCGTGCAGTAGTTCTCGGTACCTTGCTCGTTCCCGCCGCCTTCGCGCAGGTGGGGCCCAGCGATCCGCAGGTGATCGCCTCCGCCTCCACCGCGAAGGTCAACGTGGGCAACCGCAAGCTCGCGGGCCAGCTCATCGGCACGGTGCGGGTCGGCACCGACGGCAAGGTCCGGGACGTGCTGGTCACCGAGAAGACCACCGAGCCGTCGTTCGAGGCGCCGATCGTCAAGGTCCTCGAGAGCGCGAAATTCCGTCCGGCGCTCGATGATTCGGGCAAACCGGTCGAGGCGAGCATCGAGATGAAAGTCGAGTTGCGCGCGTCGACCGGCGCCGAGCCCAAGCCGGTGGCGGCCAAGCCGGATCCGCAGCTCACCGAGAAGGAGAAGGCGCGCATCCTCAAGATGGCCTGCCGTGACTTCATCTGGGAGTGGGATTTCATCCGCGACGAGGCCAAGGACGGCGTCTACACCGAGTTCATGCCGCGCATCGCCGTCTCGATGTACGCCGCCGCGCGTTCCCAGGCCGGCGACGTCGTCGACGCGAAGGTCTGGCCGGCGTCGAAGAAGGGCCTCAAGGAAGCCGTCGACCGCTGCCGCGACAACCCGGCGCAGCTCTTCTGGCAGGACACCTTCAAGCCGGTGATGGACGAAGCCGTCCCGAAGTGATCAATCTCCCCGAAGGCTGATTGATTTCCCGGCTGGAACCCTCAGGCTCCCCCGCGATGTACGCACTGTCGATTCGCGGTCTGACGAAGACCTACAAGAACGGCGTTCACGCGCTGAATGGAGTCGATCTCGACGTCGAGCAGGGCGATTTCTTCGCGCTGCTCGGCCCGAACGGCGCGGGCAAGACCACGCTCATCGGCATCCTCACCTCGCTGGTCAACAAGACCGCCGGCACCGTCAGCGTGTTCGGCCACGATCTCGACCGGGAGCTCGAGGCGGCGAAGGCCTGCATCGGCATCGTCCCGCAGGAGATCAACTTCAACCAGTTCGAGACGCCGCAGACCATCCTGGTGAACCAGGCCGGCTTCTACGGCATCGATCGTGATCTCGCGAAGGAACGCGCGGAGAAATATCTTTCGCTGCTGCAGCTCTCGGACAAGCGGACGAAGATGGCGCGAGGGCTGTCGGGCGGCATGAAGCGGCGCCTGATGATCGCGCGTGCGCTGGTGCACGAACCGAAACTGCTGATCCTCGACGAGCCCACGGCCGGCGTGGACATCGAGATCCGCCGCTCCATGTGGGAATTCCTGCGCGAGATCAACGATCGCGGCACCACCATCATCCTGACGACCCACTACCTCGAGGAAGCGGAAACGCTCTGCCGCAACATCGCCATCATCAATGGCGGCCTGATCGCCGAGCGCGATCGCATGTCGAGCCTGCTGCGCAAGCTGCAGACGGAGACCTTCGTGCTCAACACGCGCGAAGCCGTGGCGGCCGTGCCGGCGGTGCCGGGATACACGTTCGATCTCGTCGACGACCACACGCTCGAGGTCGAGGTGTCGAAGGAGCAGAGCCTCAACGAGGTGTTCGCGAACCTGTCCGCGCAGGGCATCGGCGTGCTGTCGATGCGCAACAAGGTGAACCGGCTCGAAGAGCTGTTCATGAAGCTGGTGGACAAGAAGTCCGGCACGGCGGCGCGCCCATGAACGACGCAACCAGCAAGGTCCAGCCCGCCGCCGATTCGCCGAAGGGCCTGGGCCGCGCGCGCTGGACCGGTCTCAAGACCATCGTCATCCGCGAATACGGCCGCATCATCCGCATCTGGGCGCAGACCATCGTGCCGTCGGCGGTCACCTCGGCGCTGTACTTCGTCATCTTCGGTAGCTTGATCGGCCAGCGCGTCGGGTTGATGGACGGCGTGCCGTACATGCAGTACATCGCGCCCGGGCTGATCATGATGGCCGTCATCACCAACTCCTACGGCAACGTCGTCTCGTCGTTCTTCGGCGCGAAGTTCGGCAAACACGTCGAGGAGATGCTGGTCGCGCCGCTGCCGAACTGGGTCATCGTGCTCGGCTACGTCGGCGGCGGCCTGGTGCGCGGCCTCATGGTCGGCAGCGCGGTCACCATCGTGTCGCTGGTGTTCACGCACCTCGCCGTGCACCACGCGCTGGCCATCCTCGGCGCCGTCATCCTGACCTCGGTGGTGTTCTCGCTCGCCGGGTTCATCAACGCGCAGTTCGCGAAGAACTTCGACCAGGTGAACTGGATCCCGACGTTCGTGCTGACGCCGCTGACCTACTTCGGCGGGGTGTTCTACTCGGTGACGTTGCTGCCCGAATGGGCGCGGCACCTGTCGTACGCGAACCCGATCCTGCACATGGTCAACGCGTTCCGCTACGGATTCCTGGGCGTGAGCGACGTGAACGTCGGCGTCGCGTTCTCGATCATGACGCTGTCGGCGGTGGTGCTGTTCAGCGTGGCCCTGTACTTCATGAACAAGGGCACCGGCATGCGCGAGTAGTCGCTACTGCGACTGCTCTTCGGCGCGAGCGCGCGAATAGGCTTCCGCCTTCTGCGCCGCGTCGAGGTCGCGCTTCACCTTCTCTTCGAGCTCCTTGCCCTGCTTGGCCTGGTCGGCGGCGAGTTTCGCTTCGGCCGCGGCGGTGGCACCGGTCTCGGCGAGGCCGCAGCCGCCGAGCGACGACAGCGACGCGGTGAGGAGCAGGCAGGTGACGATCTGGGTCTTCATGGGGCCTCCGGATACGGAGTCTTCATACGCCGTTCCTCGCCAGGAAACCGAGCACCAGCTCCCACTGCGGCGGGCAATCGGCGTGGCCGCAGGCCTCCAGGTGCAGCGTCGCGTCCTTCGCGATAGTCGCCAGCCTCCGGGCGTTGGCGCTGGGGAACACGCGATCCCCCGTGCCGTGCAGCAGCAACACCGGGCCGGGGTACGCGCGCAGGACCGCGGCCGTGTCGAAGTGATACAGCAACAGCGGGCGTGGCACGCCGTACGCCATGACCACGTCCTCGAGATTCACGAACGTGGACTCCAGCACCAGCGCCGCGAGCGGCCGTCGCGCCGCCAGCTGCGCGATGGCGCCGCCGCCCAGCGAGCGCCCGTGCCCGACGATGTGCGGCGCATCGAACCGGCCGGAGCGCGCTGCCCAGTCGTAGGCGGCGACCAGCGCGGCGGTGAGGCTGGCCTCGGACGGCGACCCCGCCGATCGTCCGTACCCCGGGTATTCCACCTGCAGCACCGAATAACCCGCGGCGCGCACCGCGTCGAAGTCCGCCGCACGCATGTCGATCAGCTCGCCGTTACCGTGTGCGTAGATGACGAGTGCGCGCCGCGCCGCATTCCTCGCCGGCAGCAGCCACGCTTCCACGCGATCGCCATCCGCATCCAGCCACACGAGCTCGCCGCCCACCGTCGCGCGCACCGCCGGGTTGGCGGAGCCGGCCGGCGGGCTGGGGAAAGTTACGTAGCGCTGGATCGCCCAGGTGGCGATGAATCCGCCGGCGACCACGGCGAACACGACGGCGCCGGCGACGATCAGCCGGCACGTCGAAAAAGCAGGGCCCGGTCCGCGTCGCGGAACGGGCCCTGCGGCGTCCGTCATCTAACTAGTTACTTCTGCTTCCAGGCGCCGCTGGCGTCCTGGTAGTACCAGCCCGGCTTCGCACCGGTGGCCACCCAGCGGCGCGCGAACGCGTCACGGATGTCCTTCTCCCACTCGGGATGGTTGCTGGCCTTGGCGATCTCCGCGTACAGCTGCGTGCGGTCGGCGTTGTCGTCGGTGACGAGGCGCTTGACCGTGGCGCGATCCGGCAGCGCGACGGCGTTGATGTCGCGTACGTCGATCATGCCGTCCTTCGTGAGGCCGACGGCACCGCTGGCGAAGAACTTCTCGAGATCGCCGAAGCGGCCGGCCATCGACTGCTTGATGCGCGAGACGGCGGGCGAGCTCACGTTCAACGCGGCCTCCGCGTCCTGCGCCTGCGCGGCCGGCACGAGCACGTGCATCACGTTGTCGAGCGCGGCGACGAACACGTCGCGCGTGGCGTTCGGCTTCGAGGGAACGAGATACGACTGCGGCGGCGGATTGCTGCCGCCACCCGAGCCACCCTTCGTGACCTCGTTGATGAACTGGTCGGCGGCCTTGTCGGCCGCGGCGGCCGGGAAGTACACGTTGATGGTGACGCAGGCGGCGATCAGCAGGCTCACCAGCGCAACTTTCAGCGGCAATACGCGACGCATGAATGACTCCTTGGTTTCAGGCGCAGGCCTGATGCGTACATGATCGGGGGACGCCCATGAATGCGTCCTGAACGATCGTCGGGGCCGCATTATTGGTCCGGAGCGGGCGCCGCGTCCATCGGCGCCACCCCTCAGTTCGTGCTGGCGCCGCCGTAGTTCGTCGTCGCGATCGACGACACGAGCTGGCTCCAGCGCACGCGCCCGGCATTGCCGACGATGTCGATGCGCGGGATGCCCGCGCCCTTGACGATGTAATAGCCGATGCCGGCCTTCTCCACGCCCGACATCTCGCAGATGTCGTCGCGCAGCTTGCAGGTGATGCCGAGCTCGTCGTAGCTGTATTCGTCGAAGAACTTCAGCACGCCGGACTGCAGCGCCTGCACCACGCCGCCGCCGCCGCCGCCGACGTTGGACAGCGAGCTCACCGCCTTCGCGCTGATGCGGTGCCGGGACTTGTCGCCCTTCGGTGTCGCGAGTCGTGCGTTGAAGGCGACGGGCGACCAGCCGAACAACTGCAGCCCGAGCACGTCGGCCTCGAGCTTGCCGGTGATGCTGCCGACCTCGAACGTGTTCGTGACCTCGCCGAGATCGAGATCGCGCGCGCGCACGTCGGCGAACAGCTGCGGGAAGTTGCCGAGCGGATCCTGCAGCCGGATGTTGCTGCCGACGATCTTCCCGCCGAACACCTCGGATTCGACGTTGCCCGCGAACGTCAGCACGTTGTTCTTCAGCGTGACGCCGGGAATGCTCGCCGCGAGCTTGCCCGAGAACTCCGGCCAGCCGAATGCCTTCGCCAGCCGCTGCATGCTGATCGGCTCGACGTTGCCCTTGAACGCGACCTCCATGTCGTCGGCGCCGAGATTGCCCATGGCGAATTCCTCGATGCCGATGGCGCCGTCGAAGACGGGTAGTTTGGCCGGGCGCGTCAGCGCGAAATTCATGCCGTGCGCGACGAAGTCGAGCGTCGCCGCGCCGCCGGACAGGCCGAACGCGCCGCCCTCGCTCCACGACAGCCGCGATGCGCGCGCCTCGCTGCCGTCGGCCGGCGCCCAGGACACGTCGCCATTCACCTTCGACAGGTAGAGCCGGCCCTTGTTGTCCTTCAGCTCGAGGTCCTTCGGCAGCAGGTGCAGCGCGCCGACGTCGTTGTCGCGCACGGACACGGTGCCGCTCACGCTGCCGCGCGTGGCGAGATCGCCGAGCAGGCTCGAAGCCAGCACGTTGGCCATGTAGGTGGAATACGCGGCGGGGAACTGCAGGTTCGCGATGGCGAGATCGCCGCTGAACGACGGGATGTCGGGCGCCAGGTTCAGCGTGCCCTTGCCGGAGATGTCGGCGAGATCCTTCTGTTCGAGGCGCAGCGAATCGAAACCCAGCGACGAATCGCGCAGCGCGCCGCGCGAGGTGAACCGCATCGGGTTCTTGCCGAAGTCGAAGAAGATCACGCTGAGGAACGCCTGGCCCGCATCGCCGGCGATGTCGAGCTCGAGGCCGGTATCCTTCTCGCGCGGGGACAGCTTCGCCTTCGCGGTGAACGCGAGCTTCTCGCCGACGATGTCGCCGGCTTCGTTCGTGAACTGCGCGTTCGACAGCCTGGCGACGACGTCGGCGACCACGCCCTGGCCGCGATCCGCGACCGTGCCTTCGATGACGGCATCGCCATCCACGGTGAAGTCCGCCGGCAACGCGAACCACGGCTTCGCGAAGGCGACCAGCGCCGGGATCTTCGCCGCGCCCGTGCGCGCGGTCGCGGTCCAGCCGCGCGCATCCAGCGAGCCGTCGAACGTCGCAGTGGTACCGGCGATCTTCAGGCCGCTGCCGGAAAAGCGGCTGACGCCGGACGCCGTGTTCATCTCCATCTTCACGCGCGTGTCGATCGCGCCGGTGGGGCCGCCGCGGCCCGTGAAGCGCCCGTCATCGCAGCCGAACCGCGGCTCGGCGACCACCGGGCGATCGCAGACCAGCGCGAGACCGGTCAGGCGGCCGACCGGATCGGGCAGCACCGCGTCCGCTGCCCGCACGGACAGACGTGTTTGTTTGTCGGACAGCAGGTCGAGCCGGACGCTGGCGTCATGCACGGTGATGCCCGCCACCGTGACCTCCCGGGCTTCGAGCACGATGGCCTCGGTCGCGCGCGCCGGCGCGGCGGCCAGGACCGCGGCGAGCGCGCACAGGCCGGCCGCGGCCGCGCGGTGGTTAGAGGACTTCGTGAATACAGGACGCCAGGACATCGGAGCGCATTGTAGCGCCGCCCCGCGGGCGGCTCGTGTCGGACGTGCGCTCGTCGCGTGTGCGCTGGTGGCGCTCGCGCTCACCGGCTGCGGCACGCGTTTCGTCTACAACCGGCTCGACTTCCTCACGCACTACTACCTGGCGAACCAGGTGACGCTCGACGATTCGCAGTCGCGGGCGCTGCAGTCCGACGTCGACGACTTCTTCGCCTGGCACCGCCGCAGCGAGCTCCCACGCTATGCCGGGTTCCTCGACCGTGCCGCCAGCGACGCCGTGCGGCCGGTCAGCGTCTCGCAGTTCGCCGCGGGCCGTCGCGAGGTCGAGACGTTCATGCAGACGGCCGTGTCCCATGCGGCGCCAGACGCCGCGCGCTGGCTGAACGGACTGCGTCCCGCGCAGCTCGACGAATTGTTCGCGAGCTTCGCCGAGAAGGAGCGCAAGGCGCGCGCCGAAGCCTGCGACGGGTCGCGCACCAAACGCCGCGACAAGGCCACCGGCAAGTTCGTCGAGAACGCCGAGCAGTGGACCGGCAAGCTGTCGCGCCAGCAGCGGCAATTGATCGTGAGCTCGCTGGCCGCCATGGAGAGCGACGACTGCGACGAGCTCGACGTGCGCGCCCAGGCGCGCCTCGAGTTCCGCGCGCTCGTCGACCGCTACCGCAACCGCCCCGAGTTCGCCGACCGCATCGCCGCGTTCCTCGCGCACCCCGAGCAACGCGGCGATGCCGACTACCGCCGCGCCCGCGCCGCGGACCGCGCGCGATTCCTGACGCTGCTCGCCGACCTCAATCATTCGCTGACGCCGGCGCAGCGCGAGCACACCGTCGAGAAGCTCCGGTCGACCGCCAGCGAGATCCGCGGGCTGGCGGCCCAAACGTGAGGCGCGTCCCGTAGGCATTTCCCGCGGGCGCATTCAGCCGCCTGGCTGAGCCTTTTCAGCCACTTGGACACAAAAGCTTAACGGCGCGGTCACGCCGCTGCCTTGTGCCCATCTCATGCTGCTCGCCCCATGGGAACCCATAACTCGTTGCTGGCTCGATTCGACCACGCGGAATACCGCCTGTGCCGCAGCCTCAACCGCGGCGTGGCGTATCCGGTCGTGAAGTACTTCTTCAAGACCGCCAGCCGGCTGGGTGATGGCGTCATCTGGTACGTGCTGATGGTGGCGCTGCCTCTTATTTATGGGGCGCGCGGCCTGCAGACCTCCCTGGTGATGCTCGCCACGGGCGCCGCCGGCCTGGTCGTCTACAAACTGCTGAAGCGCACCTTCGTGCGCGAGCGCCCGTTCATCCGCCACACCGGGATCTCGTTGGCGCAGGCGCCGCTCGACCGCTACAGCTTCCCGTCCGGCCACACGCTGCACGCGGTGTCGTTCACCTGGCAGGCCTGCGCGGCATTCCCGGAACTGACGCCGGTGCTCGTGCCGCTGGCGGTGTCGATCGCCGCGTCGCGCGTCGTGCTCGGCCTGCATTACCCCACCGACGTGCTGGTCGGCGCGCTGCTGGGCGCCACCTTCGCCGCGGTCGGGATCGCGGTGGTCTGACCCGATGCGGGTCCTGTTCGTCTCCGACGTCTACTTTCCCCGCGTCAACGGAGTCTCCACGTCCATCCGCACGTTCCGCGGCGATCTCGCGCGGCTCGGTGTGCAGACGACGCTGGTCGCGCCCGCCTATCCCAACGCGCCGCACGATTCGGACCCGTCGATCATCCGCGTCGCGTCCGGCGGCGTGCCGCGCGATCCCGAAGACCGCCGCTTCCTCGGCAAGCCGCTGCGCCAGGCGCTGCAGGCGCTGGCCGGGCAGGTCGACCTCGTCCACGTGCAGACGCCATTCATCGCGCATTACGCCGGCGTGCGGTTCGCGCGCGAGAACGGGGTGCCGGTGGTCGCGACGTATCACACGTTCTTCGAGGACTACCTGCATCACTACGTGCCGATCCTGCCGCGCGGCATCGGCCGCTTCCTCGCACGCCGGTTCACGCTGTCCCAGTGCGACGACGTGGCCGCGCTGATCTCGCCGAGCGCACCGATGCGCGACGCTTTGCTCGCGTACGGCGTGCAGGCGCCGATCGAGGTGCTGCCGACCGGCCTGCCGGCGGAGACGTTCATCCGCGGCGATGGCGCGAAGTTCCGCCGCCAGTTCCACCTGCCGTCGAACCGGCCGCTGCTGCTGTACGTCGGCCGCGTCGCGTACGAGAAGAACATCGATTTCCTGCTGCGCATGTTCGCGCGGCTGCGCGCACGCCGGCCCGACGCGCTGTTCGTCATCGCGGGCGAAGGCCCGGCGCTGGCGCACCTGCAGAAGCTGGCGCGCGAACTCGGCGTCGCCGACCACGTGAAGTTCATCGGTTATCTCGACCGCGCCACGGACCTGCCGAACTGCTACGCGGCCGGTGACGCGTTCGTGTTCGCCTCGCGCACGGAGACGCAGGGCCTCGTGTTGCTGGAGGCGATGGCGCAGGGCACGCCGGTGGTCTCGACCGCCGAGCTCGGAACGCGCTCCATCCTCACCGAAGGGTGCGGCGCGTTCGTCGTGCCCGAGGACGAAGAGCGCTTCGTGGATGCGACGCTGCAGGCGCTCGAGGTCGAGGCGGACGATCCGCGCCGTGCGCAGTTGCACGCACATGCGGAGTCGTGGGCGTCGCAGGCGATGGCGCGCAAGCTGGTGGATTTCTACGGGAAGGTCACCGCCGCGGCAGCCGCGCGGGCTTCCCAGCCGCTTTCGACATAAAAAACGGGGTCCCGCGAGGGACCCCGTATGTTGGGAGCCAGGCTCCGAAGGGGCGGCTTGCGCCAAGACCCCGTCGACCCGCCATCTCGGCGACGATCGACCTCGTCATGCTCGATCACTTACCAGTGTCGCGGTCACTCGTGACTGCGACGACTTCAGTATGCGACGGGCCCGCGCGGCGTGAACCTCGCGAACCTCCGGCAGTTGTGGCTTCCGTGCGCTGGATCACACGCGACTTTCGATGCCCACGCGTGACAACGCCTACTGTCGGAACACGCGTGGCGATCTCACACGCACGTGTCATCGCCCGCTCGTAGTGCAGTCGCGAATCCCCGCGCAAAAAAATTCCGACTCGCGCGCGTTGACGCTAAACTTTCGCCAAACCGGGGAAGGGAGCCGAACTGATGTCTGCCAAGCGTGCCTTGGTCGTGGACGATTCCAAGTCTGCGCGCCTGTTTTTGTCGCGCATCCTGGAGCGACACGAGATCGCGGTCGACGCCGCGGAATCCGCCGAGCAGGCCATCGACTACCTCACGCGCACCAAGCCCGACGTGATCTTCATGGATCACATGATGCCGGGCATGGACGGCTTCCAGGCCGTGCAGTCCATCAAGAACAACCCGCGCACCTCGTCCATCCCGATCCTCATGTACACCTCGCAGGAAGGCGACCTGTACCTGGGACAGGCACGCGCGCTCGGCGCCGAAGGCGTGTTGCCGAAGCAGATCAAGCAGGCCGACGTCACGCGCATGCTCTATCAACTGCGCCTGGTCGCGGATCGCCGCGGCGAGGAACGCATCGAATTCACGCCGATCGCGCCGGGCGCGGACCTGATGCCGGCCAACGAGTCCGCCATCATCGTGACGCCGCCACCCGCGGTCGACGTGCCGACGCTGTCGGGCACCGGCGAGCCCGTGGCCGCCGCCGCTCCCGCGGATGCCGCGTCCCCCTCCGCCGATGTCGCGAACCTGCTGCCACAGCTCTCGCTCGAGATCCGCGCCGCGCTCGATACCTCGTTGCAGAAGGAGATCGCCGCGCTGAAGGGCTACCTCGGCACGACATTGTCCGCGCAGGCGGAGCGCCTGAGCGGCGATCTCGCGGTGTTGCTGCCCGCGCCGCGTTCGCCGGACGTCGACATGCCGACGCTGGTGCCGGAGCGCCGGCCGTGGGGCGCCATCAGCGGCTGGACGCTGGCCGTCATCGCGCTGGCGTTCGGCGGATTCATGTACTGGTCCTGGTGGTTGCAGGGCAACGAGGTCGCGGTGCTGCGGTCGGACCTGTCGGCGGCGGTCGCCGAGGCCGAGGCGCTGCGCGCCAGGCCCGAGGTAGTTAGCGACGCGCCCGCGCTCGTGCCGGAGACCTTCGTCTCCACCGACGGCAGCACACCCGCCGTGGTCGCGACGCCGCCGGCAGTCGACGCCACGCTCGCGCCGGAAGCCGCCGCGGCGGCGCCCGCAACCGCGAGCGCACCCGGCGCGTCGGCGCCAACCAGTGCGCTGCCGACGCCGGCGCCCGCCGCGCCGGGACCCGTGACGCATGCGCCGGCGACCACGCCGGTCGCCGCGGCGCCCGCCACCGACCGAGCGCAGTGACCGGTCCCGCCGACCACTCCTTCCAACCCCGCCGCTGGCTGCGCGGCGCGCACTTCCAGACGATCCTCCCCAACTGGCCGTTCCGCCGCGCGCGCGTCGAGCGGCGCGCGGCGCCGTTGCTGGCCGCCGCCGAGGAACTGCTGCTCGACTGCGGCGACGGCGTCACGTTGCAGGGTTTCCATTCGAGCCAGGCGAAACTCGGCCGGGATCCCGGCCGGAAGTTCGCCGTCATCCTGCACGGCTGGGAAGGCAGCGCCGACTCCACGTACATGCTGTCGTTGGGGCAGACCTTCTTCGCCGCCGGCTTCGAGACGGTGCGCCTGAACCTGCGCGATCACGGCGCCACCCATCACCTGAACCGCGACCTGTTCCACTCGTGCCGGCTGCCGGAAGTCGTCGGCGCGGTGCGCGCATTGGCCGCGCGTTTTCCCGGACTGCCGATGGTGCTCGCCGGCTTCTCGCTGGGCGGCAACTTCATGTTGCGCGTCGCGGCGCATCGCGAGGCGCGCGACCTGCCGATCGAGCGCGTCTTCGCCGTCTCGCCGGTGCTCGATCCCGCCGTCACGATGGAGACGCTGGAGAACGGCTTCCCTGTCTACCACTCGTACTTCGTGAAGAAGTGGAGCCGCTCGCTCGCGAAGAAGCAGAGCGCGTGGCCGAACCACTACGACTTCGACGCCTTGCTGCGGGTGCGCAGCCTGCGCTTCATGACGCGCGAGCTCGTGCTGGCACACACCGAATATCCCACCGTGGCCGCCTACCTCGCCGGCTACGCGATCACGGGAGATCGTCTGACAACCCTCGCGGCGCCAGCCACTGTGCTGACCTCGCTCGACGATCCGATCATCGACAACAGGGATCTCGCGCGGCTCGCGCGCTCGCCGCGTCTCGACATCGTGACGACGGCGCACGGCGGACACTGCGGCTTCATCGAGACACTCGGCGACACCACCTGGATCGACACGACGATCCGTCGGGTTGTCGCGGAACCCTGACAGCTGGGCAGTGACGGGCGACTGTGCTGAGCTGACAACAACAGCTCGGCGAGGTCTCCTTCCATGCGCAGCTCTGCAGCGCCGTTCCTGGCCAGCCTGTTCGTGCAGGCCATCGTGCTGCTGCTCGGCGGCTGCGGTGGCGGATCCGACGATCCGCCGGGCAGTGGCGCGGTCGTCGACAGCACTCCGCCTTCGGTGCCGGCCGGTGTCACTGCGACCACGCAATCGTCCACCGCGATCGTCATCAGCTGGACGCCGTCGACCGACGGCATTTCCGGCGTCAACGGCTATCGCATCTATCGCGATGGCGGCAATGCGCCCGTCGCCAGTCCGACCGTGCCGCCGTACACGGATACGAACCTGACGCCGGGCACGACGTACAGCTACACGGTCGTCGCGTACGACAACGCCATTCCCGCCAACGTCTCCGCGCCCTCGGCGGCGGCGACCGCGACGACCAGCGCCGGACCGCCGAGCGGCGGCAGCGCCGATGCCGGCCTCGACGCGCGGCCGGCGAACGCCACGTGTCTCGCCGGCGCGCCGCCCGATGGCACGGTGAGCTTCACCACGCAGCCCGTGTTCCCGAATCTCCCGGCCTTCACGCAACCCATCGCGATGCTGCAGGCGCCGGGCGACAACGCGCACTGGTACGTCGTGCAGAAGACCGGCCGCGTGCTCGTGTTCGACAACACGGCGAACGTCTCGACCACGCGCACGTTCATCGACGTCTCCGCGAAGCTCAATTCGAACCCGGGTAGCCAGACGGACGAGCGCGGCCTGCTGGGCATGGCGTTCCATCCCAACTACCCGGCCGACCCGCGCATCTATCTCTATTACACCGGCACGGACGCGACGCTCGGCCTGGTCGACCGCATCTCCGAGTTCCGCACGCAGGACGGCGGCAACACCGCCGCGTCCGGCAGCGAGCTCGTGATCCTCAACGTCGACGATCCGGAGTCGAACCACAACGGCGGCAACATCTCATTCGGGCCCGACGGATTCCTGTACGCCGGCATCGGCGATGGCGGCGGCGGCGATGACGCACACGGCAGCATCGGCAACGGCCAGCTGCTGACGACGCTGCTCGGCAAGATGCTGCGCGTCGACGTCGCGAATTCCTCGAGCGGCACGCCGTATGCGATCCCTCCGTCGAATCCGTACGCCGCGAACGCGAAATGCACCGGCGGCACCGGCGCGGCGAGCTGCCCGGAGATCTTCGCGTACGGCTTCCGCAATCCGTGGCGCTGGAGTTTCGACCGCGGCAGCGGCCAGCTGTGGCTGAACGACGTCGGGCAGAACACGCTCGAAGAAGTCGACCTCGTCACGCTCGGTGGCAACTACGGCTGGCGCTGCAAGGAAGGCGATTCCGATTTCAACTCCACCTGCGGGCCGAACGCGTCGAGTGTCATCCGGCCGGTGGCGCAGTACGGCCGCACGCTCGGGTTCTCGACCACCGGCGGTTACGTGTACCGCGGCAGCGCGATCCCGAACCTGCACGGCCGCTACGTGTTCGGCGACTTCGGCACCGGCAACCTCTGGAGCATCGCGCGCAACACCACGCCGACGCTGACGCTCGGCGCCGGCCTGTCTACCGGCCTGCAGATCTCGAGCTTCGGCCAGGACCAGGATGGCGAGCTGTACGTCGTGCATCTCGGCGGCACGTTGCACAAGATCGTGCCCGGCACGGCCACCGGCCGGCAGATCCCGACGCAGTTGTCCGCCACCGGCTGCGTGATCGCCGCCACGCCGACGCAGCCCGCCGCCGGGCTGATCCCGTACGCGCCGACGGCGCCGTTCTTCTCGGATGGCGCGGTGAAGACGCGCTGGCTGGCGTTGCCTGACGGCCAGAAGATCACGATCGGCGCCGACGACCGTTTCGAGTTCCCGAACGGCAGCGTGCTGGTGAAGAACTTCGCGCTCGACGGCAAGCTGGTCGAGACGCGGTTGTTCATGCGTCACGACGACGGCAACTGGGCCGGCTACACCTACCAGTGGAACGCCGCGGGGACCGACGCGACGCGCGTCGTCGGCGGCAAGACCGTGACGATCAACGGCAAGACCTGGGATTTCCCGAGCGAGGCGCAGTGCCTGCAGTGTCATAACGCGCCGGCGGGACGCTCGATCGGATTGGAAGTCGGCACGCTGAACGGCAACTTCGGTTATCCCACCGGCCGCACCGCCAACCAGCTGGCCACGCTGAACGCCATCGCCATGCTGACGCCCGCATTGGCCGCGGCGCCTGCCGACCTGCCGGCGATCCCGGATCCGTTCGGCAACGCGCCGCTCGCCGACCGCGCGCGCGCCTATCTACATTCGAACTGCGCGTACTGCCACCAGCAGGGCGGCGTCGCGCCGACCGACATCGACTTCCGCTACACGACGACGCTGGCGGACACGCATGCGTGCGACATAACGCCGGAATACGGCGACCTCGGCATCACGGATCCGCGCCGCATCGCGCCGGGTTCGGCGGCGCGTTCGGTCGTCGTCGCGCGCGTGAACCGCACTGGCGCCGACGCCATGCCGCCGCTCGCGCGTCACACCATCGACACCGCGGGCGTTCAACTTCTCACGAACTGGGTCAATTCCCTCACATCCTGTAACTGACGATCCAAACGCGTTATCGCGAGAAGCAAAGGCTTGCGGTAACGTCCGACGAAACGACGCATAAAGGGCATCTCGTGCGCAGGGTTTCTCATCGATTCGGGGCCGTCCTGGTGTTGCAGGCGGCCGCGCTGATTCTGTCCGCCTGTGGCGGAACGGGCGGGGGCGAGTCCGAAACGCCGCCGCCGCCACCACCGCCGGCCGATACCACCGCACCGAGCGTGCCCACCGGTCTCGGCGCGAGCGCGCCGTCGCCGACGCGGGTCGTGCTGACGTGGACGGCGTCGACGGACACGGGCACCGGCGCGACCGGTGTCGCGGGTTATCGCGTCTATCGCGACGGCAACCCGGCGCCGCTCGGCGCCACGTCCGGCACCGCATACACCGACAACACCGCGTTGCCGAACAACACGTACAGCTACACGGTCGAAGCCTACGACGGCGCGACGCCGCCGAACTTCTCGTCCATCTCCGGACCGGTCAGCGTGACCACGCCGGCCGCGCAGGCGAACGACACCACGCCGCCCACCGTGCCGACCGTCACCGCGGTCGCGGGGCCGTCGCCCGTCTCGCAGGTCGTCGTCAGCTGGAGCGAATCGACGGATGCCAGCGGCATCCTGAACTACAAGCTGTCGCGCGACGGCACGCTGATCCTGACGACCACGAACCGCAGCTACACCGACAACGGTCTCAGCGGATCGACTACCTACTCATACACCGTTGTCGCCACCGACGCGGCGACGCCATCGAACTCCTCCGCGCCGTCGGCGGCCGCGACCATCACCACCGCGGCGCCGCCGCCGGACACCACCGCGCCGCAGGCGCCGGGCAACGTCACCGCGACCGCGCAGTCGGATACGTCCATCCAGGTCACGTGGAGCGCGTCGTCGGACCCGAGCGGCATCCGCGAATACCGCGTCTACCGCAATGGCGGCGCCACGGCCACCGCGACGATCCCGGGCAACACCTCTCCGCTGACGTACACGGACACCGGCTTGACGGCCAGCACCGCGTACACCTACCGCATCACCGCGGTCGACGACTCCGCGGCGCGCAACCAGTCCGCGCTGTCGACCGCCGCGACGGCCACGACGAACGCCACACCGCCGCCGACCGACGACGATCCGCCGACGACGCCCGGCAACTTCACGGCGACCGCCGCCGGCCAGACGAGCATCAATCTCGCGTGGACCGCATCCACCGACGCCAGCGGCATCCGCGAGTACCGCATCGAACGCAACGGCACGCTGATCACGCAGGCGCCGGCGAACGCACGCAGCTACGTCGACAACAACGGCGGCGCCGGTCTCACGCCGGACACGCTGTATTCGTACTCCATCATCGCCGTCGACAATGCATCGCCGGCGAACGCGTCGTCTTCCGCCGTCGCGAGCGCGCGCACGCAGGCCGCGCCGGACACGGCGCCGCCGACCGTGCCCACGGGACTCGCCGCGACCGTGCTGTCGAGCACGTCGATCCGCCTCAACTGGAGCGCGTCGACCGATCCCAGCAACATCGCCAGCTACCGCATCTATCGCGACGGCGTGCGCATCAACTCGTCGGCATCGACGCAGTACACGGACACCGGCCTCACCGCGAGCACGCAGTACACGTACACCGTGTCCGCGGTGGACGCGTCGCCGCAGCAGAACGAATCCGCGCAGAGCGTCGCGATCCAGGCGACCACCAACAACATTCCGCCGGACACCACGCCGCCGTCCGCGCCGACCAATCTCACCGCGGCCGCGCAATCGAGCTCGGCGATCCTGCTGAACTGGGGCGCATCGACGGACGCCGGCGGGCCGATCTCCGCGTACCGCATCTTCCGCAACGGCGGGGCCAGCCCGATCACGACTGTCGGCGGCTCGACGCTGACGTTCACCGACACGCAGCTCACCGGCAGCACGCAGTACAGCTACACCGTGCGCGCGGTAGATAGCGCGCCGACACCGAACGTTTCCGCGGCGTCCAACACGGCGACCGCCACCACGCTGGCGAACCCCGACGTCACGCCGCCGACGACGCCCATGAACGTCGTCGCCACGGCGCAGACCGCATCGACGATCCTGATAACG
The DNA here is from genome assembly GCA_035502995.1 of Steroidobacteraceae bacterium. Taxonomy (GTDB): domain Bacteria; phylum Pseudomonadota; class Gammaproteobacteria; order Steroidobacterales; family Steroidobacteraceae; genus CADEED01. Next base: position 134,509 of record DATJTW010000109.1, on the reverse strand, counting down.
TGGAGCGCATCGACCGACGACAGCGGCATCTCGGGTTACAGCGTGTTCCGCAACGGCGGGACGACGCCCATCGCGACGATGCTCCAGGCGACGAGCTTCACCGACGCCGGCCTGTCGGCCAGCACGACCTACACGTACACCGTGCGCGCCACCGACAACTCGCCGGCGGCGAACGTGTCGGCAGCGTCCGCACCCGCCAGCGCCACCACGCTGGCCACGCCGCCGCCCGTCGACACGACGCCGCCGAGCGTGCCGGCGAACGTCACCGCGACCGCGCAGTCGAGCACGTCGATCCTCGTGACCTGGAGCGCGTCGACCGACAACGCCAGCGGCGTGACCACGTACCGCGTGTTCCGCGACGGCAGCGCGGTGCCGGTGGCGACGATCAGCCACCCGACGACCAGTTTCACCGACACGCAGCTCACCGGCGGCGTGCGCTACAGCTATCGCGTCAGCGCGATCGACGGCGCGCCGGTGCCCAACGAGTCGGCGCAGTCGGCCGCGGCGAGCGCGACGCCGCCCGACATCACGGCGCCCAGCGTGCCTAGCGGCCTCGCGGCCACGCCGGCGAGCAGCTCGTCGGTCACGCTGACCTGGAACGCCTCCACCGACGTCAGCGGCATCTTCGCGTACCGCGTCTACCGCAATGGCGGCAGCACGGCGATCGCGACGATCGCGAGCCCGCTGCGCACGTACACCGACACCGGCCTCACCGGTGGCACGTTGTACTCGTACACCGTGAGCGCGGTCGACAACTCGCCGGCGCAGAACGAATCGGCGAAATCGCCGGCGGCCACCGCGCGGCCGCCGGACGATACGCCGCCGACGGTGCCGACCGGCGTGACCGCGACCGCGCAGTCGACGTCGTCGATCCTCATCACGTGGAACGCGTCGACGGATCAGAACGGCATCTTCGGTTACCGCGTGTTCCGCAACGGCGGCGCATCGGCGATCGCCACGCCGACCGCCAACAGCTTCACGGACACCGGGCTGACTCCCGGCACGCAGTACACGTATCGCATCGCGGCGATCGACGCGTCCGCGCAGCAGAACGTCTCCGCGCAGTCGGCGGCGGCGAGCGCGACGACGCAGGGCAGTACGTCCGGCCTCGACGCACGGCCGAACAACACGACCTGCCTGGCCGGTGACGCGCCGTCGTCGGGTTCGTTGTCGATCACGACGCAGATCGTCTTCCCGAACGTGAACCTGAACGCGCCCGTGAAGATGCTGCAGGCGCCGGGCGACGCATCGCGCTGGTTCGCGGTGGAGCAGGGCGGCAACGTCAAGGTGTGGAACAACACCGCGAACGCCACCGCCTCCGTGTTCGCGAACATCTCGGGTCGCGTGTTCATGAACGGCGAGAGCGGCTTCCTCGGCATGGCGTTCCATCCGAACTGGCCGACGGATCCGCGCGTCTATCTGTCGTACAACGCCGGCTCGGGCAGCAACGAGGTCTCGCGCATCTCCGAGTTCCGCTCGACGAACGGCGGCACGACGCTCGACACGACGACGGAAGTCGTCCTGCTGACCGTCAACCAGCCCGACACCAATCACAAGGGTGGCGACATCGCCTTCGGTCCCGACGGCTATCTATACATCGGCTTCGGCGATGGCGGCAGCGCCGACGACTTCGGCACGGGCCACGACGCGAACTTCGGCAACGGCCAGCAGCGCCGTACCTTGCTGGGCAAGATGTTGCGCATCGCGGTCGGCGCGCAGGGCGCGCCTTACACGATCCCCGCGGACAATCCGTACGTCGGTGGCGCACTCGCCGTGAACGGTGCCTGCGCCGCGAACTGCCCCGAGATCTGGGCCTTCGGCTTCCGCAACCCGTGGCGCTGGAGCTTCGATCGCGTGACCGGCGAGATGTGGGTCGGCGACGTCGGCCAGAACACGTACGAAGAGATCGACAAGGTCGTGAAGGGCGGCAACTACGGCTGGCGTTGCCGCGAAGGCGCGCATTCCTTCAATTCGAATTGCGGCAGCTTCGGGCCGTACACGGATCCGGTGGCGGAATACAACCACAGCTCCGGCGCCGCCGTGACGGGTGGCTACGTGTACCGCGGCAGCGCGATCCCCGCGCTGATCGGCCGCTACGTGTTCACCGACTACAGCAGCGGCAACATCTGGACGATCCCGACGAACCAGGCGCCGACGTTGACCGTCAACACGGCGTCGCGTGCGGCGACGGCCAGCGGCGTGCCCGTCGGCTTCGGCGAAGGCGTCGACGGCGAGCTGTACCTCGTCGACGTGAACGGCGGCACCATCCAGAAGATAGTCGCCGGTTCCGGCGGCGGCGGTGGCCGCACGATCCCGACGCTGCTGTCGCAGACCGGCTGCGTCAACGCGAGCAACCCGACGCAACCCGCGAGTGGTCTGATCCCGTTCGCGCCCAACGCGCCTTTCTACTCGGACGGCGCCGTGAAGCAGCGCTGGCTCGCGTTGCCGAACGGCACGCAGATGGTCGTGGAGAACAACAACGACTTCACGTTCCCGGTGGGCAGCGTGTTGATGAAGAACTTCACGCTGGGCTCGACGCTGGTCGAGACGCGCCTCTTCATGCGCCATAACGACGGCAACTGGGCGGGCTACACCTACGAGTGGAACGCGCAGGGCACGGACGCGACGCGCGTGATCGGCGGCAAGTCGGTGACGATCAACGGGCAGACCTGGGAGTTCCCGAGCGAGTCGCAGTGCCTGACGTGCCACACCGCGGTCGCGGGCCGCACGCTGGGACCGGAGATCGGCTCGTTCAACGGCAACCTGCTGTACCCGGCGACCGGCCGCACCGCCAACCAGCTCACGACGCACAACGCGATCGGCACGCTGACACCGGCGCTGACGCAGCCGGCGAGCGCGTTGCCGGTGATCCCGAACCCGTTCGGCGCGGCCGGCACGGTCGCCGAACGCGCGCGCGCCTATCTGCATGCGAACTGTTCGTACTGCCACCAGCCCGGCGGCACGACGCCCGTCGACATCGACTTCCGCTACACGAGCACGCTGTTGCAGACGAACACCTGCAACGTCGCGCCGACCGCGGGCAGCCTCGGCATCACGAACGCGATGCGCATCGCCGCGGGCGACGCGTCGCGCTCCGTCGTCATCGCGCGCGTGAACCGCACGGACGGGAACTCGATGCCGCCGCTGATGCGGCACACGATCGACACCGCGGGCGTGCAATTGCTGACCGACTGGGTGAACGGCCTGACGTCCTGCAATTAATGGGGACAGTCCCCGTTTCCAGGAAACGGGGACTGTCCCCATTTGCTAGGAAATCAGGAATGTCCCCATTTCCGATTGTCTGACACCGATCTCGGCGCGCGCCCCTGCCGCCACGCGCCCCGGGATTCGATGATCCGCGCATGCTCAGGGTCCCGCGGGTCAGACATCTTCCCATCGCTTCCTTGCTCGTCGCGCTCTCGCTCGCCGCGTGCGGTGGCGGTGGTGGCGACGATGCGCCATCGGCCAGCAGTCCGCCGCCAGCCGTCCCGCCGCCGCCGCCCAGCTCGCCGTCGGTCGTCGACACGACTCCGCCGTCCGTGCCGGCCAACCTGTCCGCCGCAACCCCGACGCCGACCCAGATCCAGCTCTCCTGGTCCGCCTCGACCGATGACAGCGCCGGCGTCGCCGGCTACCGCGTCTATCGCGACGGCGGCAACGACCCGATCGCCGCCAACGTCACGGTGACTAACTACCTGGACACCGGCCTCGAGCCGAACACGGCGCACACCTACACCGTGCGCGCCTACGACGCCGCCTCGCCCGCCAACGAGTCCGCCTTGACCGCCGCGGTCAGCGCCACGACACCGGCGGCACAGCCCGACGCGGACATCACGCCGCCGTCCGTGCCGGCCAACGTTGTCGCCACCGCCACGTCGGCCAACTCCATCCAGATCACCTGGTCGGCCGCGACGGACGCCAGCGGCGTCGCCTCGTACCGCGTCTTCCGCGAAGGCACGGCCGTCCCGATCGCCGTCACGAGCCAGCTCTCGTTCACCGACTCGCAGCTCGCGACGAACACGACCTACACGTACCACGTGTCGGCCGTCGACGCGGCCACGCCGCCCAATGAATCCGCGCAGTCCGAGGGCGCGAGCGCGACCACGGGCCCGGGCACCGGCCCCTCCGACACCACGCCACCGACGGTGCCGGGCAACGTGCGCGCCGACGCGCGTTCATCGACCGTGATCCGCCTGCGCTGGAACCGCAGCCGCGATGCGAGCGGCATCGCCGAGTACCGCATCTATCGGGATGGCGCTTCCACGCCGGTCGCGACGACCGATGACCTCGAGTATCTCGACCAGAACCTGCAGCCGAACACGACGTACGAGTACACGGTCACGGCGGTCGACTCCGCGTCGCCGGCCAATGAATCCGCGCATTCGCCCTCCGCCTCCGCGACCACGAATTCCACCGGGCCGGGTCCCGGCCCCGGCGACATCATCGCGCCGGCCGCGCCGCAGAATTTCGTCGCGACGACGCGCTCGTCCAGCGAGATCGATCTCGGCTGGTCGGCGTCCGCCGATCCGAGCGGCATCGCCAACTACACGATCTATCGCGACGGCAACGCGACGCCGATCGCGACCGTACAGACCACGACGTTCACCGACACCGCGCTGACCCCATCGACCGCGTACACGTACACCGTGCGCGCGACCGATGGCGCCGGCAACACGTCGACCGATTCGGCCAGTGCATCGGCGACGACCAGCGCCGCGCCCGTCGTCGACACGACGCCGCCGGCTGCGCCCGACAACCTCGTCGCGACCGCGACCTCCTCGAGCGAGATCGAGCTCACCTGGGACGCCGCCACGGACACGAGCGGCATCGCCAACTACACGGTTTATCGCGACGGCAATGCGACGCCGATCGCGACGGTGCAGACGACCGGCTTCACCGACACGGGCCTCGCCTCCGGCAGCAGTCACACGTACACCGTGCGCGCCACCGACAACGCCGGCAACACGTCGGCGGACTCGATGCCGGGTACCGCGACCACGGACTCCGCGCCGGTGTTCGACTTCACGCCGCCGACGGTGCCGACGGACCTGGTCGCCACGGCGCAGCCGGGGCCGCCGCGTGCGATCGTCCTGACGTGGACGGCGTCGACCGACGCCAGCGGCATCCGCGAATACCGCATCTACCGCGACGGCGCGCCGCAGCCGATCGGCACGTCGACGACGCCGGACTTCACGGATTCGATGCTGCCGCCGGGGCCTGGCGCGCACACGTATCGCGTGCGGGCGGTGGACGCGTCGCTGTTCTCGAATGTCTCGGCGAATTCGGATCCGGCGAGCGCCAACTCGCCACCCTGATCCGTTTGGGGTCGGGCGTCAGCCCGGGACGCGCTTCTCGTCGAACTTCACGATCGCCTTGCCCGAGGTGACGGTGACTTCACCTTCGATGCGCGCGCCGTTGGCGATGGCCAGGATCTTCGCGACGATCTCGCCCTGGATCACGGCGCTGGCCGAGACCTCGAGCTTGTCCTCGACGACGATTTTCCCGACGACGTGACCCGCGAGCACCGCCTGGCGCGCGGTGATGTCGCCGTGCCAGTGCGCGTTCTTGCTCATGCTCAGCGTGCCGCCGACGCGGCCATTGCCCTGCACCCGGCCGGAGACCATCAGCGGCCCGCGCGTCTCGACGTCCCCGACCACGGTCGAGCTCTCGGAGATCACCGTCGGGGACATGCCCAGCCGGTCGGAGAGTCTGCGTTTGGGTTCGTCGGTCATGGGTCACTCCGCGGCGCGTGGACGTCTACAATGCGGCGTCCGAAATAAGTCGTCTGTCCCCGGGGATCATAACCATGTCCGCCCGCGCTCTCGTGACCGTGTTCGCAGTCTCGTTGCTGTCGCTGTCTGGCTGCAGTCGCGAGAAGAGCGATTGGAAATCCGCGCAGGCCGCGGACACCGCCGAGTCCTATCAGCAGTTCGTCGACGAACATCCCGAGAGCACGCTGGTCACGAACGCGCGCGAGCGCCTCGCCCAGCTCGCCGAGGAGAAGGATTGGCGCGCCGCCGCAGAGGCGGATACGCGCGACGCGTACGAGAAATTCCTCGCGCAGTACCCGCAGGGCAAGTGGGCGAAGGAGGCGGGCGAGCGCGTCGCGAACTTCGGCGCGGCGCCGGCCGCGGCCGGCTCGGCGACGCCGGAGTCGGCGAACGCCGCGCCCGCGGGCGCGACGCCGGGTGCCACACCGGCCGGCGATGCCGCGGCCGTTCCCGATGCCGGTCCGCCGCCGCTGGCCGGCGAGTTCGGCGTGCAGCTCGGCGCGTTCTCCTCGACGGAGCGCGCCAACGAAGAATGGAAGAAGCTCTCGGCCGGTACCGGCGGTCTGCTCGACGGGCTCAGCCCGCGCGTGGTCGTCGGCGACTCCGGCGGCAAGACCATCTATCGCTTGCAGGCACAGGTCCGCGACGAGGCGCAGGCACGCGCGGTCTGCGGCGGATTGAAGGCCGCGAAGAAGCCCTGTGTGCCGGTCGTACCTAAGAAATGACGGAAACGCGCGTCACTAAATGACGCTGCGCGTCACTCGCGGCGGGGTCCGTTCGGGCCCTCCGCCGCCAAGTCGTTGATTCCAAACAACCGGGCCGGCTGGCACAGCCGTTGCTTTGTCTATGCCCGTGATGCAGAGATCGACAGTCACCTTGATCCTCCCGAATGCGCAGGGCGTTGCCAGCGAGCGCGCCGCTCTCGCGGGGATGCTGATCAAGCGACGCCGCGACGTGGTTTACACGCCCGTCGATGCGCGACTGGCGCGAGCCCAGCTCGCGGCGATCCATGCCACGAAGGTTTCGAGGTAGCCGCACAGAGACGGCTCCTCAAAAGGACTGCGAACAACTCTTCCCCGGTGTTCGCTTCTTGGCGCCGCAGACGACTTCCCCCGTCTGCGGCGCTTTTCTTTTGGGCTCGGGTAAAGTGCGCGCATGCATAAATCCGCCCGCCGCGCGCTCGTCGCGCTGTCGATCTCCATCCTCGCCAGCCTCGCAGTCACGGCCGCCGCCGCTGACAAACCCGCCAAGCCGGCGCCGGCCACGAAGGTCCCCGGCCTCGAGCAGGTGAAGTCCACGACGCTCGCCAACGGCATGAAGGTCATCGTCTGGACCGACCGCGACATCCCGAACGTCGCGCTCTACAACTGGGTGCGCGTCGGCAGTCGCAACGAAGTGCCGGGCATCACCGGTCTCGCGCACTTCTTCGAACACATGATGTTCAACGGCACGAGCAAGCGCGCGCCGGGCGAGTTCGACAAGGCGATGGAAGCGCAGGGCGGGTCCAACAACGCGTTCACGTCCGAGAACGTCACCGTCTACCAGGACTGGTTCCCGCGCAGCGCGCTCGATCTCGTGTTCGATCTCGAGTCGGATCGCCTCGCGAACCTGTCGTTCGATCCAAAGGTCGTCGAGAGCGAACGCGGCGTCGTGTACTCGGAGCGCCGGCTCTCGGTCGAGGACAACAACGGCGGCTTCCTCGTCGAGCAGGTGCAGGCGACGGCGTTCGTCGCGCACCCGTACCAGATCCCGACCATCGGCTGGCCGGCCGACATCCAGAGCTGGAAGCAGGAAGACCTGCAGAAGTTCTTCAAGACCAACTACGCGCCGAACAACTGCACGCTGATCCTGGTCGGCGATCTCTCCGCGGAAGAAGGCTTCGCGCTGGCGAAGAAATATCTCGAGCCGATCCCGCGGCAGGCGCCGCCGCCGCCGGTGCGCACCACCGAGCCGGAGCAGCTCGGCGAGAAGCGCGTGCTGATCGAACGGCCGGCGCAGACGCCGCTGCTGTTCTACGCGTACAAGTCGCCCGCGGCGAACGACCCGCAGGGTCCGGCGATCAACCTGCTGATGTCGATCCTCGCGGACGGCAATTCCGCGCGGCTGCATCGCCTGCTGGTCGAGGAGAAGAAGCAGGCGATCGAGGTCGGCGGCTCGTTCCAGGAAGGCTTCGATCCGGGCCTGACGTGGATCCAGCTGACGCTGCCCGAAGGCGCGGACCTCGCGGCGGCCGAGAAGACGCTGGACGCGGCGCTCGATGACGTCGTGGCGAACGGCGTGACCGACGCCGAGCTTACGCGTGCGAAGAACCAGTATGCCGCGGCGTTCTGGCAGAAGATCGCGACGATCAACGGCAAGGCCGCGCTGCTCGGCGAGTTCGACGTGTTCGATGGCGACTACAGGAAGCTGTTCGACTCGCCGGCCACGTATGAAAAGGTGACGCGCGCGGACGTGCAGAAGGCGGCGGCGCTGATCTTCCAGAAGAACCACCGGACGGTGGGGGTGCTGAGGAGTCCGGCGGAACCCGCGGCCGCGATGCCGGCTGCCGCGCCTGCGCCGGCGGCCGCACCCGCGGCCGCGACCCCCGCGAAGCCGGCGACGGAGGCCAAGCCATGAGCCGCCTCGTCAAACTACTCGCCGCGCTGGCCGTTTCGTCGGCGGTGATGCTGATCGGTGCCGCGCCGGTGGCGGCCGCGCCCGCCGCGGATTCGCCGGCGAAGACCGAGGTCCCCGGCATCAAGGTCCCGGCCAACACGCGCTTCGTGCTGCCGAACGGCCTCACCATCGTGCTGGTGCCTAACAAGGACGTGCCGCTGATCGCGTTCGCCGGTTTCGTGCGTGGCGGCGCGCTGGCGGATCCGGCCGGCAAGAACGGCGTGGGTTCGCTGGTCGCGGGCCTGCTCGATCGCGGTGCGGGCAAGCGCAACGCGTATGAGTTCGCGGATGCCGTCGAGGGCGTGGGCGGCAGCTTCAGTGCCGCGGCCGGTGCCGAGGCGATCAACGTCAGCGGCCAGTTCCTGGCGCGCGACCGCGCGCTGATGATCGAGCTGCTGGCCGACGCGCTGATGCGGCCGCGTCTCGACGCGGACGAGTTCTCGAACTACCGCGACCGCGAGATCGAGTTCATCAAGTCGGCGAAGGACTCGGACCCGTCGCAGATCATCGGCATCTACGGGCGCGCGGCGCTGTTCGGTACGCATCCGTACGGCCGGCCGCAGGGCGGCAGCGAACGCTCGCTCGCCGGCATCACGCAGTCCGACGTCGTCGCGTACCACGCGGCGAACTTCGGCGCGGACCGCACGACGCTGGTGTTCGCCGGCGACCTCGACGCGAAGTGGATGAAGCAGGCGTTGACCACGGCGTTCGGCGGCTGGGCGAAGGCGAAGTCGGCGGCGCCGACGCTCGGCGCGCCCGCACGGGTCTCCGGCCGGCGCGTGGTGCTGATCGACGCGCCGGGCTCGGTGCAGACGTACTTCTGGTTCGGCAACGTCGGCGTGGATCGCCGCTACAACGGACGGCCCGCGCTCGACCTGGTGAACACGCTGTACGGCGGCCGCTTCACGTCGATCCTGAACACGGAGCTGCGCATCAAGTCCGGCCTCACGTACGGCGCGTCGTCGCGCTTCACGCGCGCGACGGTGCCCGGCGAGTTTGCCATCCGTTCGTTCACGCAGACGGACACGACGGGCCAGGCGCTGGATCTCGCGCTGAAGACGCTCGACGACCTCAAGCACGGCGCGCTGGCGCCGGAGATGCTCGAGTCCGCACGGTCGTACGTGCTCGGCCAGTACCCGCTGCAGCTCGAGACCGCGGCGCACTGGGCGGCCGCGTTGTCCGACCTCGAGTTCTACGGACTCGGCAAGGACTACATCGAGGGTTACTTCCCGGCGTTGCAGAAGGTGGACCTCTCCGAGACGTCGGCGGTCACCGCGGATGCCTTCCCGCGCCCGACCGATCTCGTCATCGTGTTGATCGGCGACGCGGCGAAGATCCGCGAGGTCGCGGCGAAGTACGGCACGGTCACGGAGATGAAGCTCTCCGATCCGGACTTCGGTCCGGGCGCAGCGACGAAGTAGGCACGCGCATGTCCGATCACGGCTCGTCCGCGAAGGCGATCCTTTACGCGTTCTGCGCGAATCTCGGCATCGCGTTGGCGAAGCTGGGCGCGGCGCTGTACACGCACTCCGGCAGCATGCTGGCGGAGTCCATCCACTCGTTCGCGGACTGCGGCAACCAGGTGTTGCTGTGGGTGGGGCTGCGGCAATCGCAGAAGCCGCCGGACGCGAAGCATCCGCTGGGATACGGGAAGGTCACGTACTTCTGGAGCTTCGTCGTCGCGCTGCTGCTGTTCTCGATGGGTGGTTTGTTCTCCATCTACGAGGGCTGGCACAAGCTCGACGCGCACGACGCGACGCTGAACAAGCCGTGGATCGCGCTGGCGGTGCTCGGCGTGTCGATCGCTCTGGAGTTCGGCTCGCTCATGGGCTGCCTGCGCGAGATCACGAAGCTGCGCGGCGAGCGGTCGCTGGGCTACTGGCTGCGGAACACGCGCAACGCGGAGCTGGTGGTGGTGCTGGGCGAGGACGTCGCGGCGCTGGTCGGCCTGGCGCTGGCGTTCGTGTTCGTCGGGCTGGCGACGCTGACCGGGAACATGGTGTTCGACGCGATCGGCTCGATCACGATCGGCGTGGTGCTGGTGTGCGTCTCCATCTTCGTGGCCATCCGCATCAAGGGGCTGATCGTCGGTCGGTCGGCGGAAGACGATCTGCAGGAGGCGCTGCGTGCGGAGGTAGCGTCGGATCCGGACATCGAAGCGCTGCTGAACGCGATCACGCTGCAGATGGGGCCGGATGTGATGCTGGCGCTGAAGGTGAAGATGCGCGCGGGGATGACGCTGGAGGCGGCGGTGGCCGCGCTGAACGCGCTCGAAGTGCGGCTGAAGACGAAGTTTCCCGAGGTGGCGTGGATCTTCGTGGAGCCCGACGTCGCGGACTAATGGGGACAGTCCCCGTTTCCCAGCAAAAGGGGACAGTCATCGGCAACCCGGAATCCGCCGGCAATGCGTTCGAGGGCGCATGTGGCCCTTCTCTATCCGGTGTACTGAGACGAAGTCAGCCGAAGTAGTTCGGATGCTCCGCCAGCCACGCGCGCTCCTCCGGCGTGTCCTCCCGTCCCAGCACCTGGTTCCGATGCGGAAACCGGCCGAACAGCGCGATCAGGTCGCGGTGCTTCTTCGCATAGTGGATCAGCCCCTCGCAGAACCCGCGATGCTCGGCATCTGCCTCGGCCGCCAGCCGCGTGAACGCCGACAAGGCCGCGTCCTGCGCTTCCATCGACTCCGCATGCTCCAGCGGCAGATAAAAGAAGAGTCGCTCCCAGGGCTCGAGCGCCGCGTCGGCGCCCAACTGCAGCCCCTCCACCGACAACGCCAGCGCCTCGCGATCGAACGCGAACTGCGCCGCGGTGCCGCGGTACGCATTCCGCGGCACCTGGTCGAACAGCAGGATCAATGCGAGCCGGCGCTTCGGGCTGTTCGCCCACGTCGCGAACTCGCCGCGCGCGGCGCGTTCGAGCAGGGGCTCGAGCTTGTCCTTGATCTCGGCGTCGCGCCGCGCGGCGGCTGCCGCGCCATCGCCGCCGAACCAGAACGTGTTGCGCTCGGCGAGGCGTGCCGCGTCCATCGGCCCGCGGCCGAACCAGAAATCGAGAACGTCGTTGGGACCGTGCATCGTCGCGATGCTAACCCGGTTCCGCGACACGCAGCGTCGTCTAGTAAGGCGCGAGATTCATGCGCTCCCACGACGGCAGGTCGGGCATCACCGTCAGCTCGTCCAGCGACCGCTTGCCGAGCGCGATGCCGCGGATCCACGCCGTATCCAGGCGCCGCGCGATCCGTTGCGTGTCGGCATCCAGCGCGTCGGTCCGGGCGTCCAGCAGCCGTTCGAGCTCGGGTTCGCCCATCTTCTGGATCGTCGTCGTGATGCGCGTCACCTCGTTGAGGAACAACGCGTGGATCTGTTCGTATCCCAGTCGCGTTCCGGTCTGCATCAGCTGGAACGCCAGCGTGATGCCGGTCGCGCCGGCGGCGTAGCGCTGGTTCGGCGTGCCGTGATGGCCGGGGTTGTTGAAGTTGAAGTCGCCGATGTTGAACAGCGTCTGGAAGTACGACTGCATCAGCGGTCCCGTCCACGACTTCACCAGCCCCATGTAGAGCCCCGACCACATGTCGGCCTCGAGCTCGGTGCGCCGCACGGTCGGCTCCGTCTGGACCATCCAGCCAAAGGTGAATTGCGCGCGATGCGCCCATTCGTGCGCGAGCACGCCGGCGATCGGCAGGTTGGTGCCGGTGCGCTGGAGGATGTCGTTCGCCATGTAGCGGCCCATGAGGATGTACCCGTCGGGCGACGCGAGCGCATTCATGTTGGCCGGCGAGCATTCGTCCATCACGAAGACCTGCGCCGCGACGCCGGCGTAGAACTGCGCCTGGATCTGGATTTCCTGCTGCCACGGGCCGTCGATCAGCGGATTGCCGAACGCCGGGAGCAGGCCGCAGCCGAAGTTGCCGGCCTGCGCGCCGGCATAGCTCGGCTGGTAACAGCCGGCGCCGATCGCGACGCGGGATGGCGTGGGAGGTGGCGGCGTTGGACGTGGTTCGTCGCTTTCGGCACTGCAGCCTGAAATCAGCAGTGGCGAGAGCGCCAGGCCGGCGAGAAGTCTGCGTCTGCGGTCGTCGACACACATGTTCGTACCCTCCAACGGGATAGCTGTGCTGGGGGTCGAAGACTTCGCACCGGAATTCGGGGCGCCGCGATGGCGTCAGTGACGCCGCGGTCTCGGCTCGTCGTGCCTGAGGAAAAGAATGGGAGAGCCTCGCCAGGCGGGGCGAGGCATCACTAGACCGGAATGGTGACTGTCCCCGTTTGCTAGGAAACGGGGATGGCTATCACTGGCGGCGTGTGCGGGTAAAGCACACTCCAACCCATTACTCGCAGAGGCCGTCCAGGTAGCCGCGGGCGACAGGCGAGAGCCGCTTGTGCGCGATCGCGCGGGCCTTGGGTTCGTCGACGATCTCCTCCAGCGGGCCGCTCACGAGGATGTGGCGCACCTGGGGATCACGCTCGGCCTTACGGGCGAGCTTGTTCAGCACGGTGAAACCGCGGGAGATCTTGTCGCTCTTGAATCGCCGGTGCTCGATCGAGCTGGCGAGGTACTTGCCGAAGCGGGCGTAGAGGAAGTAATCATCGTTTCCGACCTGGAAACGGGCTTCGGCGAAGAAATCGGGGAAATTCTTCTCGAGATACTGATTGACGGTATGAAGACGGGGTCCAGGTTCGGTATCGACCGACCGCGCGAGTTTCTTCATTTCAGTTGTCCACCTCCAACTGGGTCCGGAGCACCATTTCTGGACGTCACGACCGGTTCCCAACCCCGCAACGCGCGCGAACGATAGGGCCAACGGACTTCGACTGCAATAGGAACGACCATGAAATTTTGGACAGCACTCATTCTGTCGTGTGCGATGGGCTCGCTCGTCGCGTGCTCGTCGCCGTCGAGCGACGACGCGCGTGTGCGCGCACTGATCGACGACGCGGAAAAAGCCGCGGAGTCGCGCGACGTCGGCGACGTGCTCGATCTCGTCGACGCCGGCTACGCCGACGCGCAGGGCAATTCGCGCGACTCGCTGCGCGGATTCCTGCGCGTGTTCTTTGCCGCGCATCCGCAGCTCGAGCTGGTGACGAGCATCGACACGCTCGAGTTCCCGGTACCGGGACTCGCGCGCGCCCGCGTGACGGTGCGCGGACTCGACCTCGACCGCTTCAACGTCGGCGACTCCGTGGTCCTCGACGTGGAGCTGCGTCGCGACGGCGACGACTGGCGGGTCACCCGCGCCGATCGCGCCGCCGAGCGGTGACGCGCGGCACTCGACGCGAACCTGCGGCCCGGCGGGCCCGGGCTGTCCGCGAGCACCGAAACGTGAACCCGATCACCCTTTCCGGTTAAATCGGGATCGAAAGCGGCCGTTGATTGTCTGTACGAACATGCCAGCCCATCGCAAACCACCGGTTTTCGAAAGCGGGCGCTCCGAGGGGGCGCCGCCGCCCGCGGATTCGCTCGACTTCGACATCGAGAGCACGACGATGCGGTTGAAGTCGATCCGCCTGCGCCGCCGCGAGGCGGAGCTGATGGAGCAGCATCGACTGCAGACCGGCCTCGACCCCGATGCGCCCGTCCAGGCGCCGCCGTCGAAGCGTGTCGCCGCGCCGCCGCCGCCCGCTTCGCGCCAGCTCGACGACACCGGTTCCGGCGAGCGTCCGTCCGGCCGCGTTCGGCACGACGAGCGTGGCATGGCTGTCTGGGACTGGGCCGTGGCCACCGGCGAATTCCACACGTTGTCCGCCACCAGCGCGCTGAAGAAGCTCGAGGTCGGCGAGCTCAAGATCGAGGAGACGGCGAAGGTGCCCGGTCTCTCGCTCGAGAAATCCGGCCGCGACAAGGGCGGCGGATTCGATCCGTACAACCAGCGCGGCTCGGGCAAACGCCAGGGTGAGGCGGCGGAACGCCAGGGCGTCACCGGCGCCACGGACCGCGCGGCCGTGCTCGAGCAGTTGCTCGGCAAGAAGTAGCAGGGCCGGCCGATCTACTGCGGCGCCTGCTCGCGCTGCTTCAAACGCAATTCGCGGATCCTGCGCGCCGCCCACGCGCGCTGCTCGGACGAACTGGTGTTCCGCAGCGCGTCGACGAGGAACGGCATCATCGCGTCTTCCTTGCCCGTGGCTTCGAGCGCGCGCGCCGTGGCTTCGGAGAGGTCCGGATGTCCGGGCATGCGTTGCCGCGCGGCCGCGAGCCGGTCCAGCGCCTGCGCGACGTGACTCTGCCGGCGCGTCGCGAGCATCGCGTAACCCCACGCCGCCGGCGGATCGCCCGGATCCGCGTCCAGCGCGCGCTCGAGCGCCGCGAACGCCAGCGTCTCGAAGCGTTCGCGCGTCGCGTCGGGCAACGCACGCTCGGGTTCGTTGACGCGCTCGAACAGCGCGAGGCCGATGTCGCGTGCCGCGGCCGCGTCGGGCGTGGCGGGCAGCTCGGCGCCGAGCCGCAACGCCTCGGCGTCATCGCGGTTGCGGACGGCGAGCCGCAGCTTCAGCGCCGCGACGGCGCGCGCGCCGGGAGCGGCCGCGGCGGCCGCATCCACCAGCTCGTGCGCATACTCGGGACGGAATCCCGTGTCGAGCGCCACGCGGGCGAACGTCGCCAGTGCCTCGGCATCGCCGAGCAGGCGGCCGGCGGGCAGGCGCGTCGGCGCCGGCTCGTCGAGCGGCAGCGTGGCCAGCGTCATGCGCGGCTGCACGAGGTAGCTGCGCATCAGCGTGTCGAGCTCGGCGTACGACGTGCCGAAACTCTTCGGCATCGCATCCTCGGTCGGGACCAGCCGGTTGATCGCGGATAGATAGGCGAAGATCCGGTCGCCGAACGTCGTGTCGGCGATGAGCCCGCGATGCACCAGCGCCCAGGACTCGAGATGCACCATCTCGCTGTTCGGCGGCTCGAGGTATTCCGGCGAGCGCTTGTCGAGCTCGAACAGCCGCGCCATCTCGACCCAGCCGCCGGCCGGCGGCGCGGGCGGCACGTCGAACGTCACCTGGCGCTTGCGGATGCGCGAGCGGCCGAGCAGCTCCGCCATGCCCTCGTCGAACCACAGCGGGAAGATGCCGCCGACCTGCGTGTTCAGGAACCAGTGCGTGCACTCGTGCTGAAGGCCGCGGCCCATCAGCGACGGCGCCAGGTCGCCGTTGAGGATCAGGTAGTTCGAGAAGCGGCGCGGCACGTATTCGCCGGCGATCGCCGGCCCGGGCGCGAGATAGCGGTTCCACAGGTCTTCCGGCGCGAGCCACACCGTCATCGGCGTGGTGGTCGGCTTCACCTGGCGCGCGAGCAGCTTGCCGAGCACGCGCTCGGTGTCGGCGATCCGGCGGGCGATGCGCGTCGGATCGTCGCCGTCGAGCGCGATCAGCGTGTAGCCGGGCAGCTCCCACGCGCGCAGCGTGCCGAGGTCCACGTCGCGCGCGTGCAGCGGCGCGGCGACGAGCGCGGCGAGCAACAACACTCTCGTGAGAACGCGCGAAGACATCGTCCCTCCATCGGGTCGACCCGACTACCCTAGACTACCGCCATGCATCCCCGGCGTCGCGCGTTGCTCGAGATCCACCTGTGCGTCGTGCTGTGGGGATTCACCGCGATCCTCGGCAAGCTGATCACGTTGCCGGCGCTGCAACTCGTGTGGTGGCGCATGTTGTTAGTCAGCGTCGCGCTCGCGATGTTCCCGCGCGTGTGGCGCGCGCTGCGCGGCATGACGCCGCGCGAGCTCGCCGCGTTCGCCGGCATCGGCGCGCTGGTCGCGCTGCACTGGATCGCGTTCTACGCATCGGTGAAGCTGGCGAACGCGTCGGTGGCCGCGACGACGATGGCGCTGGCGCCGGCCGTCACCGCGCTGATCGAGCCCGCGATCACCGGCGCGCGTTTCGAGCGACATAATCTCCTGCTCGGCATCCTCGTGATCCCTGGCGTCGCGCTGGTGGTCGGCGGCATCCCGGGCGACATGCACCTGGGTTTCTGGATCGGCGTGTTGTCCGCGGCGTTGGCCGCCGGCTTCAACGCCCTCAACAAGCGCTGTCTCGGCGCACACGATGCGCTGGCGGTCACGGGTGTCGAGCTGGGCGCGGGATTCCTGCTGGTCACGCTCATCGCGCTCGCCGGGCTGCCGTTCCTGTCTCCGCCGGGACAAAACTTTGTCCTGCCGTCCGTCCACGATGGGGCATGGCTGCTGGTGCTTGCACTGATGTGCACGCTGGTGCCGTATGCCGTCGCGCTCGGCACGCTGCGGCACCTGTCCGCGTTCACCACGCAACTGGCCATCAACCTGGAGCCGATCTACGCGATCGCGGTGGCCGTGTTGTTCCTCGGCGAGGCGCGCGACCTCGACGCGTTGTTTTATGTCGGCGTCGCCATCGTGATCGCCGCGGTTTTCGGCCACGGATGGCTGCAGAAACGATTGACCGACGAGCGTCCGTCTGTATGATCGGACTCCATATATATCTGCTTGATCAGCGCGCCTTCGCGGCCGCGCCTCCAGATGTAACCATTTGACAGCGAAGAAGTTGTGGGCCGCCGGCCCATAGCGCGGGGAAGTTGCGCCCCGCGCGTTCGTGTTTGGAGGAAGCAAAATGACCGCGATTCGACTCGGCCTGCCGCCGAAGCAGGGCCTCTACGACCCCCAGTTCGAGCATGACGCCTGCGGCGTCGGCTTCGTCGTGGACATCAAGGGCCGCAAATCGAACGCGATCGTCAAACAAGGCATCCAGATCCTGAAGAACCTCGATCACCGCGGCGCCAGCGGGTCCGAGGTCAACACCGGCGACGGCGCCGGCATGCTCATGCAGATGCCGCACGCCTTCCTCAAGAAGGTGGCGAAGAAGGACGCACGCATCAACCTGCCCGAGCCCGGCTTCTACGCCGCGGGCAACATCTTCATGCCGCGCAACGCGACGCAGCGCCGCAAGATCGAAGAGGTGTTCGCGCGCGTGGTGCAGGCCGAGGGCCAGATCTACCTCGGCGCGCGCACCGTGCCCACCGACAACTCCTCGCTCGGCGAGACCGCGAAGGCTTCCGAGCCGTTCGTGCGCCAGGTGTTCATCGGCCGCGGCCCGGAGACGGCCGACGAGCTCGAGTTCGAGCGCAAGCTCTACGTCATCCGCAAGCGCGCGTACAACGAGATCCGCGTGTCGACCATCGGCGGCGCCGAGTACTGGTACGTCGTTTCGCTGTCGCACAAGACGCTCGTCTACAAGGGCATGCTGACGACGAATCAGCTCGACCAGTACTTCCTCGACCTGCAGAACCCGCTGATGGAGAGCGCGATCGCGCTGGTGCACTCGCGCTTCAGCACGAACACCTTCCCGAGCTGGGACCGCGCGCATCCGTACCGCTGCATCGCGCACAACGGCGAGATCAACACGCTGCGCGGCAACATCAACTGGATGCGCGCGCGCGAAGCGTTGTTCGAGTCGCCGCTGTTCGGCGACGACATCAAGAAGATCCCGCCGATCGTGAACCCGAACGGCTCGGACTCCTCGATGTTCGACAACGTGCTCGAGTTGATGGTCCTCTCGGGCCGCTCGATGCCGCACGCCGTCATGATGATGATCCCGGAGCCGTGGTCGAAACACGCCACGATGGATCCGGCGCGCAAGGCGTTCTACCAGTACCACAGCAGCTTGATGGAGCCGTGGGACGGCCCCGCCGACATCTGCTTCACCGACGGCAAGCGCATCGGCTCGGTGCTCGACCGCAACGGTCTGCGCCCGGGCCGCTACTACGTGACGAAGGACGACGTCGTCGTCATGGCGTCCGAAGCCGGCGTGCTCGATTTCCCGCCGGAGCAGATCGCGCGCAAGGGCCGTCTGCAGCCGGGCCGCATGTTCCTCGTGGACACGGAGCAGGGCCGCATCGTCGAGGACGAGGAGATCAAGGCGCAGATCATCAACGAGCGCCCGTATGCCGAGTGGCTGAAGCAGCACCTCGTGCATCTCAAGGATCTGCCCGCCGCGCCCGAGCTGCCGCAGCCGGAACCGGTGGCGCTGGCGAAGCGCCAGGTCTCGTTCGGCTACACGTTCGAAGACCAGCGCATCCTCATGGCGCCGATGGCGCGCGACGGCAACGAAGGCGTCGGCTCGATGGGCAACGACACGCCGCTGGCGGCGTTGTCGCAGAAGTCGCGCATGTTGTACGACTACTTCAAGCAGTTGTTCGCGCAGGTGACCAACCCGCCGATCGACTGCATCCGCGAGGAGATCATCACCTCGTCGGACGTCTGGCTGGGTAGTGAGGGCAACCTGCTCGATCCGCGCCCCGCCGACTGCCGCCGGCTCGAACTACCCGGGCCGGTGCTGACGAACGAGGAATTCGCCAAGGTGCGGCGCCTGTCGCTGCCCGGGCTCAAGGTGGGCACGTTGCCCATCCTGTTCCGCGCCGACCGTGGCGAGGACGGGCTCGTCGCTGCCATCGAAGAGATGCGCGCCGAGGCGAAACGCATGATCGAGGAGGACGAGGTCAACATCCTCATCCTCTCCGACCGCGGCGTGGACAAAAACTACGCGGCGATCCCGTCGCTGCTGGCCGTGTCCGGCCTGCATCACTTCCTGATCCGCCAGGGCCTGCGCATGAAGGTGTCGCTGGCGCTCGAGACCGGCGACGCGCGCGAGGTGCATCACTTCGCGCTGCTGATCGGCTACGGCTGTTCGGTCATCAACCCGTACGTCGCGTTCGAGACGCTCGACGGCATGATCCGCGACGAGATGCTGCAGGGCGTGGACCACAAGCTCGCCTGCAAGAACTTCGCGAAGGCTGCCGTGAAGGGCGTCGTGAAGGTGATGTCGAAGATGGGCATCTCGGCCGTGCAGAGTTATCACGGCGCGCAGGTGTTCGAGGCCGTCGGCCTGCGCCAGGACGTCATCGACGAATACTTCTCGGGCACGGCGTCGCGCGTCGGCGGCGTTGGCCTCGACGTGATCGCGCGCGAGGTGCTGATCCGCCACACGATGGCGTTCGCCGAGCGCAAGCCGCAGAGCCAGACCGAACTACCGTCCGGCGGCCAGTACCAGTGGCGCCAGGACGGCGAGTTCCATCTCTTCAACCCGGAGAGCATCCACCGCCTGCAGAAGTCGGTGCGCACGAACTCGTACGCCACCTACAAGAGCTATGCCGAGCTGATCGACGACCGCGCGAAGAATCTCTCGACGCTGCGCGGCCTGCTCGATTTCAAGCAGGGCGAGCCGGTGCCGATCGAGGAGGTCGAATCCGTCGAAAGCCTCATGAAGCGCTTCAAGACGGGCGCGATGAGCTACGGCTCCATCTCGAAGGAAGCGCACGAGACGCTGGCCATCGCGATGAACCGCGTCGGCGGCAAGTCGAACACGGGCGAGGGCGGCGAGGATCCCGAGCGCTTCACGCCGATGGAAAACGGCGACTCGAAGAACTCCGCGATCAAGCAGGTGGCCTCGGGCCGCTTCGGCGTCACCAGCCACTACCTGGTCAACGCGAAGGAACTGCAGATCAAGATGGCGCAGGGCGCGAAGCCCGGCGAAGGCGGCCAGCTCCCGGGCACGAAGGTGTATCCGTGGATCGCGAAGACGCGCGGCACGACGGCCGGCGTCGGCCTCATCTCGCCGCCGCCGCACCACGACATCTATTCGATCGAGGATCTGGCCGAGCTCATCCACGACCTCAAGAACGCCAACCGCGACGCGCGCATCAGCGTGAAGCTGGTGGCGGAAGTCGGCGTGGGCACGATCGCCGCGGGCGTCGCGAAGGCGCATGCGGACGTGGTGCTGATCTCCGGCGCCGACGGCGGCACGGGCGCATCGCCGCTCACGTCGCTGGTGCACGCGGGTCTGCCGTGGGAGCTCGGCCTCGCCGAGACGCACCAGACCCTGGTCATCAACAACCTGCGTTCGCGCATCGTCGTCGAGACCGACGGCCAGCTGAAGACCGGCCGTGACGTCGCGATCGCCGCGTTGTTGGGCGCCGAGGAATTCGGCTTCGCGACGGCGCCACTGGTCGCGGTCGGCTGCATCATGATGCGCGTGTGTCACCTCAACACCTGCCCGGCGGGTGTGGCGACGCAGGATCCGCGGCTGCGCGAGAGGTTTGCCGGCAAGCCGGAACACGCCGTCAACTTCATGCGCTTCGTCGCGACGCACCTGCGCGAGATCATGGCGCAGCTCGGATTCCGCCGGCTGGAAGAGATGGTGGGCCGCGTCGACATGCTCGAGCCCAAGGCCGCCATCGATCACTGGAAGGCGAAGGGTTTCGACTTCAGCAACATCCTGTACGCGCCGGACGCGGGCCCCGACATCGGCCGCTTCAAGACGATGAACCAGGACCACGGCATCGACAAATCGCTCGACGTCACGACGCTGCTCGGCCTGTGCGAGCCCGCGATCGCGCGCGGCGAGAAGGTGGACGTGGCGCTGCCCGTGCGCAACGTGAACCGCGTGGTCGGCACGATCACCGGCAGCGAGGTCACGAAGAAGTGGGGCGTCAACGGCCTGCCCGCGGACACGATCAAGATCCGGTTCACCGGCTCGGCGGGCCAGAGCTTCGGCGCGTTCCTGCCGAACGGCATGACGTTCGCGCTCGAAGGCGACGCGAACGATTACGTCGGCAAGGGTCTCTCGGGCGGCAAGCTCGCGGTGTTCCCGTCGGCGAAGGCGTCCTTCCCGTCCGAGAAGAACATGATCGTCGGCAACGTCGCGTTGTACGGCGCGACGAAGGGTGAGGTGTTCGTGCGCGGCATGGCCGGCGAACGCTTCGCGGTGCGCAATTCCGGCGTCGACACGGTCGTCGAGGCGGTGGGCGACCACGGCTGCGAATACATGACCGGCGGTCGCGTGGTGGTGCTCGGACCGACGGGTCGCAACTTCGCCGCCGGCATGTCGGGCGGCATCGCCTATCTGCTCGACGAAGACGGCGAAGCCGTCTCGCGCATCAACGCGCAGATGGTCGAGATCGGTCGCGTCGAGGACGCGAAGGAAGGCGAGGAGCTGCGCGCGTTGATCGAGAAACACGTCGCGGCGACCGGCTCCGAGCACGCGAAGGACATCCTCGCGGCCTGGCCGACGAAACTGCCGAAGTTCGTGCGCGTCATCCCGAAGGACTACAAGCGCGTGCTCGCGTGCCTGAAACGCGCGCACGACCAGGGTCTCTCGGGTGACGAGGCCATCATGGCCGCGTTCGAAGAAAATGCGCGCGACACCTCGCGTGTCGGCGGCAACTAGAAGAAGCAGATAGAGAATGGGAAAGCCAACTGGATTCATCGAATACCTGCGCGAGCTGCCGGTCGACCGCAGTCCGACGGAGCGCGTGCGTGACTGGAACGAGTTCCATCACCACATGGACGAGAAGCGGCTGCGTCAGCAGGGCGCGCGTTGCATGGATTGCGGGGTGCCGTTCTGCCACACGGGCAAGCTGATCTCGGGCATGGCCTCGGGCTGCCCGGTGAACAATCTCATCCCCGAGTGGAACGACCTCGTGTATCGCGGCCTGTGGCGTGAAGCGCTGGATCGCCTGCATCGCACGAACAACTTTCCGGAGTTCACGGGCCGCGTCTGCCCGGCGCCGTGCGAAGGCTCGTGCGTGCTCGGCATCAATGCGCCGCCGGTCACCATCAAGAACATCGAGAACTCGATCGTCGACAAGGGTTGGGAAGAGGGCTGGATCGTGGCGGAGCCGCCGACCACGCGCACCGGCAAGAAGGTCGCGGTGATCGGTTCGGGTCCCGCCGGCCTCGCGGCCGCCGCCCAGCTGAACAAGGCCGGTCACCTCGTGACCGTGCTCGAGCGGGCGGATCGTCCCGGCGGCCTGCTCACCTACGGCATCCCGAACATGAAGCTCGACAAGCGGGCAGTCGTCGAGCGCCGTATTTCGTTGATGGAGAAAGAAGGCATCAAGTTCCTGTGCAACGCGACGGTCGGCGACAACGTCGAGGCCGAATTGCTGCGCAAGGACTTCGACGCCATCGTCATCGCGACCGGCGCCACGGTGCCGCGCGACCTGAACGTGGACGGTCGCGCCTCGAAGGGCGTGCACTTCGCGATGGATTTCCTGACGGCATCCACGCAATCGGTGCTGAAAGACAAGCCGATGGAGACGCCGATCAGCGCGAAGGGCCTCGACGTGCTCGTGCTCGGCGGCGGCGACACCGGCACGGACTGCGTCGGCACGTCGGTGCGGCAGGGCTGCAAGTCGGTCACGCAGATCGAGATCATGGCGATGCCGCCGATGGATCGCGCCGCGGACAACCCGTGGCCGGAATGGCCGAAGGTCTACAAGATGGACTACGGCCAGGAAGAGGCCGCGGCGAAATTCGGCGCGGATCCCCGCGTGTACCTGACGACGGTGAAGAAGGTGCTCGGCGACGAGGCCGGCAAGGTGCGCGCCGTGGTCACCGTGAACATCCGCTGGGACAAGAACGACAAGGGCCAGTTCGTGCCGGTCGAGCAGCCGGGCAGCGAGAAGGAACATCCGGCGCAGCTCGTGCTGCTGGCGATGGGGTTCCTCGGACCCGAGCAGGCGCTGTTGAAGGATCTGAAGGTCGACGTCGACGCGCGGTCGAACGTGAAGGCCGAGTACGGCAAGTACGGCACGAGCGTGCCGGGCGTGTTCGCGGCGGGCGATGCGCGCCGCGGTCAGTCGCTGGTGGTTTGGGCCATCAACGAAGGCCGCGGAGCCGCGCGCGAGTGTGATCGCTGGCTGATGGGGGCGACGGAGCTGCCCTGAGGCACCAACCGCCCTTCCAGCAGATACCCGAAGTACGCCTGCGGCAACGACCGCCGCACGCGCTCGTCAGCTTCGCGTGACTGGATCAGCGCCGCCGTGCGTTCGAACGCCAGCCGCAGCGTCGGCGCATGCGGCAATGAATCCCGGTAGAACGCCTCGCCGAAATACGTGAGTTCGCGCCGGTCCGAACAGCCGAACGATGACCGGTCATGGCGCGCCGCGGTGATCACGATTGTCTCGTTGTTCGCCAGCGGCTTGAGGAACGCGCCCGAGTAACACGCCGACACCACGACGATGCGCTGTCGGATGCCCGCCTCGTTCAGCCAGCCCGCGAGCCGGCGTGCGCCCAGCCCGCTCGGCTGCAAATTGAAGTTCGACACCTCGAGCAACCCGTTGCTGCCGCCGTGCGACGACAGCGCCAGGAACAACAGGTCGCGCGACGGTTCCATCACCCGGCCGACCGCGGACAGCGCGTAACGCAGGTTCTCGTGGCTGGCCATCGGCCAGCGCTCCGCGTCGCGTTTGTCGTTGATGAGCAGCAACGTGCGCGGCCCGGTGGCGAAGCGCGCGTCGACCTGGCGCGCCGCGAACTGGATCTCCTCCGAGAACACGCGCTCCCCGCCGTAGCCCGCGAAGCCGATGAAGAACACGTGGGGCTGATCGTCGCGCGGCGGGAAGCCGGCGATGACCGAATCGATGCGCGCGGTCTCGGCCGGCGTCAGCGCCGGCAGCGGGAAGACGGGGGGTTCGGCGCCCGCACGGTCGCAAACCGCGCAGAGCCCACAGGCGAGCAGGATCGAAAGGATGACGTGACGCACGCCGCGAGTCTGCCGCATCGCGCCGGTATTTGCCGACGCGCCGGCTCGGGATCGATGACGCGAGGCGCGCGTGCCGCACTGGAAACAGTCCGCGGATTCCCTGGCGACTTCCGTGTCGCCTAACTACGTCCCCTTGGCATCTCGACCCGTCGCCGGCCGCCGGCCTCGACGTGCCTAGCAATCGCGATCGGCGGGCGCGCCGCAGCCCCGCGGTTCCCCCGGACGCGGTCGGACGGGGCTGACAACCCGGCCGTCCGCGACTGCGGTTCGAGGCGCAGTGCCGCAACCCGCGGATTCCTCAAGCGGTTGTTCGGACAGGGGATTCGCGCCAGAATGCCGGCCGTTCGCCCCATTCGACCAACAATAAAGCGGGAGACGATATGACCGAGCTCAGCGCCCTGTGGCTGCCCATCCTCTTGGCTGCCGTCTTCGTGTTCGTGGTCAGCGCGGTCATCCAGATGGGACCGTTCTGGCATCGCTCCGACTTCCCGGCACTGCCCGACGAGAACAAGGCCCGCGCGACCATCGGCGCGCTGCAGGTGCCGCCCGGCGAATACATGCTGCCGCGCTGCAGCTCGATGAACGAGATGCGTTCGCCCGAGTTCCTGCAGAAGATGACCGAGGGTCCGGTGTGGCAGATCATCGTGCGGCCGAACGGGCTGCCGAACATGGGCAAGTCGCTGCTGCAGTGGTTCGTGCTCGCGCTGCTGATCGCGCTGTTCGCCGGCTACCTGACGTCGCATGCGCTGCCGCCCGGCGCGCACTACATGGCGGTGTTCCGCTTCGTCGCGACGTCCGCGTTCATGGCGTTCACGATGGGCTTCTTCATCGACTCGATCTGGTACGGCCGCTCGTGGGCGCTGTCGTTCAAGCTGGCGCTGGACGGGCTGATCTACGCCTGCGTGATGGGCGGGGCGTTCGGGTGGCTGTGGCCGAAGCTGGTGTGAAGAGAGGTGCCACCTCTTCTATCTCGTCGCCCGCCAGCCGATCACCGCGCAGCAGAACACCAGCACTCCCGACACCAGGTACGGCGCGCCGGGTAGATAGACCGGCGCCGCCGGCCCGCTGAACCGGCTGAACAGCTGCGTCATGAACAACGGCGCGAACACCGCTGCGATGCTCGTGATGCTGCCCACCGCGCCCTGCAGCTCGCCCTGCGACTGCGGCCCCGCCTGCTTCGACATCACGCTCTGCATGCTCGGGTTCGCGATGCCGCCCAGCGACCCGATCGCGATGGCCGGGTAGATCATCCAGCCGAACGGCACGAGCGCGTAGCCGAGGAACCCGATCGTCATCAGCAGGAACCCCAGCCCGATCGCGCGCCGCTCGCCCAGCCGCGGCACGACGACGCTCGTCAGCCCGCCCATCACGATCACCGTCATGACGCCGACGAACGTCAGCGACCAGCCGGTCTCCGACGGTCCCCAGCCGAACTTCAGCTGCGTGTAGAACATCCACACGGCCGGCAGCGAATCGTGCGCGACCTGGTACAGGAACAGCGCAAACAGCAGTCCGGCGATCGCCGGCAGGTGCCCCAGGCTCTTCAGCGCACCGAACGGATTCGCGCGCGCCCATTCGAACCGGCGCCGGTTCTCGGGCTTCAGCGTCTCCGGCAACACGAACCAGCCGAACGACACGTTCGCCAGCGCCAGCGCCGCCGCCGCGAAGAACGGTGCCCGCGCGCCGAAGATCTCCGCGACGAACCCGCCGATCACCGGGCCCAGCGTGAACCCCGAACCCCACGCGGCGCCGATCAGCCCGAAGTTCTTCGCGCGGTTCTCGTCGCTGCTGATGTCGCCGATGTAGGCGCCGGCGGTCGCGAACGACGCGCCGAACACGCCGGCCACCGCGCGGCCGATGAACAGCCAGGTCATCGACGTCGCCATGCCGGTCAGCAGGAAGTCGACGCCGAAGGCGAACAGCGACGTCAGCAGCAGCGGCCGCCGGCCGAAGCGGTCCGACAGATTCCCGAAGATCGGCGCCATGAAGAACTGCAGCAGCGCGAACACCGCCATCAGGTAGCCGCTCCAGTCCGCGGCGGTCGACAGCGGCTCGCCGGTGAGCGCCATGATCACCTGCGGCAACGAGGGGATGATGATCCCGAAGCCCACGCTGTCGATGAACACGGTCAGCAGGACGAAGGTGAGCGCGGCGCGGGGGCTGGTCATGGGGCCGCGCATTCTCCGGCATATGTCAGGTCCCGTGCTAGTCTCGCGCGGCCTGCATCCAGCTCGAGGCTCGGCACGTAAGACCCCGCATGACCCCGACCGACGCGCTCCCGCCCGAGATCGAGCTCGCCCGCCTGCTGCAACGCTGCGCGGCGCAGGACGCGGCCGCGTTCCGCACGCTGTACGACCGCACCTCGCCGATCCTGTTCGCGCGGCTGTTGCGGATGCTGCGGCGCCGGTCGGTGGCCGAGGAGGCGTTGCAGGACGTGTACGTGCGCATCTGGCAGCGCGCCGCGCAGTTCGAGGCGCACCGCGGCCGGGCGCTGGCGTGGATGGTCACCATCGCGCGGTACTGCGCCATCGACCTGATGCGCCGCGAGCGGCTGACGCTGGTCTCCGACGATTCGATCGCCGAGATACCCGACGAGGGCACCGGCGACGCCGTCGCGTTCGAGAAGCCTAACAACTTCGACGACTGCGTCGGCCGCCTGAACGAACGCGCGCGCCAGTGCCTGACGCTGGCGTTCGTCGAGGGCCGCTCGCACGACGAGATCGCGCGCCTCACGTCGCACCCGCTGGGCAGCGTGAAGAGCTGGATCCGCCGCGCGTTGCTCAGCCTCAAGGAATGTCTCGCGGGCGAGGGGCAGACCACGTGAAGTCCGCCAACCGCGAACTGGTCGACCGCCTCGCGGCGGAATACGTGCTCGGCACGCTGCGCGGCCGGGCGCGCCGGCGCTTCGAACGCTGGCTGCTGTCGCCGCAGGTGGGGGCTCTCGTGCACGCATGGGAAGACCGGCTCGCGGGCCTCGAACCGCCGTTGAAGGGCGTGGCGCCGCCGCCGCAGGTGTGGACCGGCATCGAGCGCCGACTCGAGCTGCGCAAGCTCGCGCGCCGGCCGGCCGCGCGCTGGCTGGCCGTCGCCGCGTCGCTGGTGTTGTTCGCCGTGGTCGGCGTGTTCACGCTGCGCCAGCTCGCGACGCCGCCGGTGACCCAGCAGGCCTACATCCAGGCCGACGCGCAGACTATCTACTGGCGCGTCGAGCTGCTCGGCGACAACCGCGAGATCTCCCTGCACGTGCACCGCGTCCACGACCTGCCGCCCGGCAAGTCGCACGAGCTGTGGGTGCTGCCGGCCGACGGCGGCGCACCCGTGTCGCTCGGCGTGCTGCCGCACACCGGCGAACACCACCGCGAGCTCACCGCGGCCCAGCGCGCGGCGCTGGCCGGGGCGAAGACGCTGGCGGTGACGCTGGAGGCCGAGGGCGGCTCGCCCACGGGCGCCCCGACGATGCCCGTGCTGCTGACCGCGCCCCTCGCCGCGGCGTGAGCCCGATGGCGTGAACCCGTTCTCAATCCGGCACTTGCACGTGCCGGGATTATGAGAGCCACGCACAGGCCTGCTGCAGCGCGACTCCCTAGAGTAAACCCCATGAGAGAGGTGTCGGATCCCGACATCCGTGGGTCGTCGTTCTTCGGACGCATCGCCCGCGGGTGTGTCTTGGCTTTGCTGACGATGCTCGGCGCGACCGCCGTGCATGCGCAGAACATTTCGCGTTACGCCCGCGACACCGGCCACATCAACTTCGTGACCACCGGCGGCAGCCTGCGCAACGCGCCGAACACGACGAACGCCTGCACGGTCAACGGCACGAGCGCGCAGCTGCTCTCCGGCATCCCCGCCGGCGTCACGATCCGCAACGCGTATCTCTACTGGGGCGGCTCCGGCAACACGGCCGACACCAGCGTCACGCTGAACGGCACGACCGTCACCGCGACGCGCACCTTCGCGCGCACCTTCAACAACGGCACCGCGTACAACTTCTTCGGCGCGTTCGCCGACGTGAAGAGCCTGGTGACCGGCAACGGCACCTACACGCTCGGCAACCTCACCGTCTCCACCGGCAACCCGTGGTGCGGTTCCGAAGCCGTGGTCGGCGGCTGGGCGCTGATCGTGATCTACGAGAGCGCCAGCGAACGCCTGCGCGCCATCAACGTCTACGACGGCCTCGACTATTTCTACGGCAGCTCCGTCACGCAGACGCCCGACGGCTTCCGCGTGCCGACGTCGAACATCGACGGCCGCATCGCCGTGTTCACGCTCGAGGGCGATCCGCAGAACTCGCTGGCCAGCGGCGGCGTCGACGAGGCGCTGCGCTTCAACGGCAACCTGCTGGACGACGGCCTCGTGCCGACCGGCAGCAATCCGACCGTGCAGCAGTTCGACGGCACCATCAGCACCACCGGCAGCGTCACCAGCTACGGCATCGACGTCGACCAGTATGACGTCAGCGCCTATCTATCGCCCGGCCAGACCAGCGCCACCACCGTGTACTCGTCGGGCCAGGACCTCGTGCTGCTGATGGCGCAGGTGGTCAGCGCGACGTCCGATCCGGCCGTCGACCTGCGGCTGACGAAGACGCACTCCGGCAACTTCATCTCCGGCGGCACCGGCACTTACACGTTGACCGTCTCGAACCTCGCCGGCATGGAGCGCGAGGAGAACATCGTCACCGTCACCGACACGCTGCCGCCCGGCCTCACGTACAACTCGGCGACCGGCACGGGCTGGGTCTGCGCGGCGGTCGGGCAGGTGGTCACCTGCACGCACGCGCCCACGATCAATGCCGGCGCGTCGCTGCCGCCGATCAGCCTGGTCGTCAACGTGACCGAGGCCGCCGCGAACTCCGTGACCAACACCGCGACGGTGAGCTCGGCCAGCTTCGACATCGACGGCACGAACAACACCGCGAGCGACCTGACCACGACGATCGATCCCGCGCTCACCACGAACACGAAGACCGTGGTCGACCTGAACGGCGGCGAGGCCTCGCCCGGCGACACGCTGCGCTACACGATCACGCTGAACGAAACCGCCGGCGGCCAGGCGGTGAACGTCTCGCTGACGGATGCGATCCCCGACAACACGACGTTCGGCGGCTTCGTGTCGATCCCGGCCGGCGCCACCAGCGCGTTCGCGCCGGCGCCCGCGGGCGCCAATGCACTCGGCCAGATCACGGTCAGCGGCATCACCGTGCCCGCGTCCGGCAATGCCACCGTCGTGTTCGACGTGACGGTGACCGCGGGCACGCTGCCGGGGGAAACGGTCAACAACACCGCGACGGTCAACAACCCGAACGGCCCGGAGAACAATCCCGCTGCGCCGACGGTGACGGTGAACCCGTCGCTGATCCCGGCCACCGGCACGAAGTTCCTCTACCTGCACCGCGACGCGTCGGCCAACAAGTCGCTGTCGCGCGTCGTGCCGACCACGGCGGACACCAACGAGGCCGTGGCCACCGGCACGCCGGACTCGTTCACCATCGCACCGCCGCTGCGCACCGCGTTCTCCATCGCCGCCGGCGCGATCCCCGTGCGCCTGTGGCTCACGCGAGCGAGCAACACGGTGACCTCGCGCAACGTCACCGTGACGCTGACCTCGAGCAGCGGCTTCAGCACGACGGTCACGAACTCCATCACGCCGCTGAACCAGGCGACGCCGACGCTGTTCAGCTTCTCGCTGCCGAACGCCACGGCGCGCACCTTCCCGGTGGGCACGACGTTCACGCTGACCGTCACCAACGCCGGCAGCAACAACATCACGATCTTCCCGAACGGCAACGGCACCGCCGGCAACAACTCGCGCATCGAGTTCAATGCGACCACGGTCGTCAACGTCGACAGCATCTCGACCTACGACGCGGCGTTCAATGGCGGCTCCGTGCTCACGACGTTCTATCCGGGCGCCACCGTGTACGTGCGCGCGCAGGTCAGCGATCCGTTCGGCAGCTTCGACATCGGCGGCGCGCGCATCACGATCATCGATCCGGCGAACGTCACGCAGGTGAACAACCTGGCGATGACGGCGCAGGGCGCGCCGGCGACCTGCAACTCCACCACCGCGGCCACGTGTATCTACCAGTACGCGTACACCGTGCCCGCGTCGCCGTCGCTCGGCGGCTGGACCATCCGCATCACCGCGAGCGAGGGCACCGAGGGCACGGTCACCGATCTCGGCGTCAGCAACTTCCAGGTCGCCATCCCGCAGCCCGCGATCACGATCCTCAAGACGTCGACGGTGCTCTCCGATCCCGCCAACGGCACATCGAACCCGAAGCGCATCCCGCTCGCGACCGTGCGCTACGACATCACCGTGACGAACAGCGGTCCCGGCACAGTCGACGCGAATACGCTGGTCCTGACGGATCCCGTGCCCGCGAATTCGTCGATGTACGTCTCGACGTCGGCCGGCAATCCGGTCGTGTTCGTGAACGGTGCGACCGTCAGCGGGCTTTCGTACAACTACGCGGCGAACGTGAGCTATTCGAGCGTCGGCGATACCGGGCCGTGGGGCTACACGCCCGCGCCCGACGCCGATGGCTTCGATCCGGCGGTGCGTGCGTTGCGCATAACGCCGACCGGCACGATGAGCGCCGCCGGCAGCGGCAATCCTTCCTTCACGATCCAGTTCCGCGTACGGATCAACTAGGGATTTTTCCCGCCGCTGCACCGGATCGAAGCGATTTCGGGCCGGCTGCACCCATCGGGGGATGTCACTTTCCAGACGAGTCGTCAGCGGCCTTTTTCGGCCGTGCGGCAGGCTGTTTTCGCGATCGGCACGTTGGCACGCCGATTGCTTTATCTAGTTCGTCTGCGGAATGTTCTCCTCCCCCCTCGTGAGACTTTTTGCTGGACAGACGCGTACAGGAACGGAAGGGCCTGTACGCGTTTTTTTTTGCCCGCGTTAATGGGGACAGTCCCCGTTTCCCAGCAAAAAGGGACAGTCATCACGCGGCCGCACCCGCCGGCCCAGCCGATCCCGCCGCGCGCGACGCGTCAGCCGGCAGGCCTCCATCGCGGTAATGACGTCCGACGCCACGTCGTAGCCTGGTTTTCTACGATGCGGTCATGCGCCACGCTCTTTCGCTCCTCGCCTTCGCCACCGTCCTCGTCACCACGATGGCCAGCGCCTCCAACTACCGCGACGTGACCAGGGCCGTGACCGACGACCAGATGCTGCAGTCGGCCGGCGTGGCGCCGAACGACGCCCGCATCCGCACGCAATGCAAGGCCGCGGTGGTCGACACCGACGACGCGCCGGAATTCTTCAACTGCGTCTATGTGCAGACCGACAAGAGCCTCAACCTCTTCAGCGTCGAGGACGGCTTCCTGATGTCCGAGCTGCAGCTGTCGCTGCCCAACATCGACGCGGTCGCACTCCAGCACACCGGCCGCTGGAACCAGATCCAGCTCTGGAGCGGGCACCGCGTCGCGGTGCTGACCCTGCAGGGCGACGGCTTCACCGATCCGAAACAGAACGACGCGGCCTATCAATGGCTGATCGAGCACGGCGTGCGCCAGCGCGACCCGGTGAAGTGGATCGGGCCTTGACACCGGCACGTTCCTGACTAGATTGCGCGCCCCTATGCTGGACACTAACTACTTCGCACCCCCGCCGCGCCACCGCGCGTCGCCCGTCTTCAGCTAGCTCTTCGCACGCGGAGGGCTGGCCGTCGGCTGCCTTCCGTCAGGTCCTCGAGAGGCCCCGGTCGGCATTGCCACCGGGGCTTCTTCGTTTCTGGACCATGACATGACCTTGCACAAACTGATGACCGACCGGGAGGCGCGCGCGTTCGACGCACCGAGCCTCGCGGTGAACCTCGACCAGAAGATGTTTCACGTGGCCGACGGGCTCGTGCGCGCGCGCGCCGTGCAGGCCTGCGAGTTCGACGTGCGCCGGCTGCCCGTGCATCGAACGCGGCGCTGGAGCGTGCGCCGCAAGCTGGAGCTGTTCTTCGACGACATCGCCCTGGACGCCGCATTCCAGTCGTTCCGCGTCGACGACGGCGTCGTGTTGCTGACGGCGTCCGGCCTGTTCGTCTACGCCGGCGGATCGAGCAAGTCCGACTACACGTCGTGCTACTTCAACGTGTGGGCCGAGAGCGCGGCACGCGCGGAAGAAGCGCTGGCGCGGCTCGAAGCCATCGCCGGCGCGAACCGTTTGCGCGACGAGACGTTCACGATCGACTGGCAGTTCACCACCGCCACCGGCGAGCTGCGCAATTCGTCGTTCCAGGAGCTGGCGGATCCCGTGCTGGCCGATGCGGCCTACCCCTCGCTTGGGCGGCCGGTGAACGAATTCATCGCCGCCTATATCGCTGCACCGGAATGCGCGCTGATCCTCATGGGCCCGCCGGGCACGGGCAAGACGCGGCTCGTGCGCGCGATCCTCGCGGAGATCTCGCGGCGCAAGGGCGAGAATGCGCTGGTCATGTACACCGCCGACAAACGCGCGCTCGCCGGCGACGAGATCTTCGTCGAGTTCGTGACCGGCTCGCACGACGCGTTCGTGATCGAGGACAGCGACCTGCTGCTCAAGGCGCGCACCAGCGGCAACGAGGACATGCACCGTTTCCTCGCCACCGCCGACGGCGTCGCGCGCTCGCAGGGCCGCAAGATCATCTTCACGACCAACCTGCCGAACGTCAGCGACATCGACGACGCGTTGATCCGGCCGGGTCGTTGCTTCGGCATCCGCAACCTGCGCAATCTCACGCCGGAAGAGGCGGCAGCCCTCGCCGCGCACGTCTGCCAGGACGCGGAGCGGACGGCGCGCGCGCAGGCGGCGCTGCTCGCGACGGCGGCGAAGTCGTATTCGGTGGCGCAGGTCTACCGGGTCTGCGCTATTTGAGATTGAGCCGATAGAAGACGACGTACTCGCCTTCGCCCGGGTCGACCTCGAGGCACCAGCCGGTTTCCTTGCGGCTGCGGTAGAGGCTCGCGGCCATCCAGCCGAGCACCGGCGTACGCTGCAGTTGCGGCGTCAGCAGGCGCGCGCGCACGTCGCCGTTGCGTGGCCAGGTGAGCGGTGCGAGGCCGGGCGTGAGATCGAGGAAGTCGCCGGTGCTCTCGACGTTCTCGGCGCGGCGATTGCGCTTGCGCGCCTTGGACTCGAGATCGAGATTGGTGGCGTGCGGGATCTCGAGCGGCGCGGTCACGCGCAGCGAACGCTCGCCGGGATCGTCGCCGGCCGACGCCCGCGGCGCCTCCAGCAGCGCCACCGTCAGCGCGGCCATCACGAACCCGAATCGGCGAGTCCCGTTCACGCGCTCACATTAGGAGGCGTCGCGTCGCAGCCGCAACGGCCAATCCCTGAATTCGGCGCGAATGCCAAACCCATCCGGACTTCCGTCGCATTGACAGCGCTGACAGCGCGCGCCGGATGGGCATAATGCGCCACCAACGAATAACGAATGCGCCATGAAAATGTGCGTGAACAAGGGATGATCCGGGGATGACGATCGATCAACAGATCAACGCGTGGCTCGCGCCCATCGCGGACTGGTTCGGCAAGGTCATCTTCTTCTCGGTGCCGGTCGGCGGCGCGCAGCTGCCGTTGATCATGGCGTGGCTGATCCTCGGCGGCATCGTCTGCACGCTGGCGTTCCGCTTCGTGAATCTGCGCGGCTTCCGCCATTCGATCCGCGTGATCCGCGGCGACTATTCCAGCAAGGACCATCCGGGCGAGGCCTCGCCGTTCCAGGCCCTATCTACCGCGGTGTCGGGCACCGTCGGCCTGGGATCCATCGGCGGCGTCGCCATTGCCGTCACGCTCGGAGGTCCGGGCGCGGCGTTCTGGATGGTGATCGCCGGCTTCCTCGGCATGAGCACGAAGTTCGCCGAAGTGACGCTCTCCGTGAAGCATCGCATCGTGCGTCCCGACGGCACCGTCTCCGGCGGCGCGATGTACTACGTGCCCGTCGCGCTCGGCAAGGTCGGTCTGCCGCGGCTCGGCAAGTTCCTCGCGGCGTTCTTCTGCGTGGCCGCAGTGGGCGGTTCGCTGACGATCTTCCAGGTCAACCAGGCGTGGGTGCAGTTCCACGCGGTCACCGGTTACGACAAGGGAATCGTGTTCGGCCTCATCACCGCCGGCTGGGTGGCGTTCGTGTTGTTCGGCGGCGTGAAACGCATCGTGCAGTGGACCGACAAGCTCTCGCCGTTCATGTGCATCCTGTACGTGCTGGCCTGTATCACGGTGCTGGCCGCGAACTTCTCGGCGATCCCGGCGGCGCTCGCTGCAATCTTCCGCGAGGCGTTCGTGCCAAACGCGGTGGCGGGTGGCGTGGTCGGCGCGCTGATCCAGGGATTCCGGCGCGCGTCGTTCGCGAACGAGGCGGGGCTCGGCTCGGCGCCGATGGCGCACGCGATGGTGCGCACTCGCGAGCCGATGTCGCAGGGCTTCGCCGCCCTGATGGAGCCGTTCCTGGACACGGTGATCATCTGCCTGCTGACGGCGCTGGTCATCGTCGTCACCGGCGTCTACCAGACCAGCTCGAGCGACGGCATCGCGCTGACCTCCGACGCGTTCGCGACAGTGGTGCCGTGGTTCCCGATCGTGCTGGCGGTGGTGGCGATCCTGTTCGCGCTGTCGACGGTGCTCGCCTGGGGTTACTACGGCGAGCAGGCCTGGACCTGGCTGTTCTCCGGGCGGCAGGGCAGCCGCTACGCGTATCGCGCGTTCCTGTGCGTCGTGCTCGCGGTCGCGCCCGTGTTCGACCGCGACCAGGTCACCAGCATCGTCGACTCGCTGACGTTCGCGGGCTCGATCCCGAACCTGATCGCCGTCTATCTACTTCTGCCCGAGCTGCGCGCCGATCTCGCCAGCTACTGGCAGCGCGCGGTCCTCAAGCGTCCGGGCGGGGAGGCCAAATGACGCGCAAGCAATACCTGTGGACGTTGGGGCTGATCTACCTCGCGTGGTGGATCCTGATGGCGATAGAGCCCAACGATCTCCACGACTGGATGCTGGAGAACGCGCTGGTGGTCGCGGGTCTCGCACTGCTGGTGTTCACGTACAAGGCGTTCCCGCTGTCGCGCGTGTCGTACACCTGCATCTTCATCTTCATGTCGCTGCACGCGCTCGGCGCGCACTACACGTACGCGGAGGTGCCGTACCAGCAATGGTTCCCGTCGCTGGCCGGTGGCCGCAACATGTTCGACCGCCTCGTGCACTTCTCGTACGGCCTGCTGCTGGCGTACCCGATCCGCGAGATGTTCCTGCGCATCGGCAACGTGCGCGGGTTCTGGGGCTACTTCCTGCCGCTCGACCTCACGATGTCGACGTCGATGCTGTACGAGCTGATCGAGTGGGGCGCGGCCGAATATTTCGGCGGCGATCTCGGCATGGCGTATCTCGGCACGCAGGGCGACGTCTGGGACGCGCACAAGGACATGGCGCTGGCGTCGCTGGGCGCGCTGATCGCGATGGTCATCACGGCGCTGGTCAACCGGCGCATGCAGCGCGACTTCGCGCGCGAGTGGGCCGAGAGCATCCGCGTGAAGCGGCGCAAGCCGCTCGGCGAGGACGCGTTCTGAGTGGGTGCCGGGTGAGGGATGTGGGTAGTTGGCCCGACATCCTCACGGTTCGACGAACACGGAATACGCGCGCGTCCCCGGCTTCATGATCACGAAGAACCGGCGTCCGTTGGGGTGTGCGTAGCCTTCGAGCACTTCGTCCGGCTGCACGATCCTGCCGGCGGTCTCGACACCCGACGGCAACATCTTCGTCGCCAGTTCGTCCGCGCGATTCATGCCGTCGAGCGCGGGAATCTTGCGCAGCTCCTCGAGCGGCGCTTCCATCCGGTAGATGCGTGGCGGTCTGGCCGGCGGCGCTTCCACGACGCGATCCGGACCGGGCGGCAGCGTCGGCGTCTGCGCGTCGTCCATGCGCCGATCGATGAACCGCACGGCCAACGCCAGCACGGCGATGCCGGCGACGACGAGCAGGATATTTCGCGTGCGGTACATGGGACGCGGGAGTCTATCCGCGATGCGCGGCCAACTCCCCATTTCCCCCACCCGGCACCAACCTACCTCTTCGCGGTCAGCGCCGCGAGCCGCGCCTGCGACAGCGCATACACGCTGCTGGCCTGGATCACGCCCTTCTTCGGCTTCTGCACGTGCGCGTAGTAGTCCCGCGCCGACTCCGCGTCGCCGTACGCCTCGGCCACGAGGCCGAAGCCGTACCACGCCGAATCATCCGGCCGCGTGATGCCCACCTGTTCCATGCCCTTCAACAGCAGGTCCCGCGCCTCGCGCGGCTTGCCGCTGGCCGCGTAGACACACGCGAGCGTGTGACCGATCGCGGCGCTGCGGCCCTGCGACTCGTCGTACGCCATGCGCGCGGCCTCGACCGCCTGGTCGCTGACGGGCTGCCGCAGCAGCGCGCTCCACGCGTACTGGTTGTAGTCCGCCGCCGTCGCGCGGCCGCTGTCGATCAGCGGCTGCATGATCGACGGGATCTCCGCGTACCGGCCCAGCGCTTCGGCGCGATGCACGAGCATCTCGCGCGCGATCGAGTCGTCGGGCAGGCGCACCAGCCGCTCGCGCGACGCGGATTCCACGGCGTCGAACTGCTTCAGCTGGATCGCGGCCCACTGCTGGTAGCGGAACGCCAGCGACGACGATGGCACCGCCTTCACCAGCCGCGTCGCCACGGCCTGCAGCTCGCTCCAGTTGCCGAGATCGAGATGCACCTTCGCCAGCGCGAGATCGAGACCGAGCCGGTCGGCCGCGTCGAGTCTGCTCGCATCGACGGCGCGCAGCAGCGGCAGGGCCTTCGCGCTCATCGCGCAATCGGCGAGCAGCATCGCGGCCGCGGCTCGCGCCGCGTCCAGGTCCGCATCCGCACCGACCGTCCACGCGCGCGCGAACGCCGGGCCTTCGAGCGGATCCTCGGTGTTCGCCGCGCGCAGCTCGAGCCGCGCCCAGTCGAGCCAGCGCCGCGCGCCGGCGTAGTCGTTCGCGTCGATGCGCTCCAGGGCGAGCTGCGCCAGCGGCCCGACCATCGGCGCCAGCGTCAGGATGCGGTACGCGCCGTCTTCCTTCACGACGTAGAAACTCTGCGTGTCGCCGGCGGCGCGCAGCTGCACGCGGTACCCCAGCGCATCGTCGCCTTCGACGTTGACG
The DNA here is from genome assembly GCA_035502995.1 of Steroidobacteraceae bacterium. Classification (GTDB taxonomy): domain Bacteria; phylum Pseudomonadota; class Gammaproteobacteria; order Steroidobacterales; family Steroidobacteraceae; genus CADEED01. The sequence continues at coordinate 97,456 of DATJTW010000109.1, read as the reverse complement.
CGCACGTTGCTGAACAGCAGGTCGACGCCGACCTCGACGGGCAGATCCTGCTTCGTCAGCCCCGCGATGATCGCGCGCTGCGAGCGCTCGAACCCCGCGCCGAGATCCGACGGATCCGCGGCGCGCCGGCTGAGCAGCGCGCGGAACGCCGCGCCGTCGTCCCGCTGCGCGAGCAGCTCGGCGAACGACCGCAGCACCACGCTCTTCGGGTCGACTGGCGCGATGTCGCGGCCGTCGTTGCGCGAGGTCTTGCGCAACAGCGCGATGCGCTGCGTGTTGGCGGCGGTGGTGGTCTGGCCGCGCGTGCTGGCCTCGATGAGGTCGGCCGCGGCCGCGTAGGCGCGCAGCCGCGTCAGGATGTTGCCGGCGCTCGCCAGCGCCGACCGGCGGTCCGATTCGCCGCTGACCAGCTCGCGCGACGCGTCGATCGCGGCCGGGCCGCCGCGCTCGGCGGCGATCGCCGTGATCGTCAACGCGCGCTGCGCGAGGCTCGCGGGTTCGTTCTCGAGCGTCGTGCGCAGCTCGGCGTATCGGCCGGCGTACAACAGCGCGTAGTAGAGGTTGTTGGCGTAGTCGTCGCTGCGCGCGTCCTCGTCGGAGAGCAGCTTGCGGCGCGCCTGGTACTCGGTGATCGCCTCGGCGACGTTCGCCTGCGCCGAATACCGCACGCCGTCGGCATCGTGCTCGAGCAGTACGGCGAAGTCGGCGGCGATGTCGGTGTTCGTGGGATCGAGCGCGCGCGCCTGGCGATACGCGGCGATGGCGCCGGCGCGGTCGTAACCTTCGCCGAAGCGGCGGCCGACCGCGTCGTGCTCCAGCATCCAACCCAGCGTCTTCCACGCGAGCGCGGATTTCGGTTCGAGTTTCGTCGCGGCCAGCGCCTCGCGCTGCGCGCGCGCGCCGAGCCCGGCATCGAGCAGCGCGGACGCGTTGCGCAGGCGGTGCACGGCCTGGCGCGGGAAGGCGGCGACCAGCGCCTCGTTCGCCTGCAGCGCGCCCTTGAAATCGCCGTCGGCGCGCAACGCGACGCCCACCTGATCGAAGGCGATCAGCGTCGTCTCGGCGGCGGTGAGCTGGCGCAGCGCCTTCACCAGCGCGTCGGCCTCGGCCAGCGTGTAGCGGCTCTTCACGGTGTCGAACCGCCAGTTGGCGTGCACGGCGCCGTCGGCGGTCACGTTGAATTCGGACATCAGCGTCGCCGGTCCGAGCTTCAGCAGGTTGTTGGCCGGCAGCGGGCGCGGCTTGAAGCCGGACGGCGGCTGGATGCGGTAATGCCACTCGGTGACGAACGGCTCGATGACGACGTCCGCGGTGCGCGTGCGGCCGTCGTCGAGCGTCGCATCGGCGACGCGCGAGTCGAACCAGTCGGGCAGCCGCGACGTGACGTTCGCGACGTTGATGCCGACCGCGGCGGTCTCGAGATCGGTGAAGCCGATCGGCGCGTCCTTCATCTCCAGCGTCATCGAGTACGGCTTCGAGAAATCGTTGCTCGCGGTGTGTTCGTAGTCGAGCAGCTGCTTCGCGCGGTACGCGTCGTGCGCGTAGGTCTTGAGGCCGTCGAGCCGCGCCTTGGTGTCCGCGCCGGCGTACCAGCCGCGGTATTCGGATTCGATCGTGCCGAACGTCTCGGTGGTCTCGACGACGCGCGACGGCCCGTACTCGGACAGATGGAACTCGCGCGTCTCGACCTGGCGATTGTCCTGCGACCGCATCGCGGTCGTGCGCGTCAGCGCGGACTCGCCGTCGCGGATCACCAGCGCGAGCCGGTCGGTGTCGGCGGCCGGCAGCGTGCCGACGCGCGCGTTGTCGGCGGTGGCGTCGATCCAGAGGTCGGCGCCGCCGTCGGCCGCGCGCGGCACGTAGACGATGGCGTGATCGAACATGCCCAGGCCCGGCAGCGTCGGCGCGATGTCTTCGTCGTCGCCGGCCGAGAGCAGCGCCAGATAGGCGTCGATGCCCGCGGCGCGCAGCGCGGCCACCAGCAGCGTGGACTTGTCCTTGCAGTCGCCGAAGCGGCGGCGCAGCGTCTCGGACGGATATTCGGGCACGAGCCGCGCGGCGCCGAACTCGACGCCGGTGTACCGCACCTCGCGGTGCAGGCGGCTCACCACCTTCGCGATGAAATCCGGACCGGCCTTGAGCCCGGCGATCAGCGGGCGCGCGTCGTCGGGGCGGATCCGCGCCTCCGTCATGTCGCGGTAGTTGGCCGCGACCGCGGCCCACGAGCGGCCCGACGAGAAGCCGACGCTCGGCCACGTCGGCACGTCCGCCGGCAGGTTCGTGTCGGCCTCGCGCAGAGCGTCGAGCGCGCCCTGGTCCAGCGTCCAGCGCACGCGGCCGGCGGTGCGCGTTTCCTTCACCTGCGCGTCCGGCAGCAGCAGCATCAGCCGCTGCAGCGGCAGCGACTCCGGCGCGTCGATGACGATGCGCGTGTGTCCCACCGGCACGGGACGGCCGACGTATTCGCGGTACACGGAACCGCCGGTGAAGAACGGCTTCTCGTCGCGCACGACGATCTGTTCCTCGACGACGGCGCCGATCTCGACCGCCGGCAGCGGTCCTTCGAGCACGTGGTCGTCGTCGAAGACCTGCGAGCCGGCCTCGCGCGTACCGGAGTCCGTCAACAGCTTCGGGTCGAGTTGGTGTTCGCGGCCGTCCGGCGTGATGACGCGCGCGCGGATGTCCGGCCGCAGCTGGTGCCAGGGCTGCCAGCGCGACGAACTCGCGGCCCAGCGCTCGACGCCGTCCGGCGTGTCGACGCGATAGATCAGGCGGTTCGTGCGCGTCAGGCGGTGCTGCTCGTCGAGCTCGAACACGCGTTCGTCCAGCAGCACGACCACGTCGCTGGCGCGCTCGTGTTTCACCTGCTTCGCGCCCTGCAGGAGCTGTGCGGCCGGCGTCGAGAAGGCCGGTGCTTCCCAGGGCTCGGCGGCGCCGGCGGGAGCGGCCAGGAACGGCAGGAAAAGGAGGGCGGCGAACAGCCAGGCCGGGCGGCGAGCGGAGTGCGGCATGGGGTCAGAATAGCCAGCGCGATTCTTGCCATAACTCGATTGCGTCACGGCTTTGTGTAGGCTCCGGATCCATGAGCGACACGCACCCCCAAGGACTCGCCCCGCTTCGGGATTCCCTGCGGCAATTCGCCGCCGAGCGCGAGTGGGACCGGTTCCACAGCCCCAAGAACCTGGCGATGGCGCTGGCGGTCGAGGCCGCCGAGCTGCTCGAACGGTTCCAGTGGATCACCGAGCAGGAATCGCAACACCTGCCGCCGGCCGAGCTCGCGAAGGTGCGCGAGGAGATGGCCGACGTGCTGAATTACCTCGTGCGGCTGGCCGACAAGCTCGACATCGACCTGCTCGAGGCGGCGCGCGAGAAGGTCGCCGCGAACGCGTTGAAGTACCCGGTCGAGAAATCGCGCGGCAACGCGAAGAAGTACACCGAGCTCTGAGCGCGGTCGGCGCCGCGCGCGTTACTTCTTCGGCCGCGCCGGACCCGCCTCCGCCAGTACGCGCGCCTTCACGTCCGTCACCGGATCGGCCGCGCCGCCGCTGGCGTACAGGGTCGGTCTCCAGCCCGCGTCCGGCGACAGGTCCGGATCGAACCGCGCATTCCACGCCGCGACGAAATCCGTCGGCACGCAGCGCTCGCCGCTGCGCCAGCAGTTGCCGACCGCCGTGATCTGCGTGCCCTTCTTGCCATCGATGACTTCCATCGGGCCGTAGCTGGCGCTCAGGTCGAACCAGTTGTTCTCGGCATAGATGCGGGACTCGATGCCCACGCCCCAGCTCGAGTGGTAGTTGGTGTTCAAGTCGGCGCGGTAGAGGTTGTCGTAGACGTGCACTTGGCCGTAACGCACGCGCGGCGCGCGCTGGCCGACGCCGTCGAACCAGTTGTGATGCAGCGTCACGCGCAGCTTGCCGCGATCGGCCACCGCGCCATCAGAGTTACCGATGAGCATCGTCTTGTCGTGCGCGGTGAAGTGGTTCCACGACACCGTGACGAAGTCCGATTCGTTCGTGATGTCGACGAGGCCGTCGTGGACCTGCAGCTTGTGGTTGAAGATGACGGGTTGTGTCTCATCGCGCGTCCTCACGTCGGCGAAGCGGTTGTGGTCGATCCACACGTGCGTCGCGTTGCGCACGGAGATCGCGTCGTACTGCGAATTCCAGTTGCCGGTGGGGCCGTCGTCGGGCGACCACTCGGGGAAACAATCCGCGGCGTCCTCGAACGCGAGGTTGCGGACGATGACGTTCATCGGCGCGTTGCCTTCCGTCCGCAGCGGGCGGATGTCGAGCCATGCGCCGACCAGCGTCGCGTCTGTGCCGAGGCCGACGATCGACGTGTTCGGCGGCACGAGGATGTGCACGCGGTTTTCCTGCGCGGCCGCGGAGGCCAGCCGCGCGTTCTCCTGGCCGCCGAAGGGCGGCTTGCGGCCCCAGGGACCCGCGGGGTCGTACATCGCGGCATACGCGTGGAGATTGAAGAGCTCGCCGGTGGCGGGATCGGGACGGGCGTAGTCGCGGCAGTTCAGCGGTGCGTTCGCATCGTCGACGTTGGCGTCGATCAGCCCCTTCACGTAGAGCACCTTCGGCGTGGCGTCGGGATACTTCAGCGCGGCGATCAGCTCGGCGCGCGAGCCGACCGTGACCGTGCGCGCGGACGCGGCACCGGCGCCGCCGGTGGTGCCGGCGGGCAGCGCACCCGTTGGCGTCGCGGCGAATCCATCGCTCGGGGCCGGCGGTTCGCGGCCGGGGTCGGCGGGTGCGGCCGCCAACCCCGGCACCAGGAAACCGATGGACAATAAACCGGCGGACATCAGGGTTTTACCGGTCGAATTCATCAATTTCCCCCACGAAAATTGCTGAAAAGCTCGCGGCGGAGCGCCGCCGCGTCGTCCATGACACCGGTTTCCATCATCCGGGCATCCGGGCCGCCTGGCAACCGGTATTTCCGGTTGTGCGACACTGGTCGCATGTCGACCGCCTATGTCCTCGTGGATTTCGAAAACGTCCAGCCGGATCTCTCCCAGCTGGCCAACTCGCCGTACAAGGTGAAGATCTTCTTCGGTGCGAAGCAGCAGGAATCCCGCGTGCCGTTCAAGCTGCTCGACGCGGTGATGGCGCTCGGTGGCAACGTCGAGCCGATCAAGATCACGCGCAGCGGCAGCAATGCCGTGGACATGCACATCGCCTGGTACATCGGCGGGCTGCTCGAGCGCGAGCCCGACGCGCGCATCCACATCGTCTCGGGCGACACCGACTTCGACCCGCTGCTGGAATTCCTCGCGGCGCGCGGCGTCAACTGCCGGCGCACGAAGACACTGGCGGAGCTCGTTTCCGCGAAGCCTGCGAAGCCGGCGCCGCGCGCGTCGGCGCCCAAGGCGCCGCGAAACGCCCCGCCCCGGCAGCCGCGCGCGCCACGCGCGAAATCGGCGCCGGCCCGTCCGACCGCCAGCGACAAACTACCGGCCATCGTCAAGCAGCTGCGCTCGATGAACGGCAAGCCGTCGACGCGCGCGAAACTCGCGCAGACCATCGCGTCCTATTTCAAGCACCACGGCGGCGAGCCGGGTGCCAAGGTGGTCGAGCAGCACATCGACGAGCTGGTCCGCCAGGGGCTCGTGACGCAGGACGGCAAGTCGCTGAAATACGACCTCGGCGGCTAGCGCGGCCGGGAACCAACCGGCGGATTGACGGACAAACCCTGCGTCGTCCGTCGCGGCCCCACCCGGGCCTGTCGGACGCCGCCCCATGTCGCAGCGCGATCGGCCGGCGGGCGCGCGGGCTCGCGTAACATCGCGCGCAACTAACAACCTCGAAAGGGAAGGGAACACCTTGAAGACGTCTCTGTTGAAGATGCTGTTTGCCGTCGCGGCGCTGGCCGCCTTCGCGCCCGCGCAGGCGCAGTGGACCGGGAAAGCCGAGCTCGGCGTGTTGTCCACGACCGGCAACACCGAATCGAAGGCCGCGAACACGAAGCTCGACCTGGTCCACGAAGGCACGAAGTGGCGCAACACGGTCGGCTTCGCCGCGCTGTACAGCGAGGGCGAGGAGTTCGCGACCGCCGAACGCTACGAGGCGAAGTACCAGGCCGATTACAAGATCACCGACCGCCTCAGCTGGTTCGGCAGCCTGCGCGGTGAAGAGGACCGCTTCAGCGCGTTCGCCTACCAGGCGACGTTGTCGACCGGTGCGTCGTACAAGTTCATCGACAGCCCCGCGACGCAGCTCACCGGCTCGCTCGGTGCCGGTTATCGCCGTTCGCAGCCGCAGGAACTGATCAAGAGCGACGCGGGCGAGGTCATCGACCGCATCAAGGGCGAGGCCGAGAACGAACCGGTCGTGACGCTCAGCTCGAACTACGAGCACAACTTCAACGACGTCACCAAGATCACCAACAAGTTCCTCGCGGAATCCGGCTCCGACAACACCGCCGTGCAGAACGACATCGCGTTGTCCGTGAACATGACGAAGGCGTTCGCGCTGGCGGTCGGCTTCGGCGTGCGCTACAACTCGGACCCGCCGCCTCTCGCCGAGAGCACGGACACGTTGACCACCATCAATCTCGTGTACACGCTCAAATGAAACGTCTCGTTCCCGCCTTGCTCTCGGCCCTGGCAATGACAATAGCCGCGGCGCCGGCGCTGTCCGAGACGCCATCGCTGCCGTCGATGACGCCGCCGCCGGCCACCGGCGCGAGCATCGGCAGCAGCGCGTCGATCTCCCTCGGCTCCGGCCCGCACAAGGGCAAATACGATTTCGCGCCGACCGAGGCCTGCGTGTTGACGGCGTTCGGCAAGAAGCCGCTCGGGCTGTCGGTGGTGTTCACCAACGAACGCGCGTCGATGAGCGTCGACATGCCGAACATCGACGAGAAGCACGCGAACGAGATCCAGGTGGTGCTGGTCGTGTCGGATGCGAAGCCGGGCGACGTACGCAAGGTGGCGTCGAGCGTCACCTACGAGATCGACACGCGGCCCGACGCCGCGCTCGAGCCGTACCAGAAAGCCGAGCGCGCCAACAAGGGCCTGAGCGGCAAGGCCACGACCGCGCTGATGCAGAAGGGCAATGCCGCGATGTTGACGTTCAGCGGCGAGACGCCGACCGGCGTGAAGGTCGAGGGCGAGGTGAATTGCCGGAAGGTCGACGCGGCGCAGTAGTCAGCGGGCCGCGCGGTTGCGCCGGCGCGCGAATGCGCCCTCAACCGACGGGCGATCCCTGTCCCGCCGGCGCCGACGACGTCACGGCCGCTGCGCCGGCTCCGCCATGCCCGCCGCCTTCCACTTGAACACGAAGAACCGCAGCGGCTTGTCGCCCGAATTCCGGATGCCATGCCAGTCCCACGGCTTCGAATACATCAGGTCGCCGGGTTCGAGTGGATAGTCCTGACCGTTCAGCGTCCAGGTGCCGGTGCCCTCGATGACGTACTGGAATTCCTCGTCCGGATGCTGGTGCGGCGGCTGCAGGCGCTTGCCGGGCAGCAACTCGAGCTGCGCGGTGAGCACGGAGCTCGCGCCGAACGATGGCTGGCCATCCTCCGTGTACAGCGCGATGTGGCCCCAGTCGCCGGTCGCGACGCGCGCGTCCTTCGCTTTCCAGATGTGGCTGTCGAGCGGCGGCTTCTCCGGCTTCGCGGCCGCCAAGGTGCCGGCCCAGAACGACACGGCCGCGATAGCGGCGCCGATCGACACGGTGCGGGTGTTCATGGATGCAGCCTAGCATGTCGTGCATCGGCGACGTGGCCGTCGTCCGACAGCGCGCCGGACGAGTCGACTAGTTAGACCTACAGGCCCGCGGGAAACGCATTGAAATAGCCGCCGGCCGCGCGGCACATCGTGCACGCTGTCGCCGATCGCAGGCGCGTGCGGGCGCCCGGCTGGCGAAATGAACCTTCACGGGCATGGCACGTCAATTGCCTGTCAATCCATGAAGCAACATTCCGTAACGGACAGACAAGGAGTCATCATGAAGGCATCGAAATTCCTGCTCGCCGGCGCCGTGGTCGCGCTGCTCCCGTTCGCCGCCGCGAATGCGCAGACCCCCGATCCGAACACGAGCACCGCGGCGGATCCGGCGCAGTCCGCGCCGAGCGCGCAACCCGCGCGCCAGGGCGTCACGTTCGAATCGCTGGACGCGAACAGCGACGGCAAGATCTCGAAGACCGAGGCCGCGGCCAACCAGAACGTGAGCGACCAGTTCTCGCGTTACGACAAGAACGGCAACGGCTTCATCGAGCGCGACGAGGTCGGTGCCTCCAACCACTCGCAGCCCGATTCGCAGCCCCAGCAATAAGTCCGGTCCTCCGCGACCCGCGTGGCTCGGCCGCGCGGGTCGCGGAAACTCCCGGCCCCGCAAAACACCTGAGAAAGCCGTCACGCTTCGGGCAAACTTCGTTCTTAACAGGGCGATTATTGCGGACCGGCACTAGGTGTTTTCCTGAGGCCATTTAATCTGGGGGCATGGGAGCAGTGACCATCAAAGAGTCCCGGCAGCTGGTTCTCCCGCTGCAGACGGTCCTCGACGCGGTCGTGACGTTCGACCGCAAGTCGAACGGGTCGCTGTCGCGCGGCGATGTCGTGCAGGCCGAGTTCGTTCCCGGCACCACGCTGGAGGCCGGACTCGACGTGGCCGTGCTGGCCGCCGACGAGCAGGTCATCGAGTGGCGTCACTTCTCGATCGTCGACCTGGCCGCGGCGATCATCAGCTTCTGCCGCTCCAAGCGCATCCCGCTGCCGTATGCGGGCACGAAATCGCTGTCGATCACGGAGCAGGGCGCTGCCTTCCAGATCGAGACGACGGTCAACGTCGCCTCGCCGTCGAAGCTCGACGCGGATCTCTCGGGTCGCCCGCTTCGTTACGCGAAGGGCTACGAGCCGTACGCGCTGCGGCCGGTGTCCCAGACCGAATCCTGCGTCTGAACGCCGCGCGCGCCGCGCCTTCGCTCTAGCTACTCGAGCCCACCAACGAAAACGCCGACCTTCCGGTCGGCGTTCTCTCATCTGTCGAAACCGGCCGCGGCGCGACGTGCGCCCCCGGCGTTACTGCGCCGAGGACGCCGTGACCGTGTCCGCCGACGGCATCGCGCCGTCGAGCGCCGGGACGAGCACTTCCGCGTAGAACATCTGCAGCTGGTTCTTCTCGCAACGGTCGACGATCTTGTCGAGCGTCTTCGGCCACTGGTCCCAGAACTTCTCCTGGACCTCGCTGGGCACGTTCTTCTGCGTCATGTACATGTGCGCGGAGACGTACGGCAGCACCTCGAGGCTGGTGTCGCGGATCTTCGCGTCGTCCATGATGCGGTTCAGCTCGAACATGAAGTCCGCGCACATCAGCTTCTTGATGCGCTGGCTCTCGTTCGCCAGGAGCGGCGGCTTCAGCGTCACGCGCACGACCTTCTTGCCGCCGCGCGTGTACATGTTCACGGTGACCTTGACGGTGCTCGCCACGGGCTCGCCCTTGACGTCGAGGCCGGGCAGGAAGCGGCGTTCGCGGATGTAGGCGACGGCGGTCGCGTCGGCCTGGGCGTTGTGGCTCGAGTCGCTGACCACGGCCTTCGTCACGATGCCGTCGGCGCCGACCAGGACCTCGAGCGGGATCGAATAGTCGTCGCCGAGATCGGGGCGCGCGTGGGATACCTCGGGACTGCCGCCGATCATGACCAGCACCGGCTGGATCGGTCCGACCTGCGCGAACGCGGGGGCGGCGGCGAAGAATGCAAACAGGCCTGACAACGCGGCGAAGCGGCGAATCGTGTTTTGCATGGCCCGACGCTACGGCCGCTCGTCATGCCCTAGCAATCGATGCGCCGCGAATGTGTGCGGCGCGCCCATCCGCGCGCTTAGGACTGTGACGCAGGGATAACACCGTCCGCATGATGGTAAATCGGGCGCCGCGGCTCGATGAACAGCCAGCACACCGCGCCCATCGCGAACAGGCCGGCCAGCAGCCAGAACGGCACGTTCCAGTTGCCGAACCATTTCACCGAATAACCGACCACGGGCTGGCTGAGGATGGCGGCGATCTGCCCGGAGGTGTTCATCGTCGCGGCCACCGTCGCCGAATGCTCGCGGCCGATGTCCACGCAGGTGCTCCACGCGGGCGCCGTGGTCAGCATGCAGGTGGCAGCGGCCAGCGCGATGAACACGGCGGCGCGCACCGGCTCGGCTTCGAAGCTCGCGAACAGGATGAAGATCATCGCCAGGCCGTAGCCGACGAAGCCGGGCGTGCGGCGCGCGACGGTGATGCCGAACCGCGTCCGCAGCAGGTCCGAAACGAAACCGCCGAAGAACTGCGTGGCGACGCTGGCCAGCAGCGGCAGCGCCGCGACGACGCCGAGCTCGGTGTTCTTGAAGCCGTGCTGCTTCTCGAGGTAGGTGGGCAGCCACGTGATGCAGAAATAGAACGTCGCGCAGTTCGGCATGTACATCACGCACAGCAGGAGCACGTTGCGCTGCCTGAGCAGGTTCAGCCAGAACCCGGCGCCGCGCGGGTGCGCGACCTCGACGGGCCGGTCGGCGAGGATCAGCGCGCGCTCGGCCTCGTTCGCGGCGGGATGTTCGGTCGGATCGTCGCGGAACCAGCGATGCCAGGCGATCACCCACACGAAGCCGACGCAGCCGAACGCCACCAGGATCTGCCGCCACGTGAAGTGCGGCAGCAACGCGGTGACGCAGAACGTGGTGGCCGCGCCGGAGACGTACGCGCCCGCGAAGAAGATGCCCTTCGCCGTGCCGCGTTCGCGCAGCGGGATCCAGCGCGACATGACGCGCGCCATGCACGGGAACGCACCGGCCTCGCCGGCACCGAACAGGAAGCGCGTCACCACCAGCACCGAGTAGTTCCAGGCGCCGGCCGTCAGCAACGTGAACACCGACCACCAGCTGACAATGCGCGTCAGCACGTTGCGCGCGCCGTGCGTGTCGGCCCAGCGCGCGGTCGGGATCTCGAACAGCGCGTACGAGAGGATGAAGGCGAAGAACACCCAGCTCATCGCCGCGGAATCGAGATGGAACTCGTCCGCGATGCGCGGCGCCATGGCGCCGATGCAGGCGCGATCGAGGTACGTGACCATGGCCAGCGTCACCATGAAGGCGATGACGCGATGGCGCGCGTGAGTCGGACGCGATGGATCGTTCAAGTGGCTCCCCCTCGAGCCACCTTATCAGAGCTGCCCTGGCACCGCGGCCCTAACGGCGCAGCAGTCTTTCCAGCACGGCGATGAATTCGTTGGGGCGATCGAGGTGGATCCAGTGGCCGGTGCCGGGGATCACGGCGTACTCGATGTCGGGTACCACGTTGTGCAGCGACTGGGGCGTGTCGTTCGCGCTGGAGACGATGGCGAACTTCGGCCCCGGGTAATCGCGCAGCGTGACGCGCGCGTCGTAGTTGAGGCTGTCGTCGGTGAGTTCGGCGGCGGCGTTGCGCGCCATCTTTCGCAGCGCCGTCAGCAGTCGTCGTTCGGTCTCGGGCCGGGAACCGACGAAAGCGCTCTGCTTCCAGAAATTCTCCGCCGCGGCATATGGATCGGCGGCCACGGCCGCATGCGTCTGGCGGAGCACCTCCGGAGGCATCGCGCCAGGACCCGGGGGCGGATCGACGAGGATGAGTTTGCGCACGCGCTGCGGACCCGCCGCCGCGAATTCCGCCGCGACGAGCGCTCCCATGCTGTGCCCCACGAGCACGAACGACTCGAGGTTCTGCGAGTTCGCCACCGTGAGCACATCGGCGGCGAGTCGCCGGATCGAATACTTGCCGCGCGCGGCAGGTGACAGGCCGTGACCGGAAAAGTCGAACGCAACGACGCGCCGCTTCGGCGCCAGCGCTTCCAGCACCGGTGCCCAATGCGTGCTGTCGCCGGCGAATGAGTGCAGGAAGAGCACCGGTTCGTCACCGGAGCCGCGGCTGTCCATGTGCAGGGTTTCGCTGGTCACGCCGCAACCTTGCCAAACGCGGCGCGCGGCGGCTGTCAGGGAATGCCGAAACTCGCGCTCACGACGGCTGGCACCGCGTCCTAGAAGGTCGACGAAACCGTCAGCAGCCACCAGTGCCCCGGGTAAAAGTTCCCGACCTCGCGGCCTGACAACGTACTGGTGCGATCCGGTGAATAGAAACGCCGCTCGCGCCACTCGGTGCCGTTCAACGCGGACTGCACTTCGAGCCGCACCTTGAAGTCCTCGATCCACGTCGTCTCGACGAACAGGTCGAGCCGGCGCAGCTCGCGGAAGCTGAAGGTTTCGTCGAGCCGGTAATCGGTGTCCGGCGTGTACATCTCGAAGGTCGCGCCCCAGGCGAGCTTCGCGGCGTTGAGATCCTGGCGCAGCTCGGCGCGCAGGTGGTTCTCGTACGTGTCGCTGAACTTGCGCTTGCGGCCGGTCACGGGATCCGTGGCTTCGGTGTCCTGCAGCAGCGCGGACACGTTCAGCGTGCCGCCCTTCAGGACCGGCGCCAGCGGCACGCGCGCGGAGATCTCGGCGCCCAGCACCTTGCCGCGGCCGATGTTGCCGGGCGCGTCGATCCGGTTGCCCGGCGATCCGATCGGGACGATGTCGGCGACATCGTCGACGAAATGCCGGAACGCGCGCACGCGCAGCGCGGCGTCGTCCGTGAAACGCAGGTCGGCATCCACCTCGATGGCCCAGAACGTCTGCGGTTTCAGATCGGGATTGCCGCCGATGACGCTGTCGTTCGCGAGCTCGGCCGTCGACACGAAATCGGTGAAGTCGAGCTGGCCGACGTCGCGGAAGGCCCGCACCTGCAGCTGGTGCCGGCCGAGCTTGCGCGACAGCTGCACGCGCGGCTTCACGTACGTCAGCGTCACCGATTGTTCGGTGTCGCCGGTGAACGAGAGCCGCGACGTCTCGGCGGCCAGGCGCGAATCGAGCGACCACAGGTCGGACAGCCGCCACACGTGGCTCGCGAACGCCTCGCCGCGCGTCTCCTTCACGCGCAGGTCGGCGTTGGGTAGTTCGACCGGCGCGGCACCGCCGCCGGTGTCGAGCGTCAGCGCGGTGTGGCCGTCGAGCGTGTTGATCGCGGTCTCGGCGCCGATCTCGAGCCGGCCGGCGGCGAGCGCGCGCGACATCGTGCCGCGCACGATGCTCTCGCCGCTGCGCTGTCGCACATCCTGGTCGAACTCCGAATCGAAGGCGTCGTCCGCGTCGAGCAGCGTGGCGGTCGCGTGCCAGTGGCGCTGCTTGCGCGTGGCGAGGCCGGTCAGGTTGACGTCCCATTCGCCGGCGGCGCCGGCCCACGTGATGCCGGCTTCGTTGGTGCGCGTGCGCTCGCGGAACGGATCGAGCTCGTCGGACAGCGGCTCGCCGTCCGGCGTCGTCACGCGCTGCGACGAGGTCTCGTCGTGGGTGAATAGATAGGACTGGCCGGTCACCGACAGCTTGCCGGCGCCGAGCGGCAACGCGACCTGGCCGTTCAGGACGTACTCGCCGTTCCGGTGCGGGATCGGCTGGTCCTTGCGCGCGATCAGCCGGTCGTCGCCGTCGCGGATCTCGAAGCGGCCGTCGGACAGGTGGTCGTGGCGGTACAGGTTGCCGCCCAGCGAATACTCGAGCGCCGCGTCGCGGCCGCTCCAGCCGAACTGTCCGTTCGGCTCCGGCCGGTGCTCGTTCGTCATCTCGGCGCCGGCCTGCCAGGTGCCGCCGCCCGCCGTGATCGTGCGCACGACGTTGGCGAGCACCGGTGCGCCGGAGGCATCGCCGGCCACTTCGGCGCCGCGCAGGATCTCGATGCGCAGCACCTCCTTCGCCGCGACGCGCCCGAGCACGTCGCGCAGGTTCTGGCTCTTGGCGCCGAGCCGCTGGCCGTCGATCAGCACGTTGCCGACGGCGCCCGCGAAGCCGCGGCGCTCGTCGTTCTCCACCGCGTCGAGCACGAAGCCCGGCGTCTGCTCGACCATGTCGAGCGCGGTGCGCGGCGCGAACGCGGAGTAGTAAGCCGCGTCGTAGACTACGCGGTCGGCCGCCGGGACCGGCGTGGAATCCTGCGCCGGCGACTCGCGGGCGCACAGCCAGAGGGCGGCGCCGAGCGCCGCGCAGACGGAGATTCTCAAGGTGTTCGGTGCTCGCACGGCGAGGGGTGCGGAAGGATAGAAGGGCGCGCCGGCCAAACAAAGTTCGCTCGTCGCGCCGGAACGTCCGCTCGGCGCTGGCACGAACACCAGGGTTTGCCTCACCATAGCGGCCACGGGGCGCGCGAGGAGGGTTGTTCGGCGCATGTCGTTGATTGGCAAGTCCAGGCGGTCGCTGGTGCCGGCGATCCTCGTCGTCGGCTGCCTGCTCGCGTCCGGGACCTGGCTGCTCGTGCGCAAGTTCTCGACGACGCCCGAGCCCGGCAAGCTGGTGACCTTCACGTCGCTGGTCGGCGAGGAGCGCGCGCCGTCGTTCTCGCCGGACGGCCGTCACCTCGTGTTCGCCTGGAACGGCAACGCGGAGAACGCCGGGCAGTTCGACCTGTACGTGAAGGACCCGGGCTCTGACGAGCTGTTGCGGCTGACGCGCGCGCCGGCGCGCGCGCTGTGGGCCGCGTGGTCGCCGGATTCGAAATCCATCGCGTTCACGCGCCGCGTCGATGGCGCGAGCCCCGACACCGCGCGCGCCAATGGCGTGTTCGTCATCGCGGCCTCGGGCGGTGCCGAGCGGCGCATCGCCGGCGCGGCGTTCGCCAATCCGGCGTTCATGCAGCTGTCGTGGTCGCCGGACGCGAAGCGCATCGCCTACGCCACGTACAACGACAGCGGCGCGCACGTGCTGCGCATCGTCGACGTCGAGACATTGCTGATCCAGCCGCTGGGTCACGCGCCCGACTGCTGGAGCGCGGGCATGCCGGCGTTCTCGGCCGACGGGCGGCGGCTCGCGTTCGTGTGCACGACGGGCGTCGGCGTGTACGGCGTGTACGTCGCGAACCTCGACGGCGGCCGGCCGTCGCGACTGGCCACCGTCACGGGCGAGCCGCAGGGCCTCGCGTGGCATGCCGATAGTCAGAGCCTGATCGTGGCCGCGGATTCCGGCGATGGCGGCCAGCTGTGGAAGCTCGCGCCCGACGGCGCGTTGACGCGCATGCCGTTCGGCCAGCGCGGTTCGGAGCCGGCACGGCACGGGGACGACGTGGCGTACGTGCGCGCGCGGCGCGCCGTCGACATCTGGCGCCTGGATCTGAAGGCGCGCGAACCCGAGAAGACCGCGCGGCGCTTCATCGCCTCCGAGAGCGTGGACTCGACACCGCAGTATTCGCCGGACGGCACGCGCATCGTGTTCCAGTCGACGCGCTCGGGCAGCGCGGAGATCTGGATGACCGACGCCGAGGGCGCGAACCCGGAGCGGCTCACGCAATTCAACGGCCCGCCGGGCGGCGCACCGCGCTGGTGTTCCGACGGCAAGCGCGTCGCGTTCGACGTGCGCGCGAACGGCAGCAGCGCGATCTGGGTGCTCGACATCGACGAGCACCAGCCGCGGCGGCTCGGCAGCGCCAACACGCAGAACAGCCTGCCGTTGTGGTCGCCCGACTGCCGCTCGATCCTCGCCAGCGACGGCCGCCGCAGCCTGTTCAAACTACCCGTCGAGGGCGGCCCGGCCGAGCTGTTCACGAAGCAGCAGTCGTACTTCGCGCAGCTCGACGGCGACGACGTGATCTTCAACGTGAAACAGGCGACGGGCATCGCGTTGTGGCGCAAGACGCTCGCCGGTGGCCTCGAGGCCGCACTGCCCGGCATGCCGCTGCTGGATTACGCGGAGGCGTGGGCCGTCGCGCCCGGTGCCGGCGTCTACTACACGACCAGCACCGACGGCAGGATCGCGCTCGAGTACTACGATTTCGCCAGGCAGACGACGCGACGCGTCGCCGCGCTGGCGAAGTCGCCGTCGCCCGGCGGTGGGCTCGGCCTCGCCGTGTCGCGCGACGGGCGCTGGCTGCTGTACACGCAGGCCGGCGACGCGGAGAGCGACATCCTCGTGATGGACAATCCCTGACGCCGGGTTAAGTACGACTCGGTGGCGGGAGTCACGGCCGGCGCGTAGGGTGCGCGCGTGGCCACCTCGCCCAATCCGCTCGATGTCCCGATGAAGGAATTCACGGTCGACCGCCTGCTCGATTCGGGCACCGTGTGCGTGCGCCACGTGGATTGCCGCGGCACGTGCCGGCATCGCGGCGCCGAGGAAGCCGCGTCGGAGACGCACTTCGTGTTTCCCTATCGCGGCGTCTACCTGCGCCACGTCGGCAACGACCAGGCGGTGGCCGACGCGAACCACGTGTTGTTCTTCAACGCCGCGCAGGGTTATCGCGTGAGCCACCCGGTGACCGGCGGCGACGCGAGTCTCGTCGTCTCGCTGAAGGCGGAGACGTTGCGCGAGCTGGCGCCGCGCGCGCTGTCCTGCGAGAGCGTGGACGGTTTCGTGTTCAACCAGCAGCACCTGCGCATCGACGCACGCGCGCAGGCGCTGGTGATGCTGCTCAAGCATTCGCTGGCGAACGGCACCATCGAGCCGCTCGAGGCCGAGGCGCTGTCGCTGACGCTGGTGTCGCGCGCCATCGGGCCGCGCACCGCGCACGAGCCGGGCGCGACGTACGCGCGGCGCCGGCTGGTCGACCGCGTCAAGGTGCTGCTGGCGGGCGACCTGTCGCGGCGCTGGACGCTGGCGGAGATCGCGCGCGAGATCCGCGGCTCGCCGGTGTACCTGACGCAGGTGTTCCAGCAGGTGGAGGGCCTGCCGCTTTATCGGTATCACCTGCGGCTGCGCCTGGCGCGCGCGCTGGACCTGATCGTCGCTCGTGAAGATCTGTCCGGGCTGGCGCAGGACCTGGGTTTCTCCAGCCACAGCCACTTCTCGGCTGCCTTCCGGCAGCTCTACGGCATGACCCCGGCGGCATTCCGGGACAGCAGTCGCTAAAGAATTCGACAGCCCGGCTCCGCGCCGGATGGTCTCCTGAGCACGCCCCGAACCGCGGGCGATCGAGGAGAACGACCATGGCGAAAAAGACCTGTGCGGCCTGCGACTACCCGCTGACCCCGGAGAACACGATCAAGGTGAAGGTCGGCGGCAAGGACGTCGAAGTCTGCTGCGAGGAGTGCGCCACGAAGCTGCGCGAGGCCAGCGCGAAGCCGAAGAAGCGCGCGTGAGGCGGAGCGCCGGTCGGGGTTCCCGCGTTATGCCGGAACCCGGACCGGCATCCGATCCGGTGCCCGCGACGCGAGCGCTGGCAAAACGGTCGGAATTCACGGTTTGGCCGCGGCGCGATTCCGCTCCCGGTTGTCGGCGCGCCGCGATCCGGGCGAGACTCGGCCCCGAACACCAAGAACAAGTCGGCCCGAATCGTCCGCAAGAGGCGCGCGGGCCGACGAGAACACCGGGGATTTCGTGAAACTGATTTCGTACCTGCCCGCTGCCGTCACGACGCTGTTCGTCCTCGCCGCCGGCCTGCTGCTCGGCTGGATCCAGTAGGAATTTTCCGCCCGCGCGATCTCGTCACCGCGCAATGCCCGGCCCGTCGCGACCTTGTTAGGGTTGCTGCACCTCGATTGGCCGGCCCGGCGTGTTCCCATCGCTCCTCAACGACGCGATACACAGCCGCCGAGTCGAATGGAACGTTCTGGCCGGCCGTTCGAGGACCAATCCTCAACGTACGTTGACGCCCACCGGCGCGGCGCTGTCGAAGACGTGCTTGAACGCGTCCGCAAAATACGGCGCCGCCGGCTGCGCACGGCACGAGTCCAGCACCTGGCCCATCAACGTCTCCCACTGCGCGATCAGCGCGTCGCGCGAGTCCGTGGCGAGAGCGCGATCCGCGATGTACATCGCGAACGACACGTGGAAGATCTCCTCGTGCACGAGCTTCGCCTTCGGGGCGAGCGCGCGCATGAAGTCGTATTCCCAGAGCACGTCCGCGCAGGTCATCCGGCGCAGCCGCTGCGCGATCGCTTCCGGATCCTTGCCGATGGCTTCGGAGCGGAAGTGGTAACCGTTCGAGCTGTAGACGAGACCGGCGGCCACCGGCGCGGGCTTCACGAGGAACGTGGCGCGCGTCAGCACGGTCGACTCGCGCGGCCGCCCGTCCGCGTCGAGCGCGGGAACGAACGGCTGCTTCTTCCAGAAGCCGCGCACGCGTTCGTCGTAGACGCCGTTGCCCGAGCGTGTCACGAGCTTCGTGGAGATCACGCGGCCGTCGGCGCCGACGCGCACGGCGACCTGCGTCTCGCGGTCCTTCTGCTCGAACTGCATCAGCGGCGGCGGCGGGGAGGCCGTGTTGATGGGATAGGCCGCGTTCGGGCCGCGCTGCGCGTGGGCGCCGGCGGCGAACGACAGCGCGACGACAAACAAACAAGGACCAGCCCGCATCCGGATTTCCTCGAGCGCCAATTTCCCGTCGCAACCCGGCCAATAGCTAGACTCGGGTCAGCGCCGTCCGACATTTCCGGCCCTGCGGCTGGTACGTATAACTTTCCCGCCGCCGAGGGCACACCATCCGACAACCGGATGCGATAACCCCGTCAGGTCCGAGTGGAACGGCGTCGCAATGACTCGTTCGCTCGCGCCTGAGACACTTCGGGCAGCGGTACTCCCGCTGCCCGTTTTTTTACCTGAATCGCATGAAGCCCACCATACCCGCCATCGCCGCCGTCACGCTGGTCGCGCTCGCGGCCACGATCGGCAGCGCGTACTACCTGCGCGCGGACGAGAAGCGCAAGCCGTGGCCGAAGCCTACGCCGCCGCCGCCCGCATCGACGATCTATGAAGAGTCGAAAGAGGCCGTTCCCACCGCCGAGGAGATCGCGGCGGAGGCGGCGACCCACAACCGCGGGCTGGCCTTGCAGATCGAGCGCGCGGCGCTCGGCCGGGACGCGCACGCGCGCGAGACCGCGTTCACCTTCCTGCTGCCCGAGCTGCTGCAGTTCGAGCCGCAGCTGCTGGTCGACATGGTGAAGGAGCAGCCGCCCGGCGAGGTGCGCGACACGCTGCGCACCGAGGTCGCGCAACAATGGATCTCCCGCGATCGGGACGCGGCGATCGACTGGATGAAGTCGCTCGACGACGGCGAACGGCGCGCGGCGGCGAGCGCCGCCATCCACGCCATCGCGTCGGCGGCGCCGGAGCAGGCGCTGTACGTGGCGAACGTGTTCGACATCGGCCACGACGGGTATCTCGACAATCTCGTGCGGCGCTGGGCCGTCGACGAGCCGCAACGCGCCTCGAGCTGGCTGGCCGCGCAGCCGGACGGCCCGCGCAAGAGCGCGTACGCCGAGACGATCGACCGCGCGCGCCGCCAGCGCGGCGGCCCGCTCGACTGATCAGCTCCGGTCGTCCCGCACCAGGCGCACCCACAGCCCCGAGCGGCGATGGTGCAGGCTCAGTGTGTCGCCCTTGATCCGGTAGTGAAAGACCAGCTCGGACTCCGGTAGATAGATCTGCCGGTCGTTCGACTCGTACGACTCCTCGTCCCGCGGCGCGCCCGCGGCCTTCTTCGCCCAGGTCAGCATGTCGTTGTCGGGCGTGAACTCGAGCGTCTCGCCGCTGTGCAGGTCGACGTCCGCGCCGTGCACGCCGACGATCTTCCAGCGGCCCCACAGCTTCACGAACGCCGGCGCAATCGCCGCGGCCTCGCCCGCACCGTGACCGGAGAGGAACGCGATCTGCGAATACAGCGTGTCGACCAGCTTGCGTTCGTCGTCGAGGCCGGCGATGTCGGTGGCGCCGAGTCGCTCGTGGAAGCGCGACAGCAGCTGGTACGCGGTCTCCTGGTCGTTCTGCAAATAGTGCGCGCTGGTCGCGCCATGCAGCACCGTGAACTCGTCGATCAGCAGGTGGCCGAGCTTCATGCCGGCGCTCGGACCGGCCGGGTTCAGCGCGACGGTCAGTCCGTGCCCTTCGCGGGTGGTCTTGCCGAGCGGGGTGTAGTCGACCGCGACGCTCGCGAGCGGTGACGCATCGCTCTTCTCCGGCAGGAAACCGGCCTCCGCCTCGGGTGCGAGCGTGAAGAAGATGCCGCCCCCGTGGTTGTCGAGGAACACGGTGGGGATCGTCAGCGTCACCGTCGTCGCGTCCTGCCAGCCCAGCAGTTCTCCCGGCACGCCGTAGACGCCGGCGATCTTCAGACCCGGGCGCGGCGTGAGGGTGACGGTGAGGTCGTGCGCCAGCTCGCTGACCATGTAGTCGAGCTGGTCCGCGAACAACGAATCGACGTCGGCGGTGTTGCGGATGAAATAGAGATTGCCGCCGCG
Source organism: Steroidobacteraceae bacterium (assembly GCA_035502995.1). Classification (GTDB taxonomy): domain Bacteria; phylum Pseudomonadota; class Gammaproteobacteria; order Steroidobacterales; family Steroidobacteraceae; genus CADEED01. The sequence continues at coordinate 77,239 of DATJTW010000109.1, read as the reverse complement.
CACGCTGCCGATCTTCGTCGCGAGCTCGGCGCCGAACTGCACGCCGACGCCGACGGTGGTCAACCCCACGTCCTGCTTCGAGTGCTCGATCGCCATGCCCATGAAGCTCGCGGCGTCGGTGGCATCGGTGTTCGGCCTTTCGTCGGTGAACAACATGAGTCGCGTGCGTCCCTTGAACGCCGGCGCTGTTTCGTCGGCGACGCGGTATCCCACGCGCAGGCCGGCTTCCATCGACGTCGAGCCATTGCTCTCGATGGCGGCGATGGCCGCGAGGATCGCGGGATCGCCGGCGCGATTCACCGGCGTCGGTGCGAGGTGCACGTGCGCGGTGTCGCCGTAGAGGACGATGCTCATCTGATCGCCCGGGCGCAGCTGCTTCGCAACCTCCGCCAGGCTGCGCCGGACCAGCGCCAGCGGTTCGCCGCTCATCGAGCCGGATTTGTCGACCACGGCGACGAGGTTCACCGGGTCGCGCCGCCACGTCTTCGCGTCGATGTTGGACGTGAAGCCCACGCCGACCAGGTACCGCGCCTCGCGCGCCGCGATGAGGTCCGCGCGCGTCGCGTCGCCGGTCAGGCAGAAGAGCTGGCGACACGGCTCGGCCGCGGGGAGCACGAGATCGTGTTCGCTCATCAGGCCTTCGGCCGTGAAGTCGTTCGGATGCGGGATCTTCTGCAGCTCGACCTGGCCGCGGAAGAACTTGATGTCCTGCGCGCCGCCCTGCGAGGCACGCATGCCGGTGACGACGACGATTTCATCGAGCTCGTCCTGCCGATCGGGCGGCACGGACGCGAGCGTGAGGGCGGGGATCAGCAGGGCCAGGAAACGATTCGCGCGAATCATGACGCTCTCCCGTGTTGTTCTTCGTGCGTCCGAATCTACTCCCGCGCCCGCGCGGATTCACGCTCGCTTTTCGAACGGATAGACTGCGCGCCATGGACAAAAGCAAACCGTTCTCATCGTTAGCGCTAACCGCGGCGCTGTGTTTGTTTGGCCTGCAGGTTCACGCCGCCGAACCTAACAAGATGGCGGCGCGGCCGGAACAATCCGGTTTCGTCTCGGTCAAAGGCCGGCACTTCGAGCTCGATGGCCGGCCTTACTACTACGCGGGCGCGAACCTCTGGTACGGCATGTACCTCGGCTCGCCCGGCAAGACCGGCAACCGCGCCCGGCTGACGAAGGAGCTGGACGATCTCGCCGCGCAGGGCATCACGAACCTGCGCGTGCTGGCGATCTCGGAGGCCAGCCCGCTGAAGCGCGCGGTGACGCCCGCGGTGCTGCTCGGTCCCGGGCATCTCGACGAGACGTTGTGGCAGGGTCTCGACTTCCTGCTCGCCGAGATGGCGAAGCGCGACATGAAAGCCGTGCTCTATCTCAACAACTTCTGGCAATGGTCGGGCGGCATGTCGCAGTACGTGTCGTGGACCTCCGGCCAGGTGACGAAGGATCCGGACGTCACCGGCGACTGGAACTCGTTCATCAACGGTTCGGCCTCGTTCTATCGCGATGCAAAGGCGCAGGAGACGTTCCGCTTCGCCATCAGGCAGCTGCTGACGCGCAAGAACGCCGTGAACGGCCGCGTGTACACGGACGACCCGACGATCATGTCGTGGCAGCTGGCGAACGAACCGCGACCCGGCATCGACGGCGACAGGACTCACTTCGATGCGTTCACCGCGTGGATCGACGGGACGGCCGGTTACATCAAGACGCTGGCGCCGAAGCAGCTGGTCAGCACCGGCAACGAAGGCTGGATGGGCACGGCCGGCGATCGCGACCTCTTCGTGAAGGCGCACGCGACGAAGAACGTCGATTACCTCACGTACCACATGTGGGCGCCCAACTGGCAGTGGTTCGATCCGAAGAAACCCGCGGCCACTTACGACGCCGCGTGGACGAAGATGCAGGACTACCTGAACTGGCACATCGAGGCGGCCAACCGGATGGGCAAGCCGGTGGTGCTCGAGGAGTTCGGCATCAACCGCGACGATGGCGCGTTCTCGCCGTCGGCGAAGACCCAATGGCGCGACCGGTTCTACACGGCCGTCTACGGCCTGCTGGCGCGCCGCGCCGCGGCCGGCGACGCGATCGCCGGCTCCAACTTCTGGGGCTGGGGCGGCGCGGGCCGCACGCACAACGCGGACTACATGTGGAGGGCGGGCGACACGTTCGTCGGCGATCCGCCGCAGGAAGCGCAGGGACTCTACTGCGTGTTCGATTCGGACGCGTCGACCATCGCGATCATCGCGGCGCATGCGCGCCAGATGGGCGCCGTGCGCCAGCCGGCGAAGTGACAGGTAGCTAGGCCGTGCGCGCGCCGGCCGCGGGCACGGCGACCCAGCGATCGATCAGCGCGCGCAGCGCGCCGAGCGAGAACGGCTTGGCGAGGTAGTCGTCCATGCCGGCGGCGACGCAGGCTTCGCGGTCGCCGGGCATCGCGTTGCCGGTCAACGCGACGATGGGAACGCGCTGGCCGGCGGGCTCGGCGGCGCGGATGGCGCGCGCCGCGGCCAGTCCGTCCATCACCGGCATCTGGCAATCCATCAGCACCAGCACGAGGTCCGGGTTCGACGCCGCGGACTTCACGCCTTCGAGTCCGTTCGCGGCGGTCAACACGTCGAAGCCGAGCATGTCGAGCATCGCGCGCGCCATCTCCTGGTTCACGGCATTGTCTTCGACCACCAGCGCGCGGCCGCGTGATTTCTGCGGCAACGCGCGCACGCGCAGGCTGGGCGCGGAGTCGGTGGCCGGCGCCGATTCGACCAGGTCGGCGGTGAGCAGGGGTTTGACGAGGCAGCGGTTCACGCCGGCCGGCGGCGTGTTGTCGGCGTCCGGCGGCAGCAGCGCGAGCACCTCGAGAGCGCGGCCCGCTGCCGCCGCGTGCAGCGCGGTGACGGCCTGGTCGAGCTTCGACGTCGCGCCGGAATCTAGGATGACGCGCAACCGCCGCACGCGCGCCGCGAGATCGCGCAGCGCGCCGAGGCCCTCGGTGGTCGAGTCGACGCACACGGTATCCGTGCCGTGTGCGGCCAGCGTCTCGACGACGGCCGGTCGCAGGATGGGGTGCAGTCCGATCACGAGCGCGCCGGATTCGGCGGTGAGGCCCGGACGTGTCGCGTCGGGTCGCGCCGCGTCGCTGCGCACGATGTCGATCGGCGCCGCGAGCGGCAGGCGGAACGAGAAGCGGCTGCCGCGATCCAGCGAGCTCTCGAGCCGCATCGTGCCGTGCATGAGATCGATCAGCTGGCGGCTGATCGCGAGGCCCAGGCCGGTGCCACCGAACTTGCGCGTGACGCTGCCGTCCGCCTGCTCGAAGGCTTCGAAGATGCGCCGCTGTTCGGCCGGATCGACGCCGATGCCGGTATCCGTCACCGCGAACTCCAGCAGCGGCGCGCTGTTCGGCTCGTCGACGACGGAGACGGCGAGCAGCACCGCGCCGGACTCCGTGAACTTCACGGCGTTGTTAACGAGGTTGCCCAGCACCTGGCGCAGGCGGATCGGATCGCCGTGGATGACCGGCGGCACCGCCGGCGCGATGTGGGCGGCGATCTCGATGCCCTTCGCATGCGCGCGAGCGCCGAACAGGCCGACGACCTGCTCGATCTCCCGGCGCAGGTCCACCGGCGCGATGTCGAGCTCGAGTTTGCCGGCCTCGGCCTTGGAGAGATCCAGCACGTCGTTGATCAGCGTGATCAACGCCTCGGCGGAGGTCTTCAGCGTGCGCACGAAGCGGCGCTGCTTCGCGTCGAGCGCGGTGTTCTCGAGCAACGACGCCATGCCGACGACGCCGTTCAGCGGCGTGCGCAGCTCGTGGCTCATGTTCGCGAGGAACCGCGACTTCACCTGCACGGCGGCCTCGGCCGCCTCGCGCGCGCGCTGCAGGGCGCCGGCGATGCGTTTCTGTTCGGAGATGTCGGTCGTCACGGAGGCGATGCCGACGATCGAGCCGTCCTCGGCGACCAGCGGCGTCTTCGCGACCAGCACGTTGTAGATGGTCCCGTTGCGCGCGTGGATGGCCGTTTCGTAGCGCAGCGACTTCTTCGTCGCGAGCACTTCGTCGTCCGTCTCGCGATGACCGACGGTCTTCGGCCGGTTGGGGTCCGAGTCGAGCGTCTTGCCGACGATCTCGTTGCGCGGCACGCCCAGCATGGCCTCCCACGCGGCGTTGACCATCGTCACGCGCCGTTCGGCGTCGCGGATGATCACGGGCAGCGGCAACGTCTCGAGCAACGCGTGCATCACGCGCAGCGTGTTGCTCAACGCGCGCTGCGTCTGTTTGCGCTCGGTGATGTTGGTGTGCGTGCCGGTCATCCGCAGCGCGCGGCCGGCAGCGTCGCGCTCGGTCACGGCGCCATAGGTTTCGAGCCACACCCAGCGGCCGTCGGTGTGCAGCACGCGGTGCTCTATCTTCAGCACGGGGCGGTCGCCCTGGAGCACTTCGCGCAGCGCGACGCGGAAGGCCGGACGGTCTTCCTCGTGCACGAACTTCGCGAGCTCGTCCATCTTCCAGACTTCGCCCTGCGTCTTGCGGCCGAAGAAGCGGCAGTACGTGTGATCGACGGCGATGTCGTTGGTGACGACGTCCCACTCCCACAGTCCGAGCTCGGAGGCGCCGAGCGCGATCTTCAGGCGCTGGTCGCTGGTTTCGTGTTTGGCGCGCGTCTCGCGCAGATCGTCGACCAGCGCGAGCACGCCCCGGCGCAACGTCGTTATGTCCACGTTATCGCCGGCGCGCAGGCGGGCGACCAGGGATTCCACGTCGTCCGCGGAAGTCAGCCCGAAAGCCTGCGCCAGTTGTTCTGCCAGATCGCGTTCCACGTTTTCATGCGCCCAAGGCGCGGCCCCGGACGTTCCACTCCTGAACAGGATGTCGGCAGAGGGTGGGATTCCTGAGGCGCGATGGCGATCGGGGAGGCCCGGTTGACAGCCGGATTGTGCAGCGAATCACACTGGCCCGGCGTGGCGCCCGGGCGTAGGCTCCGCGCATGAATCCACCGCCGGACAACGTCACCGAGCGACGCGCCATGCCGCGACATCTGCGGGATGGAGAGAACGACTTGTTGTCGGCGACGGGGACGTTCGGGCAGCGACGGGAAGACCGCGCAGCGAGGGGATGGCGGTCTTGGGGCGTCGCCTTGTTGCTGGTGGCAGCGGTGGGTGCGGGCTGCGCGTACTACTTCGGGTGGTGGTAGCAGGCGCCGGCATCGCCGGCGTCGGCGGTGCTGCCGACGCCGGTGGCCAAACTAGTTAGTCGAGCCTGAACGCGATCACGCTGTTCCTGAAGAACGTCGGCAGGTAGGCGGTCTTCGTCTTCGGATCCCAGCCCATGTCGGCGGTGCGCGTCTCGGTGGGCTTGCCGTCGAACAGCTGCTGCTTGTCGCCCGAGGCGGGTACGTACCAGACGGCGCCGCTCCAGATCGACACGAGGAAGTCGTCGCCGCCGACGTTCTCGAGGCCATCGGCGCCGCCGGTCAGGCCCGTGGCCAGCACCTTCAGCGACTTGTCCTTCTCGACGCGGTTCAGGCTGTTGTCGTCGAGCACGTACAACGCGCCCTTGTGGACGAACAGGCCGTTGGGTCCCTTGAGCACCGTCTCGTCGAGGTAGACAGACACCTTGCCGTCCTTCACGGCGTAGATCTTCCTGCCCTTCGAGTCGGACACGTACAGCGTGCCCTTGTCGTTCACGAGGTCGTTGAGCTGCAGGCTATCGGGGATCGCGACCTTGTGATCGACCTTGCCCTTCTCGATGTCGATGGTGACGATGCCGCCGATGTCCGCGGCAAACAACCATCTGCCGTCATCGGACAGCGCGAGGCCCTTCGGGCCTTCGAGGCCGGTGACCCACTCGGCGGCAATCACCTTGCCGTCGAGACCGATCTTGGCGATCGAGCCCTTGCCGTCGGCTTCCCACGGCTGGCCGTCGATGTTCGAGACGTACAGCACCTTGCGCTTCGCGTCGAAACGCACGGACTCGGGCGTCTTCAAGGCGGCCTCGGATTCCCACAACTGGGTGAGCTTGTGGTCCGCGGCCCGTGCGCCAACGGCGAGGGCGAGGGTGCCGACGAGCGCGAACATCTGCGTGAGCTTCTTCATGAGTGCACGTCCGGGGTGGAAGGGGCGGGCAGTATAGACGCGGCGTTCTATACTTGCCGCATGCCGGTCCTTTCACTGTTCCCGACGCGCATCCACACACGGAAATTCGCGGGTGGCGCGTCTGACGATCTCGGCGCGCGGCTGCTGCGCGAGTGCCGCGCGCTCTCCGTCGAGGACGCCGCGGGCATCGCCTGGTCGCGGACTAACTATCCGGGCGGGTACACGTCGTACAACTCGCTCGCGCGGCTACACCGCATGTCGCCCACATTCGCGCGGCTCGAGAAGCGCATCGATGCGGAGGTGAAGAAGTTCGCGCGCACGCTCGACTTCGATCTCACCGGCCGTCGCCTCGAGATGACCGACTGCTGGGTGAACGTGATGACGCGGCAGGTCGTGCACGGCCTGCACCTGCATCCGCTGGCGACGATCTCCGGGACGTACTACGTACGCACGCCACGCGGCTGTTCCGGCCTCAAGTTCGAGGATCCGCGGCTCGACCGCTTCATGGCGGCGCCGCCGCGCCGGTCACGCGCGCGCCGCGAGAACCAGGTGTGGGTGACGGTGCCCGCCGAAGCGGGGCGGCTGGTGCTGTTCGAGAGCTGGCTGCGGCACGAGGTGATGCCGAATCCTACCGAGGCGGAGCGCATCTCGGTGAGCTTCAACTACTCGTGGTTTTAATGGGGACAGTCCCCGTTTCCTAGCAAAAGGGGACAGTCATCGGGTCGCGGCCGCCGGTGCGGTGTTCGATCTCTCTTTTTCGCCCCGGGAGATCGCGCTTCAAGAGAAAGAAACGGGGACGGGCCCCAATTGCCCCTGCGGGGAAAAAGGTGCCGGACCTCGTCAGATCGCGATGAAGTTTCAGCGCTCACGGTGAGGTCCGGCACCTTTTTCTGCGCAATTGGGGCCCGTCCCCATTTCTTTCTCTTGGCGTTCGTTCGTCGCTCACTGCGTGCCTTCACATTTTCTCAATGCAAGTCGTCGAGCTCACCACAGCGGCGCGCGGCCGTTCGCTCCTCACCGATCTCCAGGGGCGAAAAAGAGAGACCGAACACCACACCAGCGACCACCATCTCCGTGACTGTCCCCTTTTGCCAGGAAACGGGGACTGTCCCCATTAGTCGGCGCGGCCGGTGAGCTCGGCGAGCGCGTTGCCCCAGGCGCCGGGATCCGTCACGAGCACGAAGAGGAGGCCGAAGATCGCGCCGTCGAAATGCGCGTCGTGGTTGACGTTGTCGTGCGACTGCCGCGCCGAGTAGTAGGAATAGGCGAGATACAGCACGGCGAACAACGACGCCGGCACGGGGATCGCGAAGAAGATGCGGATCATCGTCGTCGGGTAGTAGACGATGAACGCGAACAGCACCGAGTTGATCGCGCCCGACGCGCCCAGCGACGCGTAGTTGGGATCGCGGCGGCGGCGCAGGAACGTGCCGAGGCTCGCCACCACCAGGCCGAGGAAGTACAGCGCCACGAACTTCGTCGTGCCGATGGTCCCCTCGAGATACGGCCCGATGAAGTACAGCGTCATCATGTTGAACAGCAGGTGGAAGAAGTCCGCGTGCACGAACCCCTTGGTGATCAGCGTGTCGTAGCGCTGGTCGCGCACCAGGTAGTAAGGCCGCAGCAGGTTCCGCTCGACGATCTTCGGCGAGACCATGAGGCCGAGGCCGCTGACGACGATGGTCAGCGCGAGGATGGCGAAGCAGGCGGGAGCGATCGCGAGTAGTTGGTCGATGTCCATGGATTCAGCGTGCGGGTTTCGTCAGGCCGCGGTCGTCGAGCCACTCGGCGAGGCGTTGCGGCCAGTTGCGGATGCCGGCGTACGGGGAGCGTTGCCCCATGTTGAAGGCGTGTTTGCCCTGCGTGTAGATGTGCGACTCGATGGACGCGTGCGCCGCGTGGTACTTGCGCACGAGGTCGAACATCACGTCGGCCACGTATTCGTCGTCGGCCGCGCCGACCAGGAACAGCGACGGCGCATCCGCCGGGATGACGTCGGGTATGCCGGCCGGTCCCGGGTAGACGAGGATCTCGAAGTCCGGCCGTGCGCTGACGCGTTCGACCGGATCCTTCGCCGCCGCGTCGCCGCCCACGGGTGGATAGGCGACCTGCGCCGCGACTTCGCCGCCGGCCGACCAGCCCATCACGCCGATGCGCGCCGGATCGATGTTCCATTCCTTCGCGCGCGCCCGCACCGTGCGCATCGCGCGGCGGATGTCCTCGGCGACGTTCTCGGCGGTGTACGGCGAGCCCGGCTCGCGGTACAGCCGGTATTTCAGCGCGAACGCGGTGATGCCCTGCTTCGCGAGGAATTGCGCGGGTTCGACGCCCTCGGGGTTGAACACGAGCTCGCGGTGACCGCCGCCCGCGGCGATGATGACGGCCGCGCCGTTCGCGGTGCCCGGCGCCGGCGTGAACACCGTGAGCGACGGGTTGTGGATGTTCTTGTACCACCAGTCCGCGTGTTTCTCGGGTTCGTCGCGCCGGGACTCGAAGCCCGGCGCGCCCTTGCTCCACAGCGGGATGACCTGCTGCGCGCAGGCGAGCGAGCCGGTCGCCAGCAGCGTGGCAACCGCGACGACCCGGTGAATGAAGCGTGCATTCGGCATGGCGGCGCACGATGCCACAAAATGCGGGCGCGCGGTCAGCTCCCCGGTCCGCCGGCCGGCGCGATCTCGCGTGCGACGACGACGTACGACCACCAGGCGCGACCGGCCGGCGCGGTCAGCGCGTGCCAGTACCAGGCCGAGACGTCGGGCCAGCTCGCGCCGTTCGAATCGCGCAACTGCTCGCAGACCTCGAGCGACTCGATGCCGCGTCGCGCATGGAAGCAGCTCATCAACGCGCCGTCGCCACTCTTCTTCATGGGCGCGGGCGAGACGGCGTATCCCGCGCCGGTGAAGCAGTGGCTCGCCGGGTGCAGCCGCCGCGTCGGCGAGCTCACCCAGCGGATCACGACCTGCCGGTCCTGCGCGGCGAAGCGCGCGACGCGGCCGGGGAAATCGCGCGTGAACCACACGTCCTCGCGGCCGGCCGGCAGGCGCGTCAACGCGGCGCCGTCGAAGGTCGCCGGCCAGCCCGGGAACGCCACGCTGGCACGCGCCGGCGTGGACGCGCGGGGAAACAGCGGCGCCGCCGCGGCCAGCGCCAGGGCCAGCACGAACACGCCCGCATGCGCCTTCATGCCGGCACCGGCGCGCGCGGCTTCAGCACGGCGAGCAGCGACAGCGCTGTGAACGCGAACGCGACGACGCCGACGGTGCCGTGCAACCACGCGGGTCCCTTGGCGGCGACCAGGCCCGCCTCGACGTAGAACAGGCTGGTGGCGCGCACGATGTTGCCGGCGATCGCGAACACCAGCGCGCAACCCAGCGCGAGGGAGTACCGGCGCCAGTCGAAGCGATACAGCCAGGCGAGTGCGCTCGCGAGGAACAGGCAGGTCCACAACATCTTCACGCCGCTGCACGGCGCATCGAACTGCACGAGCTCGCCGCCGAAACGCAACGCCAGTCCCTCCACGCTCACCGCGACACCCTGCACTCGCAACAGCGCGGCGCTGATCTCGATCGCGGCGAGGCGAACGGGATAGGCGGCGTAGAACTCGAGCGTCGGCAGGATCGGCAGGGCGAGCATCACGAGACCGAAGAACGCGGCGGGCGGCGACCCGGCGCGGGTGGCCGCGTGCAGACACCAGGCCACGGCGAGTACCGCGGGCGCGATCGCGAAGATTGGCGGCCCGATGCACGTGGCCAGCGCGCCGGCGATCAGCAGCAACGTCGGCACGGTCGTGCCGACCGGCCGCAGCGGCGCTCGCGTCGCCAGCGGTGCAGCCAGCGCGGCGAACACCAGCAACAACGGCGCGGCGGTCGTCGCGTCGTCGACGCGCGCCACGAGATCCGTCCACGCGTGCCAGCACGCGGCCACCACGCCGAGCAGCACCAGCAGCGGATTCATGCCGGCACGAGACGCGCACGCCACGCCCACGCGAACGCGAGGCAGGCGACGATCAGCAGCGCCCACGTTTCCGGTTCCGGGATCGTCGGCACCGCCGACGGATCGGGCGGCGTCAGTCCGGCCTGCGTGTAGTCGGCATCCGTCTCGAGCACCACCGCGCCGCTCACCGGCGTGACGATTCGGTATCGCGCGGCCAGTGCGATGGCGCGCTCGCGCACCGCCTGTGCTTCCGCCGGTTTCCGCGGCGTTGCCGCGAGCTGCGCCTGGATCTCGTCGAACGCCCAGAGCTTCTCGACGTGTGCGGATCCGGTCACGAGGCCCGCCGTGCTGCCGACGCCGCGCGAGATCGTCCAGCGCGGCGCGGTGTCGAAGTAATCGTCGAACGCCGCGCGGATGTCGGCCGCCGGATCGCCGCTCCACGCCAGCAGTCGCGCGCCCGTGAACAGCCGCCGTTCGCCACCCGAGGCCCGGCCCAGCGCGCGGTTCGGCCCGGGCGCGACCGGCAGTAGCCACAGGTCCGGCAGCCGCGTGCCGCGGTCGAGCACCTGTTCGAGCGACGCGAGGTTGCCGGCGAACTCGAAGCCCTGCGGGCCGTGCACCCAGAGCAGTGTCGCGCGCGGCTCGCCCTCCAGCGCGCCGAGCACCGCGGCGAGCGCGCCGACGTTGTCCTCGCCGCCGTCGAACGCCTGCGCGTCGAGTAGTTTGGTCAGCTCGGCGCGGCGTGCGGAGTCCCAGGCTGCGAGCGGCAGCGCCGGATCACCCTCGGCGGCGACGGCGAATCCGACGCGTTGCCCGGTCGGGATGCGGTCCAGCGCCGCCAGCAACCCGACGCGCGCCGGGCGGGCGCGCGCCGAGCCGTCGAGCAACACGAACAACGAACCGGCGGGCTCGCGCGGCTCGCGCCGGATGGTCTGCACGACGTCGCCGGACGCGACGGTCTCCGCGCGCGGATTGCGCGTCAGTGCGATGCGCGGGCGATGGCCGCTGAGCTCGGCGTCGGTGAAGCTCGCGCGCCGGCGGATGACGGCGCCGTCGGCGGTGGCCGCGGTGAAGCCGGCGTCGGATGGCGCATCGCGACCCTCGCCCTCGATCCACACCGCGTGGCGCAGCGCCTCGTCGATCGAGAAATTGCGATCGACGATCGCGGGTAGCGCCAGTGTCGCGCGATCGTCCGCGCTCAGCGCGAGCGGTGCGGTGATGCCGATGCGGATCTTCGCGCGGCCGCCGGCCGGCACCGGGAACATCTGCACCAGCACCTGGTCGGCACCGTCGCTGGTCACGAGCAGCGGATCGCGCCGGCCCGTGACCACGCGTTCGTACGCGGCCCGCACCGCGCCGCGTGACGCGAACGCGGCCTCGCGCTCCTCGCCGTTCACCCACAACGTGGCGCGCGACACGACGCCGCCGGGTGGCAGCGCCAGCGCCAGGCGCGCTTCGCGTTGCTGCCACTGTTCTGCGTTCGCGAATTCCGCGGTCCATTCCAGGTAGGCGACCGCGTCGTCGGCATCCATCGAGGCGTCGATGCGCGACGACGCCAGCGACAGCCCGGCGAGCCGGCCACCGACCTGCGCGCCACCCTGGTCGCGATCCCAGTCGAAGCCGCCGGCGAACGACCAGCGGCCGCCGCGATACGGCGGCGGCACGCTGTCGTAGGCGTCACCGGTGACGCGGTAGAAGAGCTCGCGCGCGGACTCGGTCGGATTGGCGAGCCGGCGCCGGTCGAAGTCGTCGAGGCTCAGACTGAAAGTGCCTTCGACGATCAGGCCCAGGAGCCCGCCGGTGTAGCCGCTGCGGTCGTAGCACAGGCGCAGCAGCAGGTCGCGGTTGCCGGCGTGGCGCATCAGGCGCACGGCGCGCGCGCGGTCGGCGGCATCGGCGCTGGCACTGGCGCGCACGGCGTAACGCGTGATCGCCGTGGGTGTGTCGAGCGCCATGATCAGGACGAAACCCGCCGCGAAACCGGCCCACAACGGCCTGGCGTACGGCTGACCGCGCGCGCGGCCGGCGCCGACCGCCTGCGCGAGCGCCACGAGGCCTGCGCTCAGCGGCGCGAACGGCAGCAGGCCCAGGCCGAAGAACAGGATGCCGATCACCGCGATCGGATAGACCGGCAGGAACAGCAGCGTGTAGCAGAAGCCGACGGCGGTCGCGGCGCCGCTGGCGAAGATCCAGCCGCGCGTGAGGCCCGCGGTGGAACGGCGCATCAGCCACAAACGCAGGTTGAGCACGGGCACCGCGGTGACCACCGCGAGATGTGCCCACGAGGGCAGGGGATCGAACAACGTTTCCGCGCACATGCGCGTGACCAGCTCGAAGCCGATCGTCGCGATGGGCAGCAGCACGCCGCCCAGCAGGAACAACGCGGCGATGAACGCCCGCGGTCTCCACAACCCGTGTTCGGGCGCGTGTCGCCCCTCGTCCGCCGCCGCATCCATCCCGTTCTCCCGTGTGTTTCGTCTTGCACGCAGACTGCGCAAGGAAAACGGCGGGGCGGTGGATCAATTGTGGCGAATTATTTCCGCTTGAATAGATAGCCCGTCGCGCCGGGCGGGACGCAGCGTTCGACCGGCGTCGAGTGCCGCGCATTCGGCGCGATCAGCAGCTCGTCGAGCGCCGCCGGCACGGTCTGCGGCCGGCCGGGTGCGCCTTCGGCCTTCGTGAGCCGCACCGTGGCGCCGTGTTTCTCGAAGGTCCACGCGACGTAGTCCCGCTCCGGCCCGTTACGGCCGTCGATCACGCGTTCGATCGTCAGCGTCCATTCGTCCTTGCCGGCCGCGGTCCAGGTGCGCGGCACGTTGCCGAACACGCCGTTCGCGACCAGCACGGTGCTCAGTGCGTAACACGTCGCCGCGTCGTCGGGCGCCGGGCCGGCGAGCTCGAGATCGGTGAACGATCGCGGCGGAGAATCCGGCTTGCGCAGCAGCTTGTACCCGGTGAACGAGAGCACGACGACGAGCAGCATCGCGGGGCCGGCGATCGCGCGCATCAGTTCACCACCGGCACGTCGAGCTGTTGCTTCGGTACGAGCTTCTGCACCACGTCGGCATCGGTGCGCAGGAACACGAGGTCGCCGCCCTCGATGCCGACGACGGAATCGTCGCGCGTGGTCAGCACCTGGAATTTCTGGAAGTCGAACGGCGAGGCCGGACGCATGTCGGGTTCGAAATACGGCAGCGTCTCTTCGTATTCGGCGGTGACGCGCGCGGTCCTGCGATCGGCCGCGAGTTCGATGTCGAGCGACTTGCGCTCGAGCTTGTATTGCCGTAGCCAGGCGTTCTTCGCGGCCTCGAGGCAGAAGGTCTTGCGGCCGATCTCGAGATCGCTGGGCGGCAGCCGTTCGAGGTAACCCTGGAACCTGAGATGCAGCCGGAAATTCTCGCCGCGCAGCTCGCAGATGTGCGGCGCGTACAACGTGCGCGCCGTGGCATCGGCCCGGTCGACGAAGTCGCGCACCTTGCGCTCGTCGAGCGAACGCGTGCAGCCGGCGAAGGACGTGCACAGGACCAACAAACAAAGTGCGTGGCGCGACGACATCGGGCCGGATTCTAGCTACCGCCGCCGCGGCGGAACGTGAACCGATGCGCGAAAGGCGGTGGCGAAAAAAAGCCCCGCAGAGCGGGGCTTGTTAGTTTCGTCGTCGTCGACTTAGGTAATCGCTGTCAGCCGACCAGGTCGACTTCACGGGCGGTAATGATGACGGCTGGGACGTTGGTGACCTTTCGATCTCCGGCTAAACAGTTAAGCCCGCGTGTCAGTCCACGCTTTGTCCGTCCTCGCCAGTAGCCACAACCTCTGCTACCGACTGAACCCGTGCCCGTGAGCAAATCCCGAGTTTCTATATCTGAAATTCCGTTGTGTTCTCCGCGCATCAATGCGTGATGCCGTGCAGATCCACTCGTACCGCGTAATTCTTACAACCGCGCGCCAGAACCGTTAATTCAGCTACTTAGCGCCCGATTGGCCGACCACGCGTGGCCGGATCATACGCCGAAACCTTCTCGCCACAATGTCTCGATTGCGCGACATCGACCGTTTCCTTCCCGGAATATCGGCGCTTCCTCCGTAGGCTGGAGGTGACCGGATTCGCAACTCACGCTCAGCGCGTCAGACGAATCGTGAAGATCGCGCCGGAGTGGTCGGGGAGATTGGCGGCCTGCGCGGATCCGCCGTGAAATTCGGCGATCAGGCGCACGATGTAGAGCCCCAGTCCGAAATGCGGGCGCAGCCGACCCTGCGGCGTGTCGGCCTCGGCGCGCGACTGCCACAGCGATTCGAACAACCGCGTGGCCGCTTCGGGCGGCAGCGGCGGTCCCGGATTCGCGACGGACAGCTCGGCGTGTGCCTCGTCGTGGGTCACGCGCACGGTGATCGTGGCGCCATCGGCGCTGAAGTCGACGGCATTGTCGACAAGCTTGTCGAGGAGCTGCACGATCAGCTCCGGCGCGCCATTCATATCTATGGGTTCATCCGGCACCTGGCAGGCGAAGTGCCGCTGCGGGAAGGCGGCGCCGTACGCCTCGACGGTCGCCCGCACCAGCGCGGCGAGATCGAAGCGCTGCCGCTCGCTGTGCGCGATCGCTTCCTCGACGCGCGTGGCCGCGCCCATCGCGGTCAGGATGGCGCCGAGACGTTCGCTGCCCTCGCGTGCCCGCGCGATGTAGACGCGGGCGTTCTCGCCCATGCCGCCGTTGGCGGACCCCTTCGCCTGGGCCGCCTCGCTCTCGAGGTTCTCGAGCGACGAGCGGACGATCGTCAGCGGCGTGCGGATCTCGTGCGCCAGCTTGCCGGCCAGCGTGCGCAGGTAGCCGGTGTATTCGTCGAGCCGGCCTAGCAGCGACGAGAAGCTGCGCGACAGGTCGCCGAGCTCGTCGCGGGCTTCGGACTCGGGCAGCTGGCGCGCCAGGCTGCCTTCGCGACTCAGGGCCGTCTCCGCGGCGTGACCGAGGCGCGAGATGCGCAAGGTCATGCGGCCGGCGAACCAGAACGCGGCGCCGACGGCGAACAACGTGGCGAACAGCGTGAGGTTCAGCAGCCGCGTCAGCGCGCGGTCGCGCAGCGTCAGCCAGCGATCCGCGGTCTGCGCGAGCTGGATCACGCCGATCACGTGTGTGCCGTCGGCCGCGTAGATCGGCGCGGCCGCGGCCACGATGACGCGGTTCTCGTAGGGCCCCGCGAACAACGTGCTCTCGGCCTTGCCCTGGACCGCGCGCTGGGTCAGGTCCTGCGCCGCGCGCTCGCGCGATTCCTGCGTGACGTTGCGCGGCACGTAGTTGCCATCGAGGAACAGCCGGTACATGCGCGGCAGGAAGCCGCGCATGCGCGTGTAGTCGCCGGGCAGCGCCGGTGCATCGAGCCGCGTCAGCACGGCGCCGGTCGAGGAGGCGACGGTGAGCTCGACGCCGGGTTGCGAGAACTGGCGCAGGTGGTCGTTCAGGTCGGGCGAGGCGGCGATCAATCGGCCGACCGCGCGCAGGTCCGAGGTGTCGAGCGTGCCGTAGCTCTGGCGCGGCGCGCCGCGCTTGTCGCGGTCGTCGACGGCGACGCCGATGTGCTGCCCGACCAGCGACAGCGGGATGCCCATCTCGAGCACGTAGCCGCTGCCGTCGCGCGTGCGCTGCCAGACGGCATCGATGCGCTGCTCCTCGACCGCTTCTTCGCGGCCGTACTCGCGCGTCTCGATGCGCCGCGCGCGCACGGCGCCGGGGCCGGTGCCGGCGAAGAACAGCCGCTGCTGCCCGCCGCGCTTGTCGTCGAAGGCCAGCCAGACGCGGTCGCCGATCGTGGCGGCGTCGAGCGGGTTGATGTCGGAGCCGTCGTAGACGACCTTGTCGTCGCGCACCAGCAGCGCGAGGTACAGCCAGCGCTCGTGCGTCGCGGCCAGCAGGCGGAAGCCGTCGTTGCCCGGGCCGGCGACGCGCACGACGTTGCGCGCGTTCGTGTCCCACTCGTCGGCGCGGCCGTCGATCATCGGCGCGCCCGACAGCACCACCGGCGTGATGTCGCGCGCGTTGCTGGCGTCGAGCGCGGACAGCGAATCGGCGCGGAACAGCAGCTCCTGCCGGCCCTTCAGCGAACCGGCGATCGTGGTCGCGACCGCCAGCAAGGACTGCTGCTCGCTCTCGCGCAGCACCGTCTCCATCTCGCGCGCGTACTGGCAGCCGGCCCACGGCAGCGCCAGCGTCGTCAGCGCCAGCATCAGTAGTTTGGTGCGCAGCCGGAACGGCGAGATCGGACCGAAGTTCAGCAGGTCGGCGAGTTTCGCCACGGCGTCACCGTCACTCGACCCAGCGATAACCCATGCCGTACACCGTGTGCACGGCATCGAATTTCTCGTCGATCACCTGGAACTTGCGGCGGATGCGCTTGATGTGCGACGTGATGGTGTTGTCGTCGAGCACGACGTTCGCGGCGTCCATCAGCTGCTGGCGGTTCTTCACGTGGCCGGGGTGCTTGGTCAGCGCGTAGACGATCCAGAATTCGGTCAGCGACAGCAGCACCACCTGGCCGTTCCACTCGACGGACATGCGTTCGCTGTCGAGCGTCAGCGCGCCGCGGCGCACGACCTGTTTTTCCTCCGTGGGCCGGCGCAGCGCGTCGACGCGGCGGAACAGTGCATTCACGCGCGCGATCAGGTGCGCCAGGGACAGGTCCTTCGTCAGGAAATCGTCGGCACCGAGCCGCAGGCCGGAGACCGCGTCGAGCTCGCTGTCGCGCGCGGTCAGGAAGATGATCGGCAGCTCGGCCGAGAGGTTGCGCAGCTGGCGGCACAACTCGAAGCCGCCCTCGGGCTCGTCCTCGAGCGAGATGTCGATGACCGCGAGGTCGGGCAGCCGCGCGGCGAATGCGGCCATGGCCTCGCGGCGGTTCGGATAGCCGCGCACGGCGTACCCCTCGCGCGCGAACGCGGCGGCGTAGTTGTCGCGGATGGCGCGCTCGTCCTCGACGATGGCGATGGTCTTCTTCATGGCTGCGCAAGTGTAAGCGAGCGCGCGGCGGCCCGGTGACGCGGCCACATTTCGTCACTTTCGATCCGCGCCGCGTCATCAACGCATCACGGCGCGGCCCGGCCCCCGGCGCGGAATGGCCTCGAGCCCCGCACCGGAGACCGACGATGATCGACTCGACATATGCCCGCACGCCGCAGCCCGCCTTCTCGACGATCCCGGGCGAACGCTGGCGCCGGTTCCTCGAACGCGTCGGCACGCGCAGCAACGACTTCGAGACCCGGCTGTCGCGCGCACGCTTCGTCTATCTGCATCGCCGCGAGACCGCGACGCACTGGTTGCCGCTGTGAACGCCGACAGCCCGCTGCAGAAGTTCCTGCACTGGTTCGCGATCGGCGTGCTGCTGTTCGGCTGGATCGCCGAAGCCACGATGTGCGCGGCGCGCGGCTTCTAGCGATCCGGCACCTGCGCGATCGTCAGCCGCTCGATGCGCGCGCGTTGCGTGGCCGCCAGCACCTGCGCCGCCGGTTCGTACGCGGCGCGCGGATCGGGGCGCACGTCGACGCGGAGGTCCGGGTTGCGTGCCCGCGCCGACTTCAGCCGCTCTTCGAGCGCCGCGATCGCCACCGCCTCGCCGTTCCAGGACACCGCGCCGTCGAAATCGATGTCGAGCGCCACGATTTCGGGCGGCGTCGCCACGCGTCCGGCGACCGGTGTGGTCACCGACACCTTGTGTGTCATGACCGGGATCGTGAAGATCAGCATGACCAGCAACACCAGCAACACGTCGATCAACGGCGTGGCGTTGAGCTCCGGTTGGGCAACCTGGGATGACATCGACATGATCCACCTCCTGAACGAGGCAACGGGCGGCGCGCACGATTCGGGTTACCGCGCGTGAAGGCCGAACCGTACGGCCGTTTCAAACCGCTGCCGCCCGAGGCCGTGACGCTGCTGCAGGAAGGCCGCGTTATCGACGCCGTGAAGTCGGTGCGCCTGTCGCACAATCTCGGCTTGCGCGATGCCAAGGACTGGATCGATGCGCACATCGCCTCCGAGCCTCTGCTGCGCGTGCAACTCGAGACGAAGCAGCGGGAAGCCCGCCGCAAGATCTTCTTCGCCGTCCTGGTGATCGACGCGCTGATCGCGGCCGGACTCATTTACTATTTCTTCTACAGGCCGTGACGTCGCGGCCGGGAGGCCGCGATGTTGCTGATCGGGATGTACGACTCGCCGTTCGTTCGGCGGGTCGCGGTGACGCTGAAGCTGTTGGGTCTGCCGTTCGAGCATGCGAACTGGTCGGTCGGCCGCGACTTCGAGCGCATCCGCGAGTTCAACCCGCTCGGCCGCGTGCCGACGCTCGTGCTGCCCGACCGCACCTGCCTCATGGAGTCATCGGCGATCCTCGACCATCTCGACGAGCTCGCCGGTCCGGCGCGCGCATTGCTGCCCGGTTCGGGGCCGGACCGTCGCCAGGCGTTGAACCTCATCGCGATGGCCACCGGCGCCGCGGAGAAGGGCGTCGCGCAGATCTACGAGCGCGTGTTCCGCCCCGAGGACAAGCGTCACCAGCCCTGGGTCGAGCGATGCCGCCTGCAGATGAGCACGGCGCTGGCGGCGCTGGATCGCCACGTCGGCGAACGCGGCGAGTCGCAGTGGCTGGTCGGCAAGCGCATGACGCAGGCGGACATAACGGCGGCCTGCGCGTTCACGTTCCTGAACGACGCGCTGCGCGTGGCCGCGGATCGCGTGATGTACCAGTCGCTGGCGACGCTGGCCGCGCGCTGCGAGTCGTTGCCGGCGTTTCAGGAAACCCGACTGCCCTTCCACGCGCCGAACAGTTAGGGTGTCAGCGCCGGGAAGGTCGGCGCAGATAACTACATCCGTTCGAGCGGGGATCTCCATGTTCAAGCGATTCGCGGGCGCGATGGCGCCGTTCCTGTCCCTGTGCGCGTTCGCGGGCACCAATGCCTGGACGCCGACGGGGCCGGACGGCGGTTCCATCTACGGCGGCATCCGCTACGTCGCGGCCCACACCGCGGTGGCCGTCACGACGGGCGGCGTGTTTCGTACCGCGGACGACGGCCTGCACTGGACCCGCGTCCTCGACTGGGCCGGGCTCTCGGTCTACCAGGGCATCTCCGCGGCCTGGAACCCGGCATCGGGCGTCGTTCTCGTGCACGGCGACGGTTCGATCGCGCTGATGCGCAGCACGGACGCCGGCGCGACGTTCGCGCGCATCGACGTCGCGGGTCCGTCGGGTCACGTGTCGGCGACGGCGTTCACGCGGGATGGATCGATCGCCTGGGCCGGTCTCTCGGACGGGCGGATGTTGCGAAGCACGGACGGTGGCGCCACCTGGACGTCGCGCGGCAACGGCCTGACGGGCAGCTTCGCCATCCAGCGCATCGAGGTCGACGCGACCGACGCGCAGCTCGTCTACCTGCTGAGCGGCGGCGAGCTGTGGCGCACCACCGACGGTGGCGCCAACTGGGCGAAGATCAGTGGCACCGACCAGTACTGGTACATCGCGGCATCCCGCAACACGCACAACCTGCTGTTCGGCGTGCGCCCCACCGGCGAGTCCGAGCTGTTCCGCTCGCTCGACGGCGGCACCACCTTCGCGACCACCGGCCGGAACCACGTCAACGAAATCGCGTTCAGCCCGGTGTCGGCGAACGTGGCCGTGGCGCTCGACTACGACAACCGCGCCGTGGTCACGAGCGACAACGGCGCGACCTGGCAGGTGCGCGGCCGGCTCGGCCCCGGCAGCACCTTGAACGTCGCATTCGATCCGGGCAACGCGAACCACCTGCTGGGCGCGACCAACTCGGGCGTCGAGTTCTCGGCCGACGCGGGCGCGACCTGGGACTCGCGCAACAGCGGCATCCACGAGACGACCTTCGCGAGCCTGGTCACGCGGCGCGATTCATCTAACTACCTTTACGCGTTGACGTTCGACAACCAGCTCGTGTGGCGCCGCAACCCGCTGAACGGCGAATGGACCGGCATCGGCAGCCAGGCGGCCTCGACGCTGCTGCCGCTGAATCCGTCATACGGCGGCTACGCCTTCGATGCCTCGGCCGTCACCCCGGGCACGTTGTACGTGATCCACAACGGACGTTATGGCCGCTCGATCGACGATGGCGCCACCTGGCAACTCGCCGGCGAGGCCGACAGCACGACGACGCTGACGCTGGATCCGCAGAACGCGCAGGTTGCGTACATCGGCGGCACGCTGCCGGGCGGTGCGCGGAAAACCATCGACGGTGGCGCGCACTGGACGCCGCTCGCCGGCGGTCTGCCGGCCGGTGTTGCGGACATCGTCGTCGACGCGACCAATCCGCAGAACGTCTACGCCGCCCTCGACTTCCAGGGATCACCGCCCGCGCCCGTCTACCGCAGCACCAATGCCGGCGCGACGTGGGTCGCGGCGGGCAACGGCATCACCGATGCGTTCGTCTGGCACCTGCGCGCGCACCCGGCGCAGCCGGCGACGCTGTTCGCCGTCGGCCAGGGCGGCGTGTGGCGGACGATGAATGGCGGCACGGCGTGGACGCGAATTTTCACCAGCAGTGCTTACGACATCGCCGTCGATCCCGTGTCGCCGCATGCGCTGTATGTCTCGGCCAACGGGTTCACGTCCCGCTCCGTCGATGGCGGTGCGACCTGGGAGAACCTGCTCGCCGGTGGCCTCGGCAGCACGAACTCCGGGAACATCGCGCTCGCGCCGAATGCGCCGGCCACCGTGCTGCTCGCGCAATACGCGCGCGGCATGCACGAGCTGACGATCGCGCCGGACCTCGAGCTCACGCAGGACCTGGCCGAGCTGCTGGTCGATATCCCGCAAACGCTGACGATGAAGGTCAAGAACAAGGGGCCGTACACGGCGACGCGCGTCGCGCTGGTCGTGAATCCGGGCGTCGTGCCGGCCTCGTATACCGCGCAGTCGGCGACGGCCAATTGCACGTCGACGCTGACCGAGCTCACCTGCGTGACGGACGTGCTGCGGCCCGGCGAGACCAGCACGACGACGCTGGCCTTCACGCCGATCGCGCCGGGCAACTTCGTCAACGCGCTGGTGGCGGGCCGCGAGTCCGACGCGCTGGACAACAACAACCGCTTCGCGCTCGAGTCGAATCGCGTGAACGATCTGCGCGTGCAGCTCGACAGCAGCGTGGCGGCGATCCAGACGGGCGCGGGTTTCGACTACACCGTCACGTTGTCGAACCTCGGTCCCAGCCCATCGATGGCGGCGCAGGCGCGCGTCACGCTGCCGGCCAACGTCACGTTCCAGACCGTCACCGGCAACGGGGTGAATTGCGCGTTCACGGGCGGCGTGGTGGTGTGCCGCACGCTGCAGATGGACGTCGGCGGTTCGGCCAGCGCAGTGATCCGCGTGAATGCGGTGACGGCCGGCGCGGCGAGCGCGAGCGCCGCGACGCTGCTGGAGTCTGGCGGTATCGACCGCGTGATCGGCAACAACGCGGCGACGGCGGTCGTCACGGTTTCGGATCCGCCACCGCCGTCGTCGGGCGCGTCGAGCTCCAGCTCGAGCTCCAGTAGTTCGAGCTCCGGCAGTTCGAGCTCCGGCGGCGTGAGCTCGGGCGGCGGCGCGAGCGCGGGCGGTGGCAAGCAGGGCGGCGGCGGCCGGCTGGACTATCTACTGCTCGCGCTGCTGTCTCTCGTCCTGCTTTTCACCCGTTCACGGACGCCCCCGCTTCGGGGGCGTTTTCCTTCGT
The DNA here is from genome assembly GCA_035502995.1 of Steroidobacteraceae bacterium. GTDB lineage: Bacteria > Pseudomonadota > Gammaproteobacteria > Steroidobacterales > Steroidobacteraceae > CADEED01. The sequence continues at coordinate 55,506 of DATJTW010000109.1, read as the reverse complement.
GTGCGGCAGCACTCAAAAAGCATTGATGCCCGTGAGCTCGCGGCCGATGGTCAACTGATGGATCGTCTCCGTGCCTTCGTACGTGATCACGGATTCCAGGTTCAGCGCATGCCGGATCGGCACGTACTCCGCGCTGATCCCCGAGCCGCCGAGCATGTCGCGGCAATCGCGTGCGATGTCGAGCGCCATGCGGCAGTTGTTCCACTTCGCCAGCGACACCTGCGGCGGCTGCATCTCGCCCTTGTCCTTGAGGCGGCCGAGCTGGTGTGAAAGCAACTGGGCCAGCGTGATCTTGCGCGCCATCTCCGCGAGCCGCAGCTGGATGGTCTGCGTGCCGGCCAGCGGCTTGCCGAACATCTCGCGCGTCTTGGTGTAGTCGATGAGCTGCGCCAAGCAGGCCTGCGCGGCGCCGATCACGCCCCAGGTGATGCCGTAACGAGCCTGCGTCAGGCACGACAACGGGCCCTTCAGGCCCTTCACGTTCGGCAGCAGGTTCGCCTCGGGCACGACGACGTTGTCGAAGAAAAGGGCCGAGGTCACCGACGCGCGCAACGAGAACTTGCGCTCGATCTCCGGCGCGGAGAAACCCTTCATGCCCTTCTCGACGATGAAGCCGCGGATACCGTCGTCCGTCATCGCCCAGCAGATGCACAGGTCGGCGATGGCGCCGTTCGTGATCCACATCTTGGCGCCGTTGATGACCCAGTCGCCGCCTTTCTTCACGGCGCGCGTCTTCATGTTCGAGGGATCCGAGCCGCCGTGCGGTTCGGTCAGGCCGAAGCAGCCGATCTTCCGGCCGCGCGCCATTTCCGGCAGCCAGCGCTGCTTCTGTTCCTCGCTGCCGAACGCGTAGATGGGATACATGCACAGCGAGCTCTGCACGGACACGAAGCTGCGGATGCCCGAGTCGCCGCGCTCCAGCTCCTGGCAGATGAGGCCGTACGACACGGCGTTCAGTCCCGCGCAGTCGTAGCCCTGGATCGACGAGCCTAACAACCCGAGATCGGCGAGCTCGGGAATGAGCTCCTTCGGGAAGTGATGCTTCTCGAAGGCTTCCTGGATGACGGGCAGCACCTTCTCGTCGACGAAGCGGCCGACGGAGTCCTGGACCATGCGTTCATCCTCGGTGAGGAGCCCGCGTACGTCGTAGAGGTCGATGGGGTTCAGCATCCGGGGATTTTAGTAGGCGATGCCGAGCCGGCGATACAGGTGCCCCAACAACCACAGCGGGCCGATCATCAGGAACTGCAGGTCCTTCATGAACGACGGCCGCCGGCCCTCGAACGCATGGCCGACGAACTGCCCGATCCAGGCCAGGACGAACACGACCAGGCACGTCAGCCACAGCGGCCACGCCAGGGTATCGAGCCAGCGCACCACCGCCAGCAGGGCGATCAACCCGATCGACGCGCCGACCCCGAGCGCCGGCGACAGCCGGAAGTAATAGACGATGCCCAGCGCCACGGCGATCGTCGCCCAGTTCAGCCACGGTGACGCGGCGTCAAACGCTGACGGCACGGGAATCGACCACAGGAAACCGATGACGGTCATCACGATCGGCGGCACGCAGAGGAAGTGCAGCACCTCGTTGCGGGGATTCCGATGGCTCTCGGAGTATTCGTCGAACCATTGCTGCACGGTGCGCATGGAAGCGGAAGCTACGCCCGCGCACCGCCGCTCTGCAAGAATATGGCCAAACAAGGAGGTCGCATGCCGCTCATGCAGCGTTTCATGCGGTTCATGGCGCGCAGCGGAATCCTCCCGGATGCCCGCCTGCTCGAGCTGTATCCGCCGTTCGTGCCGATGCGCATCCGCGTGCTGGAGATTTCCGACGGCTGGCGCAAGGTGCGCATCCGCCTGCCGTTGAACGCGAGATCGCGGAATCCGGGCGGCGTGATGTTCGGCGGCTGGCAGGCGGCACTCGCCGATCCGATCGCCGCGCTCGCCTGCGCGCGCGTGTTCCCCGGCTACTCGGTGTGGACGCGCGCAATGACAATCAGCTTCGATCACGGGGGAAATTCCGACCTCGAGATGCGATTTACGCTGACGCCCGAGCAGGAGGCGGAGATTAGGATGGCTCTCCAGCGCGACGGCCGCGCCACGCCGACTTTCGAATACGCCTACGTGCGTGCCGACGGCGTCAAGTGTTCGGTGATTCGCAACACCGTTGCGATACGCCCGCGTGGATACGAGCGCGCGACCACGCCGCCGGCTTCGTCCGAAAACGTCGAATAGCCCGGCGACTGAGAACTGGCGCACGGAAACCGGATTCATTCGGCGTTCAGATGCGCGCCGTGATGATCGACGGAAAAGGAGAACCGCAAATGAAGACATCGACCCTCGTCCGCAGCACTTTGTTAGTCGTGTCCGCCGCCTTCGCGATGGCCGGATGCCAGACCACCGACGCCTATACCGGCCAGCAGAAGGTCAACAAGACCAGCAAGGGCGCCGGCATCGGCGCGCTGGCGGGCGCCGTGCTCGGCGCCGCCACCGGCGACAATTCCAAGGACCGCCGCAAGCGCGCGCTGATCGGCGCGGGTGTCGGCGCGCTCGCCGGCGCCGGAGTCGGCAACTACATGGATCGCCAGGAAGCCAAGCTGCGCGCGCAGCTGCAGGGCACCGGCGTCTCCGTCACCCGCAACGGCAACGACCTCACGTTGAACATGCCGGGCAACATCACGTTCAGGTCCGCGAGCGCGGATCTGAACTCGAGCTTCTATTCGGTGCTCGACTCCGTCGGCATCGTGCTCAAGGAGTTCGACAAGACGCTGATCGACGTGGAAGGCCACACGGACAGCGACGGTTCGGACAGCTACAACCAGCAGCTGTCGCTGAACCGCGCGAACTCGGTGGGCCTGTACCTGCAGTCGCACGGCGTGAATGGCCAGCGCATCGTGACGTTCGGTGCGGGCGAGGCGCGGCCGATCGCGAGCAACGCGACGCCGGATGGCAAGCAGCAGAACCGTCGCGTCGAGCTCAAGCTCCAGCCCATCACCGAAGGCTGATCAATGGGGTCAGACCCCATTTGCTGGCAAATGGGCCCGGAGCTGCCGGGGATCCGGTCGGCTTCGGCCCTCTCCTCCTGGAGCTCCGGCACCGTTTCCTGGAAATGGGGTCTGACCCCATTTCACTTCACGCCGGACACGATGGGCACGTGCCACACCGCGTAATGCTCGGGGTTCAGGATACTGGCGATGATCTCGTCGAACTGCTGCCGCACCAGCGTCGGTGGTGAGTCCGGCGTCGCGAGCGCGTCGACGTAACCGTCGCGCCACGCGGTGATGATGTCCGCGAACACCCGGCGCGGCACGCGCTGCGTATCGACCACCACGTAGTCCACGCGCACGTCCTTCAGGCCCGCGGCCTTCAGCACCGTCGCGGCGCGCCGGCCGATGCGCGCGTCGGTGCCGGTGCGCGCGGCGAACTCGACGACCTTGCGCCAGAACAGGTCCGGATCATGCGGCCCCGACATCATGTGCAGCATCGAGTAGTCCTCGGCGAGCACGTGCACGTGGCCGCCGGGCCGCGTGACGCGCACCAGCTCCGCGACCACGCGCTCCACCTGCGGCACGGCCTGGACCATGTGGCGGTTCGCGACGAGGTCATAGGTGTCGTCGGGCTGCGCGAGGCGGAACGCATCGCCGGTTTCGAACGTCACCCGCGGCGCGAGCGCGGCGTGCCGCTGCCGTGCGTAGTCGACCGACGCCGCCAGCAGTTCCACGCCCGTGACCCGCGCGTCCGGATACGCATCCGCGATCCGCGCGCTGAATTCACCGGTGCCGGCGCCGACGTCGAGCACGCGCGCATTCCGCGGCAGGCGGTAGAAATCGACGAGCTTCTTCTCCTGCGGCCAGATCGCCTCGATCTGCGCCGCGAGCGTGCGGATCATCGATGCGTCCGCCATCTGCTCGCCCTGGGGGTTGAGAACCGGATCGAGGTTGGATGTCATGGCCGCGATTCTCCACCCGCTCCCAGGCCGTTCAATGCAATCAAACTAAACATCGGGAAAGAAAAAGCCCCGGGGTTGCCGGGGCTCGTGAACGTCTGTCAGCAATGGCTCGCGCGTTGCGCGGGCCTCAGGCCGTCATCATGCCTCGCAATTTCTTGATGGCGTTCGCCTCGATCTGCCGGATGCGCTCCGCGGACACGCCGTACTTGCCGGCGAGGTCGTGCAGCGTCGCGGTGGCGTCGCCGGTCCAGCGGCTGACGAGGATGTCGCGTGAGCGATCGTCCAGCGTCTGCATCGCCGCCTGCAGGCGGTCGCCGGTGGTGTCTTCCCACTCGGCGTTCTCGATCTGGATCGCAGGATCCGCGTCGGCGGCGGGCAGATAGGCGGCCGGCGAGTAGGTCTCGTCACCGTCTTCGCTGCCGGAATCCGGCACCGGGTCGAACGAGAGGTCGCGCGCCGCGAGGCGCTTCTCCATCTCGGTCACTTCCGCCGGCGACACCTTGAGATCGCGCGCGACGGCCAGCGTTTCCTCGGCCGACAGCCACGCCAGGTTCTTCTTCATCTTGCGCAGATTGAAGAACAGCTTGCGCTGCGCCTTGGTGGTCGCGACCTTCACGAGGCGCCAGTTGCGCAGCACGTACTCGTGGATCTCGGCGCGGATCCAGTGGACCGCGAAAGACACGAGGCGCACACCGACGTTCGGGTCGAAGCGCTTCACGGCCTTCATCAGGCCGACGTTGCCTTCCTGGACCACGTCACCCAGCGGCAGGCCGTAACCCGAATAGCCGCGGGCGATATGCACCACGAAGCGCAGGTGCGACATGACGAGGCGACGGGCGGCATCGAGGTCGCCGTCGTCGCGGAATTGATGGGCGAGCACAGCCTCGTCCTCGCGCGACAGCACGGGGATCTTGCTCACCTTGTCCATGTACGCGTCGAAGCTTCCGACGGGGCCGGCCAGGACGAAATCGGTCGGGCGGGCAACCAGGGCAGTGGCAGTGGGCGCAATGGCGGTCATCGAGGAACCTCCTTGGGCGACTTGCTGTCCCGAGTGGGCTATCCGGGGTGGCCGGGATATTAGCAGTCGGGTGATTAGAGTGCTAAAGGCCCCAATGGTTCCATCTCCCAAAGGAGGGACCATACCGGCAAGTTATTGATCCAGAAGATCCGGACCTCAGGCGCGAGGTTCGATCCGCCGCAGGTGCCGACCCGTGGAAATGAGGGCGCCCAGCCACCCGAGGACCGCACCGGAGCCGGCCAGGATGCCCAGGCCCTCCATCCCCAATCCGGCCATCCGGAAGCGTCCGCCGTACTGGGCGGAGAGCACGCCGACCGCCTGGTCGAGGTAGGCCATGGCGCCGGCGACGATCAGCGCGGCCAGCGCCGCGCCGCCCAGGCCGTAGAAGAACCCGGTGTACAGGAACGGCCGGCGTACGAAGGCGTTCGAGCCGCCGACCAGCTTGGTGACCTCGATCTCGGGCCGGCGGTTCAGGATCTCGAGCCGGATGGTGTTGCCGATCACCGCGAGCACGCCCAGGCCCAGCACCGACATGACCACCCACAACACGCGCTTCAGCACGTCGAGCAGCGAGTGGAGGCGGCGCACCCAGTCGAGGTCGAGCTGCACGATGTCGACTTCCGGAAACGCCGCGAAGTAGCGCCGCATCGACTCGATCTCGGCCGGTCCGCTGGCGCTCTGGGCGGGGCGCACCACCAGGTGATGCGGCAGCGGATTGTCCTCGAGCGCGGTCAGCGCGTCGCCGAAACCCGAAGCCTGCTTGAACTCCTCGAGTGCCTGCGCGGCCGTCGTCACGGTGATGGATTCGACGCCCGGCCGCGCGCGGGCGCTCGCGGCGATCTGCTGCACCCGCTCGATCGCGGTGCCCGGCTTGAAGTGCACGGTGAAATCGACGGCGCTGCCGAGATCGCCCGTGGCCACGCGCAGATTGTTCACGACCAGCGCGAGACCGGCCGGCAGCGCCAGCGCCACGGCGATGACGATCAGCGTCAGCAACGTCGCAAACGGCGTGCGCGCGAGCCGGCCGAGGGCGCCGAGCAGCGCCTGCAGGTGGCGCGTTCCCCAGGTGCTCACGGTGCTCATGTGCGCAGGTCGATGTTCGGCAGGTCGCCGAGTCGTGGCGCCTGCGCGGTCATGCGCGCGGCGTGGCTGGGACGATAGCTGTCCGAGGCGATGCGGCCGGCATCGAGCACGATCTCGCGTTGCCCGAACTGCTCGACGAGGTGCGGATCGTGCGAGGCGATGATCACGGTGACGCCGACTTCCTGGAATCGTTTGAACACCTTCATCACTTCGACGGCGAGGCCGGGGTCGAGGTTTCCCGTCGGTTCGTCGGCGATCAGCAGCTGCGGCTTGCTGATGACGGCGCGCGCGATGCCGACGCGCTGCTGCTCGCCGACCGACAGCTCGAGCGGCGACGAGCGCTCGCGGCCTAACAACCCGACCTGGTCGAGCGCGGCGCGCACGCGGCGGTCGACTTCCTTCAGCGGCGTGCCGGCGACGACCAGCGGCAACGCGACGTTGTCGTAGATGGGCCGGTCGACCAGCAGCTTGTGATCCTGGAACACCACGCCGATGGCGCGGCGGAACGCCGGGATGCGCCCGGCCTTGATCTTGCCCGTGTTCTGCCCGTTCACGGTGACGGTGCCGCGACTCGGTCGTTCGAGCAGCGCGATGAGCTTGAGCACGCTGCTCTTGCCCGCGCCGGAACGTCCGGTGAGGAACACGAACTCGCCCGGCTGGATCTGGAAGCTGACGCCGGCCAGCGCTTCGCGCCCGTTGGGGTAGCGCTTGGCGACGTTCTCGAAGGAAATCATCGGCGGATATTAGCCCGAACGCTCCGGCGCCCGGACGCTCACTGGCCCGCGCCCGGCGAATTGCCGGACACCAGCGCGGTGGCGAATGCGCGCGCGTCGAACTCGCCGAAATCCTCGGCCTGCTCGCCGACGCCGATGAAGCGGATGGGCAGCTTCAGCTTGCGCGCGATCGCGATGACGATGCCGCCCTTGGCCGTGCCATCGAGCTTGGTCAGCACGAGGCCCGTGACGCCGACGGCCTCGTGGAACTGCGTTGCCTGCGTCAGCGCGTTCTGCCCCTGGTTGGCGTCGAGCACCAGCAGCACCTCGTGCGGCGCCGAGGAATCGACGCGCTGGATCACGCGCTTGACCTTCTTGAGCTCGTCCATCAGGTGCGACTGGCTGTGCAGCCGGCCGGCGGTGTCGATGATGACGACGTCAGCCTTGCGCGAGCGCGCCGCGGTGACCGCGTCGAACACGACCGCGCCGGGATCGGCGCCGGCCTGTTGCTGGATGATGTCCGCGCCGGAACGCTCGGCCCACACGCCGAGCTGCTCGATGGCGGCCGCGCGGAAGGTGTCGCCGGCGGCGAGCACGACCTGCTTGCGCGCGTCGGAGAAGCGGCGCGCGAGCTTGCCGATGGTCGTGGTCTTGCCGGAACCGTTGACGCCGACGACCAGAAGCACGAAGGGCTTCTGCCCGGCGATGTCGAGCCGCTGCTGCGACGGGAGCAGGATGGCGGTGATGGCGTCTGTCAGCGCGGCGATCAGCTTGTCGACGTCATCCAGCTCCTTGCGCGCGACCTTCTTGCGCAGCTCGTCGAGGATCTGCGTCGTCGCTTCGACGCCGACGTCGGCGGTCAGCAGCCGCGTCTCGAGCTCATCGAGCACCTCGGCGTCGATCTGCCGTCCCGGCACCAGGTTCGCGAGGTCGTACGACAGCCACGACCCGGGCCGGTTGATCTTGGCGCGCATGCGCGCGAAGAAGGATTGAGGCTTGTCCGACAACTCGACGCTCCCGTGACAGAAAAATGGGGACGGACCCCAATTCTTCTGTAACAAACGAAAAGGGCGGTCCGATACCGGACCGCCCTTGTACCCGAAATCGCCCGGGGAGTTTACGGCTGAACGGGCGGCGTCGTTGCCGGCGGCGTCGGCGTGGAGGCTCCACCGACGATCGTGCCCGGCGGGATCGGCCCGATGGGATATCCGGCAGTGAAGATCACCGTCTCCGTCTGCATTTCCTTCGTGGCGTCCGCGTTCGCCGCCGGGCTGAGCAACGAGCCGTGATCGCCGGCCACGAAGTTCACGTATCCCGATCCGGCGCGCTGCGAGCCCAGCGCGACGCGCGGGAAGTTCGCCGCGCCGACGGCGGCCTGCACCGCCGTGATCAACCGCTGCGTCGCCGAGTTCGGGATGACCTGGTCCGGCAGCGGCGGCGTCGGATTGGCGCCGACCACCTGCTGGAAGTAGATAGTGCGTGCGGCCGCCGTCGACGCGACGTAGTTCAGCGGATCGCCGGCGTCGACGATCGCCTGCGTGTCGCGGAAGAACTGCGCATACAGCGTGGTGCCCGGCAGCAGTCCCTGGCCCTGCAGACCGGCGTTGATGCGCGGGCCGAACGTCGCGGAATCGCGCAGCAATGCGGCGACGCCGCCCCCCGGCACGGAGAACGTCATGCGCGGCACCAGCGCCGGGTTCGCGATCACCGCCCCGAACGTGATGCCCGTGATCGAGCCCAGCGACTGGCCGACGAACGCCACGCGCGAGCCGTCGAAGTCACCCATCGTGTCGCCGTCGACATCGAGCGACGGCAGCGCGCGCAGCAGCGCGAGCTGGTTCACGACGCCCTGGCGCAGCGCGTCGCGGCTGGTCAGCGGGAACGTGAGGTTGATGAAGTGCGTGCCGCTCGTGTCGATGATGCTGTCCTGGCCGACCGCACCGGTGGCATTCAGCACGAGATCGAGGTTGAACGTCTGCTCGTTGGTCGGCTGGTACAGCGGGCTCGTGGTGTTGGTGATGCCGTGCAGCGGCAGGTCGACCGCCACGACGGCCCAGCCCGCCTGCGCCATCGCACCGGCGATCGCCAGCGCGTCACTGCGGTCGCGCGTGATGCCGTGCTGGAAGATGACGACCGGCCAGCCCGCGCCCGGCTTGGTGCCGGCGGCGCCGGCGTTCGCGTTCGGAACGGTGACGATCAACGGGATCGCCTTGTCGGCGACCTTGGCAGGCACCGGGTTGAAGCGCGTCAGGTTCTTCTCGCCACCCGCGGTGACCGCGGCTTCCCACGGCTTCGACAACACGCGGTTGTCGGTGCTGATGCCGCCCGTCGACTGCGCCGTGGGGATGAACGAGTAGTAAGGCACGGTCACCGTGCCGAAGCGCGCATCCGCGATCGGCGGCAACTGCGGATTGAGCTGATCCAGCCGACGGACGGTGGGTGCGACGCCGATGGCGCCGGCCGGGCCCGCCGCGATCATCTGGCCGAGGATGCGCAACGTGTCCTGCGTCGCCTGCGTGCTGAAGTGGAACGAGACGATGATGTTTGCCGGATTCAGCGCGAGCGGACCCAGCGCCGGATTGGCCGCCACCAGCAGGTGCGACAGCGTGAGACCGCACGCGCCCTGCATCGGCGTGTTCGGCAGTGCGTTGCACTTGGTCGCGGACGCCGGCGACAGGCTCGTGCCCAGCGTCGTCTTGATCGTCGCGTAATCGCGATCGGCGGTCGCCGCCGCGCCACCCGCCATGCGGATGCCATCCGTCAGCAACACGAGATAACCGACGCCGGGCGTCGCCTGCGAAGTGCCCGTCGACGGCACCAGCGGCACCAGCGGCGTGATCTCGAGGATCTGGTTGCCCACGCCGGTGTCCGCGGCGATGTTCGCGGAGAACTCGGTGCCGTAGGTGAGCGGGCGCGTGAACCCGGTGACCGACTTGTTCTGATTGCTGATCTGCACCTGGTACACGCGGATGTTCGCCGCGGAGAACGAGCTGGGATCGAGCGCACCGCCGAAACGGATGCGGATCGGCGCGGTGGTGGACCAGCCATCGAGCGCGTTCAGGCCGGTCTGGTTCGGGATAAGGCCGTTCGCCGGCTGGATGTTGATCGTGCCGTCCAGCGTGCCCGAGAAGTAGAGGTCGTTCGGGAAGGGGAAGATGCCCTGCGCGGGCTGGAACAAGGCGGCGGTGGCGGCGGGCGCCGCCGGCGCCGCGGAACCGCCGGCGGGATTGCCGTTGCCGGCGGTCGAATCGGTGGGGCCGACATCGGGAGCGTTGCCGGTGGAGCTCGAACAACCGGCGACCGCGATGGCAGCCACGAAAATGACGATGGCTGCGGTTAGCCTCTTCATGAGAGCCCTCCTCGGAAATCTGTTGCGGATCAGTCCGGTCTGCGCCGGACTTTGGGTGCTGTCGGTAGGGTACGCTTGGGCCCCAAAAGGTGGCAAGACGATCCGGGCAGCGTGAAGGAAGGAAAGAGCGGAAAACGTCGGACTTCCGTGCGCGCGGATGACGCAGCGAATGGTGCGCGAAGCGCGCGCGAGTCGACGCGCATCCTGCGCATCGTCGCGGGTCGTCACCGTGGACGGAAGCTGAGATTTCCCGACGGCGTCGAGATCCGCCCGACGCCGGATCGTGTCCGGGAAACCCTGTTCAACTGGCTGCAACCGCGCATCGCCGAGGCGCGGGTCCTCGACCTGTTTTCCGGCAGTGGCGCGCTCGGGCTCGAGGCGCTGTCGCGCGGCGCCGCGCACGTGACCTTCGTCGAGAAACATCCGCGCGCCGCGAGTGCGATCCGCGAGCTGCTGCAGGACTGGCAGGAGACCGCGGCCGAGGTCCACTGCGCCGACGCCGTGACGTGGCTCGCCGCGCCGCGGGCCGCCGCGCCTTTCGACATCGTGTTCCTCGATCCGCCGTACGACGCGGCGCTGCTGTCCGGCGCCGCGGCCGCGCTGGTGGACCATGGCCGGCTCGCGCCGGACGCCCGCATCTACGTCGAGAGCCGGGCGCGTGACCCGCTGCCGTCGCTGCCCGCCGGGTGGCGGGAGCATCGTGCCGGCCGCGCGGGCGAGGTCGGGTATCATCTCTTCGCCTCATGAAACGCAGCGCCGTCTATCCCGGGACTTTCGATCCCATCACCAACGGCCACCAGGACCTGGTGCGCCGCGCCGCCAGCGTGTTCGACCGCGTCATCGTCGCGATCGCGTCGAACCCTAACAAGGCGCCGATGTTCCCGCTCGAGAAGCGCGTGTCGCTGGCGCGCGAGGTGCTCGGCGACATCGCCAACGTCGAGGTCATGGGTTACGCCGGGCTGACCGTCGACTTCGCGCGCGCCAACGATGTGCAGATAGTGGTGCGCGGGCTGCGCGCGGTGTCCGACTTCGAGTTCGAATTCCAGCTCGCGAACATGAGCCGGCACCTGCACCGCGAGCTCGAGACCGTGTTCCTGACGCCGCAGGAGCAGTTCACGTTCATCTCGTCGACGCTGGTGCGCGAGATCGCGATCCTCGGCGGCGACGTCAAGGAGTTCGTCCACCCGCTGGTGGCGGCCGAGCTCAAGAAGATGAAGCGGGTCTGAGCGGCATGGAGCTGCGTACGGCGCCGCGGCGTGTTCTCGTCCTGCTGTTCGCGGTCGTCTGCGGCGCGCAGATCGCGTCGGCCGCCGGTGTCGGCGGGCCGAAGATCCCGGCGAAGGGGCCGGGCCACGCCGCGATCGCCAGCGCCTATCCACTCGCCACCAACGCCGGTCTGGAGATCCTCGCGAAGGGCGGCAATGCCTTCGACGCCGCGGTCGCGGTGGCCGCCGCGCTGGCGGTGGTCGAGCCCTGCTGCTCGGGCCTCGGCGGTGGCGGATTCTTCCTGCTCCGCCGCGCCAGCGACGGGCACGAGGCCATGGTCGACCTGCGCGAGATGGCACCGGGTGCCGCGTCGCGCGACATGTATCTCGACAAGGACGGCAACGTCGTGCCCGGATTGTCCAAGGACACCGCCCTGGCGGCGGGAATTCCCGGCGAACCCGCCGGCCTGGCCTATCTCGCCAAGACATACGGCAAGCTGCCGCTCGCGACGAGCATGGCGCCGGCCATCAGGCTCGCGCGCGACGGCTTCCCGCTGTACGAGCGCATGCGCGGCTCCGTCAGCTTCAAGAAGGACGCGTTCCTCAAGACTGCCGATGCCGCGCGCGTGTTCCTCGCGAACGGCGAGGTGCCGCCGGTCGGCGCCATCATCAGGCAGCCCGATCTCGCGAGCAGCCTCGAACTACTCGCGACGAAGGGCGCCGACGGCTACTACAAGGGCGCGTTCGCGAAGAAACTCGTCGACGGAGTGAAGCAGCTCGGCGGCAACTGGACCGAAGCGGACCTCGCCAACTACAAGGTCGTCGAGCGTGCGCCGGTGGTCGGCCACTATCGCGGCGCGCGCATCGTGTCGGGATCGCCGCCGACGTCCGGAGGCGTCGCGTTGCTCGACGCACTCAACATCCTCGACGGCTTCGATCTCGACAAGGTCGATGGCGTGACCCGCATGCATCTCGTCGTCGAAGCAATGCGGCGCGCGCACCGCGACCGCGCCGTCTATCTCGGCGATCCCGATTTCGTCGACGTGCCGGTCGAGCGGCTGATCAATCCCTACTACGCGGCCGGCCAGCGCGCCTCGATCCGCATGGACCGCGCCACGCCCAGCGCCTCGCTGCCCGGCGTCGACGTGCCGGGCCCGGGACCGTCGACGACGCATTTCTCCGTGATCGACAAGCAGGGGAATCTCGTCGCGGCCACCATCACGCTGAACTTCTACTACGGCTCGGGCCTGATGATCCCGGGCACCGGGATCCTGCTCAACAACCAGATGGACGACTTCTCGTCGAAGCCCGGCGTGCCGAACGGCTTCCAGCTGATCGGCGGCGACGCGAACGCGATCGCACCGAAGAAGCGGCCGCTGTCCTCGTCGACGCCGACGTTCGTCGAAGCGCCGACGGGGCTGATGGTCATCGGCTCGCCCGGTGGCAGCCGCATCCCGGGCATGGTGATCCTCGGCACGCTGAGTTTCCTGGACGGGAAGGGCGCGCAGGAGATCGTCGCCGCGCCGCGTTATCACCACCAGTTCTCGCCGGACGTGATCGAGTACGAGCCCGGCACGCTGAGCGCCGAGGTGCGCGCGCAGCTGGAGGCTCGCGGTCACACGTTGAAGGAAGTCTCGCGCAAGTGGGGCAACACGCAGGTGGTGACCTGGGACTTCAAGACCGGCAAGGTCGAGGCCGCGTCGGATCCGCGCGGCGTCGGCGAGGGAATGGTCTACTGAGGCGCGCCGGCGCGCCTATTTCTTGCGCGCCGGTTTTCCGCGCTTCGCCGCCGATGTTTTCCGCGGCGCGCTTCGCGAAGCGGCTGTCTTTCGCGCGCTCTTCCCGGCGACCTTCTTCGCCACCTTCTTTTTCTTCTTCACGATCTTGATCCGCGTCGGCTGCGACGGCGCGGGTAGTTTGCCCGCCTTGTGCAGGTCCACCGCGCGCCACAGGTACCACGCGGCCACCGAGCGGAACGGTGCCCAGCGCGCGCCGAACTCGGCGAGCGCGCGCGGCGTCGGCATGCCGCGCAGTCCGTACGCCAGCCGGAAACCATTGCGCACGCCGAAATCGTCGATCGGCAGCACGTCGGGCCGGCCGAGACGGAACATCAGCAGCATCTCGACCGTCCAGCGGCCGATGCCGCGCACCTGCGTCAGGCGCTCGACGATCTCGTCGTCCGCCAGCGTGTGCAGGATCTCGTAGGGCGGAACGACGCCATCCAGCGTCTTGCGCGCGAGATCCTTGATGCTCGTGATCTTCGCGAACGACAGGCCGACGGCGCGCAGCTTGTCGTCGGGCGTGTCCAGCACGAGCTCGGCTTCCAGCGTCGCCTCGATCGCGCCGGCGACGGCGGTCTCCGTCGCCGAATACAGGCCGACGAAGCGTCCGAAGATGCTTTCCGCCGCGATGCCGTTCAGCTGCTGGTGCGCGATCGCGCGCGCCAGCGCATGGAACGGCGTATGCGAGGCCGCCGGCTCGAGCGCGTATCTGCCCGCGGCACGGATGACGCCGGCGAGCACGGGATCGGTCTTCACGAGGCGGCGCCGGAACGCCGTGATGTCGGCCGCGGAGGCCGTGACGGAAATGTTCACGCGCGAAATTCTCTACTGCTGGCAGTGCGGGCACCAGTAGGTGGAGCGTCCGCCCTGCGTGAATTGTTTGATCGGGTTGCCGCACACGCGACACGGCATCCCGGCGCGCTCGTAGACATAGAGCTTCTGGCGGAAGTAGCCGGGGTTGCCATCCGCGCCCACGTAGTCGCGCAACGTCGTGCCGCCGACCTTCACCGCCATCGCCAGCGTCGCCTTGATCGCGCGCGCCAGCTTCCCGCACTCGGGCCGCGTGAGCTTGCGCGCCTGGCGGCGCGGGCGGATGCGTGCGCGGAACAGCGCCTCGCTCGCGTAGATGTTGCCGACGCCGACCACGAGCTGCGAGTTCATGATCAGCTGCTTGATCGCGACGGAGCGGCGCCGCGTGATCTTCCACAGGTACTCGCCATCGAACGCCGGCTCGAGCGGTTCGGGTGCGAGTTTCTTCAGCAGCGGATGGATGCCGGGATCGTCGGCGGTGAAGAACAGGCTGCCGAAGCGGCGCGGATCGTTGAAGCGCAGCGTCTGGCCGGAGTCGAGCTCGATGTCGACGTGGTCGTGCAGGACCCGCGGCGTCGCGGCCGGCAACACGCGCAGGCTGCCCGACATGCCGAGATGCAGGATCAGCGTGCCGGCATCGGTCTCGATCAGCAGATACTTGGCGCGGCGGCCGGCACGGCGGATCTCGCGGCCCGCAACGAGTTCCGCGAGGCGTGCGTCCACCGGCCAGCGCAGCCGGCGGTCGTGCACGAGCACGCGCCGGATGCGGCGACCGACGACGTGCGGCTCGATGCCGCGGCGGGTAGTTTCGACTTCGGGTAGCTCGGGCACGATGGGAGACGAACCGTTGATCGCAGCGAAAGATCAGTCCAGCGCGATCGATTGCAACCCTTTGTCCCGCTCGTGCGTCCTATCAGCACGCACGATCGTGGGTGGCGGCGAGGCCCTCCTGCAAGAGAACCAGTGTCATCGCTCCGAACCAGAGCTGAACACATACTCGCCGCCACCCGCATTCCGCGTCGCTTGCGATCGATTCGAAGTCTACAGGCAAAAGAAAAAGCCCCGCCGGGTCACGGCGGGGCTTTTTCGTATTCGGCCAGGAAGATGAAGATCTACTTGATCTTCGTTTCCTTGTACTCGACGTGCTTGCGCACGACCGGGTCGTACTTCTTCAGCGCCATCTTGTCCGGGTGCAGGCGCTTGTTCTTCGTCGCCACGTAGAAGTGGCCGGTGCCGGCGGAAGACAGCAATTTCACTTTTTCGCGCATGGCTTAGACCTTCTTGCCCTTGGAACGCAGGTCGGCGATCACGGCGTCGATGCCGTTCTTCTCGATGGTGCGCAGGCCGCGCGTCGAGACGCGCAGGCTGACCCAGCGGCGCTCACCCTCGAGCCAGAAGCGCTGGGTGTGCAGGTTCGGCAGGAAGCGGCGGCGCTTCTTGTTGTTGGCGTGGGAAACGCGGTTGCCGACAGCAACGCTCTTGCCCGTGACTTCGCAGACGCGGCTCATAAAAGTTCCAAAAATCAGTTGGTTAACTATCGGTGAACCGGACTTCCGGCCGCCGAAAGGGCCGCCTTTATACCAGCCAGTCCCGGCGGGAGCAACCAACCCCGTTCGCGGAACCTGCATCGCGGCCCGGACGGCCGGTTTTGCCTGCCGGCTCGCGTCTATCTCGACACGATGGCGCGCTGGCCCGACGCTAGGTCGACCGCGAGCAACATCCCGTCACTGGTCGTCACGTAGGCCACGCCGCGTTCCGCATCCACGCGGACCTTGTTCGCGACGCCGCGCAGGACGGGCCCGCTGCCCGTATCGACCTGCTGTGCC
Source organism: Steroidobacteraceae bacterium (assembly GCA_035502995.1). Classification (GTDB taxonomy): domain Bacteria; phylum Pseudomonadota; class Gammaproteobacteria; order Steroidobacterales; family Steroidobacteraceae; genus CADEED01. The sequence goes on along the minus strand of DATJTW010000109.1, from coordinate 39,772 downwards.
GCGCCCGTCGCGAGGTCGACGACGCCGAGCCACTGATCGGCAACCAGGTAGGCGCGCCGGCCCGCGACGTCGAGATCCATGCCGCTGATGGGCAGCGGCGTGTTCCCGGTCAACACGAGTCGTGAACGATTGCCGCTCGCCGGGTCGACCGACGTCAGCGTCGGGTCGCTGCTGGCCACCAGGTATCGCCGCTGGCCGCCGGGCACGTCATCGATCGCGATGTCGGCCACCGAATAGCCATTGTCCGAGAACGCAGGGCCGGTGCCGCGCGCCGGTCCGGATATCGCGGTGTTCGCGCCGGTCGCGATGTCCAAGCCGATCAGCGTGAACGGATCGATCGTGTTGCCGCGGGCCGCGGCCAGCATGCGGCCCTGCGCGGTGTCGAGCGTCATGTTTTCCGACGAATAGAAGCCCAACGACGGCGATGACAGCACCGAACGATTGCCGGTGGCCAGGTCGACGCCCACCAGGCGATCGGGAAAGGTGCCGGAGTCGTAGATCAGCAATCGATCGGTGACGCCGCTGCGCGTGTCGCGTTGCGCGCTCATCGCGATGCCGATGGTCGGGCCCGAGCCGACGCCGCCGGCGGTCAACAGCGTGCGCGACGACGTGTCGAGGTCCACGCGTATCGCGCCCGCTTCGCCGCCGAACGGCGAGATCTGCGCGCCGATGACGAGCGAGCGCCCGCCGGTCGACCGGTCGAAGTCCAGCCCGTTGAAACCGCCGACCACGGCGCCGCTGCCGACGTTGCTGTCCGCGAAGCGGGCGAATTGGCCCGTGCCCCGGTCGAACCTGAGCACGCGCGAGCGCTCGTTGACGCTCACGTAGATGTACGGGCTCGACGGCGCGACGGCCGCCACGGCGATGGCCGTGATGGAGTCGCTGATGCCGAGCGTCGTGCGGTCACCGTTGGTGAGATCGATCGACATCAGCCGCGCCGGCTCGGAACGCGCATAGGCCGTCACCAGTACGCGGTTGTTGGCCGCGTCGAGCGTCAGGCTGCCCATTCCGTACAGCGTCGGCCCCGCGCCCACCGCCGGCGCGGCGCTGGTCGACAACACGGTGCGCGCGGCGGTCGTCAGGTCGACCGCGAACAGGCGGCTCGCCGAAACACCCGGGTTCGCGCCGACGTCGTTGACGAGCAGGCGATGTCCGCCGCCGGCCGCGCTGGTGTCGAGCATCGCGGCCACGGGCTGGACGAAGGTCGGCCCGGAGCCGAAGGAATTGTTGGACAGGACCTGGCGCGTGTCGGTGTCGAGATGGGTGGCGAACACGTTGGGCGGGTAACCGCACGAGTAGGCCGTGTTGGTCGCAGCGTCGTAAGTAAACGAACTGTAGGTTTCGTAGCCCGCGGGCGCGACGCTGGAGATGGCGGTGCGGTCGCCGGTGTCGCGGTCGATCGCGAAGAACTGGCCGGCGTTGTAGGTCAGCAGGCGGTCGTGCACGCTGTCGACGACGAGGCCGTTCATCGAGATCAGCGTGGGACCGGTGCCGCGTGACGGTCCGGAAAAGACGGTCGCGACGCCGGTGGCGGGATCGAGCGCCAGGATTTCGGAGCGCTGGTTGTCGAGGACCAGCACGTGGTTCTTCGCCGCGTCGACCGCGATCGCGGTGACGAACGACAGCACCGGGCCACGGTTGTCGACACTGGCCGCCGCTGCCGTCGCGTTCGTGTTCCCGAGAATGTCCGTGGCTGCGACGGTGTACGCATTCGTCCCCGTGTCCACGGCCACGTTCGCGGTCCAGTGCCTGAATGCGTCGGTGCTCGTCGCGGCAGCGCCGTTTACGGTGAGCGCGGTGATCGTGCCCGCGTCCTGCGCGGTACCGCGGAGCGTGATGTTGCTCGCGTCGGTGTACGCGACGGTGCCGGGAAAGGAGATGGCGACGACCGGCGGTGTGCCGTCCACGGTCCAGGCGGCCGTCGCCGGTGAAGCGTCGATATTGTTGGCGGCGTCGATCGAGCGGACGGCGAACGTGTGCGGGCCATCGGCGAGATTGGCGAGCGAGTGGGGCGAGGTCGCCGCGGCCCAGGCGCCGCCGTCGATGCTGACTTCGAACGTCGATCCCGCCTCGGTGGTCCCGAGCGTGAACGAGGCGCTGCGCGACTTCGTGGTCGCGGCCGGTGCGCCGCCGAGAGTCGTGTCGGGCGGTGTGGTGTCCGGCGGCGGAGACGATGCGGGTGGCGGTGCGGGAGCCGGCGCGGGCGCAGGTGCCGGCGGTGGGGATGGCGCAGATGAAGAGGGCGGAGGCGTGGGAGTAGACGCCGGTGTTCCACCGCCGCCGCAACCCGTGGTCGAGACCAGCGTGCCGGCCACCAGCGCCGGGATCACCCAATTCCGCTTCATCGTCCGTCCCCTATCTTCTTATTGTTGTTTTTCTTCTGCCGCGAAGGGTCACATGCTGACGACGGTCAGAGCAACCCCCGCTCGGCGAACGACAGGCAACTGTTGTCGCCGACGATCAGGTGATCGAGCACCCTGATGTCCACCAGCGCCAGCGCGTCGCGCAGTCGCCGCGTGATCAGCTCGTCCGCCTGGCTGGCCTCGGCGACACCCGAGGGGTGGTTGTGCGCGAAGATCAGCGCGGCCGCGTTGTAGCGCAGCGCCTGGCGCACGACCTCGCGCGGATGCACGCTCGCGCCGTCGATGGTGCCGCGGAACACCTCTTCGAAGTGGATGAGCCGATGGCGGTTGTCGAGGTGCAGGCAACAGAACACCTCGTACGGCCGGTCGCGCAATTGCGCGGTGAGGAACTGCCGCGTGGCCGCGGGGGCGTTCATCGCCGGGCCGGCGCGCAGCGCCTCGCAGTAGTGGCGTCGCGCGAGCTCGAGCGAGGCCATCAGCGTGGCATAACGCGCGGGCCCGAGCCCGCGCTGGTCGAGCAGCGACTGCGTACCCGCGGTGAACAGGCGCCGCAGGCTGCCGAACTCCGTGAGCAGGTCGCGCGCGAGCTCGAGTGCGGACTGGCCCGAACTACCCGCGCCGAACACGACCGCGAGCAGCTCGGCGTCGGAAAGCGCCTGCGCGCCGAGCTCGATCAACCGTTCGCGCGGGCGTTCGCCGCGCGGCCAGGCATTGATCTTCGCGGGTTGTGAATCGCCGGCGAGCCGCTCCATCCGCGCATGATGGATGGAGCGGCCGACCGTGGCGCAGCGATCAATCCGGCGCGAATCGCCAGTTACGAATCGTCGGCGTCATTGTACGAATCGATACGTCGCGTACACCGAGAGCTGCGTGGTGCCCGACAGCTCGACGGTGCCGAACGGCGCATCGGCGCCATTGCCGAACGCGTCCGTGTTCGTGACCCATGCGCCGGAGCCGTCGCCGAAATTGCGGGCGATGCCGCCCGTGGCGCCGGTGTGGATGGCGATCCAGTAGTAGCCGGAGATCAGCGAGAGGTCCTGCGGTACCGAGAACGGTCTCCAGGCCGCGACTTGCCCGGGCCCGAACCATTTCGTCTCGCTTTCGGTGACCTTCTCGCCGGGCACGCCGTGGTCGTCCTTGTACAACGCGAGCCGCACGGGCTGCTGGCCACTGGTCACCTCGCCGCCGCCATCGAGATAGGCCCACAACGTCAACAGAACGGCATCCTTCGACAGCAGGAAACGAGTCGCGCGTTTCTTGTCCGCCGTCATGCCGGCCGACGGGACCGTCGATTCGTGGATGCGGCCGAAGGGGTCGCGATCCAGCCGATCCGTGAGGCGCGCAAAAGTCTTCGTGGGCGCCGTCGGGGTCGTCGGCGCGGGCGCATAGGCGTAGCTGGGTTGACTGGTCGTGTGCGTCACGCCTTCGACGTTTCGCCAGGCGCGTTCCTCGGCCTGTCGGTTGTCGGTCGCGCTCGGGTCGGTGTCCTTCGCGATGGCGATCACGCGCCGGTGGCCTCGCGCAGCATACGCGCGACCCGCGTATCCCACCTGCGCGGCCTCCGTGCTCGCCTTGTGTTCGATCGCGATTCCGTCGACGTACTGTTCGGCCTCCTCGCCGTAGGTGGAACCGGGCCAGTTCCCGGCCCAGTTGTTGTTGTTCACGATGATGAAGTTGGGATTGATCGCCTGGCGGCTGGCGTCGAGCCGACGTACGAGGTCGATCGCGCCGGCGGTCCACGCATTGCGCTCGTTCGTGGTCCAGTCCGGAGATGCCGCGGGAACCTGGCCGAGATCGTGATCCGCGGCGTATTGCGCTTCGCCCCCGACGGGAATCTCGTTACGCCAGTCCGTGTTCACGCCCCACAGGCGCGCACCGAGCACGTCGAGGAACACGCCGTCCACCTTGTCCTCCCGCATGAGCTGTTCGACGTACGCGACCACGCGATTCGACCAGGCCGAGCCCGACGTGATGTCGAGTAGATAGGTCGTGTAGCTACTGCCGACCCAGTTGATGCGCTGCTTCGGCTGCGGCGACTGCCAGAATCGCGCATACGGGGTGCCAGGGTCGTAGTTCGACGCCGGCAATCCGGTGGGCAACGTGTACAGGTCCGCGTACGCGCCGCAGACATTTGTCGGGGCGTCCTGCCGTTCCACGACGTTGATGTAGGCGAGGACCTCGGCTCCCTTGGTGCGCGCGTCCGCGAACTGGGCATCGCCGCGGTTGCACTCGCCGGTGATGAGCAGGGCGGTCGGTTGCTTGTAGCTGTCGATGTTCTGGAACGTCGTCTGGTAATAGAAGCCCGCCGAATTCGTCTGCGCCATCGCCGCGGCCGACGCGCCGGCCAGCGCCAGCGAGATCAGTGCCAGTCCTTGCACACGCATGCATCTCTCCTTGGTTGTGGTTGGGCGCGACTATCCAGTCGGCGATCGCCGCCCGGCAGCGGCGTCGGCGACGGGCGCGCGTCAGCATCCGCGCGCCGCGACCGCGGCCGGCGACACTAACTACCGGCGGATGCCTGACACGCGCGCGGACGCGGCGGGCGCCGCCGCGCAACACGGGCGGGTTCGCGACGGCGTATGACGTGCGTCGCAGGGCCGCGACGATGCCGCGGGTCGGCGCGCCGCCCGCGCGCGTGCCACGGACCGCCGGCCGCCGCTAAACCCCTGATCCGCCGGGTTTTCGACAACCGTTACAAGCTCATAACAAAGTCGCGCTAGTGGCGCGGCGGGGCCATCCGGATAATGCCGCCCCATGCAGGGCAAGCGAGTTCTCCTCGGAGTCACCGGCGGAATCGCCGCGTACAAGAGTCCCGACCTGGTCCGACGGCTGCGCGAGCAGGGCGCGGAGGTCCAGGTGGTGCTCACGTCGGGCGCGCGCGAATTCGTGACCGCGATGACGTTCCAGGCCGTGTCCGGCCGCGACGTGCGCAGCGACCTGTGGGATCCCGAGGCCGAGAAGGCGATGTCGCACATCGAGCTCGCGCGCTGGGCGGATTTCGTCGTCATCGCGCCGGCCACCGCCGACTTCATCGCGCGCCTCGCCACCGGCCAGGCCGACGATCTGCTGACCACCCTCTGTCTCGCCACCGACGCGCCGATCGCGCTGGCGCCGGCCATGAACCGCGTGATGTGGGCGAATGCCGCCACGCAGGCGAACGTCACCACGCTGAAGGCGCGCGGCATCCACATCTGGGGTCCGGGCGAAGGCGACCAGGCCTGCGGCGAAGTCGGCGCCGGCCGCATGCTCGAACCCACGCAGCTCGCGGCGTACGTCTCGAACTCGATCGCACCCACCGGCCCGCTGGCCGGCAAGCGCCTGCTGCTGACCGCGGGTCCGACGCGCGAGCGCATCGACCCGGTGCGTTTCATCAGCAACCGCAGCTCCGGAAAGATGGGCTTCGCGATCGCCGCCGCCGCTCGTGACGCGGGCGCCGACGTGACGGTGGTCGCCGGGCCGTGCACCTGCGCGACGCCCCCGGGCGTGAAGCGCATCGACGTCGAAAGCGCGGCCGACATGCTGAACGCCGTGATGAAGAACCTCGACGGCGTCGACATCTTCGTCGCGACGGCGGCCGTCGCCGACTACCGGCCGGCGAACCCGGTCGAATGCAAGATCAAGAAGACGTCGGAATCGCTCGACATCAAGATGGAGCGCACCGTCGACATCCTCGCCACCGTCGCGGCGCGCGTCGGCGCGGCGCGGCCGTTCGTCGTCGGTTTCGCCGCCGAGACGGATTCGGTGGAGCAGTACGCGCGCCAGAAATTGCTGAAGAAGAATCTCGACATGATCGCGGCCAACGAAGTCGGCCACGACAAGGTCTTCGAGAAGGACGACAACGCGCTGCTCGTCCTGTGGCGCGATGGCCGGCAGGACCTGCCGCAGGCGCCGAAGGTGCAGCTGGCGCGCGATCTCATCGCGCTGATCGCGGATCGCTACGAGGCGCGCAAATCCGGCGCGCGGCTTGCTAGCATCCCGGCATGAACGCCGTCGCCGCCACGCAAAATCTCACCCCGTCCCAACGCTCGCTGAAGGTCCGCATCCTCGACAAGAGGATCGGCGGCGAATTCCCGCTGCCCGCGTACGCCACCGCGGGTTCCGCCGGCCTGGATCTGCGCGCCTGTCTCGATGCGCCGCTGGTGCTCGGCGCCGGCAAGGCGGAACTCATCCCGACGGGTCTCGCGATCCACGTCGACGATCCGGGGCTCGCCGCGGTGATCCTGCCGCGCTCGGGGCTGGGCCACAAACACGGCATCGTGCTCGGCAATCTCGTCGGGCTGATCGACTCCGACTACCAGGGACAGCTGATGGTGTCGTGCTGGAATCGCGGCGCCGCCGATTTCACCGTGCAGCCGGGCGAACGCATCGCGCAGATGGTGATCGTGCCCGTCGTGCAGGTGCAGCTGGAAGTCGTCGAGGATTTCAGTGCCAGCTCGCGCGGGGCGGGCGGTTTCGGCAGCACCGGCACGCGCTGAGGCGCGCGCCCCGCCGCTAACTACTGCTTCTTCGGCTTGTTCGCGTCGTTGAGACGCGCGGCCGCCGACGTGCGCAATTCCTTGAAGCGCTTGATGTCGCCGTCGAACTGGGCGACCACGACGTCACGTTCCTTGCGGCGCAGGTCGAGCGCGGCGTTCTGCGTGCGCAGCTCCGACAACGCGCGGACCATCTCCTCGGCGAGGTCGTCCGGCATGCGGCGCGCGCCGGGCTTGGTGTTGTACGGCGCGAAGACCAGCGCGCGCTGTTTCAGGCCGTCGACGCGGGTAGTGAGGCTGGCGATGTACGCCTCGGTCGAGGAGATCTGGCCGTTGATCTGGTCGAGACGCACGTCGCGCACGTTCTCGATCTCCTTGACCGACGGGTAGGTAGACACGAGGAAGACGTCGTGCTGCTTGCGCTCCGCTTCTTCCTTCTGCTTCGCCTGGTACGACGCGGCCTCGGCGGCGGACATCTCCGCCTGGCGTTTCTGGACCTCGACGCCCTGCTGGTTCAGCACGCGCTGTTCGCGCTGCGAATACTCGGCCGGGACGCTGTCGCCGTAGTGGATGACTCCCTTCTCGTCGACCCACTTGTAGGTCTGCTTGCCCGCGGAGCTCTGGGCATGCGCCGCCGTGGCCGCGAAGACGGCCGCCAGCGCCACGCAGGGAAGGGTGTGGGCTTTGCGCATGGGCCGGATTCTGCCCCAGTTCATCCGCCGGGGGATATGGCGGCAACACCCCAGGCGCGCTGGTAGGCCTGCAAAGCGGCGTACTGCTCGCCGGAAATGCGAACTGCGTCACCCGGGCTGCCGGCCGCGAAGGTTTCGATGAGGTCCGACAGGGTGAGGATGCTGACGCAGCGCAGACCGAATTGCGCCGACACTTCCTGGACGGCCGACTGCGTTCCCTGGCCGCGTTCCTGGCGATCGAGCGCGAGCGCGACACCGACCGGCTCCGCGCCCGCGGCGCGGATGATGTCCACCGATTCGCGGATCGCCGTGCCGGCGGTGATCACGTCGTCGACGATGACGACGCGGCCCTTCAGCGGACTGCCGACGATGTTGCCGCCTTCGCCGTGGTCCTTCGCTTCCTTGCGGTTGAACGCCCACGGCACGCTGCGATGGTGGTGTTCCGCCAACGCCACCGCGGTGGTCGTCGCGAGCGGGATGCCCTTGTAGGCGGGGCCGAACAACATGTCGTACTCGAGGCCCGAGCGCGCGAGCGACGCGGCGTAGCACTGGCCGAGCACCGCGATCGCCTCGCCGTCGGCGAACAGGCCCGCGTTGAAGAAGTAAGGACTCTCGCGCCCGGACTTGAGCTTGAAGGAGCCGAAGCGCAGCGCACTGCGCGACATGGCGAGGTCGATGAAGGTTCTCTGGTACTCCTGCACGGTGACGGTCTCGGTATGATGCGGGTGCGCATGATAACGCCGCCCACGAACACCGAGATGCCCGCGAAACGCGGCTGGGGCGCGGCGCTGCGCGTCTACGGCGAACGGCCCGTGCTGTCGATGCTGTTCCTGGGATTCTCGGCGGGGCTGCCGTTCTACCTGGTGTTCTCGACGCTCTCGGCGTGGCTGCGCACCGCGCACATCGATCGCGCGACGATCGGGATGTTGTCGTGGGTCGGACTCATGTACTCGTTCAAGTTCCTGTGGGCGCCGGCGGTCGACCGCGTGGCGCTGCCGGTGCTCGACCGCGCGCTCGGACGGCGACGTTCGTGGATGCTGGTCGCGCAGATCGGCATCGCGATCTGCCTGTTCAACGTCGCATTGAGCGATCCCGCCGTCAGCATCGCGCACGTCGCCGTCTTCGCACTCGGCGTCGCCTTCTTCGCGGCGACGCAGGACATCGCCATCGACGCCTGGCGCATCGAATCCGCCACGGCGGACAAGCAGGGTGCGATGGCCGCGGCCTACCAGATCGGCTACCGCAGCGCGTTGATGGTCGCGTCGGCCGGTGCGCTGGTGATCGCGGGCGAGTCCGGATTCCGCACCAGCTACCTGACCATGGCGGCGCTCACCGCCATCGGCATCGTCACCACGTTCCTCGTGCGCGAACCGGTGCGCGAGATCTCCGCATCAGCCGAGAGTCGCGAGCACAAGGTGACCGACGTCGCGGCGCGAGCCCACTGGCCGCGCTGGGCGCAGAGCGCGGTGGCCTGGTTCCTCGGCGCGGTCGTCGGACCGATCGTCGATTTCTTCGGCCGCTACGGCTGGGGACTCGGGCTGATGATCTTCCTGTTCATCGCCAGCTACCGGCTCACCGACTACGTGAGCGGCACGATGGCGAACACCTTCTATATCGACATCGGCTTCAGCGTGACCGAGGTCGGCGTGATCGCGAAGTTCTTCGGCTGGCCTTCGACGCTGGTCGGCGCCGTGCTCGGCGGCGTGATCGTCGCGAAGGTCGGCCGCGTGCGCGGGCTGCTGCTCGGCAGCGTGCTCGTCATCGTCTCGAACGTGTTCTACGCGACCTACGGCACGTATTCCTGCCACCTGCCGCTCGACTGCGCACAGACCGGCCTGTTCAATTTCTGGGCGGAGCAGATCCCGGCGCGCGGCCCGGCCACGAACGCCGGCCTGTCGTTCATCGTCGGTTTCGACAACCTCGCGCTCGGCGTGCACGGGACGGCGCTGATCGCGTTCATGTCGAGCCTCACCAGCGCGAAGTACACGGCGACGCAGTACGCGGTCCTGTCGTCGCTGTATTCGCTGCCGGGCAAACTACTGATGGGCACGTCGGGATTCATGGTCAACGCGCTCGGCTACGGCGACTTCTACCTGTACACCGCGTTGCTCAGCGTGCCCGGCCTGCTGTTGCTGCTCTGGCTGTCGCGCCGTGACATCACCGCCGCGCGAGATTGACGTCACCCGCGTGCTCTGCACGCTCGCCGAGCTCGAGGAAACGGGCAGCCGCGGCTTCGCGGTCGGCGAGGGCGACTGGCCGCTGCGCGGCTTCGTCGTGACGACGCCGCAGGGCGTCGCGGCCTTCGTGAACTACTGCCCGCACGCGGGCCACCCGCTGAACTTCCGCCCGCACAGGTTCCTGACGCCGGATCGCGCGCTGATCCTGTGCGGCTCGCACGGCGCGCTGTTCGCGCGCGACACGGGGCTGTGCGTGCTCGGCCCGTGCGCGGGCCAGTCGCTGACGAAGATCGCGGTGGAGGTCATCGGCGGCTGCGTGCTGCTGGCCGATGGCGTCGACGTGGAGGCGCTCGCCAACCAGCCGCTGTGACGTCGGCGCGCCGGGCCGCGGCCGGCGTCCTATCTACCCGGACGGGTCATTCGAACAGGTCGAGCCCTTCGAGCCGGCTCGCGCTCTGCCGGCGGTCGTCGTCGTCGCCGTAGCCGAATTCGCGCGCGCCGCGCGTGTCGTCTTCGTCCGGATCGACGTCGACGGAACCGGTCCAGTCCTCGGGGGGTTCGACTTCCTCGAGCGAGCCGCTGTCCTTCGCGGCGTCCCAGTCTTCGAGATCCATCTCCTCGACGGTGCCGTCGAAGTACTGCAACTCGATGGTGCCGTCGTCCTCGTCGAACGCGACGACTTCGAACGACTCACTTCCTTGTAGTCGATACCAGTTGCCGATGATGGGCTTCATCGAATCCCTCCGAGCGGGTTGCTGCTATGCTGCGCGCGCCTTTCGTCGAGTCGCAGTCACTCTGCGCCCGAAAGGTGTCGGTTACAAGAACGAATTTCTTGCGCAAAGCATCATGTGGGAACAGGCGGTCAAGTTTTTCATCGTGTTTTTCGTGGTCGTCGAACCGATCTCGCTGATCCCGGTGTTCTCCGGTCTCACCGACGGCGCGAGCAAGGCCTACAAACACAAGATGGCGCTGAAGTCCGTGCTCGTCGCGAGCGGCATCCTGCTGTTGTTCGCGCTGGTCGGCGCCGGTTTCCTGACGGCGATGGGCATCGCCATCGATTCGTTCCGGATCTTCGGCGGCTTGTTGCTTTTCCTCATCGCGCTCGAGATGGTGTTCGCCCGCGAATCCGGGACGCGCACCTCGAGCGACGAGAAAGTCGAGAGCAGGAAGCGTGCTGACATCTCGGTTTTCCCGCTTGCATTTCCGTTCATGGCCGGTCCCGGTGCACTGACCACGCTGCTGCTCTGGTTTGGACCGATCCCGGTGACCCAGCACCCGTTGCAGTTCCTGGTGATGTTCGGCTGCGCGCTGGTCGTGCTCGCGTCTTGTTTGCTGGCGATGTGGGTCGCCGCGCCGCTGATGCGGATCATCGGCGTCACCGGCACGAACGTCGCGAACCGCCTGTTCGGCGTCGTGCTGGGCGCGCTGGCGGTGCAGTTCGTAGTCGACGGCCTACGCGCGAGCTTCGCGCTCCACTAGCTCGCGCTGCCGGGTGGCAGCGCTACCCGGCGCGGCGCCGGAACGCCAGGTCCCAGACGCCATGCCCGAGCCGCTCGCCGCGCTTCTCGAAGCGCGTCGGCGCCCGTTCGTCGGGCCGCGGCACCCAGTCGCCGGATTCACTGAGATTCTCGAACGACTCCGACGCGCCGATCACCTCGAGCATCTGCTCGGCGTAGTTCTGCCAGTCCGTCGCCAGGCGGAACACGCCACCCGCGGCGATTCGCGACGCGACCAGCTCGACGAACGGCGGCTGGATCAGCCGGCGCTTGTGATGCCGCTTCTTGTGCCAGGGATCCGGAAACAGCACGAGCAGCTCGTCGAGCGACGCGGGCGGGATCTGCTCGCGCAACACTTCGACGGCGTCGTGCTGGCTCGCGCGCAGATTCGTCGAGCCATTCGCGGCGGCCAGCATCAGCAGGTGGCCCACACCGGGGCGATGCACTTCGATGCCGAAGTAGTCGCGGTCCGGATGCGCATGCGCCAGCGCGGCGAGATGTTCGCCGTTGCCGAAACCGATCTCGAGCGTGCGCGGCGCGGTGCGGCCGAACGTCGCATCGAGGTCCAGCGGCTGCGTTGCGTACTCGACACCGTACGTCGGCCACAGCTCCTCGAGCGCGCGCGACTGGCCGACGGTCATGCGGCCGGTGCGCACGACGAAACTGCGGATGGGGCGATGTCGGAGTTCTTCGTTCATTCGGGACGATTCACCAGGGTCGAGTAGAGGGAGACGAACGCGCGCGATGCGGCGTCCAGCGCGGATTGCCAGTGTGCGGCCGAATCGGCGTCGGCGCCGTCGGTCACGTACTTCACGCAGGCGAAGCGCACGCCATCGGCACGGCACACGCGCGCCAGCGCGAACGCCTCCATGTCGACCACGTCGCCGCCGACGTCGTGCCGATGCGTCGCGAACGAGTCGGCCGTCGAGCACACGCCGCGGCGCATGTGCGGGAACAGCGGCGCGACCTCGAGCATCGCCGGCGCCTCGTCGAACGGCGTGACTCCGACGGGGAAGCCGAGTCCGCTCACGTCCATGTCACGCTGCACGAAGCGGTCGCACTCGACCAGCGTGTGCGCCGCGATGGCGCGGCTGCCGGCCGTGCCGAGATTGACGACGAGCGGCGGCGTCGCGTTCGCGGCACGCAATTCCGCGAGGCGTCGCGCCAATGCGGCCGCGGCGTTCACCTTGCCGACGCCCGTATACAGGACGCGCGCGCCGGCTTTTTCCAGCAGTCCGCGCGACTCGTCGGGCAGCGCCATGACGATCAGCGGTGGCGGTGCGGATGGTATCGGCGTCGACATCGGTTGCGGTATTCTCCGTCGCCCGGGCGCGGGTGTAGTTCAATGGTAGAACTGTAGCTTCCCAAGCTACTAACGTGGGTTCGATTCCCATCACCCGCTCCATCCCGGACGAATTCCAACCGAGAGGGATCTGAACATGCAGTTACGCAAGATCGCCGCGACGATGCTCGCGGCCGCGGTCGTCGGCGTCATGGGTTTCGCGCACGCCGCCGACAAGAAACCGTCGGCCGACATCGTCCAGGCCGTCGCCGGTTCGTGGCGGTCGGCGGATGCGAAGGCCCGCGACCACGAGCGTCATCCGGCCGAGGCGCTGAGCTTCTGGGGCCTGAAGCCGGGCATGTCGATCCTCGAGATTCAGCCGGGCGGCGGCTGGTGGACGGAGATCCTCGCGCCGTACGCGCGCGCCAACAAGGGCGAGTTCTACGCGACCGCCGCGGACATCTCCGACCCGGGCCTGTCCGAGAACGCGCGCAAGGGCCGCAACGATTTCGCGGCGAAATACGCGGACGCCGCGGTGTACGGCACCGTGAACCTCGTGAACTGGGGCGCGAAGGCCGCGCCGCTGCCGGCTAACAAATTCGACTTCGTGCTGCTGGCGCGCGGCATCCATGGCTGGGTGCGGCAGGGTACGTTCGAGACGAACCTCGCGAACGTCGCGCAGAGCCTGAAGCCGGGCGGCATCCTCGCGGTCGAGCAGCACCGCGCGAAGGCCGGCCAGGATCCGTCGGTGTTCAACGGCTACGTCGACGAGGCCTACGTCATCAAGACCGCCGAGAAGGCCGGTCTCAAGCTCGACGGCAAGTCCGAGATCAACGCGAACCCGAAGGACACGAAGGACCACCCGTTCGGCGTGTGGACGCTGCCGCCGACGCGCCAGTCCTCGGCGGACGGCAAGCCCGTCGAGGCCTCCTTCGACCGCGCCAAGTACGACGCGATCGGCGAGTCCGACCGCATGACGCTCAAGTTCGTCAAGAAGTAAGTAGATAGACGCATGCTGAAGACGATCGGTGGAATCCTGCTGAAGGGGCTGGTGACGATCCTGCCCATCGGCCTGACGGTGTACTGCATCTACTGGCTGGGCATCACCACCGAATCGTTGTTGTCGAAGCCGATCAAGGTCCTGATCGGAGAGGCCTACTTCCCGGGCATGGGCCTGGTGACCGGCTTCGTGATCCTGTTCGTCGTCGGGCTCGCGGTGAACGCCTTCCTGGTTCGCCGCGTGCTCGGCTTCGGCGAGGAGCTGATCCTGCGCGTGCCGGTCGTGAAGACCGTGTACAGCGCGATCCGCGACATGACGCGGCTGGTGAACACGGACAAGAAGAAGGGCGACCTCGACCGCGTCGTCACCGTCGACATCGGTCTCGGCAAGCTGATCGGCTTCGTGACGCAGGAGCACGCGAACACGCTCGGCATCGGCGGCGGCGACGACCTCGTCGCCGTCTACCTGCCGATGAGCTACCAGATCGGCGGCTACACGGTCTATCTACCGCGCAGCAGGCTCGTCGAGACCGATCTCACCGTCGAGCAGGCGATGCGCATCGTCCTGACCGGCGGCGTCCGCGGGCGGTAATGGGGACAGTCCCCCCAATTCTTTCGAAAAAGGGTTGGCAAAAGGCGACAGTCACGATCGCCTGATCACCGACCCCAGACGGTGTTGAGCCGCGTGCGCGTCGTCGCCCGGTAGCCGCGCGCGGCCAGCGCCGCGCGCAGATCCAGCTTCCACAGCGCATCCGAATTCTCGACGATCATCCGCCGCGGCAGCCGCTCGGGCGACGACTGCGCCAGAAACGGCACCAGCGCCAGGTCTTCCGCACCTTCCACGTCGATCTTCAACACGTCGATGCGCGCGACGTTCAGGTCATCGAGCACGTCCAGCAGCGGCCGGCAGCGGATCGTCACCGCCTCCGCCGAGCCTGCCTTCGAAAACCGCCCCGCCGCGATGCTGCCGCCGCCGAGATTCCCGGCATCGATGCGCAACTCCAGCGTCTGTTCCCGCTCCGAAATGCCGATATCCAGCGCCTGCACCTGCGGCCAATCCGCCCGGGCCGCTCGCGTCGCCTCGAGATTGAACGACAACCGCCGATGCGCCGGCGGATACGGCTCGAACGCGATCACACGTCCCGCCGGGCCCATCTGCAACGCCGCCGTCAGGCTGTAGATCCCGACATTCGCGCCGACGTCGACGAACACGCCGTCCCGCGGCAGCGCCGCCGCCAGCGCCGCGCGCTCCAGCGGATCGAACCGCCAGGGCGTGAACACGAATTTCCGCTCGCAGGTGTTGTCGCGCAATGCGCAGCGCAGCCGCATCTCGCCGACCGACACGTCGACCGGCAACGGCGCCCGCCACAGGTACAGGTCCCGCGCCGCGCGCGCGAGTTGTTTGCCGAGGACGTTCTGCGGCACGTTCTGCGCGAACCGCAGGACGCGCGACCAGCCCGGCGACGGCGACAACGCGCCGAAGGGGGCGGGATCCACCAACGTAGACGGGTCGGCGTTAATGGGGCCTGACCCCTACCAACGCTGCACCAGCGGCGCCTGCGCCGTCAGACCATGCGCCGTCCGCCGCACGCGCCGCTGCGCGTTCTCGCGGCGGATCGCGCGGTTCGCATCCATGATCTCGCGCGCGCGGTACGGCCGCGGATGATCGAGGTGCAGGCAGATCAGCGAATACCGCGCCTGCACGCCGCGCATCCCGCAACGCTCCAGGCGCTCGCCGAATTCGCGATCGAGCCCGCCGTAACCCAGCCGCTCGTCGAACCCGTTCACCGCCAGCACTTCATCGCGCCACGTGGATGCGTTGTGCCCGTTCCATGTCGGCTTCGTCGTCGTGATCATGTTCATCACGTTGTGCCAGGGATCGGCCGACAGCAGCAGCTTGCGCAGGTTCACGGAAGATTCGCCGCGCGTGCGCAGCCATTCCGCATCGAACACGCGCCCCGCGAGGATGTCGTCGGCGACGATCGCCGCCGTCGCGCTCTCGCCGAGCCGCACGCAGCCGCCCGACACGAAGAACCCCGGCCGTGCCAGCGCCAGGTGCCCCGCGACGAACTCGGGATGCGGAATGCAGTCGCCGTCGGTGAAGATCAGGTACTCCGCGCCGGTCTCGACGATCGCGCGATTCAGTATGCGGCACTTCCGGAACCCGATGTCCTCGTGCCACACGTGCCGGATGTTCAGCTTCCACGCGGCGTGGGCGCGCTCGATGCATTCGCGCGTCTCGCTGCCGGAGCCGTCATCGGCGATGACGATCTCGAAATCCCGGTGAGTCTGGTGCGCATAACCGGCGAGCACGCGTTCGAGGTCGTGCGGACGGTTGTACGTGGTGAACACGACGCCGACGGAAGTCGGCGCCTCGGTGCGGATGCGGGTTGCGGCTGCGATCATGCGGCCGATTTCGCCAGCCGAATGCTACGGTTCCGCGACAGAATCGTTTAGCCGGGAAGTCGGCCTACGTCTTCCGCGACGGCCGTCTCAGCCGCCGGCCTTTTTCACATCGCTGTAACCGAGCTTCTTCAGTTCCTCGACGAGGCGGTCGCGATGATCGCCCTGGATCTCGATGACGCCGTTCTTCACCGTGCCGCCCGTGCCGCACTTCTTCTTCAACGCGCTGCACAGTTCCTCGAGCGCGGGCCCCGGCAGCGGCACGCCGTGGATCGCGCTCACACCCTTGCCGCCGCGATGCGCAGTTTCTTTCCAGATGCGGATGGCGGCGGGTTTGTTCGGCGTTCCCGGTTTCATGTCTTCCCCTCGGCGATTCGCGATGCCAGCGCGTCGAGCGTCTCCCAGCGGTCCATGCCGGACGAGATCAGCTCGACGAGCTCCGCTGCGCGTTCGCTGTCCTTCTTCATCTGGTCCGCGCCGGCGCGATGATAGTCCGGCGCGCTCATGCGGGCGTTCAGGTCCTGCTGTTCCTGCTCCAGCTTCTCGAGATCGCCGGGCAGCGATTCGAGCTCGCGTTGTTCCTTGTAGCTGAGCTTGCGTTTCGGTGCGCTGGCGGCCGGTGACGGCGCGGACGCCGACGCCGATGAGACCGGCGCGGCACGCCCCGGCTCCTTCGGCTGCGGCCGCTGCCGCAACCAGTCCGTGTACCCGCCGACATACTCGCGCCAGCGCCCGCCGCCTTCCGCCGCGACGGTCTGCGTGACGACGTTGTCGAGAAACGCGCGATCGTGGCTCACCAGCAGCAGCGTGCCGGCGTAGTCCTGCAGCAGGTTCTCCAGCAGCTCCAGCGAATCGATGTCGAGGTCGTTGGTCGGCTCGTCGAGTACCAGCACGTTCGCCGGCCGCGCGAACAGACGCGCCAGCAGCAGGCGGTTCCGCTCGCCGCCCGACAACATGCGGATCGGCGCATTCGCCCGTCGCGTCGGGAACAGGAAGTCGCCGAGATAACTCGTGACGTGTTTGCGCTGACCCGCGATCTCTATCCAGTCCGAACCCGGGCTCACCGTCTCCGACAGGGTCTTCTCCGGATCGAGCGCCTCGCGCAGCTGGTCGAAGTACGCCACCTGCAGGTTCGTGCCGCGACGGATGCGGCCGGCGTCCGCCTCGAGCGTGCCAACGATGAGCTTGATCAACGTCGTCTTGCCCGCGCCATTCGGTCCGAGCAGGCCGACGCGGTCGCCGCGCATCACGCGCAGGCTGACGTCGTCGAGGATCTTGCGCGCGCCGAAACTCTTTTCGACGTTCTCGAGCTCGGCGACCAGCTTGCCCGAACGCTCGCCCGTGTCGACCTGCAGCCGGATCGAGCCCACGCGCTCGCGGCGCGCGGCGCGTTCCTCGCGCAGGTGCTCCAGCCGCTTCACGCGGCCTTCGTTGCGCGTGCGCCGCGCCTCGACGCCCTTGCGGATCCAGACTTCCTCCTGTGCCCAGAACTTGTCGAAGCGGCGGTTCGCCAGGTCCTCGGCCGCATCGATCTCCGCCTTGCGCTGCTCGTACGTCGAGTAGTTGCCCGGAAACGTGCGCAGCGTGCCGCGATCCAGCTCGGCGATGCGCGTCGCGACGCGATCGAGGAAACGCCGGTCGTGCGTGATGACCACGCAGGTCACGTTCTTCTGCAGCAGCTCCTCGAGCGTCTCGATGCCGTCGACGTCGAGATGGTTGGTCGGTTCGTCGAGCAGCAACAGCTCGGGCTGCAGCGCGAACGCCAGCGCCAGCGCCGCGCGTTTGCGCTCGCCGCCGGAAGCCTGCGCCGGCGACGCGTCCTCGTTGACGGAGAAGCGGTGCAGGAATTCCACGAGCCGCGTCTCGGCCGCATGGCGATCGCGTTCGTCGCCGATGTCGGCGAGGCGGCCGCGCAACGCCAGCGCGTCCTTCAGCGTCGCCGCCGCGGGCAACGCCGGTTCCTGCTCGACCAGCGAGACGCGCAGCCCGGGCTTGCGCGCGACGTCGCCGTCGTCGAGCGGCAGCGTGCCGGCCAGCACGCCCAACAAAGACGACTTCCCGGTTCCATTGCGCCCGATCAAGCCGACGCGTTCGCCGTCGGCGATGGACAGCGAGGCGCGGTCGAGCAGCGGCGTGAGGCCGAACGCGAGCTCGGCTTCCTTGAGGGCGATCAGCGTCATCGGGTTACAACGGGTTGGTGAGCTCGAGCCAGATCCACTCGGTGGCGTCGGGCACGTTCGGCCCGCGGCCACCCTTGGCCGGGTAGTTGTTGTCGTTGGCGATGACGACGTGTCTGCGGTCGAGCACCTGGATGGATTCGGTGGTCAGGTACGGGAAGCGGAACGGCGCGCCGGGCGCCAGCGTTTCGATCAGGCCGTGCGCGTTGCCGATCTGCAGCAGATCGATGACCAGCTTCTTCGCCAGTGGCTTGCCCGGCTGCGCGCGGTCCAGGTCGATCGAATACACGCGCTTCGCCTTCGCGGCGTCGCCTTCCTCGCCGTCGCGCTCGATGACGACGAAGCGGTTGCCGTCGATGCGCGACATGTCGGTCACCGACACGGTGTCCGCGTCCAGCTCATATATAAGAGTGCCCGCCAGCCACTTCCCGGCCGCCGTGTCGTAGCGCTGCACGCGCAGCGAGCGCGGGGCGTCGCCGGCGACGGTGCCTTCGAGGATGGTGACCAGCGTCTTGCCGTCGCCGGCCAGGTCCATCGCCTCGAAGCCGCGCGAATGCTCGAGCTTCGCCGGGGCGCCGCGCGCGAGCACCAGCGGGTGGTCGACGGAATACACCGCGTCGGGTAGTTCGACCGGCGCGGACAGCAGGTCGCCGTCCTCCGAGAAGTGCAGCAGCCACGGGCCGAACTCGTCGCCGATCCAGAACGTGTCGTCGGGCATCGCGACCATCGACTCGGGATCCGCATCGGCGCCTGTCAGGAACCGCTCGGGCGTGCCTTCCTCGGTGATCAGCCACGGGAAGAAGCGCGCGGGGTCGGACAGCTCGATGACGGCCTGCAGCGCGACGCGCGAATCCGGCCCCGCCTGCGTGCGCGGCCGCAGGTCGAATAGATAGATGCCGAGGCGGTAGTCGGGGCTGTTCCACTTCGCGCCGAAACCGTTGTCCGAGAGCGCCCACCAGGCGCCCGGCGTCGGCCCCGGCTTGATGGAGCTGATGCCCTGCACGGGCTGCGAATCGAATCGCGGCTCGGGTGCGCGCCGCCCCTGGCCGTCGAACTGGCCGGATGGCGGACCGCCGCGGAACTGCTCCGAAGGCATGACCACCAGTCCGATCAGCTCGACCGGCGGCGGTGGCGCGGGTTTCGCCGGCTTCGGTGCGGGCTTGATCGCCGGTTTGCCGACAGCGGGCGATGTCTTGTTCGCAGCGGCGGGCTTCGCCGCCGGCTTCACGGGTGCGGTCTTCGCTGCGGCCGGCTTCGCATCGCCGGGCTTCGCGTCCGCCGAATCCGCGGACGCGGACAGCAGCAACCCGCCGGCCACCAGGCAGGCGCAGACGGAGAACGCGTGGGACCGAGAAGCAAGCATGGCCGCGATTCTACTCACGGCCGCCGCACTTACGGCATCGACCTGCTATGCGGTCTTCACGGAGCCGGCGCTCACCAGCGCGTTTCGACCGTCAACCGCAGCGTGCGCGGCTCCACCGGGTGGAAGTGGCGGTCGGCCACGGGCGCGGATTCGCCCGGCAGCTGGCTCTCGTAGAAATAAGTGATGTCGTTGTCGCGCGAGTCGAGCACGTTGTACGCGGCGAGCGCGACCGAGAAGCGCTTGCCGATGCGCCGTCCGACTTCGAGGTTCACCACCGTGGTCGGATCCGACCGCTCGCTGTCGTCCTCGACCAGCGGCGCGGCACCGAAGTGGCGGAAGCGCGCGCCGCCGAACCAGCCGCCCGGATGCTGCACGGCGACGCCCACCGACGCGACCTGTTCGACCGTGCCCGGGATGAAGTCGCCGGCCGGATCGTCTTCGCTGAAGCGGCCATGCGACCACGCGAGGTCGGCGTCCAGCGTCAGCCAGGGACGCGGCGTCACGAACAGGCCGAGCTCGACACCGTGCCGGCGCGTGGCGCGGCTCGCCTCGGTGGCGCCGGCATCGCCGACGTAGACCAGTTCGGAGTCCAGGTCGAGCCGCCATGCGGTCAGCGCCAGCTGCGTGTACGGCAGCAGCGCCGTGCGCAGGCCGATCTCGGCGCCTTCGGCGCGCACCATCGGGTTCACGCGCTGCACGCCGGTCACGCCGTCGGCCGGGTCCACGCGGATCGTCGTGCCGCGCGCGTCGTTCTCGTGGAAGCCGCGGCCGGCGTTGACGAAGAACTCGGTCTCCGCCCAGGGGCCGAACACCAGCGAGAGCTTGGGGCTCGTGATCGAATCGTCGGCGGTGCCGCTGTTCGCCGCGAGGTCGCTGCGCACGCGGAAATCCGCGTGGTCGTGACGCAGGCCGGCGATCACGCGCAGCCACTCCGCCGCCTGCAATTGCTGTTCGACGTAGAAACCGAGACCGAGCCGTTGCACGGCGTCCTCGCGGATCGTGTCGCGTCGTACGCGGTCCTCGGTGAGATAGAGGCCGACGCGGCCGATGTCGTCGAAACGCGATTCGACGCCGAACTTCAGTTGGCCCTTCAGGCCGCCGTATTCCGTCTCGCGCACCAGGTCCGCGTGCAGGCCGTAGGCCTTGCGATCGTCGAACTGTTCGAACTGGTCGCCGAACTCGCTGTCGAGCGCGTAGGTGAAGTTCGAGAAGAGATCGAGCTGGTAGTCGAGCGCGTAGACGTTGGCCTTCAGCTTCCAGTCGCCGAACGGCTTCGCCACGTCGAGCGCGAGCGAGTAGCGATGCGATTCGCCGCCATCGGACGGATCGAAGAAGCCGAAGCGGTCGAGCAGCCCGGACTGCACCGCGCGCTCCGGGATCTGGTCGGTCGAGTTCCAGCGGCCGTCGTATGCGGAGCCCGTGATCGCGTAGCCATCGTCGCGTTCGCCGTGCGAATACTTCACCAGCGCGTTCACGCGGCGCAGGTCTTCCGCGAGATCCCACGGACCGTCGGTTCTGCTGTAGTCGAGACCGAACAGGAGATCTCCGCCGCGCAGGTCCGCGGAGCCGGCCAGCAGCGCGCGCGCGTAGGAGTCCTCGCCGACGGTCAGCGACAGCAGGGAATCATCCAGCGCGCGGCGGTAACGCAGGTCGACCGCGCCCGCGGCCGAGAAGTTGCCCTCGTCGGCGAAGTACGTGCCCTTCTTGTATTCGATGCGGTCGAGCAGCTCGGGGATCACGAAGTTGATGTCCGTGTAGCCCTGGCCGTGTCCGTGCGTGTGCATGTTCACGGGGATGCCGTCGACGCTGGTCGCGAGATCGGTGCCGTGATCGAGATTGAAGCCGCGCAGGAAGTACTGGTTCGCCTTGCCGTCGCCGCTGTGCTGCGTGACCACGAGGCCTGGCACCGTCTCGAGCAGCTCGCCGGTGCGCAACACCGGGCGCGTCTCGAGCTGCGCGCGCGTCACCGTGCCCTGGCTCGACGATTCGATCCTGCCGATGAGCTTGTGGCGCTGCGCCGTGACCACGACTTCTGCGAGATCGTCGGCGGGGACGCCCGCGGCGAAGGCCGGCGCGGCCGGCAGGGCTGCAGCGACGATGGCGAAGGCGAGGCGGGGAAGGGCGGGATGCTTCGGCGGCATGGGCGCGGTTCGGTTGAATGACAAAGACGCGGCGCATTGTCCGTGCGCTTCGTGACATTCCTACGAAACGCCGTGGGGAACGGATGCAGGCCGTGGGCTGCGAATTCTAGGAGAGCAGCCCCGCCGGGCTGTCAGAACCTTTAGCGATCAGCTCAGTCTTCCGCCGACGCCGGCGGGATCACGTGGAAGCCCAGCAGCTCCACCTCGTTGCACCGGTAGTGATCCTTGCATTCCTCGTCGCTGCACAGGTCGGTGGACAGGTACTTCTTGTTGTCGTCGCAGAACACGGTGGCGACACAGGCGCCATCGCCCTGTTCGTCGGCGATCTCCAGCGCGCCGAGCAGGTTGGCGCCGGAGCTGATGCCGACGGCGATGCCGAGCTCGCTGGCCAGCCGCTGCGCCATGACGATCGCGTCGCCGTCCCAGATGTCGAGGATGCGGCCCAGCGAATCGAGCTTCACGATCGACGGCACGAACTCGTCGCTGATGCCCTGGATGCGGTGCCGGCCGACCTTGTGCCCGGTGCGCAGCGTCGGCGAGTTTGCGGGTTCGAGCGGATGCGCGGGGATGCCGGCGCCGAATCGCTCACGCAGGTGACGCGCGACGCCCATGACCGTTCCCCCGGTGCCGACGCCGGCGACGAAGGCCGTCGGTGTGCGCCCGATGCTTTCCAACTGCGCGGTGATCTCGGGGCCGGTGGTCTCGTAGTGAGCCTGCACGTTCGCGGCATTGTCGAACTGCTGCGGGCGGAACACGTTGCCGGATTCCTTCGCGAATTCGTCGGCCATGCGGATCGATCCGAGGAAGCCGCCGAGCTCGGCCGACACGGGGATCACCGCGGCGCCCAGGCTCTGGATGACCAGCACGCGCTCGCGCGACATCCAGTCCGGCATGTAGATGCGCACGGGATGCCCGAGCGCGCGGCCGATCGCCGCGAACGAGATGCCGGTGTTGCCGCTCGTGGCCTCGGCGATGACGTTGCCCGCCGCGATGTCGCCCGCCGCGTACGCGCGCTGCAGGATGTACAGCGCCATGCGGTCCTTGATGCTGCCCGTGAAGTTGTACGCCTCGTGTTTGGCGTAGATGCGATGCTCGCGGCCGCGGTAGCGGCAGTGGATCTCGAGCAGCGGCGTGCCGCCGATCAATCGCGCCAGGGCGATCAGACGATGCGCATTCATGCGAGGGGATACTACCCTACGGCGCCGCCGCGACCGCGGATGCAGCCGCGAGAAATAAACTTCGAAACCGTGCATCCGCTGCATCCGGGTCGGCGATGCGACGTATTCCCCGACGTCATCCATCCATCAGGGGAATCCCATGTTCATCAGGAAACACTGCCTCGTGGCCGCAGCGGCCTCGGCGTTGCTGCCGCTGGCCGGACAGGCGTCCAGCCATCGCGAGGCGCCGGCCATCACGCGCATGCCGGCCGTCGATTCGACCGATTTCTACATGTTCAACAGCTACGAGGCCGGTCGCGACGGCTACGTCACGCTGCTCGCCAACTACGTGCCGTTGCAGAACCCGTACGGCGGTCCTAACTATTTCGCCATGGACCCGTCCGCGTTGTACGAGATCCACGTCGACAACGACGGCGACGCGAAGGAAAACCTCACGTTCCAGTTCCGCTTCACCAACAAGCTGGCCGACAGCAACCGCGGCATCAAGCTGAACATCGGCGGTTCGCAGGTGGCGGTGCCGCTGAAGAACGTCGGCGGCGTCAGCGCCGGCGATGTCTCGGCGCTGAACTTCCGCGAGAGCTATTCGGTGACGCTGGTACGCGGCGATCGCCGCCGCGGCAATGCGTCGGTCGTGACGAACGGTTCGGGCGGCACGACGTTCGGCAAGCCGTACGATTTCGTCGGCACGAAGACGTTCGGCAGCGTCAACGCCTATCGCGACTACGCGCGTTCGTTCATCCAGACCATCGACGTGCCGGGCTGCGACATGCCGGGCAAGGTGTTCGTCGGCCAGCGCAAGGAAGGTTTCGCGGTGAATCTCGGCCGCGTGTTCGACCTCGTGAACCTCGTGCCGGTCGAGGGCGACTCCGCGCCGGGCGCCGGCGACGGCGGCGGCTTTCCGGGCGGCATCACGCAATCGCGCGCGAACAACATCGTCGACGACGCCAACGTCACGACGATCGCGCTCGAGCTGCACAAGAGCTGCCTGGTCGGCAGCGGCAACGGCGTCATCGGCGGCTGGACCAGCGCGTCGCTGCGCCAGGCGCGGCTGCTGAATCCGCAGCCGACGTTCGCGCGGCCCGACGTCGACGGCGGGCCGTGGGTGCAGGTGTCGCGGCTCGGCATGCCGCTGGTCAACGAGCTGGTGATCGGCTTGCCGGACAAGGATCGCTTCAGCGCGAGCGAGCCGAGGAACGACGGGCAGTTCGCGACCTACGTGACGAACCCGACGCTGCCGGCACTGCTGGATGCGTTGTTCCGCGGGCCGGTGAACCAGACGTTGGGCACCAATATCCCGAATCTCGCCCCCGGGAACCTGCCGCGCACGGATCTCGTGACGGCGTTCCTGACCGGCTTCGCCGGCGTGAACCAGCTGAAGACGGTGACCGCATCGGAGATGACGCGGTTGAACACGGGAATCCCGGCCGTGGCGGCCGCGAGCCAGAGCACGTTCGGCGTGGCCGGCGGCGATCTCGCGGGATTCCCGAACGGCCGTCGTCCCGGCGACGACACGGTCGACATCGCGCTGCGCGTGGTGATGGGCCGGCTGTGTTACCCGCTGACGATCGGCGGCAACGCGGTGGATCTCGGCTTGTGCACGCCGTCGCAGGCGCCCGTGGGCAACGTGCCGTTCACCGACGGCGCGCCGGTCACCGCGGCGGACTTCGACTCCACGTTCCCCTACCTGACGACGCCGCTGCCCGGCGCGGGAGGTTGAGATGGGCCGCCTCACCAACTACCGAAACCTGGGCGCGCTGACGGCGCTCGCGCTGCTCGCCGCGTGCGGCGGCGGCAAGGACGGCCCGGTGCCGCCAACGGCGCCGGTGAACAGGGCGCCGGCGGTGTCGGCGATCGCGGACCTCAGCGCCGATCAGGATACGGTCGTGGGCCCGGTGTCGTTCGGAATCGCCGACACCGAATCCGACGTGAACGCGCTGACGCTGGCCGTGAGCGCGGACACGAACGCGGTGTTCGCAGCCGACGGCATCGTCATCGACGGTACGGGCCCGACACGCAAGCTGACGTTGACGCCGCTCGAGTCCGCCACCGGCACGACGACGTTCACGTTGATGGTCACCGATCCGCAAGGGGCCACGACGGCGCGGAGTTTCCGCGTCGACGTGAAGGCGCGTTCGGCGTCCATCAAGCAGGCGACGCTGTCCACCTTCGCGAAGGCGGAAACCGACGACGCGACGGCGGTCAACGGCTTCACCTACGAGCAGGACGCGGACGACGCGGCCGTGTTCGGGCCGCTGATCCCCGCTGAAAAGATCGGAGGCGGACGATGAAAGCATGGCAGTGCCGCCTGGCATTGCTCGGGCTCGCCGCGGCGCAGATCGCCGCGGCGGCGCCCGTCCGCTTCGTGCCGGCCGAGGCGGGCTACGTCGTCGCCGACGTGAGTCGCGCCGCGCCGGACCCGGGTCTGCGCGAGCTGCTGCTGGCCGCGCGCGACCGGCCGTCGGCGATCACGCGCGTCGCGCTGGCGGACGCCTATCTCGAGCGGGCCCGCGCGCGGCGCGAGCCCATGTTCGTCGGCCGCGCGGAATCGCTGCTCGCGCCGCCGGTGACGGCCGGAACCGCGGACGCGGCGGAACGCCGGCGCTATGCGTGGACCTTGCAGTATCGGCACGACTTCGACCGCGCGGCCCGGCTGCTCGACGCGGTGCTCGCCGCCGCGCCGCGCGATGTCGCCGCGCGCGCGCAACGCGCGTCCGTGCGCCTGGTGCGCGGCGAGTTCGCCGGCGCGCGCGCCGACTGCGCGCAACTGGTCGCCGCCGGCGAGGTGCTGGTGGGCCTGCCGTGCCTGGCGGAGGCGATGGCGGGACAGGGTGATCTCGAACGCGGCCGATCGCTGCTGGCGACGTTCGCGGCGCCGACCTCGGCCGAGCCGCGCGTGCGCGCCTATCTACTGGCGGTACGCGCCGAGCTCGACGAACGCGCCGGCCGTCCCGATGCCGCCATCGCCGGGTATTCCACGGCACTGACACTGGCGCCGGACGAGGATTCGATCCGCGCGGCGCTGGCCGACGCGCTGCGCACCCGCGGCGATCGGCCGGACGCGGCCACGGTCGCCGACATCGATCGGCCGAGCCTGGCGCTGCTGGCCCGCCAGGCGCTGGCCGCGGAGGGCGAGGCGCGCTCGCGGCTGCGCCAGCGCGCGCGGGAGCTGCTCGCGCTCGAGCGCGACCGCGCCGACGCCGCGCACGAACGCGAGGCGGCGCTGCTGGCGCTGGACGCGGGCGATGCCGCCGCGGCACTGACCGCCGCGCGCGTCAATTTCGAACGCCAGCGCGAGTTGCCCGACGTGCGCGTGCTGGCGCGTGCGGCAGTGGCGGCGCGCGATGCGGCGGCGCTGGCGGAGTTGCGCCGCTGGCTGGCGGAGACGCGCTTCGCCGACGTCGTCACCGCCGGGATTCTCGCGACCGCGGAGCGCGGTTAGAGTGCCGCGGATGAAGCGTCTCGTCGTCCTCGCGTTGCTGGCCGGCCTGGTCGCCGCGCCGGCGGCGTTCGCGCACGCGGTCAGCACGAGCTTCGTGTCCGTCGATCTGCCGGCGCGCGATGCGCCGGTCGGCGCGCCGGTGTCCCTGCGCTGGGACCTGTCGCTGCAGGATCTCGTGTGGCAGGTGTTCATCGATGCGAACGTCGATGGCGTCGCCACCTGGGGCGAGATCGAGGCCGCGAAGCCGGCGATCACCAGCGCCGTGCTCGGCCAGATCGCGGTCGAACGCGGCGGCGCCGCCTGCGCGACCCGCGTGCGCGATTACGCGCTGACGAAGCGGCTCGAGCAGAACTTCCTGTCGATCGCCCTGGAAGCGTCGTGTCCGAAACCGGGCCAGGTGCGCGTCGCCGGCGGCTTCTTCATGAGCGGCGACGCCTCGCAGCGCGCGCTGCTCAATGCCACGCGCGGCGCGCAGTCGTTCCAGGGCGTGATCACGCCGGATTCGGCGGGCTGGCTCGAGCCGGAAGAGGTGTCGGCATGGCGCTCGTTCACGCGCTTCGTCGGGGAAGGCGTCTGGCACGTGTTGATCGGCTACGACCACATCGCGTTCGTGTTGTTGCTGCTGTTGCCGTCGGTGCTGCGGCCGGTGGATGGACGCTGGCAGGGGCAGACGCGGTTGCCCCAGGTTGCGCGCGACATCGCGACCATCGTCACGGCGTTCACCATCGCGCACTCGATCACGCTGGCGCTGGCGGTCACCGGCACGGTCACGCTGCCGGGCAAGCCGATCGAGGTCGCGATCGCCGCGTCCATCGCCATCGCCGCGGCGATCAACCTGTTCCCGCGGCTGGCCGGCTGGCGGCTGGCGCTCGCGTTCGGTTTCGGGTTCGTGCACGGCTTCGGTTTCGCCAATGCGCTGGCCGAGATCGACGCCTCGGGCACGACGCTGCTGCCGCTGCTCGCGGGGTTCAACATCGGTGTCGAGATCGCGCAGCTGTCGATCGTGGCGGTGGTGCTGCCGCTGATCTACTCGGCCCGCGCCACGCGCTGGTACGCGGGCGGGTTGATGCCGCTCGGCTCGTGCGCGCTGGGCGCGGCGGGGCTGGTGTGGCTGGTGCAGCGCCTGCAGGGCGCCTGAACGTCCGCGGCGCCGTCCGCGCCGGTAGTTAGCTGGCGCGGCGGCGCGACGGCGCCTTGCGGCCCGACGCGGTCAGGATGCCCGAGTAGCCGTACACCGAGTTGTCGGGGCAGGGGATGACCTGCACGTCGATGCTCGACGGCGCGAAGCCGTTCTCGAGCATGGCGGTGCGCATGTCGTCGATCGTGAGGTTCGAGCCGGGGAACATGCGGTCGCCGCACTTGTAGGCGGTGCAGCGGTGCAGCGCGTGGATGATGAACGTGCCGGCCGGCTGCAGCATCGACGTGACGTTGCGCATGCAGCGCTTCCAGACGCTGCGGTCGCTCGAGATCGCGTCGATGCAGAAGCCCGTGATGATCAGGTCGTAGAAGCCGGTGCGCGTCGGGCCGAGCGGCTGGCTCAGGCGCGCGTCGCTGACGTACAGTCCTCTAACTACCTTGCGCGCCAGGCGCTCGCGCTGGAGCACGCGCTCGAGGCTGGGCCGCGAATGGCCTTCGCAGGCCAGCACGTACTTCGTGAAGCGCTTCCACTCGGGGGCGCTGTCGTCGGCGCTCAGCCATTCGCGCGCTTCCATGAGGTTGTCGGCGAGCCAGTCGGCCATGTCGAGGCGGAATGCGTATTTCGCCGCGGCGATGGCGCGATGCAGGGTCGGTCCGCAGCCGTATTCGAGACCGCGGCCGAAGCGCGCGCGCGCGGCCTTCAGGACGTCGATCTGGTAGGCGAGAACCGCCTGCTCGTCGGGGAGGACGACTTCGCTGTAGTAGGTGTCGAAGTAGTCACGGGCCTTCCACTCGGAATAATCGGCGACCAAAGGATTCCTGATCGTGATTCCATCCACTGTCGCCACCCCGCTAGTCCGTTAGTTCGAAGAGTTCTGTCAAAGCCTTATGTCAGAGAATACTGACGGCGTTCAGGGCGCAGTAGCCGTACGTCCCTTACTGGAATGCCTGTGAGCAACCGCCGGACATCGCCGGCAGCCGTGGAAATCCGTGCGCTTTCGGGCTTTCATCGCCCCGGCGTCGACAAAAGAGGGAGCTGTGTCAAAGCAGAGGTGTGAACGGCAGATGACAATAATTGGTCATGAACGCCCGTCCGGACGCCGCACAAGCCGCCGCTGACGCGCCGCTGCCCGCCGAATTCCGCTCGGCGCTGGAGCTGGCGCAGGCGGCGGTGTGGGACTGGCGTCTCGTCGAGGACCAGTTCGACGTCGACGAGGCCTGGACGCGCGCGTTCGGCATCGACGTCGCGCCGCGCGGCACCGGCGTCGCGCACTGGAAGCGCCGCATCCATCCCGACGATCTCGGCGCGTTCAACGCCGCCACGGATTCCTGCCACCACGGCGGCGACCGCTTCGAATGCGAGTACCGGCTACTGGCCGCGGGACACCGCTGGGTGTGGATCCTGCATCGTGGCCGCGTCGTGCAACGCGACCGCGACGGTTCCGCTGTCCGCATCTCGGGACTGCTGCTCGACATCGATCGCCGCAAGACGGAAGAGGTGGCGCGCGGCGACAGCGAATCGCGCCTGGCCACGGCGCTGTGGGGCGCGCGCGCGGCGTTCTGGCAGTGGCACGTGCCGAGCAACGCGCGCACCGCGAGCCCGCTGTGGCTGGCGATGACCGGCTACTCGCGCGCGCAGTGGGACGCGACGCCGAACCCGTGGTTCAGCAACCTGCACTCCGAGGATCGCGAACGCGTCGATACGCAGTTGCGCGAACACGCGCAGGGCGAGCGCGATTCCGTCGAATTCGAATACCGTTTCCAGACCGCGAGCGGCGAGTACCGCTGGATGCAGGACCGTGGCCGCGCGGTCGAATGGGACCTGCAGGGCCGGCCGGTGCTGGTCATCGGCGTGACGCTCGACATCGACGCCGCCAAGCACGCCGAGGCGCACCTGCGTTCGAGCGAGACCATGCTCGAGACCGCCGCCTGGGGCGCGGGCATCGGCCTGTGGGAAACGAATTTCATCACCGGCACGACGCGCTGGTTCAACGACTGGTGCGACCGCCACGACATCGAGCCCTGTGAAGGCGAACGTCACGCCGACCGCTGGGACCGCAAGCTGCATCCCGACGACGCGAACGAGGCCTCGCGCCGCTACACCGAACACGTCGCCGGCAAGGCCGACTACTACGACGCCGAGTACCGCATCGCGACGCGCAAGGGCGACTGGCGCTGGGTGTTCGAGCGCGGCCGCGTCGTCGAGCGCGATGCGCAGGGCAAGGCGGTGCGCATGCTCGGCGTCAGCATGGACCTCGACCAGACGAAGGTCGCGGAGCGCCGCGCCAACGCGCGCAACGAGCGCGTCGAGGCGGCGCTGCAGCTAACTACCGCGGGCGTCTGGGACTGGGACGTCGGCAACAACCTCACGAACCACACCGACGGCTACTACCGCGTGTTCGGCGTCGACCCGGCGTTCGGCCGCGCCAACATCAAGACCTGGCGGCAGATCCTCGGCACCGATCCCGACGGCGCGATGGAAGTGTTCCGCGAACGCCTGCGCCGCGTCGATCCGGCCGCGCACGTGCTCGAGACCGAGTATCGCTTCCGGCACACCGACGGCAGCTGGCACTGGGCTTTCGACCGCGCGTTCGTCATGGACCGCGCGCCCGACGGCACCACGCGCCGCGTCGTCGGCCTGGTGGTCGACATCACCGCGCGCAAGCAGCGCGAGATGGCGCTGTCCGCGAGCGACCAGCGGTTCCGCGCGCTGTCGCGCGAGCTGCGCGCGGTCATCTACGAGATCGACGCGGAGACCGGGGCCTCGACCGGCGAAGGTGCGGATCGCGTCATCGGCTATACGAGCGCCGAGCTGCCGCGTTCCTCCGACTGGGCGAAGCTCGTGCATCCCGACGACCAGTCCGTGCTCAGGCAGTGGTTCGACCGCGACGCCGACGCGATGCGCGCCCTGCAGTACCGCATCCGCCACAAGGACGGTCACTACGTCACGCTGCTCGACTCGCCCTGCGTCGTGCGCGACGCCGCCGGCAAGCTGTTGCGCATCGTCGGCGTGGCGATCGACATCAGCGAGCAGGCGCGTTCCCAGGAGGCGCTGCGCGAGTCGCAGGAATTGCTGCAGATGGTGGCCGCCGGCACCGGCGACTGGCTGATCCTCGTCGACACCGAGCGGCGCGTGCAGTTCATCAATCGCGGCATCCGCTCGCATTCGCGCGAGAGCATCATCGGCCAGCGCCTCGACGAGATCGCCGTCGACGAGGACCGCGCCAGCATCCTGGCCGCGCTCCAGCAGGTGCTGACCACCGGCGAGCCGGTCGACCTGCAGCTCGCGAGCTCGGGTCCGGTCCACGGCGGCCGCTACTTCGATTCCCGCATCCGCGCCGTGCGCTCGCCGGGCGGCATCACCGGCGCCGTCGTCAACATCACCGAGATAACGGATCGCCACGCGGCGATGCACCTGCGCGAGACGCAGGCGCGCATGTTCGAGCTGCTGCACGAGGGCGTGGTCGTCGTCGACATCGACAACACGATCCGCATGGCGAACCCGGCGTTCGAGCGCATGTTCGGCTTCACGGCCGGTAGCGCGATCGGGACGTCGATCGACGACGTGATCGCGCAGCCGCCGCCGGGGGTGGGACGGAATCGACTCGCGCAACAGTTATCTGGGATGACCGGAGAACCGCCGGGCACGACGCCCGTGGAATTCAAATGCCGCCGCCGCGATGGAACCGTGTTCGATGCGGCCTGCGTCGCCACGCTCACGCACGTCGACGGCGCCACCCATCGCCTCGCGGTCATCACCGACGTCACCGAGCGGCGCGGCCTCGAGCGCGAGATCCTCGAGATCGCCGGCCGCGAGCAGCTGCGCATCGGCTCCGACCTCCATGACGGGCTCGGCCAGGACCTCACGGGTGTTGCGTTGATGCTGCGTTCGGTCGTCGCGCAGTTGAGGAAGGAGAATTCGTCAGCGCGCGCCGACGTCGAGGACATCATCAGCCTCGTCAACGGCGCCATCGAGAGCACGCGCGCGATGGCACGCGGCCTCGCGCCGGTCGGCGCGGACCGCGGCGGCCTCATCGCGGGCCTGCAATCGATGGCAGTGCGCGGCATGGAACGCTATGGCGTGCGTGCGCACTTCAACACGTCGCTGAAGGAGCCGCTGACGCTCGACGACGGTGCGGCGACTCATCTGTATCGAATAGCGCAGGAAGCGTTCACGAACGCGATCCGCCACGGACGCGTCACGCAGGTCGCGATCGATCTCGCCACCGCGGACGGCACGCTCACGCTCAGCGTGCAGGACAATGGTAGGGGTTTCGATGAACGAAACGCGAGCAACAACGGCCTCGGCCTGAAGCTCATGCGTTATCGCGCGCAGATGCTCGGCGGCGACGTGAGCATCGCGAACAACAGGGAAGGCGGAGTGATCGTCCGCTGCACGTGTCCGCATCGCGCGCCGGCTGCCGGCGACGCTGCGCCGCGCGGTGGATTCCCTCTAAAGGATTGATCTGCGTCTAACTATAGGTGCGTATACCTAGGCCGAAGCATTGACGCTTCGCCACTTCCTCGTATGATTCGTCCTAATAATTGCTCGTAGGGGAGCCCATCATGACTGCAGCCATGGCCGCAAAACGCCAGATACTGATCGTCGACGATCATCCGATCGTGCGGCAGGGTTTGCGGCGCATGTTCGAAGCCGAAGCCGACCTGGCCGTGTGTGGTGAAGCGGACAGCGAACCCGCGGCGCGCGAAGCGATTCGTGGCAAGAAACCGGACATCGTGGTCGTCGACCTGTCGCTCGAGCGTGGCGACGGCATCGAGCTCGTGCGCCAGATGCATGCCGAGATGCCGGAGCTGCGCATGCTCGTGCTGTCGATGCACGACGAGACGATCTACGCCGAGCGCCTGCTCGCGGCCGGCGCCATGGGCTACATCATGAAGCAGGCCGCGTCCGACCAGCTGCTGATCGCGGTGCGCCGCGTGCTCGATGGCCGTACGTACGTCAGCGAAACCGTACAGCGCTCGCTCGACCAGCGTGCCGGCGAGAACAGCCGCTCGGAGACCAACGACCCGGTGTCGCGTCTCTCCAATCGCGAAGTGCAGATCCTCAACATGATCGGCCGCGGCATGAGCTCGCGCGAGATCGCGCAGGAATTCACGCTGTCGGTGAAGACCATCGAATCGCACCGTCAGACGATCAAACACAAGCTGGGTCTCGCCACGAACAGCCAGCTGCTCCAGTACGCCATGAAGTGGTTCAGCGGCGGTACGCAGCGCAGTTAGCCGGCGCCGGTCCGGCCAATCCATCGTAAACGGGACGAATCCGGCGCCGGGGCCGGTTCGCGGACCTGGGGGGATGGCCCAAACCCCTGTTTTCCGGCACATTCCGCCGTAGCTCCGCACCAGCCCCCCATTTCAAACCCATGACGGCCAGACTCCCTCTAAAAGACAGACGAGGGAGAGCCGCTTGGCCGATGGATCAACAGCCCGGATGACGAAAGCCGAAACGGTGGTCGACTTCGACGCCGCGCTCATCGAGCGCGCGCGCCGTGGCGACACCAAAGCCTTCGAGCGTCTGTACCGCGAGCACGTCGGTCGTGTTCACGGGCTGTGCCTGCGCATGACGCGCAATCCGGATCTCGCGGCCGATTGCGCCCAGGACGCCTTCATCAAGGCCTGGAAGGCGCTGCCCAAGTTCGAGGCGCGCGCCTCCTTCTCGACCTGGCTGCATCGCATCGCCGTGAATACGGTGCTCGAGAAGCGGCGCGGCTCGGCGCAGAAGGAGATCGCGGTCGAGGATCCCACCGAGCTCGAGGAGCCGGTGCTGACCTTCGACTCGCCGGTCGAAGAGGAGGAGCTCGAGGCCGCGATCGAATCGCTGCCGCAGGGCGCCCGCGATGCGCTGCTGTTGTGCGGCGTGTACGGGTACGAACATTCGGAGGCCGCGTCGATGCTGGGCATCGCCGTCGGCACGTGCAAGGCGCAGCTGCATCGGGCCCGTGGCCTGTTGCGCGATCGCCTGGAACGAGGTGTGAGATGACGACGCGAATGGTGAAACGACTCGACGAGCTGGCACAGGCCACGCCGCCGCCTCGCGACCTGTGGCCCGCGATCTCCGCGGCCATCGAGGCCGAGAAGGCCGGCGCCGCGCCCGCGCCCGCGACGCGCCGCTTCGGCTGGCGCCCGGTGGGCGCGCTGGCCGCCGCGGTCGCACTGGTCACGGTGGGCGTGATGATCGGCAAGGCGATCACGCCGACCGTCGACGTGACCACGGCGCAGCAGTCGCAGTCCCCGGACGTGATTCCCGCCGCGTTCCAGCGCGACGAGAACTATCGCAAGCAGCGCGAGCAGCTGGTCGTCGAGGTGCAGAAGCGCCTCGCGTCGATGCCCGCCGCGGAGCGCGACAAGGTGTCGGCGAGCCTCGCGACGCTGCGTCGCTCGATCAGCGAGATCGAAGCGGCGCTCGGGCGCGACCCGGCCAATGCGCTGCTGCAAGAATTGTTGGTGAGTTCCTGCCAGGAAGAAATGCGCGCGCTGACCGCGGTGCGCGAAGCTGGCAACCAGGAGACCTGATCATGAGACCGTCGAAGACCATCCTCGCCACCTCGTTGCTGTTCGCGGCGCTGCCCCTCGCGGCGCTGGCCAACGGGGGGCCCGTCAACCGCACCGTTCCCGCCGACGCCAACGGCGAAGTGGAGATCTCGAACGTGTCCGGCACCGTCGACGTGCGCGGCTGGGATCGCAACGAAGTGCAGGTCACCGGCCATCTCGGCGGGAGTGTCGAACGGCTCGACGTCGAATCGAGCGGCGGACACACGCTGGTGAAGGTGGTGCTGCCGCGCGGACATTCCGGCGACGGAGAGGCCGACATCGAGGTGCACGTGCCCAAGGGCAGCACCGTCGAAGTCGGCGTGGTCAGCGCGGACATCTCCTCGCGCGGCGTGCTCGGCACGCAGCGGTTGAAGACGGTCAGCGGCGAAGTCACGGCCGACGTCTCCGGCGACGATTCCGAAATCCGCTCCGTCAGCGGCGACGTGACCGTGCGCGGCACCGGCAAGCCGATCTCGCTGCGCCTCTCCTCGGTGAGCGGCAGCATCGACCTGATGAACTCCGCGGGCAAACTCGACGTGGTCACCGTCAGCGGCGACGCCCGCGTGCAGATGGGCGAGACCACCGAGGTGCGCGGCCGCACGACATCGGGCGATCTCGAGGTGCGCGCGAAGCTCACCAGCAACGGGCGCATCGACGTGGAAGGCGTCAGCGGCGAGATCACGCTGCGCGTCGGCGCGGCGGGTGGCGTCTCGACCGAGATCGAATCCTTCAGCGGCGACATTGTCGGCTGCCTCGCGGAGGACAAGGTCGAGCGCGTCAGCAAGTACGGTCCCGGCGTGCGGCTCAACCTGCGCGCGGTCGAGTCCGGCGGCGCCCGAATCCGCGCGAAGACGCTGTCCGGCGACATCGACATCTGCGATCGCTGATCGGGGCCTGGCACCGGGGCCGGCAGTTACAATGCCGGCCGCGTGCGCATTCTCAAATGGGTAGCCATCGGTCTCGGCAGTCTCCTCGCCCTCGTCCTCATCGGCGTGCTGGTGGTGGTGTGGCTGGTCGATCCGAACCGCTTCAAGCCGCGCATCGAGCGCGCCGTGAAGGACGCGACCGGCCGCGAGCTCACGCTGACCGGTGACATCGAGCTCGGCTTCTTCCCCTGGCTGGCGCTGCGCACCGGCGAGGGCAGCTTCGGAAACGCGCCGGGTTTCGGCCCCAGCGTCGACCAGGAACCGATGGTGCGCTGGAAGAGCGCGCAACTCGGCGCGAAGTTGTTCCCGCTGCTCGGCGGCGAGCTGGTCGCGGACCGCGTGCGGCTGTCGGGTGTCGATCTGCAGTTGATCCGCCACGCGGATGGCAAGGCGAACTGGGAAGGCATCGGCAGCCAGGAACCCGCGTCGCCCTCGACCGGCGAAACGCAGTTCCGCATCGACGGCGTGGAGATCGACGACAGCCGCGTGCTGTTCGTCGACGAGACGGTGCCGCGCCGCGTGGAGGTCACCGGCTTTCATTTCGAGACGGACGAGATCGACTTCGGCCACCCGTTCACCGACACGACGATCGCCGGCACGCTGCACATGGATGGCTTCGCGCCCGCGGGCGTGCCGTTCGAGATCGAGCTGCCGCGTGTCGATCTGCCGAAGGACTTCTCCAGCATCGCCGTGCAGGAATACACGGTGAAGTTCGGCGGACTCGAAGTGCAGGGCGGCGTCGAGGGAAAACTCGGCGACGCGCTGAACGTCGGCGGCCTGGTCGAGACCAACGAGTTCGATCCGCGCGCGCTGCTGCGTGCGGTCGGCATCGAGCCGCCGAAGACCACGGACCCGAAGGCGCTCGGCGTCGTCGCGCTGAAGGGCCAGTGGCAGGTCGGCGCCGACGGCATGTCGCTCGGGTCGCTGACGCTGCGGCTCGACGACTCGCATTTCACGGGCGCGCTGAAACGCGGCGCCGGCGACGACCCCGTCTCCGACATCCGGCTCGACGGCGATACGCTCGATCTCGCGCGATACGTGCCGCCGCCGGACCCGCACAGCGAACCGTTCACGCTGCCCACCGCGACTCTGAAGGCGTTGAAGTTCCGCGGCACGGTGCAACTCGGCGAGGCGAAATACGCAGACACGCTGCTGAAGGGCGTGACGATCCGCCTGCTGCTCGATGAGCAGGGACTGCGCAACGTCGAGGCGCCGAAGTGAGCGAGCCCGCGTTCGGCACGCGCCTCGTCGCGTGGCACGACCTGCGCGGCCGTCACGATCTGCCCTGGCAACGCGATCGCACCGCGTATCGCGTCTGGGTCTCGGAGATCATGCTGCAGCAGACGCAGGTGAGCACGGTGATCCCGTACTTCGAGCGGTTCATGCAGCGCTTCCCCGACGTCCGCTCGCTGGCCGATGCGCCGGCCGACGAGGTGCTGCACCTGTGGACCGGACTCGGTTACTACGCGCGGGCGCGCAACCTGCAGCGCGCCGCGCAGAAGATCCGGGACGAACACGGCGGCGTGTTTCCATCGACTCTGGACGCGGTGATGGAGCTGCCCGGCGTCGGTCGATCGACGGCGGGTGCGATCCTCTCGTTGTCGTCGGACGCGCGGTTTCCCATCCTCGATGGCAACGTGAAACGCGTGCTCGCGCGCCACGCGGCGCTCGAAGGCGCGCTCGATGAAAACGCCACGCTGACCAGGCTCTGGGTGCTCGCCGACCAGCTGACCCCGCATGAGCGCGTCCCGACCTATACGCAGGCAATCATGGATCTCGGCGCCACGGTGTGTACGCGCAGCAAGCCGCGCTGCGGGGAATGCCCGGTCGCCGCGGATTGCCGCGCGCGGCTCGAGGGCCGTACCGCCGAGCTGCCCGCGGCGAAGAAGAAACGAGCGGCCCGCAAACAGAAACGCGCCGTGATGCTCGTCGCGCGCCGCCAGGGCGCGGTGCTGCTGGTGCAGCGTCCGCCGTCCGGCATCTGGGGCGGATTGTGGTGCCTGCCGGAGTTCGGCGATCGCGACGGCGCCACGACGTACGCCGCGCGCGAGCTGCCCAGTGCGCGCCTCGGCGCGACGTTGCCCGACATCGAACACAGCTTCACGCACTTCGATCTCGTCATCACGCCGCTGATCGCCGAATGTCGGGACGCGGCGCGAGTCGGCGGGCACGTCGCGGACGGCGGCACGTTGTGGTACGACCTGGAAAATCCCGCGCGGGTCGGATTGCCCGCGCCCATCAAGACACTGCTGGGTAGTTTGCCCGCGAGAGAAGAGTCATGACGAGAATGGTGAATTGCGTATACCTCAAGCGCGAGGCGCCCGGCCTCGACAAGCCGCCGTATCCCGGCGAGCTCGGCAAACGCGTGTTCGAGAACGTCTCGAAGGAGGCCTGGCAGGCGTGGGTGCGCCACCAGGTCATGCTGATAAACGAATACCGGCTGACGCCGATCGAACCCGCGCACCGCAAGCGGCTCGAGTTCGAGATGGAGAAGTTCTTCTTCGGCGACGGTTCGGACAAGCCGAAGGAATTCGTCGCGCCGACGTGAGCGTCGCTGGTCGCGGGCGAAAAAAAACGGCGTCGTTTCCGACGCCGTTCAAGGAACGGTAGACGAGGGGGGTCGCTACCGTATTGCCCTTTCGGGCAAACATCATTCGAACTAGAACCTGCCGGCCTGGTAGTCGGCGAAGGCCTGCTGCAGCTCCTCGCGCGTGTTCATCACGAACGGGCCGTAACGCGCCACGGGTTCACGCAACGGGCGTCCCGCGACCAGGATCGCGCGGCTGACCGGCGCACGACCCGAAAGCCGCGCTTCACCGCCGTCGCCGAGCACTGCAAGCACCTGGGCGTCGATTGTGGCGGCCTCACGTGACACTCCGATGTTGACCGCGCCTTCGTACACGTAGACGAAGGCGGAATGGCCCGCGGGCACCGGCAACGCGAAGTCGACGCCGGCGTCGAGGCGGATGTCCATGTAGATGGGATCCGTCGCCGGCTGCCGCACCGGGCCGACCGCGCCGTCGTATTCGCCCGCGATCACCTTCACCGCGAGACCGTCCTTCTGCACGACCGGGATCTTCCCGGCGCCGAACTCCTGGTAGTTAGGCGGCGTCATCTTGTCGCGCGACGGCAGGTTCATCCACAGCTGGAAGCCGCGCATGCGGCCCTCGCGCTGCTCCGGCATCTCCGAGTGCACGATGCCGCGGCCCGCCGTCATCCACTGCACGGAGCCCGGCTCGAGGACGCCCTCGTGGCCGTGGTTGTCCTTGTGGCGCATGCGGCCGTCGAGCATGTACGTCACCGTCTCGAAGCCGCGGTGCGGATGCTCGGGAAAACCGGCGATGTAATCCTCGGCCTTGTCCGTGCCGAACTCGTCGAGCAGCAGGAACGGGTCGAGGTCGGGCAGCCGGGGCTGGCCGATGACGCGGGTGAGCTTCACGCCGGCGCCGTCGGAGGCGGGCATGCCGCGCAGGATCTGGGTCACGGCGCGCGGAGTGTCGAGGACGGGGGTGTTCATGGGTCGTCCGACATGGTGTCGAAAAACCACATCACAAGGTCGGCGGGGCGGGGCTCCTCAGCCGAACATCAGGGCCGATGCGCGTTGCTCGGCGCTCGGCGGGACGAACACGCCGCCGGCGTTCTCGCTGCAGTTCGTGATCTCGCCGACCAGCACCTTGTCGCCATCGCTGTACAGGTCGATGCGCACGAACGAGAACGGAGCCGCCAGCTTCCGGGCGGCGGCCAGCATCTTGTCGAGGCTGGCCGGACGCGGGAAGTCCGCCGTCGAGCGCGGATAAAGGATGGAGAAGTCCTGTTCGCGCCAGTCGGTATCGAAGAATTTGCGCGTGTGGTCGATGTACCGGTCGATGTCGACCTGGATCAGTTTCGGCTCACCATTGAAACAAAAGATCTTGAAGTCCTCGACATTGGTGCCGCCGAAGATCAATGGCTCGACGATGACCTTCGGTTTCAGCGCGCGGTAATTCCACTCGCGGCCGGCGAAGTAATAGTTGATGTCGAACCAGCGCTTGATGCGGTCGCGGTCGATCGGCGCGCCGTCCTTGCGCAGGATGACCTTGCCGCTGGCCTGGGTGGGCTTGATGCAGCAGTCCGCCGGGAAGTCGTAGCGGTCGACCTCGGCCGGGCTGCGCAGCACGGCGAGCGTCGGGACGTTGTACTCGTCGCCGAGCTCGGCCTTCACGAATTGCTTCACGTGCTCCTTGTCCGAGACGAACACGCGCAGCGGCTCGAGGATCTCCTCGGTGGTCTTCACGCGGTACCAGACGTCGTTCCACAACATCTTGCCGTTGGGCGCGCGGCGGTGGCGACGCATGAAGTTGAGCCGGTGGAACAGGCGGTCGCCGGACTCGGTGTACGGCAGCAGGCGGCGCAGTCGCGGCCAGGCCAAATCGAGGGCACGGTAGAAAAGACCGCCCTGGGTCTGGTCGTTCATCGTCATCGACATGTACAGGTTCTCCCGAAACGTGCGGGGCGAATGATCCTGTTTGCCGGCGGCTTCGGGCTGTAGGAGGAAGTCCCATGGTGCGTGGGTTCGTACCCTGCAAATCAAAGGGTTAAGTCCGTCCCGCTTGCTTGACGGCCAACCGGCCGGCCGGTCTAATACGCGCCCCCTCGATCGAGGGGGTCCAACGGCGGCCGGGTAGCTCAGTTGGTAGAGCAGCGGATTGAAAATCCGCGTGTCGTTGGTTCGATTCCGACCCCGGCCACCATTTCCAAGAGATTCGGAAAATGGGGACAGTCCCCGTTTCCTAGCAAAAAGGGACGCACCTCTGCGAGGTGCGTCCCTTTTTGCTGGTTGGTGGGCAAGTCACGCCGTTTCGAGGTTCGGAAACGGGGACTGTCCCCATTTTCCGAATCTCTTGGAAATGGTGGATGGGGTCGGAATGCCGGCGCTCGCTGCCGCGAGCGCGTTCGCGCGGGCGAGAGCACGTCAAGTGCTCTCGCAAAGGCATCCGCG
>DATJTW010000108.1:0-3072 GCA_035502995.1 Steroidobacteraceae bacterium | reverse complement strand
TTCGACGGCCTCCAGGTCACGCTTCAGGTCGACGCGCTTGTTCGTGAGCGCGGTCTTCAGCATCCGGAGGGCGTCGAGGGTCTGCTGGTCGCGGCCGCGCATGGCGGTCGCCAGGTCGGCGTTCACGCGCGCGGGCAATGGCGTGTCGTTCAAGGTCGTCCTTCGATTGGCGAGAGCCTGCGGCCCAAAGCCTGCCAGCTCAGAGGCCGTGACCGGCCCCTGGAACCTCGCTGTTTTACGGCCGGGGCGGCGTCGGCGAATACGGGTTGATGTACTTGGCGCGGTCGGGCTCCATCGGCGGCGCCTGCGCGGATCCCGGCTGCTGGTTGGCAGGCAGGCCGTACGGGTTCACCGGCGCATTGCCGTTCCCGCCGGCGGCGCCGGCCTGACCGGGGGCCGGCTGTGGCGTCGGCAGCACGCCTGGCGTGCTGCGCGTCGCGCCGAAGATGTTGTTCGGGCTCCCTGTGGCCGCCGCCGGCTGGGCCGTCTGGCCACCAGCCGCGCCTTCGGCGGCCTGCTGCTCGGCCTGACGCGCCGCGAAGTAGCGCTGCGGGTTCGCGTAATCGAAGTTGGTCGACGAGGCTGGCTGCTCGACCGCCGAGCTCGCGTTCTGCGCCTCGTCCGGCGCGACCGCGACCGAGGGTGTGACGTCGGCGGCCGGGGCGGGTTCTTCCACCTGGACCGGCGTGTTCTGGACGATCGAGCCAGCGTTCGAGCGCGAGAGCGGCGCTGCGGCCCGAGCCGAGGCCGCACCGGGCGACGTGGGCATGACCATCACCCGGTCGAACCTCGACAGCGTCGCGACCTGCTGGGGACGCGGCGCGGCCACATAACCGGCGGCGCTGCGCAGCACGATGTCGAGGGCCTCGCGTTCCGGCACGTTCTCGAGGTGCAGCGTCAGCGGCGTGCCGGGCACGCGCTCGCCGTCGATGATGCGCACCTGGCCGAGCCTGGCCCATTCGGCCAGGATCGCCGCGGGCATCGCGTTCTGCGTGATGAGCGTCACGCGGCCGTTCTGGAGCTTCAGCGAAATCGTCTGGGCCCCGGCCGTGGCGGCCGTCGTCGCGACCACAGCCGCGGCAAGCACGAGATGTCGAACCATGGGAATGACCTGGAGCGCCGCGAGCGGCGTGACCGAGCACACGTCGTCTGCGGGCGCGAACTTCCAGTATAGGACTGCTCGCCGCCGAACGTGGTCTTTAACTCGAGAAACGCGCATCAGCCGGGGCCGCGACCGTCCGCCGGACACAGTCCGGCGGCTACGCATTCGGGATGTAGCCGTCGAGCTTCAGCTCACGCCCCGAAAAAGGTAGGGTCGGCTGGGCGGCGCGCCGAAGCCGAGCGGGCGAAGGCGGGTCCCAGCCTGGCCTTCTGATGGGCCGCGTTGGGACAACGGGCCCTACCTGACGACGAGAGGGCTGCTCCCTACCGGAACGACTGGACGGCGTCGCACACGAGGTCGAGATCGTCGTGCGACAGCGACGGATACAGCGGCAGCGAGCACACCTCGCCCGCCGCCCGTTCCGCTTCCGGGCAGTGCGCCGGTTCCTCGCTCGCGATCGCGGGCTGGTGGGTGAGCGACTTCGGGTAGTGCACGAGCGTCTGCACACCGCGCGACGCCAGGTGCGCCCGGAAGGCGTCGCGACGCGGTGTGCGCACGACGAACAGGTGGTAGACGTGCCCGGCGTCGAACTCGGGCAGCACGCGCACGTCGGCCCCCGCCAGTTGCGCGCGATAGCGCGCCGCGAGGGCACGCCGCTGTTCGGTCCATCCCGGTAGTCGCGCGAGCCGCTCGCGGAGGATCGCGGCCTGCATCTCGTCGAGCCGTGAGTTCACGCCGAACTCGTCGTGCTGATACGTGGTCCGCTGGCCGCCGTTGCGCAGCCGACGCAACCGATCGGCAAGCGCCGCATCGTCGGTCGTGATCGCACCACCGTCGCCGAGCGCGCCGAGATTCTTGGTCGGGTAGAAGCTGAACGCGGCACCCTTGCCGAACGCGCCGACCGGTCGCCCGCCGCACGTCGCCAGGTGCGCCTGTGCCGCGTCTTCGACGATGGCGAGGCCGTGGCGCGCGGCGATGGCGGTCAGCGCCGTCATGTCCGCGGGCTGGCCATACAGGTGCACCGGCATGATCGCGGCCGTGCGCGGCGTGATCGCCGCCTCGACCTGCGCCGGATCGATCGTGTGACGCTCCGGATCGATGTCGACGAACACCGGCCGGGCGCCGGCCATCATCACGGCCAGGGCGGTGTACGCGGCCGAGAGCGGCGCGGTGATCACCTCGTCGCCCGGGCCGATGCCGAGACCCCGCAACAGCAACGCGATGGCGTCGGTGCCGGTGTTGACGCCGACGGCATGCGCCGCACCGGCGGCAGCCGCGAATTCGCCCTCGAACGCTTCGAGTTCCGGCCCGAGGATGAACCAGCCGCGGTCGATGACGCGATTGACCGCCGCCCGCAGGGCGTCGGCATCTTCGCCCGGGGTCAGCGACAGGAACGGGACGCGCACGTCCGGAGCAGCCATGCGATTCAGAGGTATCGCGGCAGGTGTTCGCGATAGAAGGCGAGCGTGCGCGTGAGGCCCTCGCGCAGCGGCACTGCCGGCTCCCAGCCGGTCGTCGTGCGGAAGCGGGTGGAGTCGGCGTAGAAGCTGCCGATGTCGATCGCCTTCTTCTCCGCCGGCCATTCGACGAAGCGGCGACGGCCGCTGTTGGCCACCTCGATCATCAGCTCGACGAGATCGCGATGCTTGGTCGGCTCGAGCCCGCCGACGTTGAACACCTCGCCGTTGCACGCATCGAGCGCGCCGGCCCGCAGGAAGGCATCACAGGCATCGTCGACGTACACGAAGTCGCGCATCTGCGAGCCGTCGCCGAAGATCTCGATCTCCTGATCTTCGACGATGCGACGGACGAACCAGCCGATGAACCCCTGGCGGTTGTGCTTCACGAGCTGTCGCGGCCCGTAGATATTGGTAAGCCGCAGCGAACACGCGCGAACGCCGAAGACGTTGTTGTAGACCAGGTGGTACTGCTCGCCGGCAGCCTTGTTGATGCCGTTGACGTCGGTCGGC
>DATJTW010000107.1:0-170110 GCA_035502995.1 Steroidobacteraceae bacterium | reverse complement strand
GTTTTCCGCGCCGCCAACGCCAGCGCCAGGGCGCGTCCGATCCCTTCCGACGCCCCCGTGAGGATGATCCGGCGCCCCTCGAGTCCTGGCATGTCCAAATCCTCGGCTACACTCCCGCCGCTAACATCATAGTCGGGGTTCCGGGTTCGGTTCATGGGCTGGCTGCTGCGGCGTTTTTTCAGATTGTGGGTGCGCGCCGCCGTCCAACCGGCCGAGGCGCCCCCGGCGCTCATCGCGCCGAACACCCCGGTGTGTTACGTGTTCGACCGCAAGTCGCGTGCCGACCTCGCCGTGCTCTGCAATGTCACGGGCAAGCTGCGCCTGCCGTACCCCGAGAAGCGCTCGGGCTCGTTGCCGGTCGAACAGCGCCGCACGTACTTCGACGTCGGGCGCCGCCGTCGTTTCCTCGACGCCAGCATCACGCGCCGTCCGCCGCCGTATCTCATCGAGCTGGTCGAGGAACTGCGCAAGGATCCGTCGCGCGATCTGCTGCTCGTGCCCACCGCGGTCTACTGGGGCCGTGCGCCGCAGAAGGAAGGCTCGTGGCTGCGCCTGCTGTTCGCCGAGAACTGGGAACTGACGACGCGTCTCAGCAAGTTCATCGCCGTGCTCATCAACGGCCGCAACGTCATGGTCGAGATGGGCGAGCCGATCAGCCTGCGCTCGCTGCTCGATGCGCAGCCGGCCGTGGACCAGGCGCGGCGCATCGCGCGCGTGTTGCGCGGGCTCCTGCGCCGCCAGCGCGCCACGCGCATCGGACCCGACCTGTCCCATCGCCGCACGATCGTCGCGCGCGTGTTGCGGGCGCGCGCGGTGCGCGCCGTGGTCGCCGCGGAGGCGAAGGACAAGCACACGTCGTTCCGTCCCGGCCTGCTGCAGGCGCGCAAGTACGCCTTCGAGATCGCAGCTAACTACTCGCACGCGTTCGTGCAGTTCGCCGAGAAGCTGCTCGGCCGCGTCTGGAACCGCGTGTACGACGGCGTGAAGTTCAACCACGCCGAGACGCTGAAGGAGGTCTCCGAGGGCAACGAGGTGGTGTACGTGCCCTGCCACCGCAGCCACATGGACTACCTGCTGCTGTCGTACGTCATCTATCACCAGGGTTACGCGCTGCCGCACATCGCCGCGGGCATCAACCTCAACATCCCGATCGTCGGCCGCTTCCTGAGGAAGGGCGGCGCGTTCTTCATCCGCCGCTCGTTCGGCGGCAACGCGCTGTACACCGTGGTGTTCATGAAATACCTGGCCGCGATCATGGCGCGCGGCCACTCCATCGAATACTTCATCGAGGGCGGCCGCTCGCGCACCGGCCGGCTGCTGCAGCCAAAGACCGGCATGTTGTCGATGACGGTGCGCAGCTTCCTGCGCGACCCGGTGCGGCCGGTCGTATTCGTGCCGGTGTACTTCGGCTACGAGCGCATCGTCGAGGCGAACACTTACATTTCCGAGCTCTCCGGCGCGCCCAAGAAGAAGGAGAGCTGGCTGGACGTCGTGCTCTCCCTGCGCGTCCTGCGCGAACGGTTCGGCACGGTGCACGTGAACGTCGGCGAGCCGATCCGGCTCGGCGAGCTGCTCGACGCCGCGCTGCCGAGCTGGAAGGACCAGCGGTTCGACGACGACACCCGGCTGCCGGCCGTGAACGCCGTGGTCGGAGACCTGGCGGTGCGCATCATGCGCAACATCAACGCCGCGGCCGCGGTCACGCCGATCAACCTGCTGGCCACGGCGCTGCTGTCGACGCCGCGCGGCGCGTTGCCCGAGTCGACGCTGCTGCGGCAGCTCGACCTGTACCGGAACCTGCTGAAGACCTCGCCGTACGGCCCGCGCGTGACGCTCACCGACGCGACGCCGGCCGAGATCGTCGTCTACGGCGAGTCCCTGAAGATCATCTCGCGTGCCAACCACAAGCTCGGCGACATCGTGAAGATGAGCGACGAGAGCGCGCAGCTGATCGCTTACTACCGCAACAACGTCCTGCACCTGTTCGCGTTGCCGTCGCTGGTCGCCTGTGCGTTCATCGGCAACTCCGTGCTGCGCACCGAGGACATCCAGCGACTCGCCTGGCGCATCTATCCGTACGTCGCGGCCGAGCTTTTCCTGCGCTGGCGGGAAGAAGAG
The DNA here is from genome assembly GCA_035502995.1 of Steroidobacteraceae bacterium. Taxonomy (GTDB): domain Bacteria; phylum Pseudomonadota; class Gammaproteobacteria; order Steroidobacterales; family Steroidobacteraceae; genus CADEED01. Next base: position 167,992 of record DATJTW010000107.1, on the reverse strand, counting down.
CTCGCGAAGGTCATCGACGGCATCCTTGCTGCGCTCGCCGCCCAGGGCGTGCTGCATCGGGTCGAGGAGCACGACGCGTGGCGCCGTCCGCCGCCGGATTCGCCGGCGGCCATGCAGCTGTCGATGCTGGCGCAGTCGACCATCCAGACCATCGAGCGCTACTACCTCGCCATCTCGCTGCTGCTCAAGGCCGGCAGCGGCGCGATCACGCAGAAGGCGCTGGAACAGCAGTGCCAGCTCGCCGCCCAGCGCATGAACATGCTGTACGGCTTCAACTCGCCCGAGTTCTTCGACCGCTCGCTGTTCGAGAACTTCATCGACCTGCTGCGCGAGCGGCGCGTCATCAAGGCGGGCGACGGCGGCAACCTCGAGTTCGACGAGGTGCTGGTCCGCGTCGCCGCGGATGCGCAGCTCGTGCTCTCCGAGCAGATCCGTCACTCGATCCTGCAGGTCACGCAGGTCTGACGGCCGGTCGATAGGGAATTCCCTGCGCCTGCCTCCGTCCCGGCAGGCGGGCTGGCCTTGGGCCCGGAGGCCGCTGCTATACTCGCGCGCAACACGTCCGTGCCCATGCATCCACGAGGGGAGGCGGGAGGCGCGGCGAATACCAAGACGATACGTACGGCCCAGCGGTCAGGCTGCTCCTACCCTCGTGACGCGCAGCGGTTTCCGCGGTCTTCAGGGGAAATAAATGACAAACGATCTGATCCGGCGATACGTAGCCCGTTCGCTTCCGATCGTCGCGACGCTGGCTCTCGCGTCGCCTGCCGCCTACGCCTGGGATTTCCAGAGCGACGACGGCACCTTCACGGGTAGCTGGGACACGACGCTCACCTATGGTCAGGCCTGGCGCATCGAATCGCGCGACTGCCGCCTGATCGCCATCGCCGACGGCGGCTGCGGCCGCTCGCCGAACATCGACGACGGCGACCTCAACTACGACACCGACATGTTCTCGCGCGCCTTCAAGGCGCTGACCGAACTCTCGCTCAACTACAAGCAGGTCGGCGCGTTCGTGCGCGCCTCGGCGCTGTACGACGACGCGGCCGCGGACACCGATCGCACGGCGCTCAGCGACAAGTCGCAGGACCTCGTGAAGAGCTACGGCCGGTTGCTCGACGCCTTCGTGTACGCCAAGTTCGACCTCGGCAAGATGCCGGCCGAGCTGCGCCTCGGCCGCCAGGCCGTGAGCTGGGGCGAGAGCACGTTCATCCAGAACGGCATCAACGTCATCAACCATTTCGACGTGTCGGCGCTGCGCGTGCCCGGCTCGGAGCTGAAGGAAGCCTTCCTGCCGCAGGAGATGGTCAACTTCAGCCTGCAGTTCACGGACAACCTGTCCGCGCAGGCTATCTACATCACCGACTGGAACGCGACGGTGCCCGAGCCGGCCGGCTCGTACTTCAGCAACAACGACTTCGCGGTCACCGGTGGATCGCGCGTCATCCTCGGCTTCGGCTCGTTCTCCGACCAGGGTGTCGATTTCCGCCCGCTAGGCGGACCGAACATCACGAACTTCCAGAACGTGCTGCGCGGCCCGACGCGCAAGCCATCCGACGACGGCCAGTACGGCTTCAACCTCAAGTACTACGCGCCGGACTTCAACAACGGCACCGAGTTCGGACTCTTCTTCCTGAACTACCACAGCCGCCTGCCGCTGATCTCCGGCCACACCGGTTCCCAGGCCGGCCTCGGCAATGCCTGGGGCGCGCTGAACGCCGTGGGCGCCGCGGCGCAGGGCCTCGCGGCCGGCCTGCCGCGCGACGCGGCCATCGCGACGGCGGCACAGCTCGGTGTCGCGCGCGCGGCGGCCCAGGGCGGCAACCTGTCGCTGGCGACGGCGCAGGGTTACGCGGCGGTCGGCGCGAACACGCAGATCGCCGGCGGCGACGTCACCGCGCAGGCGAGCAACATCGCCACGCACGAGTACGCGATCTCGGCCAGCTACTTCACCGAGTACCCGGAAGACATCAAGCTCATCGGCCTGTCCTTCAACACGCAGCTGCAGTTCGGCGGCATCGCGTTGCAGGGCGAGGTGGCCTATCGACAGGACGTCCCGCTGCAGTTCGACGACGTCGAGCTGCTGTTCGCGGCGCTGACGCCCTTCGAAGGCGGCCTCGCCACGCTGCGCGGCACGCCGCTGCCGGCGGGTTGCACGGCCGGCGACCCGACCACCGCCACGCTGTCGCGTTGCGGCCAGCTCGGGGCCTACGGGCTGGACCAGGACGTGAAGGGCTGGGGCCTCTACGACACCTACCAGGTGCAGATGACGGCGACGAAGACCTTCTCGAACATCCTCGGCGCGGCGCAGATGGTGCTGGTCACGGAAGCCGGACTCACGCACATCCAGGACATGCCGGACAAGCTCACGGGCGGCCCCAACGGCCGCGGCCTGCGCTTCAACGGTCCGGCGACGAACGTCAGCGGCAATGCCGAGCTTCGTGGCCGCCACTGTCCGACGTTGCCGGCGGCGCAGTGCATCGCGCTGAATCTCGTCGAACCGCAGAACCGCTTCGCCGACGCGACGTCCTATGGATATCGCATCGCGGGCCGGCTCGAATATCCCGGCCTGGTCGGTCCCTGGAACATCCTGCCGCGCTTCAACTGGCAGCACGACGTGAAGGGCACGACGCCGGGACCCGGCGGCAACTTCGTCGAGGGACGTTACGGCCTCACGCTCGGTGTCGAGGCGAACCTGCAGGCGAAGTGGGCGGTCGACATGTCATGGACGAAGTTCGGCGGCGCCGGGCGGTTCAACGACATCAACGATCGCGACTACGTCGCGGCCACGATCAAGTACTCGTTCTGACGCAGACGAGGGGAAACACGATGAAAAAAATCATTGCGATGCTGGCCGCCACGGCGGCCACTCTCACGCTCGGCGCGCCGGCGATGGCGGCGATCTCCGCCGCCGAGGCCGCGAAGCTCGGGGCCGAGCTCACGCCGCTGGGCGGCGAGAAAGGGCCGAACGCCGACGGCTCCATTCCCACCTGGGACGGCGGCCTCGCCTCCGCGGCGGCCGCGGGCGTCTCGAACTTCAAGCCGGGACAGCACCACCCGGATCCGTTCGCGAACGAGAAGCCGCTGTACACGGTCACCGCCGCGAACATGGGCCAGTACAACAACAAGCTCACCGAAGGCCACAAGAAGCTGCTCCAGACCTACAAGAGCACCTTCAAGATGAACGTCTATCCCACGCATCGCACGGCCGCGGCGCCCCAGCGCATCTACGATGCGACCAAGCGCATCGCCACCACGGCGCAGCTCGCGTCGGGCGGCAACGGCGTGACGAACGCCGGCGAGGGCATCCCGTTCCCCATCCCGAAGGCGGGCGTCGAAGTGTTCTGGAACCACGTGCTGCGGTATCGCGGCGACGTGATCGTGCGCCAGATCGGCCAGGCGCCGGTGACCGCCAGCGGCTCGTACACGCTGGTGAAGTTCCGCGACGAGACGATGGTCGCGTACAGCCTGGCCGGGGCGAAGTCCGAGAACCTCGACAACACCATCGCGTACTTCATCCAGGAAACGGTCGCGCCGGCGCGCCTCGCGGGTGAAGTGCTGCTGGTGCAGGAGACGCTGGACCAGTCGAAGGAGAACCGCCGCGCCTGGGTCTACAATCCCGGCCAGCGCCGCGTGCGCCGCGCGCCGAACGTGGCGTTCGACAACCCGGGCACGAACTCGGACAACCTGCGCACGTCCGACCAGTTCGACATGTACAACGGCTCGCCGCAGCGCTACGAGTGGTCGCTGGTGGGCAAGAAGGAACTGCTGGTGCCTTACAACAGCTACCAGCTGGGTTCCGACAAGGTCAAATACGACGACGTCCTCAAGAAGAACCACATCAACCCGGACCTGGCGCGTTACGAGCTGCATCGCGTGTGGGTGGTGGATTCGAAGTTGAAGGCCGGCCAGTCGCATCTCTACAGCCGGCGCACGCTGTACGTGGACGAGGACAGCTGGCAGATCCTCGCCGTCGACTGCTACGACAGCCGTGGCCAGCTCTATCGCGTCCAGGAAGGCCACGTCATCGAGTTCTACGACGTGCCGGCGCTGTGGACGGTGCTCGAGACGGTGTACGACCTGTCGAACGGCCGCTACCTCGCGCTGGGTCTCGACAACGAGGAATCCCGCAGCCGCGACTTCTCGCAGAAGCGCACCGTGGCCGACTACCAGCCGGCCGCCCTGCAGCGGCGCGGCGTGCGCTGATCGCGCATAGCTAGCCGAAGACGCACGCGGGCCGGGTTGTCAGCAGACACCCGGCCCGTTTACTTTTGGGCCAACGAGAATTCCAGCGGGGGATGGCATGAGGCGACGATTCAGCGTCGCACTGGCGGCGGCGCTGGTGGCGGGTGGCTTCGCGTCGATCAGCGTGGCGCAGCTCGATCCCCAGGACGCGGCCAACCAGCCGGCGGAGCTCGAGCCGCTCGCCGCCACGTCGCTGCTGCTCGATCTCGCCCGCGCCGGATCGCGGCTGGTCGCGGTCGGCGAGCGCGGCCACGTGCTGCTCTCCGATGACGAGGGCGCGACCTGGCGCCAGGCGAAGAGCGTGCCCACGCGCGTGATGCTCACCGCCGTCTACTTCGCCGACGACGCCTACGGCTGGGCCGTCGGCCACGACGAAACCATCCTGAACACGATCGACGGCGGCGAAACGTGGACGCGCTCGCACTTCGCGCCCGAATCGCAGCAGCCGTTGCTGGACCTGTGGTTCGCGAACCGCATCAGCGGCATCGCCGTGGGCGCGTACGGCGCGTACTTCACGACCAACGACGGCGGCCGCCACTGGTCGGCGACCAAGTTCCAGCCGCCGCCGCCACCCGCGCCCGCCGGTGGAGCAAAGGGCGAGCCCCCGGCCGACGAAGAGCCGCCGCCCGACTACCACCTCAACCGCATCGTCGGCGTGGGCAACCGCCTGTACATCGCTGCCGAAGCCGGCCAGCTGTACCGCTCCGACGATCGCGGCGCGCACTGGCGCGTGTTGCCCTCGCCGTACGAAGGCAGCTGGTTCGGCCTCGTGCCGATCCGCGGCGACGGCTTGCTGGCATTCGGCCTGCGCGGCCACCTGTTCCGCTCGGCGGACGCCGGTGAGACCTGGCATCCGCTGGAAACGCACACCACGGCCATGCTGACCGACGGCGTCGCGATCAACGACCTGCGCGTCGTGATCGGCGGGCTGGCGGGCGTGTTGCTCGTGTCGGGCGACGCCGGCGAGACGTTCCGGCTGACGCAGCAGGAAGACCGGCGCGGATTCTCCGCGCTGCTGCCGGGACCGGCCGGCGCCGTCGTGGTGGCCGGCGAGGGCGGCGTGCGCGTCGTCCGCCTCGGGGAGGGTAGTTAGTTGGCCGGGACGGGAAACGCCGACGGCCGGACCGCCGCGACGCTCGAGAGGCTGATCTTCGGCAACCGCGTCGCCATCGTCGTGGTGTTCGCGCTGATCACGGCCGCACTCGGCATCGTCGCCGCGCGCGGCCTGCGCATCGACGCGTCGTTCACGAAGCAGCTGCCGCTCAAGCACGAGTACATGCAGACCTTCGTCGAGCACCAGGCGGAGTTCGGCGGCGCGAACCGCGTGCTGATCGCGCTGGTGGCGCGCGACGGCAACATGTTCACGCCGGCGTTCTTCGACGCGCTGAAGAAGGCGACCGACGAAGTCATGGTGATGGACGGCATCGACCGCGCGCGCGTGCAGTCGCTGTTCACGCCGAACGTGCGCTACATGGAAGTCGTCGAGGCCGGCATCGAGGCCGGCAACGTCGTCGACTCGGAGTTCCTGCCGACGCCGGACGCGCTGGCGAAGGTGCGCGAGAACATCCTCAAGGCCGGCATCCGCGGCCGGCTGGTCGCCAACGACTTCTCCGGCGCGCTGGTCTCGGCGATCGTCCTCGAGAAGGACGCGCAGGGTCGTGCCATCGATCCCATCGAGGTGTCGCGCCAGCTCGAAGCGAAGATCCGCGACCAGGTGCAGAGCGACACGATCGACGTGCACATGATCGGTTTCGCGAAGGTGGTCGGCGACATCGCCGACGGCGCATCGTCCGTGGTCGTGTTCGCGATCGTCACGATCCTGCTGACGCTGCTCGCGGTCTGGTACTACGTGCAGTCGCTGAAGGTCGCGGTGGTGCCGATCGTCTGCTCCATCGTCGCGGTGTTGTGGCAGCTCGGCGGCCTGGTGCTGCTGGGCTACGGCATCGACCCGCTCGGATTGCTCGTGCCGTTCCTGATCTTCGCCATCGGCGTCTCGCACGGCGTGCAGAAGATCAGCGCGGTGAAGGAAGCCGCGGTGGCGGGTCTCGGCAGCATGGACGCGGCCCGGCAGACGTTCCGCCAGCTGCTGATGCCGGCGATCATCGCGCTGCTCGCCGATCTCATCGGCTTCATCACGATCCTGCTGATCCCCGTGCAGGTGGTGCAGGAGATGGCGGTGACGGCCAGCCTCGGCGTCGCCATCGTCATCCTCACCGACCTCGTGTTGCTGCCTGTGCTGGTGTCGTGGGTGGTCTGGGACGATCAATACAAATCGCGCGTGGAGGTCCGCCAGGCGAAGCTCACGGAGCACTGGAAGCGGCTGGCGCGGATCACCGAGCGCAAGCCGGCGGCGATTATCATCGGCATCGCCGCGTTGCTGGCGGTGTTCGGCGTCTGGAAGGGCCGCGAGACGCCGATCGGCGATACGCAGGCCGGCGTGCCGGAGCTGCGCGCGGACTCGCGCTACAACCGCGACAGCGACGTCATCACGCACAAGTTCTCGATCGGCGTCGACATCCTGACGGTCATCGTCGAGACGAAGGAGCCGGTGTGCACCAGCCACGAATACATGACGGCGATCGACACGTTCGCGTGGAAGATGCGCAACGTCGAAGGCGTGCAGGACGTCATGACGCTGCCGTTCGTCGCGAAGATAGCGATCGCCGGCTGGAACGAAGGTAGTTTGAAGTGGCGCAACATCCCGCGCGAGCCGAACCAGCTGACGCAGTCGACGCGCTACATCGAGACCAGCACCGGCCTGCTGAACGCCGACTGCAACGTGATCCCCGTGATGCTGTTCCTGCGCGATCACAAGGCGGAGACGATCCGCCGCGTCGTCGACGAGGTGAAGGCATGGCGCACGCTGAACGCGCCGGCCGGGGCCACGTTCAACCTCGCCACCGGCAACGTCGGCGTGATGGCGGCGACGAACGAAGAGGTCGCGGCGAAGGAATACCCGATCCTCGGCTGGGTGTTCGCGGCCGTCATCCTGATGTGCCTGCTGACGTTCCGCAGCGGGCTGGGCACGGCGCTGGTGTTCGTGCCGCTGGCGCTGGTGTCGATCCTGGTCTACGCGGTGATGGCGATGGTCGGCATCGGGTTGAAGGTGAACACGCTGCCGATGGTGGCGCTGGGCGCGGGCATCGGCGTCGACTACGGCATCTATCTGTGGAGCCGCATGCAGCAGTACCTCGCGGCAGGGGCGGGCGTGCGCGAGGCGTTCGAGAAGACCATGCGCGTGACCGGCGCGAGCATCATCTTCACCGGCATCACGCTGGCGCTGGGCGTCGTCACGTGGGTGTTCTCGCCGCTGAAGTTCCAGGCCGACATCGGCGTGATGCTGACGTTCATGTTCTTCGTGAACATGCTGGGGGCGATCATCCTGCTGCCGGCGCTGGCGGCGTGGTTCGTGAAGGACCGCACTCCGAGAAATGGGGACATTCCTGATTTCCCAGAAAAAGGGGACAGGCCTCGGGAGCCGGCAGCGGCAGCGGAAGGGCCGCAGGCCTGAGGCCTGTCCCCTTTTCCAGGAAATCAGGAATGTCCCCGGACGAGTTCCGCAAGGCCGGTCACGACCTCGTCGACTGGATCGCCGACTACCGCGAGCGCGTGCAACGCGGCGACTTCCCCGTCGTGGCGCGCACGGCGCCCGGCGCGTTGCGCGACGCCCTGCCACGCCAGCCACCGGCCAGCGGCGAATCGTTTGCGTCCATCCGCGCCGATCTCGACTCGCTGATCCTCCCGGCCTGCACGCACTGGCAGGATCCGCGCTTCCACGGTTACTTCCCGTCCAACGGACTGCCGGCCGCGGTGCTGGGTGACTTCGTCAGCACCGGGCTCGGCCAGCTCGGTCTCAACTGGCAGTCGAGCCCGGCGCTCACCGAGCTCGAGGAGGTCTGTCTCGACTGGTGGCGGCAGATGCTCGGCCTCTCCGACCGCTGGTCGGGCGTCATCCAGGACACGGCGTCGACCTCGACGTTCGTCGCGCTGGTCTGCGCCCGCGAGCGCGCCTCGGACCACGCGGCGACGCGTGGCGGCCTGCAGGGCCAGCCGCGGCCGCTGATGATCTACGTCTCCTCGCAGGCGCACAGCTCGGTCGAGAAGGCCGCGCTGCTCGCCGGCTTCGGTCGCGACAACCTGCGCACCATCCCGGTCGATGCGAACTTCGACATGCAGCCCGCCTCGCTGGCGGCCGCGATCCAGGAAGACCGCGCCGCCGGCCGTGAACCCTGCGCGATCGTCGCGACCTGCGGCAGCACCGCGACGACCGCCTTCGATCCGCTGCCCGAGATCGCACAGATCGCGCGTGCCGAGGAGCTGTGGCTGCACGTCGACGCCGCGATGGCCGGCTCCGCGATGATCCTGCCCGAGTGTCGTGAGCTCTGGGACGGCATCGAGAACGCGGACTCGCTGGTCGTGAACCCGCACAAGTGGCTGGGCGTGTCGATGGACTGCTCCACCTACTTCGTGCGCGACCCGCAGTTCCTCGTGCGCGTGATGTCGACGAACCCGAGCTACCTGCAGACCGCGGCCGACGGCCGGGTGAACAACTACCGCGACTGGGGCGTGCCGCTGGGCCGCCGCATGCGCGCGCTGAAGCTGTGGTTCGTGATCCGCGACCAGGGCGTCGCCGGCCTGCAGGCACGCCTGCGCCGCGATCTCGACCACGCCCGCTGGCTCGAAGCCGAGATCCGCCGCGAGCCCCACTGGAAGATCCTCGCGCCGGTGCGGCTGCAGACGTTGGTCGTGAGACACGAGCCGCCCGCGGCCGGCGGCGAATCCCCCGATGCCGGGGCTCTCGATGCGTACACGCGCGCCTGGGCGCAGGCCGTGAACGACTCGGGCGAGGCCTGCCTCACGCCGACGCTGCTGGACGGCCGCTGGGCCGTGCGCGTCTCGCTGGGCAATGCGAACACCGAACGCCAGCACGTAGCGGACCTGTGGCGGCTGATGCGTCTGACCACCAACGAAGGGAGACGAACATGAACGACAACACCCGGAAGTCCCGCTGGCTGATCCCGACCGTCGGCGCCGCGGCGCTGGTCGGTGCCGCGACACTGGTCGGTGCCCTGGCGCCGGCCGCACAGGCGCAGCAGCCGGCCGCCGCACCGGCACCCGCGACGCCGCCGCCGGACGTCAGGATCGAGACCGTGAACGTCGCGCCGGGCGTGTACATGCTCGTCGGCCGCGGCGGCAACATCGGCCTCACCGTCGGTGTCGACGGCGCCGCGATCATCGACGACCAGTTCGCCGACATGAACGGCAAGATCCGCGCCGCGGTCGCGTTGCTCAGCGACAAGCCGGTGAGCTTCGTCATCAACACGCACCTGCACGGCGACCACACCGGCGGCAACGACGCCTTCGGCAAGGCCGGCGCAGTCATCATCGCGCAGGAGAACGTGCGCAAGCGGCTGGCGGCCGACGCGGTGAACCCGTCCAACAACCAGCCGATCCCGGCGCGGGCGCGCGAGGCGCTGCCGGTGGTCACGTTCGCGGATTCCGCGACACTGCACTTCAACGACGACGACCTCGAGTTCACGCACCTGCCGAACGCGCATACCGAGACCGACATCGTCGTGCGGTTCCGGAAGGCGAACGTCGTGCACATGGGCGACTGCTTCACCGGCGGGTTCCCGTTCATCGACGGCAACAACGGCGGCACGCTCGACGGCTTCATCGCCGCGCACGAGCTGGTGCTGCCGACGATCGACGACCAGACGAAGGTCATCCGCGGCCACGGCCCGCTCGGCAACAAGGCCGAGCTGCAGGCGTACCACGACATGCTGGTGGTCGTGCGCGACCGCATCGCGAAGCTCGTGAAGTCCGGCAAGAGCCAGGACGACGTCGTGAAGGCACGCCCGACGAAGGAGTTCGAGGAGAAGTACGGCGGCGGCAACTTCAACGCGGAGCAGTGGATAGGCCGCGCGTACGTCGACCAGAAGTCCGCGCTCGAGAAGCGGAAGAAGAAAAAGGCCTGAGGGCTGGCCCGTATGCGCGCCGCGGGGCCGGGCCTTCCTCCAAACCCCGGCCGGCACGCTGGTTAGGCCGCCGCAGGCGCGACATAACGCGCTGCATCATGGGCTTTTCGCACACCGGGGTGTGAGACGCGGCTTACGACTATAGACAGCCGCTGCCCGGCTGGTGAAATACGCCCGCGGTCACGGAAAGACCCGCGATAGCGAGAGGCAGATGAAAGATTCGAGTGGCACCGCGAAGAAGTTGTTAGACGAAGTCCCGTACGCGCCGGAAGCCGAGGCATTCCTCGACGAGATGGAGCGCAGCGGGCAATTCCGCATCGGTCTCGAAGCGGAGCTGGACGACGACGGCGAATCGTCGAGCAACGACTACGCCTGGGGCCGCGGCTCCGGCAGCGTCGTGATCCAGGACTGGTGGACGAAGGATCGCGTCGTGCTGCGCGTGAACGCCGGCCTGGCGCCCGCCGAGCTCGTCCTCTCCCGCATCGACGACGCGCTGGTCGTGCGCACGGCCGACGGCCGGGACCGCGTGACGCTCGAGGGCTACCTCGGTCTCATCCCCGACGCTTCGACGCTGAGCATCGTGTTCGACGACGGCGCGGAACTCGCGGGCGAAACGCTGCGCGCACGCATCACGACGTGGCTCGAGCCGGTTTCGCCGGCCTGAGTCCGCGGTTCCGGCGCCGCCCGAACTCCACCGCGTGATCAGCTAGTACGGATCGAAGTTCAGCCAGGCGACGGGCAACCCGTCCGCCGTGTCGATGAACGCCGTCCAGAAGCCGGCCCGCGTGCTGATCGGCACCCAGCGCAACCGGTCGCGCGGCACCTTCACGTCCGCCAGCGCCTCCTCCGTACCCGCTTTCGCATCCGGATGCTTGTGCTCGAGCTCCTCGATCGTCTTCGCGCGCTCGAGGATGTCGGGCAGCAGGCTGGCGACGTCGACGTACCACTTCGGGCGCGCGAACGGCGGATTGCCGGCGAGCTCGTCCATCAGCTCCTGGTCGCGCTCCTTCTCCGGCACGCGCACGCCGACGTAACGCGGCCCGCCCAGCGGGATGGAGCGGTACGCCGGCGCCGCCGCCGCGAGCTCCGTTTCCTTCAGATCGCGCGCGGCCACCACCTCGTAGCGGTCCACGGTGAACGCGACGTATACCGGCCGCGATTCCGCGACCGTGTAGACGCCGTAAACCATGCCGGCGATCTGCACGATGCCGATCACGGTGTAGTCGATCGCGAGCGCGCGCCAGGTCTTCGAGCGGTTGAACACCACGAACGACAGCAGCGGCCCGAGCGCGAGATCGCAGCCCACCACCAGCGTGAACAGCTCGAGTCCGCGCACCATCAGCTCGAACGGGTGCGGATACCAGACGAGGAAGATCAGTGCGGCGGCGATCGCCGCGAGCACCGCGGTCGCGATGAAATGCACGCCGAAGGCGAGTAGTTTGTCGCGCCAGACGATGTTCATGGCAGCAGTCTCCCTAATCGAAGTTGCGGACGCGCCCGCGCAGTTTCTTGGTCTTCTGCGAGCGGGACTTGGTGTCGAGACGGCGTTCCTTCGAGGCCCGCGTGGGCTTCGTCGCGTGGCGCTTCTTCGGCACGACCAGCGCCTGCAGGACGAGATCGCGCAGCCGCTCTTCCGCTTCGCGCCGGTTCTGCTCCTGGCTGCGGTGCGAGCGCGCCGTGATCAGGATCTCGCCGGCATCGGTGACCTTCTGGCCGGCGAGCGCGCGCAGCCGCGACTTCACGTCCGGGCGCAGCGCGGCGCTGCGGTCCAGCGCGAAACGCAGCTGCACGGCGGTAGCGACCTTGTTGACGTTCTGCCCGCCCGGCCCGGCCGAGCGGATCGCCGCGATGTCTAGGTCGCTGTCCGGGATTTCCAGGCCGGGCCTGACGACGAGACTCATGCGCGACTAGCGGCGGATGCCCGGCAGTCCGCCATCGTTCTCGGCGTTGACGACGCGGATGTCGTGCTGCTGCACCGGGATCGTGATGCCGTGTTTCTTGAACAGCCGCCAGATCTCGCGATTCACGTCCGAGCGCACGTTGTTCACGCCGTTCATCGGGTCGCGGATCCAGAACCGCACCTCGACCTTCATGCCGAAGTTCTCGAAGCTCATGAGGCGCGACACCGGGCCCGGATCCTTGAGGATGCGCGGGTGGTTCGCGGCCGCGTCGATCAGCACCTGCAGCGCGACCTCGGGATCGTCCTGGAAACTGATGTGCACCGGCAGGCGGATGCGCACGCGCTGGTCTGAGTAGCTCCAGTTGATGACCGAGTTGGTCATCAGGTTCTGGTTCGGCACCAGCGTTTCGACGCCGTCGCGGTCGCGGACGACGATGTAGCGGCCGCGCAGCTCCTGCACCCAGCCGAAGTTCTCGCTCGACGTGCCGGTGGTGCCCGTGAAGCTGATGACGTCGCCCGGCTTGATCGACTTGTCGAGCAGCAGCACGAAACCCGAGACGAAATTGCTGGCGATCGACTGCAGGCCGAATCCGAGGCCAAGACCAATCGCGCCGGTGAGCACCGTCAACGCGGTGAGATCGACGCCGGACGCGTTGATGCCGAGCAGGACGCCGAGCGTCAGCAGCGCGAAGGTCGAGAACTTCGAGATGCCGATGCGCGTCGAGATCGCGAGGCCTTCGAGCTTCATCACGCGCCGTTCGATCGTGCGCGCGATCAGGCTCGTGACCACGAGGAAGCCGGCGATGACGACGATGCCCTTGAGCAGCGACCAGAGGCTGAACTGCGCCTTGCCCGGGATGAGATCGATGCCGTCGAGCGTGCGCTCGATGCCGTTGAACCAGCCGAGCACCTGGAACGCGATCGCCGCCCAGATCATGAACGTGAGCTGCAGCTCCCACTTGCGGAACCAGCTGTTCGGACCCAGCGACACCGACAACGCATGCACGCCGAAGCGCACGAGCACGAGGACCGTGGCGAGATCGAGCGCCACGTCGATCAGGGCGGTGTGCATGTCGAACGACGCGAACACCGCGCGCAGCACCAGCAGCACGGCGACGCTCAGGAACGACGGCGCGAGCACCATGCCGGCGACCGCGAAACGGCGCGGCCACTGCGGCAGGTCGGCGCGCGCGGACAGCGGCCGGATCGCGCGCTTCACGTAGTGGGCGAGGGCGCTGGCCAGCAGGATCGCCATGATGATCGCGACCGCCTCCGCCAGGACCTCGGGCGTGGTCGCCTGCTCGAAGAGCTGCTTCACGCGTTCAGATCCGGAATCAGCTCGCTCTCGAGACGCGTGATCTGGTCCTTGAGCATCAGCTTGCGCTTCTTGAGACGCTTCAACTGCAGCTGGTCCGACTGGAAATCGAGCGACAGGCGCGAGATGACCTCGTCGAGGTCCCGGTGCGCGATGCGCAGCTCCCGCAGCTTTTCCACGTTCTTGAAAAGCTCGCGATCGACGTTGTCCTGATCTTCGATTTCGCTCATCGCGCGGGGGATGTCAGTCGCTGGGTGACCGGCTCGAGACCGGCGGCAAGCTTAAGCCAGCGGCCAAGGGGATTCCACGGCACGGACGGATCGTGGAAATCCGAACCCATGGAGGCGAGTAGCTGGAAGCGGCGGCACAGCGACGCGATGCGGTCGGCGTCGTTCGGGCTCATGCCGGCCATGCTGGCCTCGAGGGCGACGCCGCCGGCCTGCACGAAGGCGGCGACCAGCTCGCGCAGGCCGCCGGCTGAAAGCCGGTAGCGGTGCGGATGCGCGAGCACGGGCAACGCGCCGCTGTCGCGCAGCACGGCCATCGCGTCCGCGAACGCCGGCCATTCGGCCGGGACGTGGCCGGCGCCGTCCTTGTTGAGCCAGCGGTCGAACGCGTCCTGCGTGTCCTTCGCGTGGCCGCGTTCGACCAGCAGCCGCGCGAGGTGCAGGCGTGTCGGGGACGTGCTGCGCGACGCGAGCGTCGCCAGTTCGCGGCCGGGCAGGCGGGCCTTGCGTTCGAGCCGGTCGCCGATCTCGGCGAGCCGCGCGCGGCGGCGCTCGAGCACGCCGTCGAGATGCGCGTTGAATCCGGCGTGGGTCGTGTCGACCTCGAGGCCGACCAGGTGGATGGCCTGTCCGCGCCACTGCGCGGACAGCTCGACGCCGGCGACGAAGCGCATGCCCGCCGCATCGCAGGCCGCGCGCGCTTCGGCGAGGCCGGCGACCGTGTCGTGATCCGTCAGCGCGAGCGTGCCGACGTTGCGGCCGCGGGCCCGCTCCACCAGCGCGGCCGGCGACAGCACGCCATCGGAGTAGTGGCTGTGCGTGTGGAAATCGACGAGGCGTTCGGGGTTGGCGTCCATCGGGGGGCCGTATCATACGCCCCGCATGTCACGTCACCCGTACCCTGCGCCCGTGTGGCACGAGATCGACACGGTGTTGCTCGATCTCGACGGAACCCTGCTCGACCAGGCCTACGACAACCACATCTGGCGCGATCTCGTGCCGCAGCGGTTCGCCGTGGCGCGGTCGCTGGATCTGCACGTGGCGTACGCGGAGATCGCGCGGCTGTTCGCCGAGCGCAGCGGCACGCTCGACTGGTATTCGATCGAGTACTGGTCCGACACGCTGGGCATCGACATCGGCGCCCTGCATCGCGAGGTGCGCTCGCACGTCGCGTGGCTGCCGGGCGCGCGCGAATTCCTGGCGGCAATGCGGGCGCAGGGGAAACGCACCGTGCTGCTGACGAATTCCCACCCCGTGGCGCTGGCGGTGAAGCACGAGGAATCGGGCGTGCTCGATCATCTCGATGCCGCCGCGACGTCGCACGACTTCGGCACGCCGAAGGAGCAGGCGCGGTTCTGGGACGCGGCGCGTGCGCGATTCGGCTACGACCCCGCGCGGTCACTGTTCGCCGACGACAACTCGAAGATGCTGGAGGCGGCGAAGAATGCCGGCGTGCGCTGGGTGTACGGCGTGCGGCATTGGGATACGAAGGGCTCGCGGCGCGAGCACGTCGAGCATCACGCCGTGGACGGCGTCCTCGATCTCGTGAGCGACGTCCTCACTTCGTAGCAAATAGGGACATTCGTCTTTTTGCCGCGCGGAGCGCGCGGGGAAACGAGGAATGTCCCTAGCGCCCGCCGCGGCGCCCGCCGCCGCCGCCACGACGCGGCGGTCCGCCGCGTCCGCCGCCGCCAGGGCCGCCGCGACGCGGTCCACCGCGGCCGCCACCCGGCCGGCCGCCGCGATGCATCGGGCGCGGGCCGTCTTCCGGGTCCCACTCCTTGTACACCGGCGGCTTCAGGTCCTTGGCTAACAACTCGGGCCGCACCGCGGCGACCTCGATCTTGTGCGAGATGTAGTCCTCGATGTCCGGCAGCGCGACCGCGTATTCCTCGCAGCCGAAGCTGATCGCGTCGCCCTCGGCGCCGGCGCGCGCGGTGCGGCCGATGCGATGCACGTAGTCCGCGGCGTCCTGCGGCAGGTCGTAGTTGAAGACGTGGCTGACGTCGGCGATGTGCAGTCCGCGCGACGCGACGTCCGTGCAGATCAGCACCGCGAGCTCGCCGCTGTGGAATTCCTTCATGAAGCGCAGGCGTTTCTTCTGCGGCACGTCGCCCGACAGCGCCTGCGCCTTGAAGCCGTTGGCGACCAGGTACGCCTCGAGCTTCTCGGCGACGCGCTTGGTGTTCACGAACACCATCGTGCGGCGCGCGTCGTACTGCCGCAGCAGGCCGATCAACAGCGGGACCTTCTCTTCCATCGCCGGGAAGTAGATGAGCTGGCGCACCTTGTCGGCGGTGACGCGGTCCGGCTCGATGCGCACGAGCTCGGGGTTGTTCATGTGTTCGTACGCGAGCTCGAGCACGCGCTGCGACAGCGTCGCCGAGAACAACATGGACTGGCGCGCTTCCGGCTTCGGCAGCCGGCGCAGGATGAAGCGGATATCGGCGATGAAGCCGAGATCGAACATGCGGTCCGCTTCGTCGAGCACGACGGCCTGCGCGTGGCGCATGTCGAAGACGTGCTGCTTGAAGTAGTCGATGACGCGGCCGGGCGTGCCGATCAGCACGTCGATGCCATCCTGCAGCGTCTTGCGTTGCTTTTCGTAGTCGACGCCCCCAAATACAACCGCGATCTTCAGCCCCGTGTGCTTGCCGAGCACGATCGCGTCGTTGTGGATCTGCACGGCGAGCTCGCGCGTCGGCGCGAGGATCAGCGCGCGGATGCCCGTCGCGCTGCGGCCCGGACCCGGCGGATTCGTCAGCAGGCGCTGATACAGCGCGATGAGGAATGCCGCGGTCTTGCCGGTGCCGGTCTGCGCCTGGCCTGCTACATCCTTGCCCGTGAGCGCAATCGGCAAAGTGCTGGCTTGCACGGGTGTGGCCCGGACGAAACCTGCATCGACGATGCCTTGTTTAACTTCGGGAACGAGGTCGAGCGACGCGAACGCGAGCTCGGAAAGGTGTGTCTCTGTCATTAATGGCTGGTTACTTATGTATTCGGTAAATGCGCTCCGGGGCGCTTGCAAATGGCGGGCGGAACCATTAAAAATTGGGCCCAAGACGCGGCCCGCTCGTTACCGAGCCTCGAACCGCAAATCCACTTCTGAACACTTAGGTCCAAACCCACACGCCCATTGGCTGCGCCCCGCAGTCTAACCGTTTGATCGCGTCCTGAGCACGGCTTCCTGCCGTCGCGACGCACCCCGCTCCCAAAACCCCCACCAGATACCCATCCGCTCCCTATGCCTTTTGCTTCCCATGGAGGTCATTCCACGTGAGTAACCCGGACATCGTGCACACCACGGACGCGACGTTCAGCCAGGACGTCGAGAAGTCCGACAAGCCCGTCCTGCTGGATTTCTGGGCCGAGTGGTGTGGCCCCTGCAAGATGATCGCGCCGATCCTCGACGAGATCGCCGTCGAGTACAAAGACAAGGTCCGCATCGCGAAGATCGACATCGAGTCGAATCCGCAGACGCCGCCGAAATTCGGCATCCGCAACATCCCGACGCTGATCCTCTTCAAGAACGGCAAGCCGCACGCGCAGAAGGTCGGCTCGGTGCGCAAGCCGGACCTGAAAACCTTCCTGGATCAGAACCTGTGAGAGGCTACTTGGGAAATCAGGGACGCAATCGCCCTAACAAGGGACCGCGACACGGCGGCGGCGGTGGTGGCGGCGGCGGTGGTCAACACCGCGATCGCGACGGGAACCGCGATCCGAACTACCGTCCGGGACAGAACAATGGCGGCGGCCGCGACGAGTTGCCGCCCGAGATGATGGAGGTCGACGAGTCCGAGATCATCAGCCAGGCCGATCTCGCGGCCACCAAGAGCTCGATGAATCTCTCGGTGCTCAAGGCCAAGCCGATCTACGAGCTGGTCAAGATGGCCGAGTCGATGGGCGTCGAAGGCATGGCCCGCTCGCGCAAGCAGGACATCATCTTCGGCATCCTGAAGGCGCACTCGCGCAACGGCGAGAACATCTACGGCGATGGCGTGCTCGAGATCCTGCAGGACGGCTTCGGCTTCCTGCGCTCCGCCGACGGTTCGTATCTCGCGGGTCCGGACGACATCTACGTGTCGCCCAGCCAGATCCGCCGCTTCAACCTGCGCACCGGCGATTCGATCTCCGGCCTGATCCGCCCGCCGAAGGATGGCGAGCGTTACTTCGCGCTGCTGAAGGTCGGCGAGATCAACTTCGATTCGCCCGACAGCTCGCGCAGCAAGGTGCTGTTCGAGAACCTGACGCCGTTCCATCCCACGAAGCGCCTCAAGCTGCAGCGTGGCAACGGATCGACGGAAGATCTCACGGCGCGCACGATCGACCTGGTCTCGCCCATCGGCAAGGGCCAGCGCGGCCTCATCGTCTCGCCGCCGAAGGCCGGCAAGACGATGCTGCTGCAGAACATCGCCACGTCCATCACGGCGAACCATCCCGAGGTCTATCTGATCGTGCTGCTCATCGACGAGCGGCCGGAAGAAGTCACGGAGATGCAGCGCACGGTGAAGGGCGAGGTGGTGTCGTCCACGTTCGACGAACCCGCCGCCCGCCACGTGCAGGTCGCGGAGATGGTGATCGAGAAGGCCAAGCGCCTGGTCGAGCACAAGAAGGACGTCGTGATCCTGCTCGACTCCATCACGCGTCTCGCGCGCGCCTACAACACCGTGGTGCCGAGCTCCGGCAAGGTCCTCACCGGTGGTGTCGACGCCAACGCCCTGCAGCGCCCGAAGCGCTTCTTCGGCGCCGCGCGCAACATCGAGGAGGGCGGCAGCCTAACTATCCTCGCGACCGCGCTGATCGACACCGGCTCGAAGATGGACGACGTGATCTACGAGGAGTTCAAGGGCACGGGCAACAGCGAAGTGCACCTGGACCGCCGCATCGCCGAGAAGCGCGTGTTCCCGGCGTTCAACATCAACCGCTCCGGCACGCGCAAGGAAGAGCTGATCACCGATCCGGGCGAACTCGCCAAGATCTGGATCCTGCGCAAGCTGCTCCATCCGATGGACGAGCTGGCGGCCATCGAATTCCTTCTCGACAAGATGAAGGATACGAAGACCAATGCCGAGTTCTTCGACGCGATGAAGCGCTGACGGTTCTGCGGGGATGGACCGAGGTCCGTCCCTCGCTACCGGGACTGGCACTTGGGGCCGGTGTGATGCGAATCACACCGGCCCCGTCTCTTTGGGGCGACTCTGGCGCCCCCGTCCCGCGTGTTAGATCATGTCGCGCGGCCGTTTTCCCGGTCCCGGAGTTCCGCCATGCGTCTTGCCCTGGTCCTCGTGCTGAGTCTCGCGCTGTCGGGCTGCGCCCTGCTGCGCAAGGACAAGGAAGAACCGGTCGAGGCGCCGCGCCGCGAGCGCGAGAAGGCGGGGCCGGTGCTCAAGCCCAGCGATGTGATGAAGCCGGACACGCAGGGCATCGCGAGTCCCGTCTCCGACCGTTTCGCCATGCGCCTCATCTATTTCCAGCCGTCGGTGAACACGGACTTCCGGCTCGACTCGACGAACGGCGTGGTGCCGGGCACGTTGCTCAACGCCGAGCGGGATCTCGGTCTCGACGACCAGGTGAACCAGGGCCGCATGGAAGTCGACATGCGCATGCGCGAGCGCCATCACATGCGCGTCGACTATTTCAAGCTGAGCCGCTTCAAGGAACAGCCGCTGGTGCGCGACATCGACTTCGGCGACTTCGGTTTCGATGCTGGCCAGGTGTTCCGGACCAAGCTCGACTGGCGCGTGTTCTCGGTCACGTACGGCTACGAATTCTTCAAGTTCGAGCGCTTCGAAGCCGGGCTCGGACTCGGCATCCACGTGATCCAGGCCGAGGCCGAAGGCGGCCGTCCGGGCACGTTGCAGCGTGAGAAGGATTCCGAGGTCGGCATCTTCCCGACGATCGCCGCGAACGCCGCGTTCCGCATCTCGAAGCGCTGGTCGGTGACGCTGCGCGGACAGCAGTTCTCGGCGAGTCCCGAGGGCTTCGACGGCAGCATGTCCGACTACCATCTCGACCTGCAGTATCGCTGGCACCGGAATCTCGCCATCGGTCTCGGTTACACGAAGCTCGAGGCGAACCTCGAGGTCACCGACACCGAGCAGCCGCTGATGTTCGATCTCTCCTCGTCGGGGCCCGAGATCTTCTTCCGCGCGAGTTTCTAGGCCCGCAGAAAGGCGATCACGCGCTCGATCGTCGCGGCGTCGCGCAGCGCGCCGCTGTGTCCCAGTCCCTTCGTCAGGTGCATCGTCGCGTGCGGGATCGCCGCGGCCAGCGCCTGTCCCTGCGCGAGCGGCGCGACGTTGTCCTCTTCGTCGTGCACGACCAGCGTCGGGATGCGCACGTGCGGCGCGGCGGCGGCGATCGAGATGTCGCGCGCGCTGCGGCCGAACTGCCGCTCGAACCGTTCGCGCAGCTTCGCCATCGCGCGTGGCCGCAGTCCCAGCATCATCGCGAACGATTCGAGGATGTAGTCCATGTCGGCCGGCACGCCGAACAGGCAGATGCGGCCCGGGTGGAATTCCTGCGTCTCGGCGAGCACCGTCAGCGTGGCGGCGCCGCCCAGCGAGTGGCCGATGACCGCGTGCACGGGCCGATGCGCGCGCAGCACCGCGATCAGGCTATCGCGGAAGCGCGGCAGGTCGGACTGGCGGCCCGGCGACACGCCGTGCGCCGGCGCGTCGATGCCGACGACGCGGTAACCGGCGGCACGCAACGGCGCGATGAAGTCGCCGAACCGGGCCGCGTGGCTGCCCCAGCCATGCAGCACCACGACGACCGGTGCCTCATCGCCCCAGGTCCACTGCGTGAACGAATCCGCGCCGATCGGCACGACGCTGCGCACGGCCTGCGCCACCACGGGCGCGTCCGTCGCGTCGAGACGGCGGCGCGGCGGCGTCATGAACAGGCGCAGCGCGAGCTTCGCGGCCAGCGACGGGCTCAGCGTCTGCACGACGCCGAAGAAGCGCCGCAGCCGGCGCTGCAGGTCGGGCGTGACGCCCGGTACCACGCGACCGAGCACGGGCTTGCGCCGCTCTTCCATCAGGCCGGCTCTTCCATCAGAGGGTCACCCGATAGGCCGCGCTGAACTCCGGCGGCATGCGCACCGCGCGCCCCGAGTCGAGATTCAGGCAGACGTACTGCGTCGTGGCGCGCGCCAGTGTTCCGCCATCGGCCGCGTGGCGCAGCTGGAAGCGGCGCGTGACGCGCAGCTTGTGGTCTGCCTCGACGATCCACGTGGCGATCTCGACGCGGTCGCCGGGCAGCGCCGCGCGCAGGTAGTCGATCTCGATGCGCAACGCGGCCATGCCGCGCCGCAGCCGCGTGCAGTCGGCGATCGACACGCCCAGCGCGGCCGAGTGCGACCAGGCGGCGCGATCCAGCCAGCGCAGGTACACCGCGTTGTTCACGTGGCCGTAGGCGTCGATGTCGGCGTCGGCCACGTCGAGCGCGACGACGTGCGGATTGTCGTGGTCCCAGGAGACGAGCATGGAACTAAGTCTATGAAAGCCGTGACTAAATTACACGACCGGACCAGGTGCTAGAGTCCGGCCACTCCGAACCCAGAGGGCATTCATGAACCGCATCGCCACGATCTGCACGGCCCTGGCCGCCACGCTCGCCACCTCGGTCGCCTCGGCCGGCGTCTACGTCGAGCTGGTGACGCACGACGTCCCCAACAACACCACGTCGCCCTCCCAGAAGATGTACGTCCAGGGCGGCAACGGCCGCTTCGTCGACGAGGAGGGTCGCGCCTCCATCATCAAGGGCGACACGATGTACATCGTCGACGACTCGGACCACACGTACATCGCCTTCGACAAGGCGACCATGCAGCAGCTCGCCGCGCAGATCAGCTCGGCCATGGACCAGATGAAGGAGCAGCTCGCGAAGCTGCCGCCGGATCAGCGCGCGCAGGTCGAACAGATGATGGGCAAGACGCCCGGCATGGGCGGCCCCGACCAGAAATGGACGGTCGAAGCCGTCGACACCGGCAAGAGCGACAAGGTCGACGGTCGCGCCTGCAAGGTCTGGGACATCAAGCGCAATGGCGAGCTCGACGACCAGCTCTGTGTCGTGCCGTATTCGCAATTGCCCGGCAAGGAGAACTTCCAGGCCGTGTTCGCGAACTTCGCCAAGGTGTTCGAGGAAATGGCGAAATCCGTCCCCACATTGGCCGGCATGATGAGCAACGAGTTCGATGCACAGGCCAAAGTGAATGGTTTCCCCATGCGCTCGCGCGGTTACGAGGACGGCAAGCTCGGCGACGAGGAGCAGCTGGTGAAGGTGTGGCGCGAAGAGGCCATCCCGGCGTCGATGTTCGAGATCCCCGCGGGCTACAAGCCGAAGAAGATGGCCGCGCCCGGGGCGCAATGACCACGGCAGTGACCGGAGTTCGATGAAGTACACCGACTACTACGCGGCGCTCGGCGTCGAGCGCGGCGCGAGCGCCGACGAGATCAAGAAGGCTTATCGGCGGCTCGCGCAGAAATATCATCCGGACGTCTCCAAGGAGCCGGACGCCGAGGCGAAGTTCAAGGAAGTCGCCGAGGCGTACGGCACGCTGAAGGACGCCGAGAAACGCGCGGCCTACGACGCGCTCGGCTCGCGGCCCGAGGGCGAGGAGTTCCGTCCGCCGCCGGACTGGGCGCGCCAGCATGGCGGCGGCAATGCGCAGTTCTCGTTCGACGACGTCGATTTCGCCGACCTGTTCTCGCGCTTCGGCGGCGCCGGGGGCGGCCAGTTCGGTGGCAGCCCGTTCGGTGGCGGAGGCTCGCGCGCGATCCCCGGCCAGGACTTCGAGGTGCCGGTCGAGATCAGCATCGAGGATGCGTTCAAGGGGACGACGCTCGAGCTGAACCTCACGCTGACCGAACGCGATCCTTCGGGCCAGGCGCGGCGCGTGCCGCACCCCGTGAAGGCGCGCGTCGCGCCGGGTGCCGTCGACGGCCAGCGTCTGCGCCTGCCCGGCAAGGGCGGCAAGGGCACGAACGGCGGCCGCGACGGCGACCTCTATCTCGACATCACGCTGAAGCCGCATCGCCTGTATCGCGCGACGGATCACGACCTGTATCTCGACCTGCCGCTGACGCCGGCCGAAGCCGCGCTGGGTGCGTCGGTGGAAGTGCCGACGCCGGCCGGCGCCGTGAACCTGCGGATCCCCGCGGGCACGTCGTCGGGCCAGAAGCTGCGGCTCGGCGGGCGCGGGCTGCCGCGACCGCGCGGCGCCGCCGGCGACCTGTTCGCGGTGGCGCAGATCGTCGTGCCGGGTAGTTTGAGCGAGCGGGAGCGCGAGCTGTATCGCGAGCTCGGCGAGACCGCCGCGGATCCGCGGCGCCACTTCGGAGAAGGCGCATGACCGGCGAGACGGACGTGATGTGGCTCGACGAGCACCGCCTCGTCACGCTGGCCGAGCTGGTGCAGGTGTCGGGTCTCAGCGAGCGCGAGCTGCTCGAGCTCGTGCAGGGCGGCGCGATCGCCGCGAGTGGCAGCGGCGCCGGCGGCTACACGTTCAGCGCGCGCGTGATCACCGTGGCACGCACCGCGTGCCGGCTGCGCGATGACCTCGAGCTCGACGTGCGCGGACTCGGTGTCGCACTGCGATTGCTGGAACGTGTCTCGGAACTGGAAGCGGAGATCTCGCAGCTGCGCGCCCAATTGCCGTCAGGCTGAACTAGCTGCCGTCAGCCTGAGCTAGCTTCCGTCAGGCTGAACACGCATCCGCCCGACCGGCGGCCGGGGAAAAAGTCTCAGAATCCTCCGCGCCGGCCGCGGGCGCGGTAGCAAGACTCTTCGTGGCGGGCGCACTGTATGCGCCTCGTCACGGGAGTCGACCATGCGCACACCGCTGCTCCGTCGCCAGTTCCTCCGCTCCGCCGTCGCCGTCTCCGCCGCGCTGCCGTTCGGCCGGTTGTTAGCCGCCGACCCGCTCACCGCCATCGCCGACATCGACGCCGTCTCCGGCGACGGCAAACCGATCGTGCTCGCGGGCACGGAGGTCGCGGACCTCGCGGCCAACCTGCGCGGCGATCTGCTGCTGGCCGGCGCCGGCGGTTACGACGACGCCCGCAAGATCTGGAACGCCGCGTTCGACCGGCGCCCGGCCTTGATCGCGCGCTGCAGCGGCCCGGCGGACGTGATGACCGCGGTGCAATTCGCGGCAGCGAAAAACCTGCTGGTCGCGGTGCGCGGCGGCGGGCACAGCCTGTCCGGCCAGTCGGTGTGCGACAAGGGATTGGTGCTCGACCTGTCGGCGATGAACGGCGCGCGCGTCGATCCGGCGCAGCGGCTGGCCTGGATCGAGGGCGGCGCGTTGCTGGGTGCGCTCGATCGCGAATCGCTGGTGCATGGCCTCGCCACCACCGCGGGCACGGTCTCGCACACCGGCGTGGGTGGTTTGACGACGGGCGGCGGGTTCGGACGGCTCGGCCGCCGTTTCGCGCTCGCCTGCGACAACGTCCGCTCCTTCGACGTCGTGACCGCGGATGGAAAACTCCAGACCGCCAGCGCCCGGCAGAACCCGGAGCTCTACTGGGGCCTGCGTGGCGGCGGCGGCAACTTCGGCGTCGTGACGTCGTTCGAGTTCCAGCTGCATCCGGTCGATCCCGTCATGGTCGGCGGCGAGCTCGCGTACTCCTGGCAGGACGCGCCCGCGATGCTCGCGTTCCTGTTCGATTTCCTCGCGCAGGCGCCCGACGAGCTGTACGTCGAATTCGCGCTGGTGCGCCTGCCCAACGATCTGCGCTTCCTGTCGCTCGACGTCTGTTACAGCGGTCCGCGCGCCGGCGCCGCGAAGGTGCTGGCGCCGCTGCGCGAGTTCCGCAAGCCCATCCGCGACAGCGTCGCCGAGACGCCGTACGTCAGGCTGCAGCAGCGGCAGGACAAATCCGCCGAGCACGGGCATCGTCACTACATCAAGGGCGGGATGGTGCACCAGACGAGTCCGGCGCTGATCGACGTGCTGCTCTCGACGATCGGGCAGGCCAACCTGCCGATGGTGCAGACCGTGCAGTTGCCGCACGCCGGCGGCGCGATCTCGCGCGTGAAGCCGGACGCCACGGCGTTCGCGCAGCGCAGCGTCAAACACCTGATCTTCATCGCGGCGCACTGGGACGACCCCGCGCAGAACGACGCCGTCAGCGCTTGGGTGCGCTCGGCCTGGCCGGCGATCGAGCCGCACACGCACGGCTTCTACGTCAACGAATACCGGCCCGACGACGCCGCGCGATTGTCGACCACGTATGGCGGCAACTTCGAGCGGCTGGTGGCGCTGAAGACGAAGGTCGACCCTAACAACCTGTTCCGGATGAACGCGAACGTGGCGCCGGTGAAGAAAGCCTGACGGCGGATTCCGCGGCGCGTGGTCGCCGCATTTCGCGGGAATGAATGCGTCGGAATGCTACCACGGCGAAACGCGATTCGCGGGCGTAGCATGCGCGCATGTTTCATGACGCCGATGCATTGCTGCTGGCCCGATTGCAATTCGGATTCACGGTCAGTTTCCATTTCATCTTCCCGTCGTTCTCGATCGGGCTCGCGAGTTATCTCGCAGTCCTCGAGGCGCTGTGGCTGAAGACCGGCAAGGCGCTGTATCTCGACCTGTACAAGTACTGGCTGAAGATCTTCGCCGTCGTGTTCGCGATGGGCGTCGTCTCGGGCATCGTGATGTCGTACCAGTTCGGCACGAACTGGTCGGTGTACTCCGACCGCGCCGGACCGATCATCGGCCCGCTGATGGCGTACGAAGTGCTGACCGCGTTCTTCCTCGAAGCGGGATTCCTCGGCGTCATGTTGTTTGGCATGAAGAAGGTGGGCAAACGCCTGCACTTCTCCGCGACGCTGATGGTCGCCATCGGCACGTTCATCTCCGCGTTCTGGATCCTGTCGGTGAACAGCTGGATGCAGACGCCGACCGGCTACGCGATCAACGAGCACGGACAGTTCGTGCCGGCGGGCAGCTGGTTCGACATCGTGTTCAACCCGAGCTTCCCGTATCGCCTCGTGCACACGGTGATCGCCGCCTACCTGACGACGGCGCTGGCGGTCGGCGCCGTCGGCGCGTATCACCTGCTGAAGGACGCGACGCAGGCGCATGCGCGCAAGATGTTCTCGATGGCGATGTGGATGGCCGCGCTGGTCGCGCCGGTGCAGGTGCTGGTCGGCGACATGCACGGCCTCAACACGCTCGAGCACCAGCCGGCGAAGGTCATGGCGATGGAAGGCCACTACCAGAGCCATCCCGACGGCGCGCCGCTGATCCTGTTCGGCATCCCGGACGACGACGCGCAGCAGATGAAACACGCGATCGAGGTGCCGAAGCTCTCGTCGCTGATCCTGAAACACGATCTCGATGCGCCGTTGGCGGGCCTGGACACGATCAAGCCGGAGGATCGTCCGCCGGTCGAGGTGGTGTTCTGGTCGTTCCGCGTCATGGTGGGGCTCGGGATGCTGATGTTCGCGCTCGGCGTCGCGAGTCTCGCGGCGCGCGCGCTGAAGAAGATCTACGACTGGCGCTGGCTGCATCGTTTCGCCGTCGTCATGGGCCCGTCCGGTTTCTTCGCCGTGATCGCGGGCTGGATCACCACGGAAGTGGGGCGCCAGCCGTACACGGTGTACGGCCTGCTGCGCACGGCCGAGTCCGTCTCGCCGCTGGCCGCGCCGGCGGTCGGTGCGTCGCTGATCGCGTTCGTCGTCGTGTACTTCGCGGTGTTCGGCATGGGTACGTGGTACCTGCTGCATCTCATGCATCGCGCGCCGCAGCCGCACGAACCGGATCCGCCGAACCTGCCGGCGCACGCGGCCGGCATCACGCCCGCGCCGGCGCTGACGTCGCGCGGAGCCGGCGAGCACCGGGAGGGCGGACATGGCTGAGACCACGATGTTGACCAACGTCTGGGCCGCGATCCTCGCGTTCGCGGTGTTCATGTACGTGGTGATGGACGGCTTCGATCTCGGCATCGGCATCCTCTTCCCAGTGTTCGGCGTCGGCCAGGAGCGCGACACGGCGATGAATTCCATCGCGCCCGTGTGGGACGGCAACGAGACCTGGCTCGTGCTCGGCGGCGGCGGGTTGCTGGCGGCCTTTCCGCTGGCGTATTCGATCGTGCTGTCGGCGCTGTACGCGCCGCTGATCGCGATGCTGCTCGCGCTGGTGTTCCGCGGCGTCGCGTTCGAGTTCCGCTGGCGCGATCCGGCGCATCGCGCGATCTGGGATTTCGCCTTCACCGCCGGCTCGTTCATGGCGGCGCTGACGCAGGGCATCACGCTCGGCGCGCTGCTGCAGGGCGTGCACGTGAACGGCCGCGTGTACGGCGGCGGCTGGTGGGACTGGCTGACGCCGTTCAGCCTGCTGACCGGCATCGGCGTCGTCGCGGGTTATTCCTTGCTGGGCGCGTGCTGGCTGAACTGGAAGACGGACGGCGAGACGCAGAAACACGCGCGCCGGCTGATGCGCGTCCTGGCGCCGGCGACGCTGCTCGCGTTGCTGGCCGTGAGCCTCTCGACGCCGTTCCTCGGCCCGCGCTACTTCGAGCGATGGTTCGCGATGCCGAACGTGTTGTTCACCGCGCAGGTGCCGCTGGTCATCGGCATCCTGACGTGGCGTTTCGTGCGCAGCCTGCGCCGCGACTACGAGCTCGCGCCGTTCGTGCTGACGCTGGCGGTGTTCGGCGTGTCGTTCGTCGGGCTCGGCATCAGCTTCTACCCGTACCTGATCCCGAACTCCGTGACGCTGCAGGCGGCGGCGGCGCCGGAATCGAGCCAGGTGTTCATGCTGATCGGCGCGTCGGTGCTGGTGCCGGTGATCCTCGCGTACACCGCGTGGTCGTACTGGGTGTTCCGCGGCAAGGTCGCGCACGACGGGTACCACTGAGTGAGCGAGGCGCCGCTGCTCAAGCGACTCGGCTGGATGGCCCTCATCTGGGCCGCGAGCGTGTCCCTGCTCGGGGTTGTTAGCTTGCTGATCCGTTCGTGGCTAAAGTAGCTCCCCCTCCCGGGAGCCCACATGAACAAAGACTCGGTCCTCTACGCGTTCGGCGCCATCTTGTTAGGCGCCGTCGGCATCTGGTTCCACGACTTCGCGCTGCAGTGGCAGCCCGTGCCGAAAGGCCTGCCGGCGTACGGCATGCTCGCCTACGTCAGCGGCCTGCTGCTGATCGCCGGCGGCGTCGCCATGCTGAGCCGCAAGGGCGAACGGCTCGGCGCGCTGCTGCTGGCGTCGTTCTTCGGCCTCTGGGTGGTGGCACTGCACCTGCCGAACGCGATCGCCGGCTGGAAACACATCGGCGCGTGGAACGCGCCCGCCGAGTTCACGTTCGCGACGATGGGCGGTGTCGCGTTGTTCTCGACCGGTGCCGGCGCCATGCGCGGCACGCTGGCGAAGGTCGCGCGCATCCTCGCGGGCGCGAGCTGCATCGTGTTCGGGCTCGCGCACTTCAACTATCTCGAATTCACCGCGAGCATGGTGCCCGCGTGGATCCCGCCGAACCAGAAGTTCTGGGCCGCGGTCACCGGCGCGGGGCACCTCGCGGCGGGGCTGGCGCTGGTCGGCGGCTACCGCGCGCGGCTCGCGGCGACGCTGGAAGCCGCGATGATGGCGTGCTTCGTCGTGCTGCTGCATATTCCGCTGGTCGTGGCCGCGCCGAGCCACATCAACTGGGTGATGCTCGCCGTCGCGAGCACGTTCACCGGCGCCGCCTGGCTGGTGAGGAAACACGCGACTTGAACGAAGACCGTCCCGACTCTCCGCTGCCACCGATCGTGGTGCCGCACACCGAGCTCTCGCCCGACGCGCTGAACGGCGTCATCGAGTCGTTCGTGCTGCGCGAGGGCACCGACTACGGCGAGCGCGACGTCTCGTTCGAGACGAAGGTCATGCAGGTGCGCCGCCAGCTCGAGCGGCGCGAGGCGGAGATCGTGTTCGACCCGAACACGGAGAGCATCGACATCGTCGTCCGGCGCCCGGGCGCAGGTAGTTAGTCTAGGGCCGCCGGGGCCGGCCATCACCCCGGGATGCGCGTCACGTGGCTCACGATGAGCCGCCACTTGCCCTTCTCGCGGATCAGCGTGTCGGTGAAACGCACGTTCACGTCGAACGTCTGGTCGCCGGACCGGCCTTTCACCGTCGTGATGCCCTGCACGACGGCCGCATCGTCGAACACATGGGCGTTCATCGAATGGTTGCGGAACTCCGAGTAGACGGGATCGTGCGCCCGCAATTCCGCGAGCACCTCGTCGCGCGACTGCACCACCGCGCGCGAGTTCACCAGCGTGAAACCCGGCAGCAGCAGCGCCTCCGCGCCGGCGACGTCGGCCTTCAGAAAAGCCTGACAGGCATCCTGGGTGACCTGCATAACCTCGGCTTCCGCGCGCGTAGGAGCGCGCGCCTCATCGGCCGGGGCGGTGCGGAAGACGAGGGAAAACGCGAGGGCCGCGAACGGCGCGACCAGACCGTGGGGCTGTTTCATGCGTTCCACAGTAGTCGCCGCCGCGCGCCGGCGCTATCGTCGCCGCGACACACGACCCACTGCAGGGACCCCCGTCGATGAACGATCCTTACTCCCGCCGGCAGATCCTCGCCCTTTGCCTCGCGCTGGGCGCGGCCGGCGGCACCGCAAATGCCGCGAGCGCCGAACGGACGCTGAAAGACATCCACAAGCGCATCGGCGGCCGGCTCGGCGTGCACGTGCTGGATTCGCAGAGCGGCAAACGCTTCGGCATCGATGACGACTCGCGATACGCGATGGCGTCCACGTTCAAGCTGCCGCTGGCGGCCGCGCTGATGTGGCAGGTCGATCGCGCCGCTTTCGGGCCCGATCGCCCGCTGGCGATCGACCGCAAGGACCTGCTGCCGAACTCGCCCGCCGTCGAGGCGAAGCTGAATGCCGGCGCCACCGCGATGACCATCCGCGAGCTGTGCGCCGCCGTCATCACGCTCAGCGACAACGCCGCCGCCAACGTCCTGCTGACCGCGATCGGCGGCCCGCCGGCGCTGACCACGTTCTTCCGCGACAGCGTCGGCGACAAGGTGACGCGCTTCGACCGGACCGAGCTCGAGCTCAACACGAACGTCGCCGGCGATCCGCGCGACACCACGACGCCGCGCGCGATGGTCGACTCGATGCTGCGCCTCTTCACGCAGGACGTGTTGTCGCTGGCCTCGCGTGCGCTGCTGATCGACTGGATGACGCAGTCGCGCACCGGCCTCGATCGCGTGCGCGCCGGATTCCCGCGCGGCTGGCAGGCCGGCGACAAGACCGGCACCGGCGCGAACAACGCCGTCAACGACCTCGTGGTCGTCTATCCACCCAACCGGCGGCCGATCTTCATCGCCGTGTACACGAGCGAATCGACGCAGACGCGCGAGCAGATCGTGGCGGCACATGCCGATGTCGGCCGGCTCGTCGCGGAGACGAAGTGGCCGTAGGAGCCGCCGGCTAGCGCAGCGCGCGCAGCACCTTCGGCGGCAGGAAACACAGCAACGTCCCGCTGCCGGCCGCGATGCGGCCCGAAAACTCCAGGCAGGCCGCGCCGCCTTTCCGGAATTCGAAGTTCGTGCTCCGCATGCCCCGCGCTCCCACCATCGCGGCCAGCAGTCGACCGAACTCCGGTTCGTGCCCGACGAGCACCGCGCGGGTGCCGGCGCGCCTGTTCAACAGGCGGATGACGGCTGCGACAGCACCGCCATGCGCCAGCTCCGCACACTCGACGACACGGCCGCCGCTCGCGGCGGACAGCAGGTCAGCGGTCTGTCGCGCCCGGACGAAAGGACTGGTGAGGATCGGGGTCGAGCGGGGCAGCAGCGTCGCCAATCCGCGCGCCGCCTGGCGGAATTTGCGTCTGCCGGCTGGCGTCAGTGGTCGCTGCGAATCATCCGGCCAGCGCCTCGCGCTGCGCTCGTGCGCCACGGCGTGGCGGACGAGCCAGATATTCATTTCCCGGAACGTTCCCGCGCGATCGCGCGATACCCGATGTCGCGCCGGCACTGCATGCCGGTCCACGAGATCCGGTCGACGAGACCATACGCCTGCGCCTGCGCCGCCGACACGCTGTCGCCGAGGCCGACCGCACACAACACGCGCCCGCCGTTCGTGATCACCTTGCCGTCCACGAGCTTCGTGCCGGCGTGGAACACCTTGCCCGGCAGTGTGGCGGCAGCGTCGAGCCCGGCGATCGAATCGCCCTTGCGCACGGTGTCCGGATAACCGCCCGCCGCCAGCACGACGCCGAGCGCCGCGCGCGGATCCCACTCGGCCTGCGCCGTGTCGAGCTTCCCGTCGAGCGCGGCTTCGCACAGTGCGACCAGGTCGCTGCGCAGGCGCATCAGGATGGGCTGCGTCTCCGGATCGCCGAAACGGCAGTTGTACTCGAGCACGTTCGGCGTGCCGTCGGGATGCACCATGATCCCGGCGTAGAGGAAGCCGGTGTACGGCGTGCCGTCCTTCTCGAGCCCGCGGATGGTCGGCACGATGACCTCGCGCATGATGCGGTCGTGCATCGCGCGGTCGACCACGGGCGCGGGCGAATACGCGCCCATGCCGCCGGTGTTCGGGCCGGCGTCGGCGTCCTTCAGCCGCTTGTGATCCTGCGACGTGGCCATGGTCACGATGTTCCGGCCGTCGGCCATGACGATGAAGCTCGCTTCCTCGCCGGGCAGGAATTCCTCGATGACGACCTGGTCGCCCGCGGAACCGAACTGGCCGCCGAACATCCCGCGCGCGGTCGCGACGGCCTCGTCCAGCGTCTCGCAGATCACCACGCCCTTGCCCGCGGCGAGCCCGGAGGCCTTGACGACGACGGGCACGCGCTGCGCGCGCACCCAGGCCTCGTCGAAGGTGTCCTTCGTGAACGTGGCGTACGCGGCGGTCGGAATGCCGTGCCGCTTCAGGAATTCCTTGGTGAACGCCTTCGAGCCTTCGAGCTGCGCGGCGGCCTGCCGCGGACCAAAGCAGCGCAGGCCCGCGGCCGCGAACGCGTCGACGACGCCGATCACCAGCGGCGCCTCGGGACCGATGATGGTGAGGCCGACCTGCTCGGCCTTCGCCAGCGCGACGAGGCCGGCGACGTCCTCGGACGAGACGTCCACGTTGCGCACGCGCGGCTCGGTGGCGGTGCCGCCGTTGCCCGGCGCGACCAGCACCTCGGTGACCTTCGGGGACTGCGCGCATTTCCAGGCGAGCGCGTGCTCGCGCCCCCCGGATCCGACGATCAATACTTTCACGACGGGGAACTCGTCCGGCTCAGTGCCGGAAATGACGCATGCCGGTGAAGACCATCGTCATGCCGTGTTCGTTGGCCGCCGCGATGACTTCGTCGTCGCGCTTGCTGCCGCCGGGCTGGACGATGGCCTTGATGCCGTATTTCGCCGCCGCGTCGATGCCGTCGCGGAACGGGAAGAACGCGTCCGACGCCATGGCGCTGCCCTCGACGGCCAGGCCTTCGTCCTTCGCCTTCAGCGCGGCCACGTGCGTCGAATACACGCGCGACATCTGCCCCGCGCCGACGCCGATCGTCATGCCTTCCTTCGCGAACACGATGGCGTTCGATTTCACGTACTTGCACACGCGCCAGGCGAACCACAGGTCCGCGTACTGCGTGGGCGTCGGCTTGAGCGTGCTGACCAACTTGAAAGTGTCGGGCTGCGCCAGCGCCGTGTCTCGACTCTGGACGAGCAGGCCGCCGACCACGCTGCGGTATTCGAGCTCGGAGGGATTGGTGCTGGCGAGCGGGCCGAGGACCAGCACGCGCACGTTCTGCTTCGTGGCCAGCGCGGCGGCGGCCGCGGGCGACACGGACGGTGCCGCGATCACCTCGACGAACTGCCGGCCGGTGATCGCGACGGCCGTGGCCTCGTCGAGCTCGCGGTTGAACGCGATGATGCCGCCGAACGCGGAGGTGGGATCGGTGCGGTAGGCGCGGTCGTAGGCGTCCGTGATCGACACGGCCGTCGCGACGCCGCAGGGGTTCGCGTGCTTGACGATGACGCAGGCGGGTTCCGCGAACACGCGCACGCACTCGACCGCGGTATCCGTGTCCGCGATGTTGTTGAACGACAGCTCCTTGCCCTGGAGCATCTTCGCCGTCGCGATGCAGGAGCCCTGCGCGCCGGGCTGGCGATAGAACGCGGCCTGCTGGTGCGGGTTCTCGCCGTAGCGCAGGTCCTGGATCTTCTCGTAGACCAGCGGCAGCGTGTCCGGGAACAGCTCGGACGGGCTCTCGTCGCGCGACAGCAGGTACTGCGACACCATCGTGTCGTACTTCGCCGTGTGCGCGAACGCCTTCGCGGCGAGGCCGGCGCGCGTGTCGATGCTCGTCGCGCCGCCGTTCGCTTCGAGTTCCTCGCGAACCTTCGTGTAGTCGGCCGGATCGACGATGACCGTGACGGATTCGTGGTTCTTCGACGCGGCGCGCACCATCGCCGGGCCGCCGATGTCGATGTTCTCGATGGCGTCGGCATAGGTGCAGTCCGGCCTGGCGACCGTCTGCGCGAATGGATAGAGGTTCACGACCAGCAGGTCGATCGGCGGGATGTCGTGTTTCGCCATGACGGCGTCGTCGACGCCACGCCGGCCGAGGAGACCGCCGTGCACGCGCGGGTGCAGCGTCTTCACGCGGCCGTCCATGATCTCGGGGAACCCGGTGTACGCGGACACCTCGGTCACGGGGATGCCGGCGTCGACCAGCAGCCGGGCTGTACCACCCGTGCTCAGCAATTCGACATTGCGCGCAACGAGGGCGCGGGCGAAATCGACCAGCCCCGTCTTGTCGGAGACCGACAGCAGGGCTCTTCTGATCGTGACGAGCATCGACGTGTGCTTTTTAACCGGACAGGCCGAACTGGCGAAGCTTCTTGCGCAGCGTGCCCCGGTTGATGCCGAGGATCGCCGCGGCGCGGCACTGGTTGCCCGACGAGTAGTCGAGCACCGCGCGGAACAGGGGTTCTTCGACCTCGCGCAGCACCAGGTCGTACAGGTGCGCGGGCTTGTGCCCGTTGAGGTTCGAGAAGTAGTCGGAGAGGGCGCGTTCGGCGTGGTTTCTGAGTGGCACTTCGAGCGTGCCGTTACGACCGGAGTCCTTGCGAGTCCGAGAAGTTTTCGCCGTCATTCAATGAGCCCCATCGTCTGTGTCCGAGCCTGAACACCCGTCTCATCCGCTCGCCGCGATACCTCCCCAGGTCGCAGCGGCTATCTCTTCGCGGGCCTGCACCCAGGCGTCGAGACTTTTTTTCGACAACGCAAACTGCGACGCCGACGTCGAAGCTGCCATCAACTCCCGACGGACATCGGGCGCATCCTGCATCTTCTCGAGATACCAACCGAGGTGTTTGCGTGCAACTCGAACGCCTGTCTCTTCGCCGTAAAAGTCGTAGAGGGATTCGAGATGCGCGAGGATGGTAGCACTCACTTCGGCGAATGGAAGTGCGGGCGCATTTTTTCCGTGAGACAAAAAATAATTGACATCACGGAATATCCACGGCGAGCCATGCGCGCCGCGTCCGAGCATTACTCCTGTCGCACCGGTCAAATCAAGCACCGATCGCGCTTTTTGCGGCGAATCAATATCGCCATTCGCGAATAAGGGAATGCGCGTGCGCGATCTGATTTCGCGGATGGTGTCGTACTCCGCTGCACCATCGTAAAAATCTTCGCGCGTGCGTCCGTGCACCGCGAGCGCCGCGATGCCACACGATTCAGCGAGTTGCGCGATGCGCACACCGTTGCGTTCGTCGCGACGGAATCCGGTGCGCGTCTTCAGTGTCACCGGAACGCTGCTCGCGGCAACGACGGTCTCGAGAATTTTCGCGACGAGCGCTTCATCGGTGAGCAAAGCCGAGCCGCACAGGCGGTTACAGACTTTTTTTGCCGGGCAGCCCATGTTGATGTCGATGATCTGCGCGCCGAGATCGATATTGCGGCGCGCCGCTTCGGCGAGCGCGTCCGGATCCGCGCCGGCCAGCTGCACCACGCGCGGCTCGGGTTCGCCGACGTGGTCCATGCGACGTTGCGTTTTCGCCGTCGTCCAGAGGCGCACGTCACTCGTGATCATTTCCGACGCGGCGAGTCCCGCGCCGAAGCGTCGGGCAATCACCCGAAAGGGGCGATCGGTCACGCCGGCCATCGGCGCGAGCACGACGTTGGAGGGCAGCGTGTACGGCCCGATGCTGGCAACGAGCGGTGGCGGGCTATCGGCCGACATGGATCAGCCGTCGGCGCGTTTCGGCTGCTGCGCGCGCGCGTCCGCCGTGCAGCCGATGCCGCCGCTCGCCGAACGCAGACAGGCGTCGATCACGAAGCCCATCGCGGTCTTGCCGGGATCGAGCACGTGCACCTCGGCGTCGATGCGCTGGTCGGGCTCGAGCAGGCGCTGGTCGGCGAGACGCTTGGGAAGATAGTCGGCGGGCTCGAGATCGCGCGTCGCGACGGGATTGCCGAAGCGATCCTCGAGCGTCAGCCGCAGCAGCGGCAGCGGCTGCACGCGCGCGCTCTCGTTCTGCAGCGACACGCGCACGCGCAGGCGCGTACCGTCGGCGCCCTCGGATTCGGCGCCGAGCTGGCGCACGGAGTACGCGGTGAGGTCCCAGCGCGGCGTCAGCGTCGCCCCGAGCCAGCCGTACACCTTCGCCACGGCGGGGCCGAACGTCGGGCTGAGCGCGAGACTCTGCCGGTTGAAGTGGACGATCTGCAGCACGAAGACCAGCGCCAGCGCGCTCACGCCCGCGATGTACTGCCAGGCGGGGCGGCGGTTTTCCGGCGTGCCGCTCAACGCGGCGATGGCGGCCTCGCTGGGTGCCGGCTTCGCGATCGCGGCATCGTCGGGTGCGAACTCCGGCTCGCCCTGGATTTCGATTTCCTCGTGCGCCGGCGGCTCGGCGGCGACGAGATCGGCGGCGCGCCGGCCGCCGCGCACGGCCGGCTTCGGCGACGCCGGTGCCGACGCCGGTTGCTTCGCCGCGGACTGCGCTTCGGCCTCGGCGAACATCTCCTCGACCCAGCTCGGATCCGCCGGCGCGCCTTCGCTCTCGCCGGCGTCCTCGGCCGCGGCTGCCGCCACGAGCGGAGATTCCTCGATGACCGATTCGGCGTCGGCCGGCGGCTCGTCGTCGAGCAGCGACCACTCTTCGGAAGCGATCGTGTCCGTGTGCGAGGCCGGCTCGGCGATGAGCTCCGGGTCGAGCGGCGGATCGACCTGCAGTACCACGGCTTCGTACGTGCCCGAGGCACCCTGTTCGGGATCGTCGGCGGAGATGAAGATCTCCGAGACGTCGGTGGCCTGCGGATCGAACTCGAGCGACGGCTCGTCGAGCGATGTCTCGCCTTCCGACGACATCAGGATTTCTTCGACCAGCGGTTCCGGCGTGGGCTCGGGCTCCGGTTCCGGATCCATCTCCACGCCGACGCCTTTCGCGGGATCGACGGAGGCCGGCGCGGTTTCCTGGAGCCGGCGATTCGCCGTATCGGACGTGCCGTTCGCGGGATCACCTTCGCGCAACGCGATCAGCGCGTTGAACACGTTCGAGCAGCGGCCACAGCGCACGTAGCCTTGTCCGGCGCGCAGGTCCACGGTCGTGACGACCAGGGTCAGCGTGCATTTCGGACAGACGGTGAACAAGCGGAGATCCTGTGGTGGTGGCGCGGCCTTTATGCGCCGCGAGTGGAGGGAAAGGCAAGGCTCACGGCTTGCGCACGCCGGAGAGCGCGGTCCAGCCGTCGCGGGTCGCGAACGGCGTGACGTCGAACCACGGCGCGTGCGCCGCGCTCACGTCGTCGGCCTGCGTCGACAGCAGGCCGGCGAGCACGATGCGCCCGCCGGGGCGCGTCAACGCGGCGAAGCGCGGCGCGAGCTCGCACAGCGGACCGCACAGGATGTTAGCCAGCAGCAGGTCGGCGCCCGCGGGCAGCTGCGCGTCGGTGTCGACCACGTGGACGATTCCGCCGACGTCATTGGCGGCGGCGTTGTCGCGCGTCGCGGTCAGCGCCTGCGGATCGATGTCGAAGGCATGCGCGGCGCGCGCGCCGAGTTTCGCCGCGGCGACGGCGAGCACGCCGGAGCCGCAGCCGTAGTCGATGGCGGTCTGGCCGGGCCCCGCGTGCTCGTCGAGCCACGACAGGCACATCGCCGTGGTCGCGTGCGTGCCGGTGCCGAAGGCGAGACCGGGATCGAGCCGCACGATGACCGCGTCCCGCGTGTGCACGTGCGAGTGGTGCGGCGCCACCCACAACTTGCGGCCGAAGCACATCGGGTGGAAATCGCGCAGCCACTCGCGTTCCCAGACGCGATCCGCCAGCGTCTCGAGCGACAGGCGCGCCGGGTCGATCCGCAGCACGTGCGACAGGCCGGTCACCAGTTCCTCCGGCGAGGTCTCGAACGGGAACAACGCCTGCAGCCGCGAATGCGGCCACAGCCGGAACTCGCCGGGCGCGGGTTCGAGGATGGGATCGTCGTGCTGGTCCGTGTACGAGACCGCGAGCGCACCGAATTCGAAGCAGGATTCCTCGACGAGCTCGGCATCGAGCCCGTCGAGGTCCAGCGTGATCGCCAGCTGAGGCACTTACTTCAGGCCGAGTCGGCGCTCCAGGTAGTGGATGTCCTGTCCACCGGTGCGGAACGCCTGGTGCGTGAAGATTTCCTGGTGCAGCGCCGTGTTCGTCTTGATCCCTTCGACGACCATCTCGGCCAATGCATTGCGCATGCGCGCGATCGCCGTCTCGCGCGTGTCGCCGTACGAGATGACCTTGGCGATCAGCGAATCGTAGTGCGGCGGCACGTTGTAGCCGGAGTAGATGTGGCTATCTACCCGGATGCCGGGACCGCCGGGCGCGTGCCACAGCTTGATCGGGCCGGGCGAGGGCATGAACGTCTTCGCGTCCTCCGCGTTGATGCGGCACTCGATGGCGTGGCCGGTGAGCTTGATGTCCTTCTGCGCGTACTGCAGCTTCTCGCCGGAGGCGATCAGCAGCTGCGCCTTCACGAGGTCGATGCCCGTGATGAGCTCGGTCACCGGGTGTTCCACCTGGATGCGCGTGTTCATCTCGATGAAGTAGAACTCGTTGTCCTGGTACAGGAACTCGAGCGTGCCGGCGCTGCGGTAACCGACGGCCTTGCAGGCCTCGACCACGCGCTCGCCCATCTTCTCGCGCTGCGCCTCGGTGATGCCCGGGGCCGGCGCTTCCTCGACGACCTTCTGGTGGCGTCTTTGCATGCTGCAGTCGCGCTCGCCGAGATGGATCACGTTGCCATGATGGTCGGCCAGCACCTGGAATTCGATGTGGCGCGGGCGCTCGAGGAATTTCTCCATGTAGACCTGGTCGTTGTTGAACGCGGCCAGGGCCTCGCTCTTCGTGACCGCGATCGCATTGAGCAACGCCGCTTCGCTGTGCACCACGCGCATGCCGCGGCCGCCGCCGCCGCCGGACGCCTTGATGATGACCGGGTAGCCGATGTCGCGCGCGATGCGGAAGTTCTCTTCCGGCACGTCGCCGAGCGGGCCGCCCGAGCCGGGCACGCAGGGCACGCCGGCCTTCTTCATCACGTTGATGGCCGAGACCTTGTCTCCCATCATGCGGATCACGTCGGCGCGCGGGCCGATGAACGTGAAGCCGCTCTTCTCGACGCGCTCCGCGAAGTCCGCGTTCTCCGAAAGGAATCCGTAACCCGGATGGATGCCGACCGCGTCCGTGACCTCGGCCGCGCTGATGATCGCCGGCATGTTGAGGTACGACTTCTGCGACTGCGGCGGGCCGATGCACACCGACTCGTCGGCGAGCAGCACGTGCTTCAGGTTGTAGTCGGCGGTCGAATGCACCGCGACCGTCTTGATCCCGAGCTCGCGGCAGGCGCGCAGGATGCGAAGCGCGATCTCGCCGCGATTCGCGATGATGATCTTGTCGAGCATTGTTCGGTGGCCCTATTCGATGACGAATAGCGGTTGGCCGAATTCCACGGGGTCGCCGTTGGTCGCCATGATGGCGGTGATCTTGCCGGTCTTGTCGCTCTCGATCTGGTTCATCATCTTCATGGCCTCGATGATGCAGAGCACCTGGCCTTCCTTGACGTCGCTGCCGATCTCGACGAACGGCTTCGCGCCGGGCGAAGCGGACGAATAGAACGTGCCGACCATCGGCGCCGCGACCACATGTTCATTGGCGCGACGCGCGGGTGCCGCGGGCGGCCCACCGGCGGTGGCGGCCGCGGGAGCCGCGGCGGGGGCGGCGGCGGGAGCCGGCGCCGCGATCATCTGCGGCGCGAGCTGGGTCACGACTTGGCCGGTCGGCATGCGGCTGATGCGCACCGCTTCCTCGCCTTCCTTGATCTCGATCTCCGCGATCCCCGACTCTTCGAGTAGTTCGATGAGCTTCTTTACTTTCCGAATGTCCAACGTCGGACTCCCTTCGTGTGAAAACGGTTAATTCTTGGTCTGGAGGCGCGCGGCCGCCGCCTGGATCGCGAGCTCGTATCCCAGGGCTCCCAGCCCCACGATGCAGCCCACGGCGATATCGGAGAAATACGAGTGATGCCGGAATTTCTCCCGGGCGAACGTGTTCGACAGGTGTAGTTCGATGAACGGCAGCTTCACGCCCAGCAGGGCATCGCGCAGCGCGACGCTGGTGTGCGTGAACGCACCCGGATTGATCACGGCGAAGGCGATACCGTTGGCACGCGCGGTCTGCACGCGGTCGATGAGCTCGTGTTCGGCATTGCTCTGGAAGGCGACCAGCTCGTGGCCCAGCTTCGCGGCCGCGTTGCGGGCGCGTTCTTCGATGGCGGCCAGCGTGTCCGCCCCGTAGACCTCGGGCTCGCGGGTGCCGAGCAGGTTCAGGTTCGGACCATTCAGTAATAAGAGTCGCGCCATGGCTCTTTCGACCATCCCCCGGGGTCAACAGAAGGCGGCGAATTTACCGTAATTGGTCCGGAACGTGCGCGGTTTTCGCCAAACGGCCGCGAACGCGGCCGGATCACCGGTCAATGAGCCTCGGCCGACTCCGATTTGGCCCGTTTGGCCGCCATCTCCCGGAAAGCATCGGCAACCGCCGCCTGGGCGGCTTCCCGCGTCAGGACGCCATTGTCGATGTCCTTCAGTCGATCGAACGCGAAGTTGGCCTCATCTTCGTGCAACTCGCCCACCTTTATGGTCAGCACCCGGTTCTGGCTGTCGACGAAGACCGAAAAGGGGAAGGCCATGCCCATGCCGAACGCCTCGGCGGCGGCCAGGCCATCCTCTTCCCCCATCAGCAACGGATAGCTGATGGGCGTTTTTTTCACGTACGCGAGCACATCGTCGCGGAAATCGACGGCAACGCCGACGATCTCGGCATTCTGACCCTTCCGTTGCTCTCTTATCTTATTGAGCAGCGGAATCTCGCGGCGGCAGGGGGCGCACCACGTCGCCCAGAAATTCAGCATCAGCGGCCGGCCGGCAAAGCTCGCGAGCTTCGTGGGTTTGCCGTCGAGGCCGGCGAGCGTGATGTCCGGCAGCGTGTCCGGGACCTTCTTTTTCGCCCCGGCGTCGGCAGAAGGATTGGCCGCGACGTCGCTCGCGGGTTCGCCCGCCGTTTCGCCGCTGGGTGCGGCAGGAGCCGGGGTCTGCTCCGCGGTGATCGCTTCCGGCGCTTTTGCATTCGCGCGATACGCGAAGTAGCCACCCGCGCCGGCCGCGGCAACGATGACCGCCGCGACCAGCAGTCGCGGTGCTTTCGAAGAAGGATCCGTCACGGCGTCTTCGGTGCGTCGACCGCTTGCCGGACCACGGCCGCGAACTCCGCAGCCTCCATGAACCCGACGACGCGGAAGTTTCTCTTTTCCTCGCCATCGGTGCCATAGAAGGCGATCGTCGGCGGACCGAAGATGTCGAAGTGCTTGAGCAGCGCCTGGTCCTCGTCATCGTTGGCGGTGACGTCGGCCTGCAGTTTCACGGTGTTCGCCAGCGCGGCCTGCACGTCGGGGATGGTGAACGTCTTGTGTTCCATCTCTTTGCAGGACACGCACCAGTCCGCGTAGAAATCGAGCATCACCGATTTGCCGGACGCCTTGGCCGCCGCGACTTCGCGCTCGAGATCCGCGAGCGTTTTGATGCGCTTGAACTCGAGGAAGTCCACCTTCGCGGCGAGCGCCGGGATCGGCGCGAACGGATTCGTGCTGCCCAGCGCGCCACCGACGACCAGCGACACGCCGTACAGCGCGAACGCCACGGCAACGCCGCGCCACGCGTAGCGCTTGCCGGCCGACTTCGTGTGCACCTTCCACAGCACCCAGGCCAGCGCGAACGCCGGGACCGCCCACAGCAGCATGCTCGCCCAACCGAGCACAACGCGGTTCAGCAGCCACGCGGCCACGAACAGGAACGCGACGCCGAAGAGATTCTTGATCGTCTCCATCCACGCACCGGCGCGCGGCAGCAACGCGCCCGCCGACGTGCCGACCAGCAGCAGCGGCGTGCCCATGCCGAGTGCGATGGCGAACATCGCGATGGCGCCGCGCGCCACGCTGCCGCCCTGCGCGATGAAGCTCAAGGCGCCGATCAGGACGGGCGCCACGCACGCCGACACGATCAGTGCCGACAACGCGCCCATGACGCCGACGCCGATGAACGTGCCCGCGCGCTGCTGGTTGCTCGCATCGCTGAGCTTCGACTGGATGAAGCTCGGCATTTCGATCGTGAACGCGCCGAACATCGAGGTGGCCAGCACCACGAACAGCAGCGCGAACGGCACGAGGATCCACGTCTGGTTGAAGATCGCCTGCAGGTTCACGCCGTGGCCGACCAGCGCGACCAGCACGCCCATCAGCACGTAGATCACCGCGATGCCGCCGACGTAGCTCAACGACAGGAAGAAGGCGCGCGTCGAGGACATGTTCGGACCGCCGCCGGCGATGATGCCGGACAGGATCGGCACCATCGGCAGCACGCAGGGCGTGAACGCCATCAGCAGTCCGCCCGCGAAGCAGATGGCGAACACCAGCCACAGGCTGCCGGTAGTCAGGCGCGCGGTGAAGCTGTCCTGCTCGGAGACGTAGCCGCTGCCCTGGGTCGCGCCGCCGGTCGGGGTGACCGCGGCCGTCGCCGGCGCGTTCTCGAGCGAGACCGACAGGGTCTTCGTCTCGGGCGGATAGCAGAGGCCCGCGTCCGCGCAGCCCTGGTAGGTCACCTTGATCGAGACGCTGTTCGACGGGCGGTTCGGCACCGAGAACGTCGCGTCGAGACTCTGGCGATAGATCTCCTGGTCGCCGAAGTATTCGTCGCTGTGCGGTTCGCCCTTCGGCAGCTCGATGCCGCCGATCGGCTGGTCGTCGCCGCTCACGAGCTTGATGCGGTTCTTGTAGAGGTAATAGCCGTCGGCGATCCGCCAGTTCAGCTTGATGACGTTCTTCGAGGCCGCGTCCGCCGTCAGCGCGAACGCGCCATCGACCGGCAGGAACTCGTCCTCGCCTTCGACGATCGGCGACTTCGCCTTGTTCGCGCCGAACACCTCGTCGGTCTTCGACGGAGCGGCTGCCGCTGCGGCGCCGGCCACCTTCACCGTCGCATCCCACGTGCTCGGCGGGTAACACAGGCCCGCGTCCGCGCAGCCCTGCCATTTCAGTTTCAGCGCGATCGTGTCGCCGGGCTTCGCGCCCTGCAGCGGCGCCGTGACCTTGAAGTCGTTGCGGAAGACTTCCTGCTCGCCGAAGTACTCGTCCTTGTGGACCTCGCCCTTCGGGTACACCGGCTCGCCGACCGTCACGCCGGGCGTCGCCGCGGCGATACCCATGCGCTTCTTGTAGAGGTAGTAGCCCTTGGTGGCGTGCCACTCGACGGTGACCGTGCTGACGTCCGCGGTCGCCGTGTATTTGAAGGCGTCGGCGGGGTCGAGGAACTCGTCTTCCCCGATCGCGAAGGCGCGTCCCGCCGTCAGCAGGGCCAGCACGGTGGAAAGGATGGCGAAAGCCAGCAGTCTCTTGGCGCTCATCGAAACCTCTGCGGCACGAAGGCCGGCAATCCTATTCGACATATGAACGGGCGCGAATCGCCCGGATCATGGAAGACCCCGGCCGGCCGCGCCTCGATGTGACCCGCAAAACAGGCCGCTGATTTCACTCCCGAGCCCCTCCGACGCGAAAAAAAGCCCGTCCGCGCTTGAATTGGAGGCCTCGGTCAATACAATTAGCAGCCATTCGGGGGGAGTGC
Organism: Steroidobacteraceae bacterium; assembly: GCA_035502995.1. Classification (GTDB taxonomy): domain Bacteria; phylum Pseudomonadota; class Gammaproteobacteria; order Steroidobacterales; family Steroidobacteraceae; genus CADEED01. The sequence continues at coordinate 125,172 of DATJTW010000107.1, read as the reverse complement.
TAATAGGGCTCCCCCCGTTCTTTCAACCCCTTTACCTCTACTCATCTAAGGAGCGAACCCATGAAGATTCGTCCCCTTCATGACCGCGTGATCGTGAAGCGTCTCGAGAGCGAGACGAAATCCGCCGGCGGCATCGTGATTCCGGACTCGGCCGCCGAGAAGCCCGTGCAGGGCAAGGTCGTTGCGGTCGGCAAGGGCAAGATTTTGGAAGACGGCAGCGTCCGTGCGCTCGACGTGAAGATCGGCGACAAGATCCTGTTCGGCAAGTACTCCGGCACCGAAGTGAAGGTGGACGGGGATGAACTCGTGGTCATGCGTGAAGAAGACGTCATGGCCGTCATTGAGGGCAAATAATCATGGCTGCTAAAGAAGTACGTTTCAGCGATGACGCGCGCGCGCGGATGTTCCGCGGCGTGAACATCCTCGCCAACGCCGTCAAGGCGACGCTCGGCCCGAAGGGCCGCAACGCGGTGCTCGACAAGAGCTTCGGCGCCCCGACCGTCACGAAGGACGGTGTCTCGGTCGCGAAGGAGATCGAGCTCAAGGACAAGTTCGAGAACATGGGCGCGCAGATGGTGAAGGAAGTCGCTTCCGCCACCTCCGACGAAGCCGGCGACGGCACGACGACCGCGACCGTTCTCGCGCAGGCGATCATCCGCGAAGGCCTCAAGGCCGTCTCCTCGGGCCGCAACCCGATGGACGTGAAGCGCGGTATCGACAAGGCCGTCGTGGCCGCCGTCGAAGAGATCAAGAAGATCGCGAAGCCCTGCAAGGACAACAAGGCGATCGCCCAGGTCGGCACGATCTCGGCGAACTCCGATGAGTCCATCGGCAAGACCATCGCGGACGCGATGGACAAGGTCGGCAAGGAAGGCGTGATCACGGTCGAAGAGGGCTCGGGCCTCACGAATGAACTCGACACCGTCGAGGGCATGCAGTTCGACCGCGGCTACCTCTCGCCGTACTTCATCAACCAGCAGGCGAACCAGACGGTCGAGCTCGAGAAGCCGTACATCCTGCTCGTCGACAAGAAGATATCGAATATCCGCGAAATGCTGCCGGTGCTCGAAGGCGTCGCGAAGGCGGGTCGTCCGCTGCTCGTGATCGCCGAAGACGTCGAAGGCGAGGCCCTGGCCACGCTCGTCGTCAACAACATCCGCGGCATCCTGAAGGTCGCCGCCGTGAAGGCGCCGGGCTTCGGCGATCGTCGCAAGGCCATGCTGCAGGACATCGCGGTCCTCACGGGCGGCACGGTCATCTCCGACGAAGTCGGTCTCCAGCTCGAGAAGGCCACGCTCGACGACCTGGGCGATGCGAAGAAGATCATCGTCGAGAAGGAAAACACCACCGTCATCGGTGGCTCGGGCAAGCCGGCCGACATCAAGGCCCGCGTCGAGTCGATCCGCCAGCAGGCTGCTGAAGCCACCTCCGATTACGACAAGGAGAAGCTGCAGGAGCGCGTCGCCAAGCTGTCGGGTGGCGTTGCCGTGATCAAGGTCGGCGCTGCCACCGAGATCGAGATGAAAGAGAAGAAGGCCCGCGTCGAAGACGCGCTGCACGCCACGCGTGCCGCCGTCGAAGAAGGCGTGGTCCCGGGCGGCGGCGTCGCGCTGATCCGCGCGCAGAAGGCGCTCGAGAAGCTCGAAGGTGCGAACGAAGACCAGACGGTCGGCATCCGCATCCTCGCGCGTGCGATCGAAGAGCCGCTGCGCCAGATCGTCGAGAACGCCGGTGAAGATGCCGCGGTCGTCCTGAACGCCGTGAAGGCGGGCAAGGGCGCGTACGGCTACAACGCCGGCACGAGCGAGTACGGCGACATGCTGGAAGAGGGCATCCTCGACCCGGCGAAGGTCACGCGCCTCGCGCTGCAGAACGCGGCGTCGGTGTCGGGCCTGCTGCTCACGACGGAAGTCATGATCGCGGAAGCGCCGAAGGACGATGACCACCAGCACGGCCCGCCGGGCGGTGGCATGGGTGGCATGGGCGGGATGGACATGTAAGGAGCGGAGACGCTCGTTACGGTTCGACGCTCAGTCGAAGGTAGATAGAGAAACCCCCGTCGGGAAACTGGCGGGGGTTTTTCGTTTGGGCCGGCCGCGCCCCTTGCTGCGGCGCGGCGCCATCGAAGTCGAAAGCCGGGTAGATGGGCATCGCGGGTCGCCGGCAGGTGGCAATGCGCTAACAACCGCGCGAAGATGACGCGCGGGTTCGGGTTGCCCGCGCCCGGCTGGAGAACGACGATGGCCGACGTCTTCATGAGTTACTCACGCGAGGACCGTGCGCGGGCCGAGAAGCTGGCCAATGCCCTGGGTGAGCAGGGATGGTCCGTGTGGTGGGATCGAAAGATCGCCGCGGGCACGTCATTCGACACGATCATCGAGCAGCAGCTCGATTCCGCCCGGTGTGCGCTCGTCCTGTGGTCGAAGACGTCGATCAATTCCGAATGGGTCAAGAACGAGGCCGCTGCCGCGCTGGAACGCGAGGCGCTGATCCCGATACTCATCGACGAAGTCCGGCAGCCGATCGAGTTCCGGCGCCGCCAGGCGATCGATCTCGTCGGCTGGAATGGAGACGCGGCGAGCCCGGCATTGCAGCCACTGCTGGAAGGAATCGCAGAGCGGTTGGGCGGGAAATCCGACGTTCGAATCGAGACGCCGCCGACCGCGCGCCAGCGCGGTCCGTCGAGGACATCGCTGGCCATGGTTGTCGCGGTCGTCGCCATCGCCGGCGGGACCTTCTGGATGACGTCGAAGCGGGGCGACGCTGATTCATCCGCGGTCGAACCGTCGAGTGCAGGTGCCGCCAACGCGACGAACGCGGTCACCTACGCCATGAAGTGTCGAGGCGGCGGTCCGTTCGAGGTGCGCAACGAGAGCACGGGTGGCGTGAGGATCGGCTTCGTGCCGTCCGATCAACCCGCTTCGGAGTCGATGATTCCCGGGCAGTGCTCATGGACGGACCGGACGATCAACGAGCAGGAACCGCGGGAAATCTGCGACGCCACCGAGGGTCGATCCCAACTCGTCGACGCCTTGGCGCGCCCGGAGACGATCACGGTTCGCGTCTACTACGAGCCCGCGACGAAATGCTTCCGGGTCGTCCGCTACTGACGGGCCGGGCTAGTCGGCGGCGGCGTTCCGCTACTTGAGCCGGATCTTCGGCGTGACCCTGGCGTTTGCTTTCTCCTCGCGCTTGCGCCGTTCGAATACTCGGCGCATGTAACGCTGGTCCGCCACGGTCAGTACCTTCTGTGATTCCACGAACTGCTCCTGCTCCTCCTCGCGGATGTGGTGCAGGTAGAGCTCCTTCGCTGCGCCGAAGCGCTGGAGCCAGCCGCGGCGTTTCATGTTCCGCGCGGCCAGGTCGGCGAACAGGTCGTCGATCTTCTTGTGTTCGGCGACGGCATGGCGGCCGGCGTCGGTGCTCTCGGGATGACGCAGCACCGTGGACCACAGCGCCTGTTCTTCGGCTGCGGCGTGACCCTTGATCTCGTGCACGAGCTCTCGGAACAGCTTCGCCCGATCGGGGGACCCGGCGTCGCTGGCGGCGATCATCGAGAACAATGCCCGGTGCCGGTCATGGTCTTCGACCAGTCTTCCGAAGATCGCGGCATCGCCGCGGAATTTCGTGGCCGGCGTGCTGCCGATATGGATTGCCTGCCGCGGCGCTACGCGCTTCGCCTTGGCGAACGCTGCCGATTTCAACTCGGTCGCCCTGGGTTTCGACTGCTTCTTCATGTCCGTGTCCGCACCTGGTTGTTAGGAGTGTGCTCGGGCAGTCCGCGCTCGTCAGACGGAACTCGTGACGGGAAATCTCAGCCGACTCCTACTTCCAGGACCTGTTCGGCTGGCCACGGGATTTCGCGACCGTCGCGGTCAGCGTCGGCAGCGTCTTCATTCTGGCTGCGTGGTGGACGTCGGCGGTCGATGCGGCCGCACTGTGTAGATAGGCCGGTTCCTTGGCAAACGCGGTGAGTTCGGCAAATACGCGCCGCGTCCTCCCGGGCGCAAATGGTCGCGATGCGAATGCGTGAGGCAGATGCGTTGCGCCGGCTGCCAGGGATCGAAGTGGAGGTCACCGGCCGCGCAATTCAGGCCGCGTGGTATCGCGACCACGAAGTCGGTGATCGCGCGATCTTTCCGGTCGGAAATGATCGAGCGAAGGGTGGTCACGCCGGAGCCGTTCGTCCGGCGATCCGAAAGGCGCCATATTGTAGGAGTCCGCCACCCGCTGTCTGCCTATCGGACGCCGCATCGAGACAGTCGCGTCAACGCGCTAAGGGTGCATCGCCAGCGACAGTTTGGTGCGTCTGTGTCCGACACGGCCGACTACCGCGCCGCTCGGTGCGTGCCGCGTCCTGTTTATCCATCAGTCGTGTCAGCGCAATCCTGACGCAGCCCGCGCCAGCCGACCCCGGATGTAGACATCGGGCGATAAGGCAAGAAGGACATCAGGGGCGTTCAGTGGAACGTGCTCTAGCTACTCTGGGGGCAATCAGGAAGGGATGGGCCTACAAAATGATGACTCCAGTCGAACGCTCGCAGCAGTCGGGAATGCGCCGCGGATTCGCCGTCGCGATGATGGTGTTGCTTGCCGGCTGCTCCGGTGGGTCGGGAGGTCCGAGTTCGGCAACCCCGCCTGGATCGGGAAGCGGGGATATCCCGGTTCCCCCGCCGTCGTCACCCGCTCCCTCACCGTCGCCGTCTCCTTCCCCGTCGCCGTCCCCATCTCCTTCTCCGTCGCCCTCGCCGACACCGCCCCCGCCGCCCCCGCCGCCTGCTGAAGCGACCGTGAGTGGACTGGATACCCGTCCCAGCAACACCAGCTGCGTCGCGCCCGCGCGCGCCACGGGCAGCACGACTCTCGGCACCGAGCGCGTGTTTCCGAAGCTCAAATTCAACGGTCAGCTCACGCAGATGACCCAGATACCCAGCGACTCGAGCCGCTGGTTCACGGTAGAGCGGTTCGGCACCATCCGCACGTTCGCCAACGACCAGGCGGTGACCACGACCTCGATGTTCCTGGACATCACCGCGCGCGTGGATTCCGCCTGCGCCGAATGCGGCTTGTTCAGCATCGCGTTCCACCCCGACTGGCCCGCCACGCCGCGCGCGTACGTCACCTACACGTCCAAGACGCGCAACCTCGCCGGACCGAACACCCATCTCTCCGAGTTCACGTCGAACGACGGTGGGCTCACGCTCGATCCGGATTCCGAGCGCATCGTCCTCGATCTCTACAAGGACACCGAACATCACCACGCCGGCCGCCTCAACTTCGGCGCGGACCATCTGCTCTACATGAGCACGGGCGACGGAAATTCCTGGAAGGTCGACAAGGGCCAGCTGATGACCACGCTGCTCGGAAAGATGCTGCGCATCGACATCCGCAGCACCACCGGCTCGGCGTTGTACAGCATCCCCGCGGACAATCCGTTCGTCGGCAACACGCTCTGCAACCTGAACGGCGGCACCGGCCCCCAGAGCTGTCCCGAGATCTTCGCCTGGGGATTCCGCAATCCCTGGCAGTGGAACTTCGATCGCGGCACCGGTGACATCTGGTTAGGCGACGTCGGCGAGAGCGACATTGAGGAAGTGAACCTCGTCAAGAAGGGTGGCAACTACGGCTGGCGCTGCCGTGAAGGCACGATCGACATCTCCGGAGACAAGCGCTGGCCCACCGGCGGCGGCTGCGTCGGCAAGACCGATCTGAATCCGCCCATCGCCCAGTTCACCCATGAAGTCGGCCACGTGGTCATCGGCGGCGTCGTCTATCGCGGCACCGCGATCCCGAGCCTGGTCGGCCGCTACGTGTTCGGTTCCTTCGGCGGGTTCATCTGGAACATCCCGAACGACACCAAGCCGACGCTGAACATGACGGCCGAGTTCCAGTCCGGCCTGAAACCCTCGTCGTTCACCGAGGGCAACGACGGCGAGATCTACTTCACCAACATCTACAACGATCTGCAGCGCATCACCGGCCCCAGCGCCGGCGGCGGCGGCGTCGCGACCAAACTATCGGCCACCGGCTGCGTCAACGCGGCGAACGCGACGCAGCCGTCGAGTGGTTTGATCCCCTTCCAGCCGAACGCGCCCCTGTGGTCCGACGGCGCGGTCAAAGAACGCTGGATCGGCTTGCCCAACGGAAAGAACATCACCGTCGGCGCGACCGGCGACTGGGACTTTCCCAACGGCACCGTACTGATGAAGAACTTCCGTCTCGACAATCGACTGATCGAGACTCGCCTCTTCATGCGGCATCCCGACGGCGTCTGGGCGGGCTACAGCTACGAATGGAACGCGGCGCAGACCGACGCGACGCTGGTGCGCGGCGGCAAGAAGGTGACGATCGGCGACCAGTCGTGGACCTATCCGAGCGAGGGCCAGTGTCTGCAGTGCCATACCGAGGCGGCGGGCTTCTCGCTCGGCCTCGAGACCAAACAATTGGCGACCAGCTTCAAGTATCCGCAGACGGGCCGCGATGCTCACCAGCTGGTGACACTCGACGCGATCAACGTGCTGACGCCGCCCGTCGAAAATCCGACGGACGTGGTCGCGTATCCCGATCCGAAGGGAACGGCCGGCACGCTGGCAGAGCGTGCGCGGGCGTATCTGCATTCGAACTGTTCGCAGTGCCATCGTCCGGATGGCGGGTCGACGGCCAACATGGACCTGCGGTACACCGCGACTCTCGCGGGGACCAGCACCTGCAACGTCGTGCCGGGTCTGGGTGATCTCGGCATCGCGAATGCGCGGCTCATCACACCGGGCAGCGCGGCGAAATCCGTGCTGGTGTCGCGCATGAACCGGCGTGATGCCTACGGCATGCCGGTGATCGGGTCGGCGAAGGTGGACGAAGAGGGCGTGGCGTTGGTCAGTGCGTGGGTGAATTCGCTGACGAGTTGCAACTGAGGGGCGCAATCTACCTATTGCTGGATTCGGTAGCGCGCCCCGCAGGCGCTCGGTCTGCCAGGCCGATCAGTAAATAGAAGCACCGTCGGAAGGCGGCGGGAACTACTTGCTTCGAGGAGACGCTTGGCTTGCAGTCGCCGCAGCGGTTGCACTTCAGGGCCGATGACAATCCTCGCTGAACACCGCGCCAGCGTTGTTCGACAGGATATTGCCGATCAATACCGGATACGCGTTTTCACGCTCGCGGATGCAATAGATCAGCGGCGCCGGAGTCGGCGTGATCACCGTGTTTCCGATGAACTTGATGCCCCGCGACGTATAGCTGTCGATGATGACGACGCTGCCGTCGTTGGGTTCACCATCGTTCAGGAGCGTCGAAACGTTGTTCAGCATCAGGTTGTTGGTCACGAGCATCGACAAACCATTGGGGATCGGATCGTCGGTCGCCATGATCAAGCTCATCGCGGAGCCTCTCGACGAGGTATTGTGATCGATCACATTGTTCGAGATCTCTCCCGAGACGGTGTCGATCGCGATGCCAGGGCCGAAGGCGCCGGTGCCGCCGTTGTGATGCGAATGATTGAATCGCATCGTGAGCTTATGCAGAGCGCCCGAATTGATGCCGACTCCTGCGTTTCCGTAGACGTCGTTGCGCTCGATGACGGCTTCTTCATCGAAGTCGAAGCTTCCGCCGACGGACATTCCGGCACCGCGGAATGCACACATCCAGTTCCCCGAATTGTTGCGGACTACGTTGTCCGTGACGAAACTCTTCTTGGCGGTCACCAGCATGCCGGCTTCGCAACTCAGGTTGTCCTCGATGATGTTGTGGTCGATGACGACGTTCATTCCCGCCGCATCGATGCCCGTCCCGGTGGGATCCGGGAATTCGGGCGTCGGCGGCATCGTGAATTCGCCATGCGTGAAGGTGAACCCCCTCACCGTGACGAACTCCGACGGTACGTTGTTGCCGCGGATCGTCAACGCCGAGCGATAGTGGTTCGCGTCGACGATGGTGCGCGCGGCGCCTTGCGTGGACACGAGCTTGAGCGGCTTGCTGACGTGGACGTTCTCGAAATACGTGCCCGGCGCGACGAGCACCATGTCGTTGGGTCGTGCGGCATCGACTGCACTTTGAATCGAGGGGTAGGTTTGCGGCACGCGCAGTGTTGCAGCCGAGGCGAAGCTGCTCATGGTTGCAACGAAGAAGCCCGCGCTGATCGCTAGTCCTTTAGTCATGAATTCCTCCTCCTTGGCTGAGTATCGGCTGGACAGGCAACCGATTGTGCCGCGACGGCGCAGATATTTCACGGTAGATGGACGTAACCCCAAGGCGCGCGTTCGCCGTGGAAATGGCCGGAGGATTGCGGAATGTCACCGCGCGATGACGAATTGAAAGGCCCCTGCCGGTTTCCCGACGGGGGCCTGTCTATCTGACCTTCTGGCGACTCAGGTCGCTGAGGCGTTTCAGCATCTACACTATCCAACTACCAGATCACGACCTTCTTCTCCCCACTGTTCACCATCGGGTCGCCTTCCTTGCAATCGAACGCCTTCGCGAACGCATCGACGTTCGTCGGCGTCCCATTCGCCCGCACGCCATCCGGCGAATGCGGGTCCGACGCCACGATCAGCTTCGTAAGCTCCGGCGTGTACTTCTCCCGCCACGCCGACGCGAAGCCCAGGAAGAACCGCTGATCGCGCGTCATGCCGTCCGTCTTCGGATCCGGCTTGCCCGCGACCGCTTTCTGGAACGCGTCGTACGCGATGTTGATGCCGCCGAGATCCGCGATGTTCTCGCCCAGCGTTAGATTCCCGTTCACCTTCTCGGTCAGCCCCGGCGCCGCGGTGTAGCCGTTGTACTGCTTCACCAGCTTGCCGGTCAGCGCGTTGAACTTCGCCGCGTCTTCCTTCGTCCACCACTGCTCGAAATTGCCCGAAGGTCCGAAGCGCGAGCCCTGGTCGTCGTAGCCGTGCGTCAGCTCGTGGCCGATCACCGCGCCGATCGCGCCGTAGTTCAGCGCCTCGTCCGCCTGCGGATCGAAGAACGGCGGCTGCAGGATCGCGGCCGGGAACACGATCTCGTTGAGCTGCGGATCGTAGTAGGCGTTGATGGTCTGCGGCGTCATGCCCCACTCGGACTTGTCGACGGGCTTGCCGATCTTGTCCAGCGCCCAGCGGTAGTTGAACGCCGACGCGGCGGACACATTGCCGTACAGGCTGTCGCGGCTGGTAGCTAGTCCGGACCAGTCGCGCCACTTGTCGGGATAACCGATCTTCGTGTTGAACGCGGACCACTTCTCGATCGCCTTCTTCTTCGTGGCGTCGCTCATCCACGTCAGGTTCTCGATGCGCGCCTTGAGGGCGTTGCGCAGGTTGTTCACGAGCTCCTGCATCTGCGCCTTCGACGACGCGGGGAACGCCACTTCCACGTACCGCTGGCCCATCGCCTCGCCGGCCGAACCCTCGATGACGCCGAGAACGCGCTTCCAGCGCGCGCGCGGCTCCTTCTGACCCTGCAACGTCTTGCCGTAGAAATCGAACTGCTCGGCCACGAACGGATCGCTCAGGTACGGCGCCGCGTCGTCCAGCACCTTGAACCTGAGGTAGCTCTGCCACTGCGCCACGGGCACGTCGCCGAGCATCTTGCTCACTTCCTGGTGGAACGCGGGAATGCCCAGCGTGAACCACTCGGGCGTCGCGACCTTCTGCGATTCGAAGAACTTCGTCCACGGGAAGTTGGGCGACAGCTTGTCCGCTTCCGCCATCTTCACCGGGTGATAGTAGAGCTCGACGTCGCGCGACAACTGTTCGTTGGACTTCGACGCCTTCGCCAGACGCGTCTCGAACGCGAGCACCGTCGCGGCCTGTTTCGCGGCGTCCGCCGGCGACGTGCCCGCGAGCTCGAACAGCTTCGCGATGTGCTTCACGTACGCTTCGCGGATCGGCTTCTTGTCCGCCAGCGAGTAGTAAGTCGAGTCGGGCAGGCCGAGGCCGCCCTGGAACGCCGACGCGATGTTCCGCGTGGAATCCTTGAAGTCCGCCTGCGGCCCGAATGTGAACAGCGGGTTCTCGCCGATCGCGGCGATGGTGCGCAGGTGCTCGGCGACGGACGGCCCGTCGGTCAACGCGTCGATGGCGGCGAGACGCTCCTTGAGCGGCGCGATGCCGAGCTCGTTGAGCTTCTTGTCGTCCATGCCCGTCGCCCAGAAGTCGCCGATGATCTTGTCGATGCCGGTCGCGTTGGGTTCGGCGGCGATGCGCTCTGCGAGCTGCTGGCGCACACCCAGCGAGCGGTTGCGCAGCACGAGGAACGCGCCCCAGCCGGACTCGTCGGCGGGGATCGCGTTGGTGGCGAGCCACTTGCCGTTCACGTACGCGGCCAGGTCCTTGCAGGCGCTCTGCGACGGATCGAGATCCGTGGCCGCGAAGCGGATCGGCTGCTGCAGTTTGCTCTCGTCCAGTGTCCAGGCCGCCGCGGCCGGCGCCGGCGCGGCGGCCTGCTTTTCTTCGGCGCGCTGGCAACCGGCGAGCACCGTCAGCACGGCGGCGGCGACCGAGAGGGATTTGAGGCAGCTCGTATCGGACATGGTCGGGTTCCTCGAAGGCGACATGGGTTCCAGACAGAAGAATAACGTGCCGCCGCTCCGGCCCGAGCCAATTCGCCCAGCCGTGCGATGAGCCGTCGAACCGGTCCTGGCCGATCGGGCAGGACTACCGGCAGCCACACCCAGCGGATGCTTGCCTCCCCATCCCGTCCGGACGACGGTCACCCGCGAGGCGCACCCGATGACGTTCCCGAGAGCGATTTCCTGGTCCCTCTGCGCGCTGGCATCCGCCGTGCTCACCCAGTCCGTCGATGCAAACCCGACATCAGAGCCCGCCAATCCATTCGCGAGGTTCTTCGGCGAGTGGACTCTCGAGAATGACGCCTGGTCGCAGAACTGGGGCGGGACCACCGAGAACATCAGGATCCCGAATCACCACACCGTCTGCCGGGCCATCAACACGGCCAACAGCGTGCTGTGCGTCGTCGACACGCCGCCGGCCGGACACATCCTCTGGGCTTACAACCCGGTCAAGAAGGTGGTGAATCACCTGTCCAGCTTCGGCGAACTGCGGATCGGCACGGGGCAGGGCTCGCTCGACGAGCAGGGCAACCTTCGATTGAAAGTGTCGTTCGAAGGTGAGGCGCCGGGAACGTACCGGATCTACGACTACACGTGGACAGGCCCCGACGCGTACGACATGCGGTCCATCCAGTACGACGCCGATGGCCGGAAGACCGGGTTGTTCTATAGCGGCCGGTTCATCCGCGCCAACCGCTGACCGGCTCTCACGCCAGCGCCTTCTCGAACAGCGCCAGCTTGCGCGCCCAGCCGCGCTCGGCCGCTTCCGGATTGTGATTCTGCGAGTCCGGCGGCATCCAGCCGTGGTTCGCGCCCTTGTACACCTCGATCTCCGCCGACAACTTCGCATCGTCGAACGCCTTGCGCAGGATGTCCTTCGACGTCGGGTCCTTCTGATCGTCGTTGTCCGCGATGGCGATCAGCATGCTGGCCTTCATCTTCGGGATCAGGAGGTGCGGGCTGTCCGCGTTCGTCGTCGTCAAACCGCCGCCATGGAAGGAGCAGCCGGCGCCGATGCGTCTCGGCAGAGATCCCGCCGTGCGCATCACCATGGGTCCGCCCATGCAATATCCCGTGGTGCCGATCTTGCGCCGCCGGTCGACGGCCTTCTGCGCGTCCAGCCAGGTCACGAAGGCCTTCGCATCGGAGATGTGGGTGTTGGCGTTGAGCGTGCCCGCGTACTTGAACGCGTCTTCGCGGCTGGCAGGCGCACCCTTGATCGAGCGATAGAAAGGATTCACGGTCAACACCGCGTAGCCGGACTCGGCGAGACGCTTGCCCATCGCGCGGAATGCGGGGCGCAGGCCGAAGATGTCGGGCCACACGAGCACTGCCGCGGTCGCCTTGGCGGGATGCACGAAGTGCGCATCGCAAAGGCCGTCGGGTGTCTTGATCTCGACCTCGGATTCCGTCACTTCCGCGGCCAGGGCCGCCTTCGGCAACAGCGCGGCCATCGCTGCGCCGAGGCCCATCGCGCCGAACTGCCGGCGCGAGAGCTCACCGCGGAGGATGTCGTCTTTCGAATCGTGTTCGCACATGGCAGGTCCCTTGCAGATGAGTAGCGGCGAAGATTCTGGCGGCGATCGCGTGTCCTCAGCGATCGATCGACGGCCCTTGCTCCGGCGCCAGCGGCGCAAACACGAAGCGCAGGCCGCGAGTGTACGACTCGATCTGGTTGCCCGCATGCCGCTCGCCGTCGATGATCCGGAATTCGTACGCGAGCTTCGGATACCGGCCCGGCGCGAAACGCTGGTTCATCCGCAGGATCGGCGCGACGAAGCTGGTCGCCTCGTTGCCGCCCACCGTCATGTACAGCCGGCCGTTCAGCGTCTTGCCGGACTTCGCGAATTCCTCTTCGTACTTCAGCAGCCAGCCGTCGCCAACCGCCACGGCCGGCGTGACCGCGATGTACGCGTTGAACAGGTCGGGCTTCGTGAGCATCGAGTAGAGCGTGAACATTCCGCCGAGCGAGGCGCCGCCCAACACGCGCATCTTCGGATCCGTGCGGTATTCCTTGTCGATGAGCGGTATGAAGACCTTCTCGATGGTGTCTAGATAGTCCTTCGCATGACCCGACGCGTCGGCCGGCGTGCCGAACGACACGGGCGTGAGCTCCCAGCGGCGCAGGTTGTTGAAGTCGGGATTCTCGCCGGCGTAGCCCATGCCGACGGTGATGAACTCGGGCGCGTACTTGTCGTACACCAGTGGTCCGTGGATCGCGGTGATCTTCTGGAAATCCCAGTAGCCGTCGGTGACGTACACCACGGGATATCGCTTGTTGGAGTCGGTCGCGTAGCTCGCCGGCAGACCGACGAACAACGCGTACTGCCGGCCCGCTGCGTTCGCCGGCAACGTGCGCACTTCCGAGCGCGGGATCACGTAGCCGGGCAACTCGGCTTTCTTCTTCTCCGCCGACAAGGCCGGCACCGCCACGATCAACGAGGCGAGAAAACCCGCGCAAAGCGTCTTCATCATGTTCGACCCCTCGGAAGCGTTCGCTGCGCAGGATAGTGCGTCGGCCCGGCGTCGTCACCGTCAGGTCCTGCTGTCCGCGCCTACAAGAGCCCGGGTGGTCCGGCCGATGTCGGCAGGGGCCGGCGTCGAATGCGTCCGCGCGTTCACGGCAGTTCGCGAGCCACGACTATTTCCGCCGCGGACCGGGCGCCGCATCTTCGACGGATGCATACCGCGAGATTCCGTACGTTTCGCCGCGTCCTCCTGCGCCTGGCAACAGTCTCGCTCGCAGCGATGTCGTGGCCGACTCTCGGCAGCGCGGCCGGTGGGCTGATGGCACAGCACACCGAGGATCTGCGCCCCACGCTGACGAAGGCGTCGAGAGGTGATGCCGCCACACTCCAGTTCACCGCCTTCGGCCGCGACTTCCGCCTGCAGCTCTCCGACAACCGGCATCTCGCGAAACTGGCGGCCGGCAGTTCCGTGCATCTCTACCAGGGCACGCTCGAGGGCGTTGCAGATTCGTGGGCCCGCATCAGCATTCACGACGGGCTGCCGCGCGGGCTGATCTGGGATGGTCACGAGATGTTCATCGTCGACGCCGCGGCGGAGGCGGTGAACGATGGCGCGGCCGGTACCGTGATGTTCAAACTCGCCGATGCGGCGTTCGAGCAGGGCGCATCGTTCGTCGGCGACACGGTCGAGAAACCCGGAAAAGCCGCTGCCGACTACGAGGCCCTTATCGGCGAACTCCGCGCGAATGCGCTGGCGCTGCAGAACGGTGTGGCCACGAAAGGCGTCGAACTATCGGTGCTCGGCGACGCAGCCTATCTGGCGCGGTACCCGAACGAAGCGCAGGCGCGGGACGCGCTGCTCACCCGCCTCAACCTCGTGGATGGCATCTTCAGTTCGCAGGTCGGCGTCGAACTGCAGGTCGTGTCCGTCGATCTTTCTGCCGACGCGACGGCGGCGCTGTCCGCGACGACTGATCCTGGAACCTTGTTAGGCGAGCTCGGGCGGGTGCGGCAACAGGACGCGGAACTCTCGGCCACTGGCGTCACGCATCTCTTCACCGGCCGCCAGCTGGACGGGCAGTCGGCGGGCATCGCCTACACGCTGGCGCTGTGCAGCCAGCGTTTTGGCGCCAGCCTGGCCATGGCTCACGGCAGCGCGACGGTGGATGCGTTGATCACCGCGCACGAGATCGGCCACGTGTTCGGCGCGCCCCATGACGGGACGGAGCAGTGTGCGTCCACACCGCAAGACCAGTACATCATGACGCCGACGCTTATCTCGCCGGTGACGTCCTTCTCCCAATGCAGCCTCGACCAGATCAACGCGGTGCTCGACAGCTACTCGTGCGTGAAGGCGCTGCCTGCGCCGTCTCCCGCGCCACCCGAAACTCCGGCACCACCGCCGGCGGAGAGTGGCAGCAGCGGTGGCGGCGGAGGCGGCGGGTTGCTCGATCCGATACTGCTGGTGTTGTTGCTCGCGCTGACCGTCGCCCGGCGCGCCCGGAACTGATCGCACCGGATACATCTGTTACGGTTGCGTCCGCGACGATGCAGCACCCATTCCCTCAACGACGACCGCGCGCGCCGCTCATGGCCCTCGTCGCCATCCTGCTCGGGGCTTGCAGCTCCGGGCCGCCGCGCGAACCACCGATCGATCCCGACCTCGCGCGCGCCGAGATTCGCGCGCGCGTTCCAGCCAACGCGGCGAATCCGGATGGCTGGGCCCTCGATACGTTCGCGGCGTTCGAAGCGCTCGGCATCCGGCCGACCACGCGCAACATCTGCGCGGTCGTCGCGGTGGTCCAGCAGGAATCCGGCTTCAAGGTCGATCCGGTGGTGCCCGGGTTGCCGACGCTGGCGCGCCGTGAAATCGACGATCGCGCCGCGCGCTACCACATCCCGGGCCCGCTCGTGACTCTCGCGCTGAACGTGCGTTCGTCCAGCGGTTCGACCTACGCGGAGCGCTTGCGCCAGGCGAAAACCGAACGCGCCCTGAGCGAGATGTTCGAAGACTTCATCGGAACCGTGCCGCTGGGTCGCCAGCTCTTCGCCGACCTGAACCCCGTGCGCACCGGCGGGCCGATGCAGGTCGGCATCGCGTTCGCCGAGTCGCACGCGAAGCAGAAGCCGTATCCCTATCCACTCACCGACGGTCTCCGGCGCGAAGTCTTCACGCGGCGCGGCGGCTTGTACTTCGGCATCGCGCACCTGCTCGACTACCCGGTCAGCTACGATTCGATGCTGTATCGCTTCGCGGACTTCAACGCCGGCCACTACGCGAGCCGCAACGCCGCCTTCCAGCAGGCCGTCGCATCCCTGAGCCAGGTACGCCTCGCGATCGACGGCGACCTGCTGCGCGAGGGCAGCAGCGAGCCGAGCCAGACCGAGCTCGCGGCGCGGAAGTTGGGGGAGAGGATCGGGCTCGGCGAGCGGCAGATCCGCCGAGATCTCGAGCGGGAAAAGGAATACGGATTCGAGGAGACGGAACTCTACCGCAGGGTCTTCGAGCTGGCGGACGCGCGGGGTCCGGCACCGCGTGCGCTGCTGCCGGACATCCGCCTGCAGAGCGTGAAGATCACCCGCAAGCTGACCACCGAGTGGTTCGCACGGCGGGTGGACGATCGATATCGCCGTTGCCTGCAGGCTGCGCCGCGCGCGCCGGGATGATTCGCGGCGCGCGCAGCGGCGGTCGCCTGACTACTTCTCGTCGCCGTACAGGTTCAGCTCCTTGATCACCCACGGCTGCCAGCCTTCCTTCTCGGTGATCGTGAGGCGCAGGAACTTGCCCTCGATCGGCGCCGGCAGATTGAGGCGCGAGTGCGGTTCGCCCACCACGCGCGGCACCGCCATCGCCCACGCCTTGCCGTCGTCGGACGTTTCGACGCTGTATGCCACCGCCCAGCCCATGTCCTTCCCGTTCGGACTCTTCTCGCCGCTCGACTCGACGTCGATGCCGGTGATCCTGCTGCGCGCGGGTAGTTCGACGGTGAGCGACTCCACGGGGAACGGTTTGAACCCTTTCGTGAAGTAACCCGTCTTCGGATCGCCATCGAGCATGAGCTCGGGCGGCGCGTCGTCGCGCGGCTCCATGTTCACGGCGAGCTTCCACTCGGCGCGACGCTTGAACTTCTCGCGCGGCACGGACAGCACGGGGATCTGCGCCACGAGCTCTTCCATCGTCCAGTAGTTCGAACGCGCCGAATCCGCCGCGCGGCGGGCCGCGACGGCCGCCGGCTCCACGGCGGGCGCGCGGTTGCCGAAGCTGTTGCGGATGTAGGTGAGCACGTTGGCGAGCTCGGCGTCGGAGTACGAGTTCATCGGCACCATCGGCGCGCCGTAGTCGACGCCGTCGATCTTGCCCTGCAGGCCATGCAGCACGATGGCGATCACCGCGCGTTCGTCGCCGAGCACCTGCCGCGAGTCGGCGAGCGCCGGCGCGATGGTGCGGCCCGCGGCACCCGGCATGGGAGCGCCGCGTCCGTCCGTGCCGTGGCAGGCGAAGCAGACCGAGTTGTACAGCGTCGCGCCCGAGCGATACGACTTGAGGCCGTTCACGCCGAGCAGGCGGATGAGCTGCGGATCCTCGTTGTTGGTCCAGAGCTGCTCGTTGATCGCGTACACGCCGGCGGACTTCGACGTCTCGGCCGTCGCCTGGATCAGCTTCTTCGCGTCGGGCAACTTAGCGCGGCGCGCGGACAACATCGCCTGGATGGTGACGCGCGGATCGGCGTCGCGCAGCGCGGCGCGCATCGCGATACCCAGCGGCGCATGCGCGGTCGGTTGGTCGACCAGGCGGGCGTCGGCCAGTCGCAGTCCCGCGATGCGCACCTGCGGATCGCCCGACTTCAGCGCGCGCAGGATCACCGTGTCGTCGAGCGCGCCCAGGCCGTCCAGCGTCCACAGCGCATGCAGTCGCGGTCGCGCATCCGCGGCATCCGCCTTCGCGAGCTTCTCGAGCGCCGGCACCACCGATCGATCGCGGCGCAGGACCAGCAGCTTCTGCGCGGTGTCGCGCCACCAGCCGTTCGGATGCGAGAGGTGCTGCACCAGCTGCGCGGGAGTCTCGTCGAGCATGTGCGGCTGCGGCCCGCGCTCGAAACCCGTGTGCGTCAGGCGATAGATCCGCCCGCGACCGGTGAGCTTCTCCATGTCGAGCGCGTCTATCTGCTCGCGCAGATAGGAGCCCTTCTTCGTCCACTCACCCTGCTGGATGATGCCGCGGTACATGTCGACTATATAAAGAGTGCCGTCCGGCGCGGTGACCGTGTTGACGGGACGGAACAGCGGATCCGTCGAGCGGATGAATTCGCCGTGGTCCTTTTCGTATGGATTCGCGAGGCGCGTGATGCCGTCTTCCACCGAGATCGTCGTCCGGCGGATCAGTCGACCGACCGGCTCGGCAAACAACAGGTTGCCGCGCAGGTCTTCCGGCAGCCGGTCGCCGCGGAAGATTGCCTGGCCGCTGGTCGCGGTGAAGTGGTTGAGCGTGTTGTCGGGCCGGAGCTGGCCGGGCCCGCCCTGCACGTCGGGCATCTTCGCGATCGGCCACACGGTCTTGTACTCGCCGACCTGCTCGCCGGGCCCGGTGAACTGGCCGTAAATGATGTGCTGCTGGAAGTGCACGGGGCCGGTCTCGTTGCCGGCGTTGACGAACCAGACCTTGCCCCAGTCGTCCTGCGTCAGTCCCCACTGGCCGCCGTTGACGGGGATCGTCTCCTTGATCGCCTTGCCGTCGGCGCCGACGCGCAGACGGTAGTCGTAGTAGGTGGAGTAGATGCCGTTGTCGAGCGCCCAGACCAGGCCGTTCGGCTGGTGCTCCATGTTGCCGCCGCGCGGGCCGCCCGCGTACCACAGCGATTTCTCGTCGGCGACGCCGTCGCCGTTCTTGTCGCGGTAGATATAGAGGTCGTCGCTGTTCGTCTCGCCGATGATGATGCGGTCATCGAGCGGCAGCAGGATGCGCGGGAGCAGTAGTTTGTCGGCGAACACGGTGTGTTTGTCGTAGACGCCGTCGCCGTCGGTGTCTTCGTGACGCGAGACGCGGCTGAACGGCGTCTGCTCGCCCTTGGCGTCCGCGTCCTGCATGTACGTGCGCATCTCGGCGACGTACATCCGGCCGTTGCCGTCGAACGCGACCATGACCGGCTCGGCGATGTCGGGCTCGGCGAGCACGGGTTCGAGGTGATAGCCGCTCGGCAATTCCATCGCGGCGATGCTGGCGGCCGGCGTCAGCGCCTTGATGCGCGGTGTCAGTTTAGTGGCCGCGGCAGCAGGTGTGATGGCGGCGGAATCCGGTGGCTCCGGCGCAGTCTCAGGATTGGAACAGGCCGACAGCGCGAGTGCAGCGGCAGAATAAAGGCTGACGAACCGGGCAAGCGTTTTCATGGCGCGCAGCATGCCACGCGCGTGTCTGCCTGTGTCCCCCGCCGCAAAGATGCGTGAGCGGTCCGGACGCGCTGACGCGCCCGGTGTGCCGAGCGGCGTCGTCCGGTGAGTCACGACCCGGCCGGCATGTCCAGGGACTTCTGTCGCGACCCCACGGCCTCGGGTAGTGTGTGCGCATGGAAGACATCAGGGTCTTCATCAGTCATACCAGCGATTTCGACGCGGCGGCGGTCGGGCAGGGGACGTTCGTCGGTGCCGTCGTGCGTGAGATCGCAGCGCTTCGTGGTTTTTCCGTCGAGGTACAGGCCGTCTCGTTCGTCGCCGAGGATCTGTCGCCGGCCGACGTGATACGGCGACGGATGGAAGCCTCCGACATCTATGTTGGAATCGTCGGATACGCACACGGCACGCGTGTCGCGGGTGATCCGGCGGGGCGTTCTTTCGTGGAGTTCGAATTCGACTCGGCGCAGAGTTTTGGTCTGCCGAGGATCGTTTTCCTGTGGGAAGACGAAGCCGCGACCTCGCGGGTCGTGACACCAGCACAGGCTGCGTTTCGCGCCCGCTTGGCCGAGAAGCAGGAGATCGTATTCGCGCGTTTCAACACCGTTGGAGATTTGCGGCTCGCACTCGTGCGAGCGCTCGAGCCGCTACGACCTTCGGTGGCCGAGCCAGTCTCCGGCCACGTGGAGTGGGCGACTCCTGCCGAGCTGGCTTCGATCAGTATCCCGGGACATGAGCGACGGTGGGCAGTTCACGTACGCAACGCTGGCGAATACCCGGCATATGAAGTCGTCGTGCTCGTCCATTCCAACAACGGTGGCATTGACTGCGAGATCGATATGGGAACCATCGCGGCGCGCGACGTCAGGGCCTCCCCTTATGTGTTGAATCTGGAGCAGGACTCCTTCGCCCCCGACGGCGAGCGACCGGAGGTCGAGCTGGCATACAAGATCGCCGGCGTGAGGTGGCGCCGCCGTGCGGACGGAACCCTGGTCAGATCGCGGAACGAGAAATCGCGCCGAAGTTCTCGATGATTGCCGCCCGTCGACTGTTCGAAGCCGTGGCGCTTCTCGGTGTCACGCGTTGATTTCAGTAGGCGCGCTTCGGCAGCTCCTCCGCCGCATTCTCCCTCGTGAACACCGCCTCCTGCGTGATCACCCGCCTCAACACCGGCCGGTCCGCCGCCACATCCTGCACCACCGACATCAACTGCGGTCCTAACAAAGGACTGCACTCAACACTCACGTTCAACTTCCCGGCGACGATCGCCTCCAGCCCCTCGCGCTTCCCCTCGATCGAAATCACCAGCACATCGACACCGGGCTTCAACCCCGCCGCCTCGATCGCCTCGATTCCGCCGAGCGCCATCGTGTCGCTGTGCGCGAACATCACGCGGATGCGCCGGCCTTCCGCCTTCAGAAATCCCGCCATTACGTCCCGCGCCCGCGCGCGATCGAAATCCGCGCTCTGCGACCGGATCACGCGATAGCGGCGATCCCCTGCGATCACTTCGGCGAACCCTTCCTTCCGATCGTTCGCCGGTGCCGATCCCACGGTGCCCTGCAACTCGACGATGTCGATCTCGCCGGGTACGTCGCGCGTGTGGTCCAGCAGCCAGTGCGCGGCGCGCCGGCCTTCCTCGACGAAATCGGAGCCGATCAGCGACGCATATAAAGAGTCATCGCTGACCTCGATCGCGCGATCCAGCAGGATGACGGGAATGCCGGCCGTGCGGATCTCGCGCAGCACGACCTCCCACCCGTTCTCGACGACGGGTGAAAACGCGATCACATCGACGCGTTTGCGCACGAACGCGCGCAGCGACGCGACCTGTCTCTCCTGGCTGCGATTCGCATCCTCGACCACGAGGTCGACGCCGGCCTCGCGCGCTGCGGTGCGGATCGACTCGGCATTGGCCTTGTTCCAGTTCGCCTCGGCCACGACCTGGCTGAAGCCGAGCACCAGTTTCTGTTTGTTGGCCGCGGCGGAATCGCCGGAACTACCCGAGCACCCCGCGAGCAGCGAGGAGAGCATGAGCAGCGCGAGGGAGTTGTTCGGTCGAACGCGGCGTGCCATAGGCGTTGCCGGAGCGTGCACCCTGATGGGGCCTTTCAACAAGCCCCAGAGCATTACGCATACATAATGATCGGTGTACCGGCGCTGGCAGGGCCGGCACGTACGACGGAAGCCCCGCACGGGATCCGCCGCCTCGGCGATGGCCGCAAACATGGCGTGTTAACTTCGCGCCTCTCACGGAGTTGACGCATGCCGATGTCTCGACGCGACCTGATGCTGGCTGGCGCAGCCGCAATTTCCGCAGCGTCGGCTGCGCCGAAAACGCCGGATTTCGGCGCGCGTCCCGACGCGGATCCGCGTGCGCTGGCTCGCGACGAGGCTTACTGGGCACACGTCGCCCGCTACTACGAATCACCCGCGCAGCCGTTGAATCTGGAACACGGCTACTGGGGCCAGATGGCCTTGCCGGTGCAACAGTTCTACGTCGAGACGATCCAGCGCGTAAATCGCGAACTGGCGGTTTATGCCCGTCACCAATTCGCCGCGGATCAGCAGGCGGCCGAAGCGGCGATTGCATCGGCGCTGGGTGTCTCAGCCGACGAGATCGCGATCACGCGGAACGCCACCGAGTCCATCCAAAGCCTGGTGCGGCAGTACCGCGGCCTGAAGCCCGGAGCCGCGGCGTTGTACGCCGACGCCGACTATCCCGAATTCAAATCGCTGATGCAGTGGCTGGAGACTGGCGCGGGCGTGCGGGTGGTGAAGCTCGATCTGCCGGCGCAGGCCGGCACCGCCGATCTTCTGTCTATCTACACGGCCGCGATGGAAGCGAACCCCGACCTGAAGCTCATGCTCCTGACCCACACCAGCAACCAGCACGGTCTCACGCTGCCGGTGGCGGCGATCGCCGCGGAGGCGCGCCGTCGCGGCATCGACGTGATCTGCGACTGCGCGCAATCATGGGGCCTGCTCGACTACACGTTGCCGCAGCTCGGCGTCGACTGGGCCGTGTTCAACCTGCACAAGTGGATAGGCGCGCCGCTCGGCGTCGGTGCGCTGTACATGCGTCGCGGCACGCTGGCGAAGGTCGGGCCCTATCCGGGCGAGCTCGACGCCGCCGACACCGTGGTCGGCGCACGCGTTCACTCCGGCACCGTCAACTTCGCCGGCGTGCTGACGGTTTCTTCCGCTCTGGCTTTCCACCGCGCCATCGGGCCCGCGGCCAAGGAGCAACGTCTGCGCCACTTGCATGCGCTGTGGAGCGAGCCTGCGAGCCGTCTGCCGCACATCGAGGTGCTCGGCGGTACCGAGGAGGCCACGCGCTCCGGCATGGGCGCGTTCCGCCTGCGCGGTGAGACCAGCATCGACGCCGCGCGGCAAGTGCAACAACGGCTGGAGCGCGAGCACGGCATCTTCACCGTGATGCGCGACGGACTGTCCTCGGGCGGATGTGTGCGCGTGACGCCGCAGGTCTTCACCACCGCCGCGGACATGGCGCGCCTGCCTGGAGCGCTGGAGCAACTGGCCTAGCGAACCAAGCTACTGGCGTTCCCCGAGGAACTGGTCCAGATACGCCAGGTACACCGCGACCAGGTGGTATGTGTCGTAGTAGTGATCGAGGTTGAGCGCGGAAAGCTTGTCCTTCCGCGTATGCAGGATTCCCTGGTTCTCGCTCTGCTGCGTCAACGAATGAATCGCGATTCTCGGGATCTTCCGCTTCGCAAACGATTCGGAATCCGTGGATCCGACGCGTTCGAAATTGACCCAGTTGAGCGGCAGATTCAAATGTGTCGCGACGCCGTTCAGTGCCTGCACCAGCTTTTCGTCCGAATTGTGCTTCCACACCTCGGTGGGGGCGAGGCCGAGAACGTCCAGGTTGACCATTGCGTCCGTCGACGCCACCTGCTGTGCGGTCATCTTGCGCACGTAGAAGCGCGAGCCGACGAGGCCCTGTTCCTCGGCGGTGAAACCGACGAAGACATAGGTGTGTCGGCGTTGGTCGACCTTCACCGCCTCGAAGAGCGACGGCAGCAGTGAAGCGCCGCTCCAGTTGTCGACGACCCCGTCGCCTTCCGACACGCGATCGAAATGGGCGCCGACGATGATCGTCCGGTTCGAACTACCCGGCAGGATGCAGACGACGTTGGGCGGCAGCGAGCGCTTCAGCGGCTGCTCGTACAAGCGCTCGCCGCAGCCCGCGTCGGCGAACATCTGCTGGAGCCTCGCTCCACGTTCCCGATTGGTGCCGCCGTACTGTTGCAATCGTGCTTCGACCGCACCGCGCGGAACGAGCCCAAAACGGATGTCTTCAGCGCCTGCGACGTTCAGCGTGAGCCCGAGCAACGCTGCGCAGGCCGCATGAAGCCGCTTCTCGCTCATTGCCCTGCGTTCTGCCCGCCGCGCGCGCTGGCCTCGGTCACCGTCAGCGCCGTCATGTTCACGATGCGCCGCACGGTGGTCGACGGCGTGAGGATGTGCACCGGCGCGGCGGCGCCCAACAATATCGGCCCCACCGCCACGTTGTTGCCAGCCGCCGTCTTCAGCAGGTTGTAGCAGATGTTCGCCGCATCGAGATTCGGCATGACCAGCAGATTGGCCGCACCGTGCAGCGTGCTCTCCGGCAGGATCTTCTTGCGCAGATTCTCGTCGAGCGCCGAATCGCCGTGCATCTCGCCGTCCACTTCGAGCGCCGGCTCGTGTTCGCGCAGCAACGCGAGCGTCCGGCGCATCTTCAGCGCCGATTCGTCCTCGTGCGTGCCGAAGTTCGAATGCGACAGCAGCGCCACCTTCGGTTCGAGACCGAACCGCCTGACTACCTGCGCCGCGCTCCGCGTGATCTCGCAGAGCTGCTCCGCGGTGGGGTCCAGGTTGATGTGCGTATCGACGATGAACACCTGCCGGTTGGGCAGGATCAGCGCGTTCATCGCGGCGTAGACGCTCGCGCCCTCGCAGCGGCCTATCACGCGATCGATGAACCGCAGGTGCCGCGCGGCGGTGGAGACGGTGCCGCAGATCATCCCGTCGACCGCGCCCTTGCGCAGCAGCATCGACGCGATCAGCGTCGTGCGCCGGCGCATCTCGAGCTTCGCGTACTGCGCGGTGACGCCGCGCCGGTTCATCAGCTGGTGATACTCCATCCAGAACTCGCGATGCCGCGGATCGCTCTCGGGATTCACGATGGTCAGATCCTCGAGCCGCACCTGGATGCCGAAGCGCCTGATGCGGTTCTCGATCACCTGCGGGCGGCCGATCAGCACGGGATGCGCGATCTTCTCGTTCAGGATGATCTGCACGGCACGCAACACGCGCTCGTCCTCGCCCTCGGCGAACGCGATGCGCGAACCGGCGAGCGTCGCGCGCCGCGCGGCGGCGAACACCGGCTTCATGATCGTGCCGGACTGGTAGACGAACTGCTGCAGCTGCTCGCGATACGCGTCGTAGTCCGCGATCGGTCGCGCGGCGACGCCGGACTCCGCGGCCGCCTTCGCCACCGCCGGCGCCACGTGCACGATGAGCCGCGGATCGAACGGCTTCGGGATCAGGTACTCCGGCCCGAACGTGAGATCCGCGATGCCGTACGCGCTCGCGACGACGTCGCTGTGACCCTCGCGCGCGAGATCGGCGATGGCCCGCACCGCGGCGATCTCCATCGTGCGCGTGATCGTCGTCGACCCGGCATCGAGCGCGCCGCGGAAGATGAACGGAAAACACAGCACGTTGTTGACCTGGTTCGGATAGTCGCTGCGACCCGTGGCCATGACGGCGTCGTCGCGCACGGCGCGCACTTCCTCGGGCAGGATCTCGGGCGTCGGATTCGCCAGCGCGAAGATCAGCGGCCGCGCGGCCATCGTCTGCACCATCTCGCGCTTGAGCACACCACCCGCGGACAGGCCGAGGAACAGGTCGGCGCCGGCGATCACGTCCGCGAGCGTGCGCAGCGGCGTGTTCTGCGCGAAGCGCGCCTTGTCGGGATCCATCAGCTCGGTCCGGCCTTCGTGCACCACGCCGGCGAGATCGGTCAGCCAGATGTTCTTCCGCGGCAATCCGAGATCGACCAGCAGGTCGACGCAGGCGAGGGCCGCGGCGCCCGCACCGCTGACGACCACCTTGATGGCGTCTATCTTCTTGCCGACCACTGCCAGCCCGTTCAGCGTCGCCGCCGCGACGATGATCGCCGTGCCGTGCTGGTCGTCATGGAACACCGGGATCTTGAGCCGCGCGCGCAACTTGCGCTCGATCTCGAAACACTCGGGCGCCTTGATGTCCTCGAGGTTGATGCCGCCGAACGTGGGCTCGAGCGCGGCGATGATGTCGACCAGCTTGTCGGGATCGCGCTCGTTGATCTCGATGTCGAACACGTCGAGGTTGGCGAACTTCTTGAACAGCACCGCCTTGCCTTCCATGACCGGCTTCGCGGCCAGCGGCCCGATGGCACCGAGGCCCAGCACGGCCGTGCCGTTCGTGATGACGCCGATCAGGTTGCCGCGCGCGGTGTAACGCAACGCGTTGAGCGGCTCGGCGACGATCTCCTCGCAGGCGAAGGCGACGCCCGGCGAATACGCGAGCGCGAGATCGTGCTGGTTGGTGAGCTTCTTGCTCGGCGTGACCGAGATTTTTCCCGGCGACGGCTCTTCGTGATAGGCGAGCGCCGCCAGGCGCAGGGATTCGCGGGCCTTCTTCGCGGCCGCGAGGGGGTCTTCATCGTTCATCGGCTGTGGCTATCGCCGTCCGTCTACCAGTAAAGGTGACGAAGGGTAGCGGACGAACCGATCCGCGGCCATGCATCAGGACCTGCCAAAACGCGGATGTCCGGCCCCGTTCTCGTCCGGGGGTCCAGCGGGCCCCCGGCTGTGCGGCGCGGGATCACCAGCGCTGGTGGACGGACGCCTTCACGTCACTGCCGTAGAGATCCGCGAGCGCGGCCAGCAGCCCGGCGTCGAGCGGGCCTTTCGATCCGGCCGCCACGTTCTGCTCGACCTGCTCGACGCGTCGCGCGCCCGGGATCGAGCAGGTCACGGCGGGGAACGACGCGATGTAGCGCAACGCGAGCTCGGGCAGCGTCATGCCGGCCGGCAACAGCGCGCGCAGTTTCTCGACGACCTGGAGTCCCCGTTCGTAATCGAACCCCGAGAACGTCTCGCCCTTGTCGAACGCGGCGCCTTCGCGGTTGAACGCGCGATGGTCGTCCGCGGCGAAGCGCGTGGCGCTCGTCATCTTGCCGGTCAACATGCCGGACGACAGCGGCAGCCGTGCCAGGATGCCGACCTTGCGCTCGATCGCCCGCGGGAACAGCAGCTCCGCCGGGCGCTGACGCAGCACGTTGAAGATCACCTGCAGCGTCTGCAGCGCCGGATATTCCAGCGCTTTCAGCCCTTCCTCGACGCGCTCGACGCTGGCGCCGTAGAAGCGCACCTTGCCGGCCTTCACCAGGTCGTCCAGCACGCCGAACACCTCGGGCATGTAATACACGTCGGTGGGCGGGCAGTGGATCTGCACGAGATCGAGCGCGGACATCTCGAGATTCTTCAGGCAGCGTTCGACGTATTGCGTGAGATTCTGGCGGTTGTAGCTTTCGCGCGTGTGCGGGCTCGAGCGGCGACCGATCTTCGTGGCCACCCAGAACGGATCGCGACGTTCGCGACGCAGGCGGGCGATCAATCGTTCGCTGTGCCCGTCGCCGTAGACGTCGGCGGTGTCGAAGAAGTTGATGCCCAGGTCGAGCGCGCGGTGCAGGCAGCGCAGGGCCTCGGAATCGTCGAGGTCGCCCCAGGTGCCACCGATGGCCCAGGCGCCGAAGCTGATGGTCGATACGTCGAAGCCGGTCCGGCCGAGTGATTTGTAGTGCATGGCGGATTGATACCAAGGCGCGGCGGGAAAAGCCATCGCTGCGCGAGTCCGACGCGGGGACGCATCGCAGGCCGCGTGACCGCGGCGTGCTGACTAGATAGGCGATGCGGGTCGAGGTCCGCAGCCCGACCGCGCCGTGCCGCGCGATGCGGCCGCGGCCGGCGGGTACACGATGACGAACGTCACCGCGAACCGGCAAGGCAGCTTGCGCGGCGGCCTGGCATCCGCACGGCGCGGGCAGTTGACATAGTTAGGGAAAATCTCGCGACGCCACTTCAGTCCGCGTCCGGCGCGCCGTTAACCAACAACCATGATTGCCGCCATCCGCACCGGGATCGGCTCTTTTGTGGATCAATGGTTCCGCGGGGCGCGAGGACGCGCGCGGCCGCTGGTGATCAGCGATCGGCAGGGATGCCAGACGCAACGCCGCCCGACCGGGTCCGGCGGCGGCATCCGCATCCCGAGTGTTCACGCAGACGTCGCCATGCGGCGCTTCGTCGCGCATGCGCTCGATTCGAGCCTCGCCGAGCTGCGTGACGAGGCCACAGACGAAGAGAAGACCGGGCTCGAGCCCGCCGCGCGCGTGCTCGGAGAGCTCGAGCTGCAGGCGAAATACCTGCCGCGCCGTCCGTCGCTGCTGCCGCGGCTGCTGTGCGTCATCAACAGCGATGCGAACTCGATGCGCGAGATGGCGCAGATCATCGGCGAGGACGGCACGCTGCTCGGCGGCCTGCTGAAGCTGGCGAACAGCTCGTTCTATCGCGTCAGTGGCCGGAAGCCGGTCGAGAATCTCGAAAAGGCGGTCGCGCTGGTCGGCACTGACGGCCTGCGCTCGCTGGTCGCCACCGCGCTGCTGCATCCCGTGATGACCGGCGTGCGCGGTCCGTTCTCCTCGTTCGCCGAAGCGACGTGGGAGCACAGCCAGTACTCGGCGTCCTGCGCCGAACAACACGCGGCGCGCATCGAAGGCGCGGATCCGTTCAACGCACGGCTGCTGGTGCTGCTGCTCGGCCTCGCGAGCAACACGGTGTTCCGGATCGCGCGCGAGCACTGCCTGGCGGCGGCCGGGATGCGGCCGGTGGCGCTGACCGCGCTGCTCGACGACTGGGTCACGCCGACGGCATTGCGCATCGCCGAGCACTGGCAATTGCCGGCGGAGTTGTGCGACGTGCTGGCGGCGCCCACGGCGGCCGGGCTCGCGCGCTCGCTGCGCTTCGGACGCCTGGCGGGCGCGTTGCTGCTGCTGGTGAACCAGGGCCACATGCGCGAGCTCTCGGCGCGCGCGATCGTGCTGGCCGACGACGACCGCCGCGACATGGTGGACAGGTTGTGGTCGCGCCTGGCGATCCTGCACCTGGCGGCCTCGCGGCCACCGGCGCACGCCTGACCGACCGGCCTCGCGCCGCGTCGGACACGACGCCGCGCACGCTGCGGACTCGCGCGACCCTGACAGCGGACGGCGCCTCCGCCTCCCGACGGCCGCCGATAGGGCGGGATCGGTGCCGGCAGCTAGTTTGACGGCACCAACACCTCGTCCAGGCAGGGAGCCGCCATGCGATCCACGATCTCGCTCATTCTCGGAGTGGGTCTCCTCACGTGCGCGTTCCCGGCATTCGCCGCGGCGCCAGCGGCGCCTTCGGTCACCGTGGGCGCCAACGACATCAAGCAACTGCAGTTCGACTGGCCGGCCGTGCCGCAGGCGAATTCGTACCAGCTGTGGTTCAAGGCGAACGCCGGCGCGCAGTGGACGGAATACGCCGAGACGGTCGCGCAGCGGCCGTTGATCCGGATCAACGTCTCCGTGCACCTGCTGGACTGGCGCGTCGCGCGCTACCTGGTGAAGGCCTGCAATCCCTCGGGATGCACGTCGAGCGCCGAAAAGGGCGTGGCCGGTCTCGCGCTCGATGCCGTCGGCTATTTCAAGCCGGACCTCGGCCGAGACACGGAGTTCTTCGGCCACACCGTGGCGATGAGCGCGGACGGCAAAGTCGCCGCGACGCTGGCGCTCGAGACGGTGGGCAGCGCGACCTACAGCGTCGCGCTGTACGTGTATCGCAAGACGACCGCCACCTCGGGCTGGCGCTTCGATGCACGGCTCGCGCCGCCGCAGCCGCAGTTCGGCACGGCGCAGCCGCGCGAGTTCAACGTGCTGGCGCTGAATGGCGATGGATCGTTGATCGCGCTGGGCGTGCCACAGGAAGACGCGCCGGGATACACCAACAGCGGCGCGGTCTATCTATTCCGGCGCGCGCAGGGTGGTTGGCACGTCGAGGACGAGATCCGGCAGGCGCCGCGGGGTTCCAACCTGTTCGGCAGCGCGGTGGATCTCGACGAGGCAGGCCAGACGCTCGCGATCCGTCACACGCAGAGAGGCTCCGACCCCGGGCAGGGCTGGACGCAGATCGTTCGTCACGACGCCGCCGGCGGCTGGCAGATGGGCGCCGACATCCGCGTGGAAAACGGCACCGGCGGCCTGGTCAACGGTTGCAATACGCTCGCGCTGAGCGGCGACGGCGCCCGGTTGTTCCGCACCTGCCGCTTCCAGAACGTGAGCCACGTGCAGGTGCTGGCCGCGCCGAACTGGAACGAAACCGCGCGGATTCCCGTCGGCGACAACAGCGGTATCGATGCCGACTTCGGCGGCACGCATTTCGTCGTCAGGAACAGCTGTTGCAGTGCCTATGCGTACAGCTTCGTCAATGGCGCGTGGGTACGCGACGGATCGCTGCTCACCTTCGGCCCGACCGAAGGTCACAACGAGCACAACAACGTCGCCATCAGCCATGATGGCAATCTCATCGCCGGCGGCGATCCCGCTGATGACACCGCGGGCGAAGGACCGGTCTATCCACCGTACGCCACCGCTGCCACGGCGACCGGTACGGTCGTCGTCTACGAACGCAAGGCCTCCGGATGGAGCGTGCGCCGGCTGATCAAGCCCGCGGGCGCGAATCCGCAGTGGTTCGGCTTCGACGTGGCGCTCGGCGACAACGGGCGCGCGCTGATGGTCGGTTCGCCGGAGGATTCGAGCGCGGCCAGCGGCATCAACGGCGACCCGAACGATTCGTCGGCACCGATCCGCGGCGCGGCCTGGCTCTACTGACCGGCCCGCAGCCGGCGCGCGCGGCCGGCGCGGACGCCTTACTATCCGGCGCATGTTCCGCGCCGCCCGCGACGTCATCACCAGGCCGCTGGCCTTCGCCACCGGTGTCGCGAGTCTCGCGACGCTGATCGCGTACGGTGGCCGCTGGTTCTGGATCTGCGAGCTGCTGGTCAATTTCCGCACGCACTACGCGTTGTTCTTCGTGGCCGCGTTGCCGGTGGCCCTGGTGATCGGGCGCTGGAGCATCGCGGCCGCGGCGATGATCGGGCTCGCGCTCAACGTCTGGCCGATGGTCGGGACGTACTTCGGCGTCGGCGTGCCCGTGCCGCCGAACGCGCGCGCCGTGCGCCTCGCCGCCTTCAACATCAACATCGGCAACGAGAACCTGCCGGCCATCGCGGCCTGGCTGGATGCGACGCAGGCAGACGTCGCGGTGCTCGCGGAGGTGTCGCCGCCGCATGCGGAGAAACTCGCGGCGCTGGTGCCGCGCCTCTCATCTCACTACTTCGCCGAGCACGACGGCGTGTGGGGCGTCGTGATCCTGAGCCGCTGGCCGTTGCGTGCTCCGCAGCCCGCGACGAACGACGGTGTCACGTTCGCGGCGCGCGTCGACGTCGATCTCGGCGACCGCATCTTCCGGCTGTACGGCGCCCACCTGAATTGGCCGGTGGTCCCGGAGACGGAAGCCGTCCGGAACGCGCAGCTCGCCGCGATGGGACGCGAGCTGTCGGGCTGCGAGCACGCCTGCGTCGCCGTCGGCGATTTCAACGTCACGCCGTGGTCCAGCCACTTCCGCGACACGCGTGACAGTCGGGGCGTGCATGACTGCACCGCCGGCCGCGGATTCCTCGCCACGTGGTCGTCGGACCTGCCGGCGCCGCTGCGCATCCGCATCGATCAATGCCTGGTCGCCGGTGCAGTGGGCGTGGCGGATGTGCGCGTCGGCGACAGCGTCGCGTCGGATCACTTCGCAACGATCAACGATCTGATGATCGGCGGTTCCTGAGATCGACGGCGCGCGCCGTTACCACGGCGCGGACTTGTAATCCTTCAGGAACTGTCCCCACACGTTTTCGCCCGTCAACCGCCCGACGAACACCGGATCCACGATCCGCGCCGCGCCGTCGATGATGTCGAGCGGCGGCGAGAAGCCGGACTCCGCCTTGCGCGCCGCGTGCACCGCGGGATCTTCGTCCGTCACCCATCCCGTATCCACCGCGTTCATGTGGATGCCGTCCTTCACGAAGTCCGGCGCGCTGGTGCGCGTCATCATGTTCAGCGCGGCCTTCGCCATGTTCGTGTGCGGATGTTTGTCCGTCTTCGTCGCGCGATAGAACTGTCCCTCGATCGCACTGACGTTGACGACGTGCTTGTGCGCGCCCGGCGTGCGCACCATCAGCGGTTTCAGCCGCGCGTTCAGGATGTACGGCGCGATCGCGTTCACCAGCTGCACTTCGAGCAGCTCGGGCGTCTCGACTTCGTGCATGCGCAGCCGCCAGCTGTTCACCTCGCGCAGATCGACCTGCTGCCGGTCCTCGTCGAAGCGGTTCGTCGGGAACAGCGCCTCGCCGCCGCGATAGTCCTCGTCGAGATAGTGCCGTTGCGAGAGCGCGGCGCTGTGGATCACGCCTTCACCGGCCGCGTGCTCCGGCGCGATCAGTGCGCCGGCTTCGCCGCGCGATCCTTCGAGCCGCCGGCACAGTTCGTCGTGGCCGGCGAGCACGCCGCGCAATTCGGCTGGCAGCGAGGCGACCGGCTCCGCCTCGCGCGCCAGCAGGTGATGGAAGAACCCCGCCGGCCGCCGCACCGTCTGGCAGGCATTGTTCAGGATGTAGTCGAGGCGCGGCAGCCGTTCGACCATGAACTTCGTGAACAGCTCGACGCTCGGCGAGTGGCGCAGGTCGAGCCCGTGGATCTGCAGCCGGCCGCGGAACGCCGCGAAATCCGGCTCGCGCGAATAACGGTCGGCGGCGTCGACGGGAAACCGCGTCGTCACGATCACGTTGGCACCGGCGCGCAGTAGTTTGAGCGACGCCTGGTAGCCGATCTTCACGCGCGCGCCCGTGACCAGCGCGTAGCGGCCGTCGAGGTCCGCGGTCTGTTCCCGCTTCGTGTAGTTGAAGTCGCCGCAGGGCTCGCACATCGAATCGTAGTAGCGGTGCACCTTCGAGAACGGCTGCTTGCAGACGTAGCAGTCGCGTTCCTTGTTGAGTCTCGGCCGCTCTTCGCGGTCCTCGGGCCTCGGCGGCTCGAGCCACAGCGGCGTGAACACCGACGAGCGGCGCTGCACGCGCAGGCCCGCCTGCTCGATGGCCTGGCGGTCCTGCTCCTTCGCGGCTTCGCGCTCGGCGCGGCGGAACGCCTTTGCCATCTTCACGAGATCGTGGCGCTCGGGCTTGGCGACGAGGCCGGCGAGCGTCAGCAGCTCGCGGCGTTGCTCCTGCGTGAGCTGCGTGAGGTGCGAACGATCGGCTTCGATCGCCTTCAGTACCCGCACGCAGGCACGCAGATCGTCATCGGAAATGGGCATGGCGCGCATTGTAGTGTGACCGCGCCGCCAGTTGCCCATTCCTGCCGCCGGCCGTAGGCTCGCGCGGCATGCTTGCGGGCAAGAAGAAAAAGATGGTCGTCGGCGCGCTGCTCGCCATCGCCGCGCTCTGGGGCATCCACTACTTCACCGTCACCCGCTTCACGAAGCTCACGCCGCTGATGGTCGCCGCCCGCGCCGGCTACGCGCCGATGGTCGAGAGCGAGCTGCGTCGCGGCGCCAATCCCGATCGCGTCTGGAACGACGGCAGCTTCCGCATCCATGGCACCGCGCGCACCGGCGTGACGCCGCTGCTGTTTTCGCTCGAGCAGGCGGGGCCGGGCGTGGCCTCGCACGCGCCCGTGGTCAAACTACTGCTCGCCGCCGGCGCCGATCCCTGCGCCACCGACAACCTGGGCGCGACGCCGCTGCTGATGGCCGTGGAAAAGGGCGATGTCGAGGCGGTGCGCGCGTTGTGGGAAGGCGGACCCGCGCCCTGTGTCCGGGCGCGGTCGCGCGAGGCGCTGCAGGTCGGTTATCTGCGGCTTTCGCAGGGCCCGGATGACGACGCCAACTGGACCCTGATCGAGTACCTCATCGATGACGTCGCGCAACCCGGCGATGCAGATCACCCGGGATTCCTGGTCGCGTCGGCACTTCCCGGGGCGCACGCGGCATTGGAGCGCCTGATCGCGCGCGGCGTGAAGGCGGATGGCCAGTCGCTGTTCTTCGCCGCGGTCCAGGGCAAGGCCGATCTCATTCCCTGGCTCGTCGAACACGGCGCGAACGTCAACGAGCCGGTGCCCGAGATCAACGACGAGACCGGTCCGCCGCTGGTGCGCGCCGCGGCAAACCCCGATCCGGCGAGCATGCGCGCACTTCTCGATGCGGGCGCCGACGTCGACGCCGTGGATGTCGCCGGCCGCACGGCGCTGACGCGGCTGGTCTGTGAAACCAGCTGCACGCGGCGGCCGCATCCCTTCTGCGAGAAGCAACTCGACGCCGCGCGCCTGCTGCTCGAGCGGGGCGCGCACCGCACGGGGAAGGATCGTTTCGGCCACGATCTCGCCGCCTGTCTGCGCGATCGCCCGGCCGATCCCTACCGACCGGATTTCGAAGCGTTGCTCGGCACGCCGGCATCCGCGAACTAGCAATCCGCGGGATCGACAGCATCCCGGCCGCGGCATACTCTCGCGCATCCATCGAGGAGACCTCCATGAAGACCTTGCACGCGATCGTGTTCATCGGCGCCTCCCTCTTCGCCACTGCCGCCTTCGCCGGCGTCCACGTCGAAAACGTCACGCGCGACATCGCGACGAAAGCCCAGCAGGGCAACACGCAGGTCATGCTGGTCCAGGACGGCAAGATGCGCGTGAACGCGCAGAAGGACGGCGCCACCATCCTCAAGGGCTCGACGATCGTCATCATCGACGACAAGCACCGGACCTATCGCGAGATGACCAAGGAAGACCTCAAGAAGATGGTCGCCGGCGCGAGCGAGATGATGGCGAAGATGCAGGAGCGCCTGAAGAACATGTCGCCCGAGCAGCGCGCGCAGATGGAGAAGATGATGGGCAACCGCATTCCCGGTGGCCTCGGCACCGACAAGCCGGACACGTGGGAGTCGAAGAACCTCGGCACGACGGACACCGTCGAGGGCCGCAAATGCCAGAACTGGAGCCTGATCCGCAACGGCGCGCCGTTCGAAGAGTTGTGCGTCGTGCCGTACGGCTCGCTGCCGGGCAAGGAAGATTTCCAGAAAGTGTTTCAGGAAATGGCCGACGCGTTCGGCGATCTCGCGAAGCAGGTTCCGGGAGCCGAGCAATCCGTCAAGGCGCGCACGGCGATCAACGGCTATCCCGTGCGCACGCGCCAGTACGGTCCGGACGGAAAGTTCCGCTCCACCGAGACGATCATGACGAAATGGGTCGAGGAATCGATCCCGGCCGCGACGTTCGACCCGCCGCCGGGGTACGCGAAGGCGGAATTGCCCAAGAGACCGTAGCAGGCGGCCGGCGGCATACCCTTGCCGCCCCGTCAACCGCTGTCGCGTTCTAGCTACTCTGCCGAAAGGGGTAGGCGCCCAACCTCGAATGCGTCACACCCGGAAAGGGGGCCGGTGGTACCTTGCGCCCCCGTCGCCATCCGGCGATTTTTTCCAAAGGAACGTTTCAATGTCTTCGTCGAATCTTGCCGTGCGCATGGAGCTCGCGGCAACGGACCAGCTTTTCCATCCGCCGCGCCCGGAGCTTCGCGTCGTCGCGAACAACGAGCGCCCGGTGCGGAAGAGCCGGCTGCGTACCTCGCTGACGGGCAGGAAGCTCGTCGCCCGCGATCAGGGTCTGCGTTACTTCCGCGTTCGCTGATCCTTCAACCAAACCGCTCCGCCATCGATCGCAGCCGCGACGATGCGCGGATGCAATGGTAGTCCTCCGCCTACGCGGAGCATCTTTCCCGCCGTCTCGCTTGCTTGTCGCGCCGCGACGGGACCACTCTCCCTAACTATTCGGGCCAGGGAGGGTTCCATGAAGGCTTTCACGCTGTGTCTCTGCGGCCTGCTCTCCGCGGGCTCGGTCGCCGCGCGGCCGCTCGTCATCGAATCGCGCAAGGAACTGCCGTTTCGTTCCGCCGCGATCGCCAGCGACGGCGATTGGCTGATCGCCATGCGGCAGTCGCCATTGCCCGGCGATCCGTCGTATTCGATCACCAGCGCGGACCTGTACCGGCGCGACGACTCGGGCAAATGGACGCTCGACCACACGCTGGCGACCGAGCACGACCGCGCGACGAACAGCCAGCTCGCGGTCGCCATGAGCGCGACGGTTGCGGCGATCCGGATGCCGTCCGGCCTGCACGTCTACGAGCTCGGCGCCGCAGGCTGGGCCGATCGCCCGCTCGACGTCGGGCCGCGCCGGCCGCGCGGCACGTTCCTCGACATCCGCGGCAGCACCATACTCGCCACCGACGAAGTGGTGTGTTCGCCGGAAGGATTGATCATCAACCGCCGCGACAACGGCCACTGGGAGATCACCGCGCGGCTGCCCGTGCCGGACGAGGGCTGCATCACTGGCCTCGCGCTCGACGTGCGCGAAGCGATCATCCTCAGCGAATTCGACGATCCCTCGCTGCGCGACCAGGCGCAGATCTTCGAGCGCGGCGCCGGCACGTGGAGCGAAGCCGCGCGGTTCGAATCGCCGGAGAGCGATCTCGGCCGTCTCGCCGGCCGCTTCGGCCCGGCCACGGCGTTGCGCGGCGACCTGGCGCTGGTCGCGGGCTCCGACTACGGCACCCATGTCTATCGCCGCGACGCGAACGGCTGGCGCGACGACGGGATCTTTCCCAACCCCGATTCGTACGATTTCGGATTGCGCCTCGCGGAAGACCTGGTCGTCACCGACGACTACGTGATCCAGGTCGCCAACAACGTGAACCGCGGTGCGTACGTCGGTTACGTGTATCGAAACGCGCCCGGATTCCCGCACGTCGCCAATCTCGCGACGGATGATTCGACCGGCGTTCTGCGGCTGGCCGCCTGGCGAAACCGCGTCATCGGCCAGCAGGGTGATCGCCAGATCGAGTTCGAGCTGCCCGCGAGTTTCGCGGTGAAGCCGCTCGTGCAGCAGGATTTCGAATCCGGCGCGGCGCCGGAGTGGACGCCGCTGCCGGGCAACCGCTTCGCGATCGTGAAGAGCGACCGCACGTTCGTGTATCGCCAGCTCGATGCGACCGGCACGCGCGGCGCGCTGCACTCGGCGATCAACGTCAACCAGAGCGTCAGCGCCGACATCGCGCCGCGCGTTTTCAACGGCGCGGATGCGTGGGTGGGGCTGGTCACGCGCTATGTCGACGAAGACAACTTCTACTTCGCGACGCTGCGCAACGATCCCGACCGCGTCGTGTTGCTGAGCCGCGTGCGCGGTGTCGACAGGGTGTTGTCGGAGTCGCCGCTCGACGTCGCGGCCGGGCAGCGGTACCGGCTCGGGCTCGAGTCGTCGGGCTCGCACCAGGCGGTCACTGTCGACGGGCGCCGCGTCATCAGCACGTGGGACGGCCGGATCTTCCGCGGCCGTGCCGGCGTGCGCCTGTCGCGGGCGACGGCCGACTTCGACAACCTGGTGGTGTCGCCCGGTCCCGTGGCGAACCTCGTCAACTACGACGTCGACTCGCAGGGCGGCGTGTGGAGCGACGACTTTTCGCGGTCGTTCCAGACCCTCATCGGCGAGGAGGGCCGCGTGCTCACCGGCGAAACGCGAGTCGACGAGGCCGTGCAGGTGCTGGTCACGATCCGCGGCTACGGCACCGGCGCGGAACCCGCGTTCGGTCTCGTCGTCCGCCACGCCGATCCCGCCAACTATTGGTACGCGGCCGTTCGCAACACCAACAAGCTCTATCTACGCAAGGTGGTGAACGGCGTGGTCACGCAGATCGGCGGCGTGAACCTCGATGCATCGCCCGGGCGGTCGTTCGTCTTGCGGCTGGAAGCGGTGGGCAGTCGAGTGCGCGTGTACGTCGACGACCTGTTGCGGCTCGAGACGAGCGATCCCGCGCCGCGCGCGGGCCGCGTCGGCGCGTTCGGTCACGAGGCGGATGCGTTGTTGGCGGCGTACACCGCCTACGAACCTTGATCGTTCACTAATCGCGACGCGGCAGCGCGAAATCCTGCACCCAGTACACCTGGCCGCGCTTCTTGCCGGCGGCGACTCCGACGCCGATATCGCGGAAGCGCGGCTCCATGATGTTCTCGCAGTGGCCGGGGCTCGCCAGCCAGCCCGCGACCACTTCCTCGGCGGACTGCGGACCCAGCGCGATGTTCTCGCCGGTCAGGCGCGACTCGTAGCCGGTGCGTTTGACGCGGTCGCGCGGTTCGCTGCCGTCGCTGCCGCGGTGTTCGAAGAACTTCCGCTTCAGCATGTCGCGCGCGTGGCGGTCGGCCGCGTCGTTCAGGCGCGACGAGACCGAGAGCGGCGGCGCGGGGGCAAACCGTTCGGAGCCGCACTTGCGGCCGCGCGCGCGGGCCTCGTTGACGAGATCGACGACGCGGGCGCGGACGCGGTCCGCCGACGCGCGGCCGACCACCGCCTCGGCGGCGGAGGCCTGCGACATCACCAGCACGGCGATCGTGGCGGCGATGCCCGCGAGGCGGGAGCGGAGCGAGGCGGGACTGGTCCGGTGTGTCATGACCGCGAGTTTCGACGGGTCGTGCTGAATGCCGGATGAACCGGGGCGCTCAGAAGCTCAATCCCTTCGGCTCGAACACCACGACTTCGTGATCGGTGATGGACGGGATCTCGACCTCGTGCCATTCGCCGCGGGACGCCTGCGTGAACCTGCCCGTGTGCACCAGCAGGCGTGCCGTCACCGCCATCTTGCGCATGGGTTGCCGCACACGCACGCGCACCGGACCCACCGGCACCAGTTCCTGCACCGGCGTGCGCCACGTGTTGGCGTTGTTGAGATTCACGACGTGGAGCACGGGGTAGCCGCCGCGGCTCCGGTACAGCCGGCAGTCGAGCAGGCCGGGGCCGTCGACTTGGAGCGGCGACCGGTCCTTCAGACACCAGCGCACGAGCGCGGCCATCAGGTCGCCGTGATCGGGGATCTGGTCGCGCGCGAAACGGCGGTCGACGTCCGCCGGTAGATAGGCGATGCGCGCGCCGCCGGCGCGTTCGGACAGCAGCAGGCCGGGGATGTCCGTCGACGGCTGGCGCATCCACACGTCTTCGGGCGGAGACAGCGGCACGGGCGGCACGAACGTCAGCGCGACGCGGGCCGTGTCGTCCACGCGCAAGGGTTCGAGCGTCCCGCCGAACGCGAGCAGGTCCGTGCCAGCGAAGCCGCGCAGCGTTTCGTGGCGTTCGCGCCTGTCGCCCGGCAGACGCAGATACGTCTGCGCCCAGTCGTGCGCCTGCGCCGCGCGGCGCGCCGGGTCGCGCCACGCATGCCCGGCGGGCACGCCAGCGCCGAGCAGATCGGCGAGTGCGAGATCCCCACGCAGGCGGCCGGCCTCGTCGCACAGCGAGCTCGCGCCCGTCGCGACGAGGCTGCCGCCGGCCGCGACGAACTTCCGGATCGACGCCACCTGCGCGTCCGACAACGCGGCCAGGTTCGGCAGCACCAGTAGTTCGATCCCGAGCTCGCGCGCGACCCGTTCGACGTCGTCCACGTGCACCGGCACCGACGGGATGCGCGCGCGCACCAACGCCTGTGACCAGCCGTTCGCCGGATCGTCGACCAGCGCGTCGGCGTCGTCGCGGCCGAAGAAGTCCATGTTCCGCTGCGACCACAACACGCCGACGGTCGCCACGGGCATCCGGTCGACGAGGAACCGCTCGTTCTGCTCGTGCCAGCGCCACAGCGGTTCGGCGGTGTCGAACATGCGCCGGTCTTCCTGCACGGCGCCGAGGTGATGCCACCAGGGCTGCACGCCGCCGGCGAAACCTTCGACGACCCAGAGCCGCGCCTCGGCCGGCGGTTTCGCGGCGAGACGGAAGTTGTGCTCGCCGAGGTGGTACATCGCCATGCTCTCGGGGATGACCTTGTTCCAGCCGCCGACGCTGCGCAGTCGCAGCCCGGTCTCGGCGTTGTTCGCGAATCCCTCCGCGTCGAAGCGGCGCTGGTGGTCGAGCATGATCAGCTCGCTGCGCCGGAACACCTCGCGATCGTCGCGGAACACCTTCGCCTGGTAGTCGGGGCTGCCGGACATCATCCCGACCCACAGGCAGTCCGCACCGCCGGCGGCACGCGTGACGCGGTTGAACTCGTCCCAGATCTCGAGGCGGCGTGCGTAGTTCCACAGGATCCAGTCGCGGTACGTGGCGTCGTCCCAGTCCACCGCGCGTGGCAACGCGGCGCCGTTGCGCGCGCGGAATGCGTCGGCGCAGTTGCGGCAGTAGCAGGGCTGGTGGCGTTGCGGGCCGTTCCAGTTGTTGTCGGTGACGCCGTCGGGACGATACGTGCCGACGATCTCGCGCAGTATCGCCGGCAGGT
The DNA here is from genome assembly GCA_035502995.1 of Steroidobacteraceae bacterium. GTDB lineage: Bacteria > Pseudomonadota > Gammaproteobacteria > Steroidobacterales > Steroidobacteraceae > CADEED01. Next base: position 86,299 of record DATJTW010000107.1, on the reverse strand, counting down.
GCTCGCGGTAGTAAGGCCCGTTGACGCAGGCGACGTGGAGACCCGTGACCACGTACGGCTTGCCCTGCGCATCCACCGCGAACCAGTCGGGATGCGCGCGCCACAGATCCTCGTGCGCGCGGTTCGAGTCCATGCGTGCGAACACGGCGAGGCCGTCGGCGCGTGCGGCGGCCGAGAGCTCTCCGTACAGGTCGCGGTCGCCGAGATCGCGCGCGCGGTGATGGAACGGGATCTTCGTCGGGTAGTACGCGGCGATGCCGCCGGCGTTGATCACCACGCCCTGGATGCGCGTGCGCTTCCAGTGCGCGCGCCACCAGGTGATGTCGATGCGCGCGGGGTCGATCTCGGTGAGGTTGGTCTGGCCCCAGCGCAGCGTGCGCTCGTACCAGTGGCGGGGCGGATCGGTGGTAGCGGCGCTTTCCGGGCTGGCAGCGCCGGCCGGGCTGGCAGCGCCGGCCGGGCTGGCAGCGCCGACCGGGCTCGCCGACAACACCGCCGCGGCGGCCGCCGATGTCTGCAGGAATTCACGGCGCGTCTGTCGCGGGCTCATCGCGCCGGATCATAGCCCCGGCGGGAATCCGCCGGGGCGACTCGTCATGTCGGCCTAGTCGTCGTAGCCCATCGCCTTGCGGCGGCTGTTCATCGCGTATTCGATCTGCGACGTCGTGTCGACGCCGCCGCGCGTGACCGGGCTGTTGGCGTTCGTCGGGTTGAAGAAGATGTCGCCGGCGCCGAGGTTGCCCTGGTTGTCGCGGTTGCCGTAGCTGCCCTGCGCGCCGTTGACGCCGATCTTCTTGCCGCCGACGTCCTTCAGCTGGGTGTGGCGGCACGCGCACCAGATGAGGTTGGTGCCCGTGGGGACCGTGTCCATGATCTGCTGCAGCGTCAGCGTGACGCCCTGCTGCAGCATCACGAGCGAGATGCCCGGATCGTTGCGCGCGGCCAGCAGCTGGTTGCAGCGCGGCTCGTTCAGCAGGTCGGGATGCAGCGTGTAGTTAGGGACCTGCTGGCCGGGCTCGTAGAACTGCTTGACCTCGCCCTGGTACGTGCCGCCGATGATGTCGAACATGTCGGTCGTGAACATGTTCTTCATCGCTTCGGTGTAGAACGTGACGGTGCGATTGCGCGGTACGCGCGCGAAGCCGCCGCTCTTGATGTCCCACGAACCGTGTCCCGCTAGATAGACGATGCCCATGTGCCCTCCCAGGCTGCGAACTCGGGCGCACAGTCTACTCCCGGCGGGGCGGGGGCTAACAAGCCCGCCGGACGCACCAACCCTTCCGCATCACCGCCCGGCGCGCCGTTCCGCGACGCCGCGCACGCCCGGCCCCGGCCGACCGCCGGACATAAGCCGGCCGGCTGGAGGTACTATGCGTCGCCATGCCTCACGGGACCTTCGACGAATCATGCGCATCTTCCTGAGTTACGCCTCCGAGGATCGCGCCACCGCGGACGCCGTCCGCCTCGCCCTCGAGAACGGGGGGCATGACGTCTTCTACGACCGCGAAGACCTGCCGGCCGGCGGCGAATTCCACGCGCGGATCCGGCAGGCCATCGAGCAGTCGGAACTCGCGGTGTTCCTCGTCAGCCCGAAGACGCTCGATGCCGGCAGCTACACGCTGAACGAGATCCAGATCGCCGAGGAGAAGTGGCCGCGCGCCGATGGCCGCGTGCTGCCGGTGCTGCTCGAGAAGGTGCCGACGAAGGATCTGCCGGCATACCTGGCTTCCGTCACGTTCCTCGAAACTCCCGGCAACGTGCCGGCCGCCGTCTGCGACGCGGTGCACCGGATCGCGGGCGCGCGCCGCCGGCGCAAGCTGCGCATCGCGTTGCCCGTGGCCGCCTTGTGCGTGGCGGCCGCGATCGCGGGCGCCTGGTTCTTCGCGAACCGCGCCCCGTCGACGTCGCGTCTCGGCAGGGACGGCGCCCGCGGCGATCTCGTCCCCGGGGGCAGTTTCACGATGGGTGACGACGAGTCGTCGCCGCAGCGCAACCGCGTGGTCGACTCCTTCTATATGGACCGCTACGAAGTGACGACCGCGCGTTATGCCGCCTTCCTGGCTGCCAGCGGCTCGACCGTCACGCCCGACTTCTGGGACGAACGCACCGGCGAGCACGTCGAGGACATGCCGGTCATCGGCGTGACCTGGAACGAGGCCGACGCGTATTGCCGCTGGGCGGGCCGGCGGCTGCCGACCGAGGCGGAGTGGGAGAAAGCGGCGCGCGGCACCGATGCGCGTCCGTATCCCTGGGGTGCGGAATCGCCGTCGACGCCGCGGGCCAATTACGAGAGCGCGGCCGACGACATCTATGGCGGCGCGCTGTCGCCCGTGGGTTCGCATCCCACCGGCAAGAGTCCGTATGGCATCGAGGACATGGCCGGCAATGCCGCCGAGTGGGTCGCGGACTGGTGGACGGAGAGCTTCCCGATCGACGACGTCTTCAATCCGCGCGGACCGGCCGAAGGCGAGAAGAAGGTGATCCGCGGTGGCGGGCCCTACGACCCGCCGCCGCGCATCAACACGTCGTCACGCCAGTATGCGAGTCCCGATACGCGCGTCGAAGACACGGGGTTCCGCTGCGCGAGCGATCACTGACGATCGTCACCCGGGCTGGTGACTTCGGTCCAACTGCCAGGCGCGCGCGACCGGCAGGACCGTTGTCAAACGATCGTTCGCCCGGTATATCGGTGTCTAACTAACATCCTGCGGGTTGCTCGCGTCGATGGTCCGGGTCTTCATCAGCTACAGCCACGATTCTCCCGAACACTCGCAACGAGTGCGCGAGCTGGCCGATTCGTTGCGACGTCACGGAATCGATGCCGAACTCGATCAGTATCAGGTGCGGCCCAAGCACGGTTGGCCGCGTTGGTGCGAGAACCAGCTCAGGCCGGAGAACAACGATTTCATCCTGGTGGTGTGTTCGGCGGAGTATCTGCGGCGGTCCGAGACCGACGAGCCGGCGACGACCGGGAGCGGCGTCTATGCGGAGGCGTCCCTGATCCGCAGCGAGATCTACTTCACCAGGAGCCTGGATCGATTCATCCCAATCCTCCTCGCCGGCGGCAACGTCGCGGATATCCCGGGGCGTTTGCGCGAGTCGACGCATCACCGGCTGACGACATTCGATCTCGCCGACGCCGCCTTCGAGGCCTTGTATCGCGACCTCACCGGGCAGCCGAAGGTCAGGAAGCCGGCGTTGGGTGCCGCCGTGCAGCTCTCGGAAGACCGATCGCTCGCCGTCGGCTCGCCGCTGTCACGGCGCCCGATCCGCACGATGTTCCAGGGTCAGCTCGAAGTCGTTCAGATCACCGACCTGGACGATCAGCGACTGGATCTCCAAGGGGCGCTGCCCATCTACGACCGCCTTCCGGATGACGAACGCTACGAGCACGACGAACTGATCGAACTCACGCGGCGTCACCTGCGGGAGGAATTCGGTCCGGCCTGGAAGAACTACGTGCTGGTGGCCAGATGCGCGGAGCGGATCGTCGGCCTGCTGCTCTGCTACGACGACGTGGCATCCAACTACTGTTTCGTCTCCTGCATCGCCGCCGAGAAGCCGATCGTCGGGGCGATCAACGTCGAGAACGTGTGCGGAGAGTTGGTGAAGGCGCTGCGCGAGGTGCATGCCCGTCACGGGGAACCCGGCCGCGAATTCCGGATGCTTGCCGAGGTCGATCATCCGGCATTCGCGGCGAACGCGGATGAGCGCGCGCTGCGCCTGTCGCGCCTGCGTCTCTTCGGCGCCGTGGCCAGCCTCGAGGGCATCGACCTGCGTTGCTTCGACTTCACGTTCCTGCAGCCGCGCATGAACCTGGCGGAGGTCGATTGCGATCGACCGCTCATGCTGATCTATGCGGGCAAGCCGTTGCCCACGCCATGGTCACGGGACGATGTGATCCGGGTGCTCACGTGGGTGTATACGGGCCTCTATGACGGCACGTACGAAGACCCCGACGATGCCGCCACGTTTGCCGCGCACGCGCGATCACTGCTCGATCGCGTCTCGCGTGCGCTGCCCGATACCGTCGGACTGCTGCGAATTCGGGATATCGTCGCGCGCTGCCGGGCCGCGGAGCGGCGCCCGGTGCCGGAAGAAGGATGAGTTCCCGCGGTTCCTAGGCTGATCCAGCCCCGAACCACTTCTTTCCCGACTTGCACATCTTCTCCGCCAGCTCGTCGTAGTCCTGCCATTCACCCTGCTCGTGGATCTTCACCGTGGCGCCCTTGAAGCCGGCGAGCTCCTTCATGAGATACGGCAGGTCGTCGCGATCGCGTACCCAGTAGTGGCAGGGCAGTTTCAGCGCCAGCGCATAACCCGCCTCGAACAGTGCGCTCGTCGTCATCGGCTTCGGGTAGACGAGTGCGAACGTGCGGCTGACCTGCAGCGCCTGCAGGTCGTCCATCGCCGAGTCGTCGAAATTGTCGAAGTCGTCGATCTTCTTGATCTTCTCGGCCGCCCAGTAGACGCGCAGGCCGCAGGTCTGCGTCAACGCGATGTACAGCTTCTCGATCTCGGCGCGCGCGGGGATGTATTCGTCGTCGGTTTTGTAGGCGGCCATCGGCGCGGACAGGAACACGTCGTAGAGATACGGTGAGGCGGCCGCGGCCTTGGCCGCCGCCGCTTTCAGGGCGGTGTCGAAGTCCGGCCACTGCGCCTTGAATGCCGCGGTGAGTTGTTTCTCCGACAGCTTCTCGTCGTTCGCGTCGTTGATGGCGGCGACCATCTTCTGCAGCTCCGACTGCTCGAGCAGCGACGCATTGAAGCTCGCGAGTGGCGGCTTCACGTCCTCGACTTTCAGATCGATGAGCAACGGCACGATGCGCGCCTGCTCGAAGCTCTTCGACAACGCGCCGGCTTCGTAGAGAATCCACGGCGCCGCGAGATTGGCCCGGGTCAGGCAGAGGATGCCGAAGTGGGATTCCTCGAGGACCTCGCCGAGCGAGGTGAACCACTGCTCACCCTTGGCGATGTCTTCCGACGAGAGGAACACGTCGACGGACTGGATGACGTTCGGCAGCCAGTCCTTGATGGCCTTCGCGACCTCGTGGCTCGCCACCCCCGACCAACTCACGAATACCTTCATGCGACCGTCCCTCCCGATCTCGTGGAAGTCGGGAGGATAGCGGTGCCGGCGCCGCGTCGGGAAACCGGGATGATGCGCGCCGGAGTCAGCCGGCGGTCACTTGCCTCGTCGTTTGCGGCCGCGCTGGCGCTTCAGCGATGCGGCCCGCGCCTTCGCCAGGCGGGCGGCGGACTTTTTCTGCGCTGCGGTCTTTTTGGCGGCGGCTTTTCTCTTCGGCGCGGATTTTTTCTTCGCGGGAGTTTTCTTCCTCGACGTGGCCTTCTTCCTGGCCGGCGCCTTTTTCTTCTTCGCGGCGGGCTTCGGCTTCGCAGCGGCCGCCGGCTTCGCGACGGGTGCCGGTTTCGTCGGTTTCGTCTTCGGGGGCGGACGCGGGCCCGGCGTCGCCTCCGTCGCGACGATTTCCGGATCCGGCGCCGTCTCGCCGGCTTCTGCGTCGAGCCCCGGCTCGTCCGGCAGTTCCTCGTAGTGCAGCTCGACCGGTCCGCTGCGCGAGCGCGTAACAGGTTCGGTCGGATCCGTCAGCGCGAGCGCTTCCTGCACCGTGATGGCGCGGTAACGCGCGACCTTGCCGTTGCCATCGAAGTCCGCGACCAGGATCTGGCCCCGCGCCCGCGCCGGATCGTGCGACACGTGCACCCACTTCGTCTTGCTGTCCTTGGCCTCGTAGATCACCTGGTCGTACGGCAACCCGTTGCGAATCACGGTCTTGAAGAGCTCGAGGATGCTGATGACGCGCGACTGCAGGTCCGCGGCCTTGCCCTCCATGTGCTGGCTCTTCGTGGCGCCGCCGATGGCAGCGTTCAGCTCCGGCCCGCGGTAACCCGAGCTGACGTTGATGGCCGTGCCCACCGCATCGCGCAACGGATCGAGCACCGCGGTACACAGCGTCTTCAGGTTGTTAGTCGCGTCCGCGTCGGGCTGGTTCGCGATGCCGCGCCGCACCGCGGTGTCCGAGTGGGTCATCTCTTCGAGCGTGAAGAATCTCGACAGCTGCATTGTGATCTCCCGGCGACGAACGCTGCGACGTCAAACTACTTTTTGCACGGTTTCAAGATAACGTCATCGGACGGGCCTCGACAAGGCCCGGCGAGCGCGCTACAACCGCCGACCTCGCACAACGATAACGAATAAAAGGCACGGATATGGCCGCATCGTCGGGTGAAATCACTTTCGTCGTTTCGGGGAAGGAACGCGGCGTGGAGGGCGTGGAGCCGGTGCCGACCGGCGCGTCTCTGCGATCAGCGGTGCGAGTCGGGGCCAGGCGCGGGAAGTCCGACGTCATCCGGCTGAAAGCCGATCCCGAGGCGGACGTCGTGCGTCTGCACATCGCGAACGGGCCGACGTTGTATCTGCATCCGGAGCACGCCGCGGAACTGTTGCGTGCCCAGGTCGGAGGCGAGCCGGAGACGTCTCGGGGTGCGGCGTCGCCAGATGCCAATGAATGCGTCGTCCCGGCGCAGCTCGGCTGGCGTGGTTTGCAATCCTCACCGGCTGCGCCGGGTGTGCGCGGTGGCGTCAAGGATCTGGGCGGCGACGTCGTCGTCGACGGAATCGACATCATCAAGGGTGTCGTCATCGACAAGGCGGCGAAGCTCGCCGGTGCCGCCATCGTCAAAAAGGTCGACGGCCAGGTCGACCCTGGCGTGTACGCGCTGCAAAAGGAATCACTGCAGCCGCTCAAGGGCAGCGGCGCGACGACGACAACCATCGCGAAAGGCGCGGACGGTCCGAACGGCACTCAGCCGGCGCTGGTGCTGATCCACGGGACCTTCTCGAACACCGCCGGCACGTTTTCGAAACTGTGGCAGTCGCATCCGGACCTCGTCGCGCGGCTGTTCTCGGTATACGGCAACCGCGTCTACGGCCTCGAACATCACACGCTGGGTGACAACCCATTCGCCAACGCGCTGCTGTTGGCGAAAGCCGCTGCCCCCGACACGACGCTGCACCTGCTCACACATTCGCGCGGCGGCCTGGTGGCGGAAGCGCTGACGCGCGTCTGCGCCGGGCTCGGTACGGCGACCGAAGATCTCGCGCTGTTCGCCAAGGCCGGTTTCGCAGAATACAAGCAGGATCTCGAGGCGCTGGCGGCCGAAGTCAGGCGCAAGAACCTCCGCGTGACGCGCGTCGTGCGCGTCGCTTGCCCCGTGCGCGGCACGTTGCTGGCCTCGCGGCGGCTCGATGCTTTCCTGTCGGTGTTCAAATGGGGCCTGGCGACCGCCGGCATTCCCGTGCTGCCGCAGCTCGTCGAGTTCATCGGCGAAGTGGCGCGCCGCCGCGCGAAGCCCGAGGAGTTGCCTGGCCTGGAAGTGCAGATGCCGGGGAGCTCGTTCACGAAATGGGCGAATACACCCGGGCAGCCGATCGACAGCGACCTGCGCGTGATCGCCGGTGACGTGCAGGGCGACTCGGTGTTGTCCTGGCTCAAGACGCTGTTGACCGATGCGTTCTACTGGACCGACCACGATCTCGTCGTGCAGACGCGTTCGATGTACGGCGGCTCGCCCCGTGGCACCGATCGGGCGAAGTTCATCCTCGATCGCGGCGCCAAGGTCAATCACTTCAACTATTTCACGAACGACCGCACGGCAAACCTGATCACGCGCGCGCTGGTCGAGGACGCGGTCGACCAGTTCCTCCCGATCGGTCCGCTGTCGTGGGCTGGTGAGGACTCCAGCGGCGTTCGCGCCGCGATGCCCGCGACGGCACGCCGCACGCATGCGCCCGACCGGCCGGCGGTGTTCGTGTTGCCAGGCATCCTCGGATCGCACCTGCAGGTCGACGGCAAGCGCATCTGGCTCAGCCTTCGCTTCATCAACAACCTCGATCGCCTCAAATGGAATGCGAAAACCGCGGTCAAACCGGACGGGCCGGTGGGCTCGTCGTACGATAAGCTCATCAATCATCTCGGCGCGACGCACGAAGTCATCCCGTTCAGCTATGACTGGCGCGGACCGCTGGAAAAGGCCGCCAGCGATCTGGCCATCGAGATCGACGCGGCGATCGCCGCGCGCAAGGGCACGAACCTGCCGGTGCAGATAGTCGCCCACTCGATGGGTGGCCTCGTGGTGCGCACGATGCAACTCGAAGCCAACGCCACCTGGCAACGCTTCATGAGTCAGCCCGGCGCGCGTTTCCTGATGCTGGGGACGCCGAATGGCGGCTCCTTCGCGCCGATGCAGGTGATGAGCGGCGACGACACCTTCGGCAATCTCTTCACGATGTTCGGCAGCCTGTTCGAGGGCGTGAAGGCGCGACAGCTCGTCGCGGGCATGCCGGGGCTGCTGCAGCTCCAGGCGCAACTGATCGGCGGCAAGCGTGATCTCGGAGACGAGAAAGTCTGGACGGAGCTCGCGACGGCCGACCTGAAGGAGGTCAAGCGGCGCATCGACATCGGTGCGTTCTGGCACAAGGAACAGGAGCAGGTCGCCGTCCTCGAATGGGGAATTCCGCTGCAACGCGATCTCGACCTCGCGATCCAGCTGCGCAAGCGATTGGACGCTCAGCTCGCCGCCTTCGGCAACGACACCGCGAACATGGCGCTGGTCGTCGGCAAGGCGAAGTCCACACCCGCCGGCATCGACATCGTCGGCGACGATGTCGTGTATCTGGATACCTCCGCCGGTGACGGGCGCGTCACGCTCGAGAATGCGCGGGTGCCGGGTGTGCGCACCTGGCAGGTCGACGCGGTGCACGGCGATCTCGCCAACGAGCGCGACGCGTTCGCTGCCTATGTGGAGATCCTCGCCACGGGCAAGACCGATCGCCTGCCGGTGGTCGATGTCACGGCGAGCACGCGGAGTGCCGCGACCGGCGCGGCCGCCGATCCTGCCGCCCCGGCGCTGACGCCGAGTCGCCCGTCACGCGCCTTGCGCGCGAGCGCGCCGCCGCCGAGCCTCGGTGATGCACTCGTGGATCAGCCGGAGACGCCGGAGCTCGAGACCACCGCCGGCATCCGCTTCAGCGTCGCCGTCACGAACGGCAACCTGAAGTTCGTGCGCGAGCCGCTGATGGTGGGTCACTACACCTCTGTGCTGCTGACCGGCGCGGAATCGGCCATCGATTACCTGATCGGCGGGTCGATGTCGCAGTCGCTCAAGGCGCGCCTCTACCCCACGAACATCGGCAGCAGCCAGATCTTCACGAACCTCAATACCGATCCTGGCAATCCGTACGCGATGCCGCGGCCGGAGGCCGTGCTCGTGGTCGGTCTCGGCGACGAGGGCGAGCTGCAGTCGTCGAAGCTGATCGAGACCGTTCGACAGGGCGTGATCGCCTACGCGCAGCGCGTCGTCGAACGCGCCGATGGCGCACCCGCGACATTCGAGATCGCTTCGACGCTGATCGGCAGCGGCGGCATCAACCAGAGCGCCGGTGCCTCCGCGCAGGCCATCGCCGTCGGCGTGCGGCAGGCGAACCTCATGCTCGCGGAAGTTGGCTGGCCCATCGTGTCGCGGCTGCGGTTGATCGAGCTGTATCTCGATCGCGCGGCGGATGCACTGAACGCGCTGCGTGCGCTGAGCGCGACCACTGGAAAGGACGTGGTCGTCGAGCCGTACATCGAGGAAGGCCAGGGCGGACTGCTGCGCCCGCCGGACTTCGGTTATCGCGGCGCGGACTACGACATGGTGTCCGTGTACGAGAAGCGTGTCGTCGATTCGGTCGAGCACACGCCGGACCCATCGGGCTCCGGGGAGATGCAGGCGACGGTCCGTCAGTCGACGGTGCTCGAGTTCGAGTTGTCGACGAGCCGGGCGCGCGAAGAAGTGCGCGGCTCGGTCGCGCAGTCGAAGCTGGTCGACAACCTGGTCGAGACGGGCGCGGACGTGTCCAACAACGATCCGCGCATCGGCCGCACGCTGTTCAAGCTGCTCGTGCCGCTCGAAATCGAGCCGTTCATGGCCAGCGCGACGTCGCTGCAGCTGAAGCTCGATTCCAAGACCGCGGCGTATCCCTGGGAGATGCTCGATCTGCAACGTGACGAGCGGGCGGCCGACGTGCGCCCGTGGGGCATCCAGACCCGGTTGCTGCGCAAGTTGCGCACCAGCGATTTCCGCGAGAGTCCGCGCCCGGCCGCTGGCGGCGTGCTCGTGATCGGCGAGCCGCAGTGTTCCCCCGACAAATATCCGCCGCTGCCGGGCGCCGCCGCGGAGGCGTCCGAAGTCGCGCGTGAGCTCGGTGCCGTGCCGCTACTGAACGGCGACGCGATGGCGATCACGAAGGCAGTTTTCGACCGCTCGTATTCGATCCTGCACGTTGCCGGTCACGGCGACATCATCGACGGCGTTGGCGGCATCGTGCTGTCCAACAACATCACGTTCGGCGCGCGCGAGATCAAGGCCATGCGTATCGTGCCGGACCTGGCATTCATCAATTGCTGCCACCTCGGAAGATTTCCCACCGACCCGACGAAGCGTCGCCCCAGGCTGCCGAACGGATTGCCGGCGTTCGCCGCCAACGTCGCCGAGGAGCTCATCAAGATCGGCGTGCGCTGCGTGGTCGCCGCAGGCTGGGCCGTCGACGATGACGCCGCGATGATCTTCGCGCGCACTTTCTACAAGCACATCAAGGGAGGCCGGCGCTTCGCCGATGCGGTCGCCATCGCTCGAGAGGTGACGTACACGCAGCGCCCGCAAAGCAACACCTGGGCGGCCTACCAGTGTTACGGCGAGGAGAACTGGACCTTCGGCCCCGCGCAGGACGACGTGCCGACGAGCAGCGCGGCGACGAGCGCGACGTCGGAGTTCGGACTGATGTTGCGGCTGCGCAAGGTGATCGTCGATCACCAGTACTCGGGCATGAGCGACGATGCGGTGCGCACGACGTTGACGAACCTTCAGGAAAACTGCGACCCCGCCTGGCTGGCGCGCGGCGCGGTCGCTGCGGCGTTCGGCGAGGCCTACGGCGAGATCGGCGCGTTCGCCGATGCCATCCGCTGGTATACCGTCGCGCGCGATGCCGAAGACGGCGGCTCGGGGCTGCGCGCACTGGAGCAACTCGGCAATCTGCAGGCGCGACTCGGCGAGAAGATCTGGCGCGCAGATCCGAAGGATCGCGAGCGCGCTCTCGCGGCCGTGGAGGCGGGCATCGAGCAATTGGAGAAGCTCGCGGCGATCGGACTGACCGCGGAACGCGGCGCGTTGCTCGGCTCCGCCTACAAGCGGCGCGCCGAGATCCTCGGCGAAACGAAGTCCGGCAACGACGACCTGGCAACTGCGATGGGCTACTACAAGGAAGCGGAGGACCTCGCGCGCAAGACGGGCGGCAATGTCTTCTACCCCGGGCTCAACTGTCTCAGCCTCGATCTGCGCTTGCGCGGGCGGCTTGGAAAGTCGGCCGGCGGATTCGACGAGAAGCGGATCGATGCGATTCGTCTGTCTCTGGGCGCGAAGAACAAGAGTGCGCCGGACTTCTGGTCAGTGGTCGGCTCGACGGAGCTGCGCATCTACGAAGCGTTGGCGGCCGGGACCTTGGCGGACTTCGTGGAGGATGCGGTCAAGGAGTTGCTCGATGTCCAGAAGCGCGCGAGATCGCGCCGGCAATGGGATTCGGTGGCGCTGCAGACGCGCATCACGTTGCGGGATTTCGTGAAGGTGGACGGCCTGTCGAAACGCGAGGCCGACGCCGTGAAAAAGCTCCTGGAGCTGATGCCGGAGAAGGAGGCGGATGCTGGCGCCGGCCCGGATCCGGAATCGCCGCGTGCTGCCAGGCCCGGAAGGAAGAGCGGCAAGCGGCCAGCGAAGCGCCCCAAGTAGTCGCCTTGTCGGGTGGCCGCCGGAATTTTCCGCGGCCACTGCCGTATCCGGCCGAGCCCTCGGGGGTAACGCAGCCACCACGGCTCGCTTTCGTGCTCCCTCCGGTCGTCGCTGGGCACGACTATCTAATGCGCGGACCCGAGCGATGTCGGCGGCGCCGAGATCGAAATCGACGCCTTGCTCGGCGGCCCCATCCTGCTCCCCCGCGGCACGATGTCCCCCGGTCCGAAATACAACTCGAAGTGCATCGGCCGGATCGTGTTCTTGTCCGTGAACGTGCGGCTGAAATCCTGCAGCGTCACCTGCGGGGACTCGAGCGCGCGGTTCACGCGGTCGACCAGCACGGTGCCGTAGACCTTGCACTCGGCGGAATCGAAGCAACGCAGGAACGCGCCGCGAGTCTGGAAGCTCACGAGCTCGACGCCGGGCACGGTGATCTGCAACAGCGCGCGCGTCGGGGTCTCAAGCAGCGCGGCGAACTGTTTCGCCGCCGCGCGCTGGCCTTCGTTGCCGATGTGCACGTAGATGCGTGCGTTCGTCTGCGTCGCGGCGTTGAACTGGTCGACCTGCTGCTGGATGGCCGTGTCCGCGCGATCGATGCTCTGCAGCACCGCGCTGTCGCCTGGCGATTTCTCGGCGGCCTTGCGCACGGCCGCCAGCTGTTCCTTGAGCTTCTCGACCAACGCGTCCGCAGCTTTCTTGTCCTCGATCGATTTGTCGCGCACCTTGAGCGCGAGCGCCAGGCTGGCTTCGGCGGCCTGGCGCTGCTCGGCCTCCTGGTCTTTCGCGCTCATCGCGGCGCGTTCGGCGCGCACGGCCGCCTTGCGATCCCCGATCGCCGAGAACGTGGCGAACAACGCGATCAGCATCAGCGTCGACGTCACCGCGAAACCCCAGCGGAAGATCTTCGCCCGCCGCGCCTTCGTCTCCTGCTCCGCCTGCGCATCGCGCGCGGCGATGCTGGCGTTCATCAGCTTCTGCACCCGCTCCCACCCGCCGCCATACCGCTCGGCCCACTCGGCATTGCGGCCGCGCAGCCAGTAGCGTCGCTCCTCGGTGGTCGCCGGCGACAGCACGTTGCCGGGATCCTTCTCGAAGCTCTCGCATTGCACGAGCAATGCGCTCCACGTGATGCCGTCCTCGAACTCGCGCGTGAGCCAGCCATCCTTCTCGTCGGCGATCGCGGACCAGCAACGGATCAGCGCTTCGTGGCTGATGTCGACGGGCTCGTCCAGCGACACGGGACCATTGCCGTACGGGCGCAGCAGCGATGCCCCTTCGACGCGGAACGCATCGAGGATCCTGCGGACCGGCGCCTCTTCCGCACGGGCGATCTCGATCAGCTTGCGCAGGTGTTGTGGCCGGCGCACCGCCTGGTGATCGGCGTTCATCTCGGTGAGCGCGCGGAACATCTCCTCGACGATGCGCCTGGCGTCGGGGACGCGTTCGAGTCCCTGCACGATCTCGTCGGCATGCTCGGAGAGCAATCCACGCAGGCCGCCGGCGGGGTAGTCGGACGTGCAGAGACGCCACGAGCCGTCGGGCTGCGCGACGCGGCTGGAATACAGGCGCATCAGCGCGTGCTGGATCAGCGGCAGCTGGTCCTGCGTGCCGCCGGCCTCGTCGATGAGCCGCTCCGCGAGATCGGTCGCGATCTCGCCGTCGTACAACGTCGCGGGCTCCTGGATGGCGCGCAGCAGGTCCGCACGCTGCATGCGCGGCAGCAGGTACTGCGTCGCGTTGACGGACTGCGCGAACCCTTCGTACTGCGCGCAGGCGCCGAGGAACTCGGAGCGCATCGTCAACACGACGCGCAGCCGCTGACTGCCGAGCTTGTGCAGTCCGTTCAGGAGGCCGATGAGGATGCTCGCCTGCTGGCGGCCGTGATGCCGCGCATGCGCGAACAGCTCCTCGAACTGGTCGATGAGGATGCAGACGTGCTCGGGACGGCGGTCGGCGATGTACTGCGACAACGCGGCGGCGCCATGCGCGCCGCTGTTGATCAGCCGGCGCAGCTCGTGGCAACGCTCCTCGGAGCCGTCGCCGGTGATCGCGGCGATCGCGCGGGCGAGGTTCTCCAGCGGCGCGTCGCCGGGCGCGGTCGCACACGTGACCCAGCCAGTGCCACCACGCGCGAACTGCTGCTCGAGCCGCGGCAGCACGCCGGCGCGGATCAGCGAGCTCTTGCCGCAGCCGGAATCGCCGTGCACGACGAACAGGCACTGCCCGACGATGCGGACGATCACCTCGTCGAGCATCGGCTCGCGGCCGAAGAACACGGGCCACTCCTCTTTCGAGAACGGCCGCAGTCCGGGATACGGCTCTGCCGGCAGCTCGAAACTGAAGACGCTGGCCGCGGCGGCGTTCACAGGGTTCTCCGCGCGTCCGAGCTCTTCTGGCTCAGCCACTCGTGCACCTTCGGTGCCCACGGCGGCTGCGTGCAGTCGAGCCAGTCGATGCGCAGGCGGCGCGCGACGTCGGTGCGCCGCGCGTTCGCGACGCCGCCGACGGTATCGAGCAACGCGCAGGGCAGGATGCGCCGCGCCAGGGCGCGCGCCGAATCCCGATCCTGCCGGCCGACGACGACGAGATCCGCCTCGACGGCGGACGCCTCCGGAGAACCGACGAGCAGCAGCGCGTCGCAACCGCTCATGGTCTTCACGCGTTCGCTGCGCGCGCGCAACGCCTTCTCGGGATCGCCCTCGACTTCATCGGGTTCACCGGGCAACACCGCGTAGCCCTGGTCGCTGAGCGCCTGGCCGGCCTGCGCCCAGGCATCGGCGTCGGCGGCGCGCGCGTGTAGATAGATGACCTGGTTGGAGTCGCCGCCGAGCCGGTCGACGTCCTCCTGCGCCTTGCGCTGCGATTCGACGCGCGCCTTGAGTCGTTCGATCTGCTGCCAGATGAGGCTCACCATGCCGAGCAGCCGGCCGCGGAACGGATCGCGGCTGTCGGGCGCGGGTTCCGGCCAGGCGAACGGCCAGGGCGCGGTGGCGACCTGCGCCTGGTCGAAGAAAGAAGTGCCGACGAAGGGATTGCCGCGTTCGTCCATCAGCGCGGCCGGCCAGGGCTCGGTGGTGTTCCAGATGCGCGCCAGCGCGAGTCGGTCGGTCAGCGGCATGCCGAGCGCGGCGGCGCCCTGCAGCCAGAACTCGCGTTCGTCGGCGCACCATTTCGAGCGCAGGTAGTGATCGGACATGAGCACGGTGAACACGGCCGCCTGTCCCATCGCCTCGCGCAGCTGGCCGGTGAGGCCGGCGTTCGGATCGAGCGTCTCGCCCGGTTCGCCGTGGTCGTCGAAGAACACCTTGAGCTTGTCGCCGAAGGTCGGGTGCGCGCAGAGCTCGGTCGTCAGCTCGCGCAGGAACCCCTGCGAATAGCGCTTGAACTGCGACGTGCCGGCACCCTTGGGATCGCCGTGGCTGTAGCTCGCGCAGACGTCGTACTTGAAAGGACCACCGATGTACGACATGAGGGCTCCATCCTCCCGGCTCGACTTTCCCCGACGGCAATCTTTAGTTAGCGGGGCGCGACAAAGCAACGGACTTTTCGCACAGTTTTCCCATCCGCGAGCGGCACGGCGCGCGTAAAAGGCGTTGAATTATCCACCGATGCAGCGTGCATTGCCGTATAACTCCCGCCATCGAAGACCGCACCAGACGGCCCTCCCGGTGAATGCAAGCCACACGTCCACGTCGTCAGCCGCGCTGGCGCTCGCGCTGGTCGCTCCGTTCCTGCTGGCAGGCTGCCGCGACGACGCCTACCCGACGCCGGGAGCCGATGCCGGCGATGCGGCAACGCGGGTGGTCTGCAACCCGGTCGATTTCGGGGCGGTCGGCGACGGCGTCGTCGACGACACGGTCGCCATCCAGCGCGCCATCGACAGCTGCGTGTCGCAGGGCGGCGGACGCGTCGAGCTGCGCGTGGTCGGGAATCGCGCGGTGTACCTGACCGGGCCGATCACGCTGAAGAGCCGCATCAATCTCGACATCGGCGCCGGCGTGACGTTGCAGGCGACCAACGATCACAGCCGTTTCGTCCCGGCCTGGGTCAACTGGGTGTACCGACCCAACGAGGCGTTGATCTCGGCGAAGGGCGCGACCGATGTGTCGATCACTGGCGCGGGCACCATAGACGGCGCGGCCGATCGTCCCGATCCGGGCGATGGCGGCCGGACCTGGCACCAGGTCGCGCGGACGGAAAACGCGCAGATCATCTCCTTGCGTCCGTACGTGCTCGAGTTCTACGAATGCGATGGCGTGACCATCAGCGGTCTCACGCTGCGCAACCATCCCTACTGGCTGCAGGTCATCCGCTACAGCCGCAATGTCCACATCAGCGATCTGATGATCAACGGCATGGGTCGCAACACCGACGGCCTCGACCTGGTCGGCGTGACCAACGCGCTCGTCACCAACCTCGACATTCGCGACGGCGACGATTTCATCGCGATCAAGTCGGGTTGGCCCTCCCACCCCGGCGACCCCGACGCCGCATTGCAGGCCGGCCTGCCGCAACTGCCGAGCTCGCACATCCGCATCTCGAACATCACCGGGCGCGACGGGCAGGGCATCTCGATCGGCAGCGACGCCCTCAACGGCGTGCACGACGTCACGATCGAGAACGTGGATCTCTACAACTCGCGCGGCGGATTCCGGATCAAGACGGGCCGCGATCGCGGCGGCCACATCCACGACATCCGCGTGCGCGACTTCGTCGTGCACAGTGGCAACTGGCCGCTCATCATCGACTTCTACTACGCGGAGATCGGTCCGCCGCCAGCCGGTCCGGCGCAGCCCGTGACCGACCGGACGCCGCGCGTGCACGACATCTATATCCGCAACCTCGTCGGCATCAACACGTCGTCGCCGAGTTACGTGCGCGGGCTGCCGGAGTCGTGCATCCACAATCTCGTGATCGAGAGCAGCGACCTGGCGACGGCGGCCGGCGGCATGGAGCTCATGCACGTGACCGGCACGTTCATCGACGTGAAGAACACGCCGCGTCCGCCGCCGGCGCCGTTTCCGCCGCCGCCGCCCGATCCGGCTGCACCCCCGCCGCCCGCGCCACCGGCAGCGCCGGCGCCACCGCCACCGGCACCGCCGGGGCCGACGCCGCCCGATCCGCCCTTCGACGTGCGCGAAAACGTGCGCATCCGCGCGCTGGGGACGACGTCCGAGATCCGCGACACCGGCCCGAAGCCCGACCAGCTGCCCTGTGATTGACGAGCCGCGCGGCGCGCGGCGGCGCTGGTGGCTGGTCCGAGTGTGAGCCGGATCACGCAGCGCCGCGGAGTCGAGTCGCAGTATCCCGGCATCGCGCCGACCCCGGGAGGAAAAACCATGATCGTCACTCTCGCGGCCTGGCTGTACCTCATCCAGGCGCTGCTGACGCTCGGCTCCCTCTTCTGGGGCCCGTTCGGCGGTGGCGGTGGCAAGGTCGCCACGCTCGGCACTGCCGCGTTGTTCGGTGCGATGGGCTTTGGTCTGCTGAACCGCGAACAGTGGGGTCGCTGGCTCGCGCTCGGTTGCAGCCTGCTGACGTGGGCGCTGGGTGGCCTCGCACTCGTGCTCGGGATCGGCGCCGCCGCGCTGTCGGGCCAGGTCGGCGTGTTCTTCTCGGTGCTGTTCTCCGGCTCGCCGATGGCGATCTTCGTGATCGTCGTCCTGCTGGGCGTGTTGATGATGATCGCGAACGTGATCATCAGCGCCAAACTGTTCTTCCATCTCTGTTCGCCGGAAGGCTGCGACGAGTTCGGCGTGCCGCACGGCTCCGCCCCGACGGTCGCCGCGTCGGCGGGTGCGTGGGTGGTGCTGTTCTTCGCGCAGTTCTGGATGTCGACGGGCGGATCGTTGCCGCGGTTGTCCGGGCCGACGATGGCGCGCGACCAGCCGCACCCGGTTGCGGAGCCGGAGCGCTCCTATGCGGTGCGCGAGGCCGAACGACTCGATCACGAGCGCGCCCTCGAGAGAGCGCTCGAAGCCGATCGGCAGCGCAGCCAGCAGGACGTGTCCGGGCCCGCACTGCCGGACGCGACGGAGCCGCCGCCGGCGCAGACGGCCGCGACGGCCGCGGACGAATCCCCGGCACCCGCGCTCTACACGAACAATGGCGATCGCGAGGACGAGCGCGGGAGCGCGACGAAGATCCTCAAGTGCCGCGACGCCGCCGGCGCCGTCACGTTCACGCAGGGTTATTGTCCGGCCGGTACGAAGCGCGTCGACATGCCGGCAGGCGAGTGACGCGCGGCGCGTCCGCCTAACTTTCGGCTACGATCGCGTTCGTGCCACTGAAGCGGACGTCAAACCAGTCGACCGTCGTGTTGGGGCGGGAGCTGGGCCGCGGCGGCGAGGGCGCCGTCCATCTCGTCAACGGCGCGCCCGACGTCGTCGCCAAGATCTACCTGAAGGCGCCCGCACCTAACAAGGTCGAGAAGTTGCGCAGCATGGCGCGGCGCGCATCGCCGGCGCTGCTGCGGGTCGCCGCGTGGCCGGTCGACGTGCTGGTCGACGATGGCACGACGGCGCGCGGCTTCCTGATGCAGAAGATCTCGGCCCGCGAGGACCTGCACCAGCTGTACAGCCCGAAGAGCCGGCGGCGCGCGTTCCCGAACGTCGATTTCCGTTTCGTGGTGCGCGTCGCCGCGAACGTCGCGCGCGCGTTCGCGCAGGTGCACGCGCTGGGCCACGTGATCGGCGACGTCAATCACGGCAACGCGCTGGTGGGTCGCGACGGCACGGTGGTGCTGATCGACTGCGATTCCTTCCAGATCCGCGACGGCGCGCGGCAGTTCACCTGCGACGTCGGCGTGCCGCTGTTCACGCCGCCGGAGCTGGCCGGCAGGCCGTTCCGCGGCCTGCGGCGCGACACGAATCACGATGCCTTCGGCCTCGCCGTGCTGGTCTTCCACCTGTTGTTCGGCGGCCGCCATCCATTCGCGGGTCGCCACGTGGACGGCGAGATGCCGATCGAGCGCGCCATCGCCGAGCACCGCTTCGCATACGGCGCCGGTGCCGCCGCGGCCGGCATGACGCGCCCGCCCGGCACGCTGCCGCTCGAAGCATTCGGGGCGGCGATCGCGCGGTTGTTCGAACTCGCGTTCGCGAGACCGGGAGACGCGCCGCGCCCGACGGCGGCCGCGTGGGTCGAGGCGCTGCAGACGCTGGAATCCGAACTGGTCGTCTGCGAGGAATCGCCGGCGCACGTCTATCGTCGTCCCGATCCCGGCGCCGGCCCGGGCTGCTGCTGGTGCGAGATGGAACGCAGCACGGGTGTCCGCCTGTTCAGTCGCGAGCTCGCGAACGTCGCGGCCGCCGGCGCGGCGCAGCTCGCGCGCGCCTGGGACGCGATCCTCGCCATCCCCAAGCCGGACGATGTCGAACCGATGCAGATGCTGCCGCCGCAACGCGCGAAGACTTCCAGCGATGATCCGCTGGGTGGCCCGGGTCGCGGCATCGTCGCGCTGGGCCTGGTCGCGTTGATGCTCGCCGGGCCGATGGCCGGGTCGCCGACCGGCGTGGTCATCTCGATCGGCAGCCTGCTCGCGCTCGGCGCGATGCTGCTCAAGCAGGTCCGACGCGACAAGAAGCCGCGACTCGATCCGCCACGGAAGCGCGCGCTGCTCGCGGCGCGCGCGCAGTGGAACGCCGCCGTCAAGCGCTGGAACGCCACCTGCTCGGACCAGGGCTTCGTGCGGCAGCTCGGCGAGCTCTCCCTCATCAAGAGCCGCCTGCTCGAGCTGCCGAAGCAGCGAGCACGCCGGCTGAAGGAGCTGCACAAGGAGCTCGAGCAGCGGCAGCGCGACGAATTCCTCGACCGCTTCCGCATCGACCAGGCGAAGTTGCGCTCGGTCACGCCGCAGGACCTCGCGACGCTCGCCTCGTGGGGCGTCGAGACCGCGGAAGACTATCTGCGCCTCGCCGTGAACCTGCCGGGCAGCATCGCGCGCGCGACGCTCACGGACATCTCGCGCTGGGCCACCGATCGCATGTCCGAATTCCGTTACGACCCGGCGCTCGAAGGCGGGTCGCGCGAGCTGCGCGACTACGATGCGCGCCTGCAGTCGCAGCAGGACAAGCTGCTCAGCTCGCTCACGGATGGCGAAGCGGCACTGCGCCGTCTCGTCGAAGACGTGTCCCGACAGCGCGTCGACGCGCAACGCGATCTCGCGACGGCGCGTTCCGCCCTCGACGAGCTGGAGTCCACGCGATGATCGTCGCCGATGCGGGTCTCGACGCGCGCCGCACGAAGTGGGGCTTCGCGCTGCTGCTCGCCGGCATGGGTGCGTTGCTCCTGTTCCTGTCGTCCGGCGACGCCGGGACGCCCGTGGCCAACCGCATTTTCTACGGCGCCGCGGTGCTGGTCGGTGTGGGGCTGATGTTGAACCAGCCGTGGGCGCGCTGGCTCGCGCTCGGCATCTGCTTCCTCTACGTGATCGGCGCATTCCTGCTGCCGCCGCTGATGTTCCTGGCGCGGCCGTACGCCGGCTACGACCGCGCGCTGACCACCAACCTGTTCTTCACCGCCGTCGCGCTGGCGTTCGGCGGCATCGGTTATCGCGGGCTGAGCTATCTCCGCTCGGAGTTCGGCCGCTTCGAATATCGCCGCGATCGCGGCAGCGACGAGATCCCGGACGATGACGGCTCCTGGCCCGTGGTCCTCTCGGCCGGCGTCTGGGTCGTGTTCGTGCTGGTGATGGCCATGGCGGGTCTGCGCATGCCGGTGTGGCTGCTGCAGCCGCTCGACGAGGACGGCACCGTCGTGGCGCCCGCGCCGCCGCCGGAATCGGCGGCCCCCGCGCCCGTGATCACCGACATCGTGCCGCGCGGCCTGTGCCGCGGCGGCGATACGCTGCTCGCATTCGCGTACGAATACCGCGGCGACCTGCCGGCCGGGACTCCGTTCGGCATCCGCTACAACGACTCCATCTGGGAGCCCGGCAGCCGGTCGCGCGACACCGCCAAACTACCTGCGCGCGGCGACGTCGCCACCTTCGGACTCGGGCTGGTCACGCGGATGGCGGGCGAGGAGGGGATGAACAACGTGGTCACGATACAGATCGACCCCGAGCACCGCGTCGAGCGCATCGACAACCGCGTGAAGTACGCGATCAGCTGGGACATCATCCGGCGCCTGCCGGCGTGCGACGCGGTGACGGCCGTGGAGAAGGAATGACGACGCTCGAACAAGTGCCCTTCGGCAACATGGAATTCGCGGACAACCCGGAGCCGCGCTGCGCCTGTCTGCTGCTGCTCGATACCTCGGGCTCGATGAAGGGCACGAAGATCCAGCAGCTGAACCGCGGCCTCGACGAGTTCGCGCAGCAACTGCGCGCGGACTCGATGGCGGCCAAGCGCGTCGAAGTCGCGGTGGTCACGTTCGGTCCGGTCGAGGTGACGCAGCCGTTCGTCACCGCCGACTCGTTCGTCGCGCCCGACCTGCGTGCCGACGGCGGCACGCCGATGGGCGAGGCGATCGTGCGCGCCACGCAGCTGGTCGCGGACCGCAAGCGCGCGTATCGCGACAACGGCATCGGCTACTACCGGCCGTGGATCTTCATGATCTCGGACGGCGAACCCACCGACGACATCACCGCCGCCGCGAAGAAGATCCGCGACGGCGAGGCGAAGAAGTCGTTCATGTTCTACGCGGTGGGCGTCGAGAACGCCGACATCGCGACGTTGGCGAAGGTCGCGGTGCGCAAGCCGCTGCGGCTGAAGGGACTCAAGTTCGGGCAATTGTTCGTGTGGCTGTCGGATTCGTTGTCGAGCGTGTCGCGCTCGCAGCCCGGCGATGCGACCGAGCTCTCCAATCCCGCCGCGCCCGACGGCTGGGCGAGCGCGGAGTAGTTCGATGTCGTGGCGGTACGCGGCCGGACAGGCCACCGGCAGCGCGCACGAGAAGCTGGCCAGGCCCTGCCAGGACCGGTTCGCGGTCGTGACCAACGACCAGCGCGACACGTTGATCGCCGTGGTCGCCGACGGCGCGGGCACCGCGGCGCTGGCGCACGTCGGCGCGGAGATCGCGGTGTCGACCGTATCCAGCATCGCGCTTCTCGGCGTGCACGCCGATCGTCGCGACCTGCTCGCGGTGTTGCGCGAAGCGGCGGCCGTCGCCCGCCAGCGCCTGCTCGAGGCGGCGACGGACCGACAGGCGGCGCCGCGCGACCTCGCGTGCACGCTGCTCGCCGTGGTCGTCGCGCCGCTCGGCGCGGCGGCGCTGCAGATCGGCGACGGCGTGATCGTCACGGCCGGCATGAAGCCCGAGTGGAACTGGGTGTTCTGGCCGCAGAAGGGCGAATACGCGAACACCACGTTCTTCCTCTCCGACGAACGCGCGCTCGGCAACGCCGCCGGCTGCGAGCTCGGCGACGACATCCAGGATGTCGCGCTGATGTCGGACGGTTGCGAGCCGCTGGCGCTGCACTTCGCGACGCGCACGGCGCATGCGCCATTCTTCCGCTCGGTGTTCCCGCCGCTGCAGGCGAGCGCCGCGGTCGGCGAGGCTGCGGATCTCTCGGCCGGCCTGAACGGCATGCTGGCGTCGCCGGCCGTGCGCGCGCGCACCGACGACGACACGACGCTGGTGCTGGCGACGCGGCGGCCGCGCGGCTGAGGGTTGTCCCGGTTCGGATGTCGACCCGTTCATGGATTTGCACGAAGGTCCGACGGCGGCACTCAAGAACCCCCAGTCCGGACCGATGCCCAGCCGAGTCTTTACGCATGTGACGTCCCACCCCGCGAACAGGTAGCC
This sequence comes from Steroidobacteraceae bacterium, assembly GCA_035502995.1. Classification (GTDB taxonomy): domain Bacteria; phylum Pseudomonadota; class Gammaproteobacteria; order Steroidobacterales; family Steroidobacteraceae; genus CADEED01. The sequence goes on along the minus strand of DATJTW010000107.1, from coordinate 63,703 downwards.
TCGCAACATGAACTTGTCGCTTGCCATCCTGATCGGCGGGGGTGCCGTTGCCCTGCTCGGCGTCTTCGTCTGGCTGAACGCCACCCGGCGCAAACCCGTGCCCGTCGATCCGATCGCGTCGACCACCGGTTCGAACCGGACGTTGACCGGCACGCGGCCCGCGGGCTCGAGCGGTTCGCTGCATTGGGACGAAGCGCTGCGCCGTTTCGTCGCGTACGCGCTCGACGACGCGCCGCGCGAAGCATTGAGCCAGCCGCCCGATCCCACGCATGCGCCGGTGTTCAAGGGCGTGGCGCAATTGCTGGAGCGCATCGAGGCGCGTCCGGAATATTTCCCGCGACGCCCGTCGCTGCTGCCGAAGCTCATGGCGACGGTCAACGACAACGACGCGTCGATGCACGAGATGTCCTCGATCATCGCGCAGGATCCCGCGCTCACCGCGAACCTGCTGCGCATCGCGAACAGCCCGCTGTATCGCATCAACAGCACACCGATCGAGAGCATCGAGCGCGCGGTCACGCTGGTGGGCGTCGCCGGCATCCGCTCGATCATCGCCACCGCGCTCGTGCAGCCGCTGATGGCCGCGGGCAGCGGCGCGTTCAGCAAGTTCCCCGAGTTGTGCTGGGAGCACACGTTGTATTCGTCGGTGACGGCGGAGACGCACGCGATCCAAGTCGAGCGCACGGAGCCGTTCGTCTCGCAGCTCGTCGGGTTGCTGTACGGCCTGTCCGCGATCGTCGTGTTCCGCATCGTGCGCGACCAGTTCGCCGCGCATCCCGAGCTGAAAGCCGATCCGGGCAGCGTCGCGCGCCTGCTCGAGACCTGGGTCGCGCCGACCGCGAGCCGCATCGCCGCGAGCTGGGAGCTCAACGAACGCGTGCAATACGCGCTCGAGAGCCAGACGCTCGCCGCCGAGTTGCAGATGGAAACGTCGCTCGGCCGCTCGCTGCGCTTCGGCCGCGTCGCGGGTTCCGCCATCGTGTTGTGCCGTCTCGGCAAGCTCACGGAGCAGGAAGCGCGCGCGATGCTGGTCGCCGGCGACGATCGAAGATCGAATATCGGGCGCCTGTGGGACCGGTTCGCCGGTCAGTACCTCAAGCACGACGAAATAAAGTCGCCTTAGGGGTGAGAGAAAGTCGCGTTTCGCGACACAGAGTAGACGTGGAGACTGGAACCCTACCGGGATCCACAGACCGATAGCTGCGGAACAAGACCCCCGTTTCCGCGCGACTAGAGCCCCGCCCTTGGCGGGGCTCTATTTTTTTGCGGCCCCGATCGGCGCCGAAGCGGCCCGTCCTCGCGGGGTAAAAAGGTAAGCTCCCGCCACGGCGTATTCCGGGCGGGGGCTTGCGTTTGAACCAGGACATCCAGGGCGGCTGCATGTGCGGCGCGGTTCGGTATTCGGCCACGACGAATCCGGCGAACAGCATGGTCTGTCATTGCCAGTCGTGCCGGCGGTCGTCGGCGGCGCCGGTGATGGCCTGGCTGACGTTCGCACGGGCGGAATTCCGCATCACGCGCGGTGAACTCGCCGCGTATGAGTCCTCGCCCAAGGTGGTGCGCCGGTTCTGCGGAAAATGCGGTTCGCCGCTGGTGTACGAGCACGTCGATACACCGGATTTCGTCGACGTCTCCACGTGCAGCCTCGACGCGCCGTGGGCATTTCCGCCGACGCATCACTCGTGGCTGGCGGACGACATCGGCTGGGTGAAATTCGGCGACGGTCTCCCGACATTCCAGCGGTCGCGCTTTGGCGATCCTTCCTGAGCTCGAGACGCCGCGGCTGTCGTTGCGCCGGCTCGTCTTCGACGACGCGCCGTTCCTCGTCGGCCTGCTGAACCAGCCCTCGTTCATCCGCAACATCGGCGATCGCGGCGTACGCAATGCCGACGACGCGCATCGCTACCTGCGCGAAGGCCCGATGGCGATGTACGACCGGTACGGCTTCGGCCTGTGGCTGGTGTCGCGACGCGACGACGGCGCGCCGATCGGCATGTGCGGCCTGTTGAAGCGCGACATCCTGCCCGACGCCGACATCGGCTACGCGTTCGTGCCGGAGGTCTGGGGCCAGGGTTACGCGTTCGAGGCGGCGCAGGCCACGCTGGAACACGGCGTGCGCAAGTTCGGGTTGAAGCGGCTCATCGGCGTCGTGTCCGATCACAACGCGGCATCGATCCGCGTGCTCGAGAAGCTCGGCCTGCGCTTCGAGCGCCTGTTCGCGATGCGCGCGGACGAGCCCGAGGTGCTGCTGTATTCGATCGAGCTCGCGTCGCCGCGCTAGAGACGCTTCACCTTGTCGCCGATGACCTGGCCGATCTTCGCGCCGGGCTCGACGCGCAGTTCCACCGCCCGCTCGAAGCGCAGATCGCCGTCGACGACGCAGGTCGCGCAGATCGAGACCTTCAGGGGACGGTCGTCATCGCGATCGCCGAACCAGCCGTGATCGGTCTTCTTGCGCACGGTGATGCCGCCGTGCACGCGCGACCCGTCGCGCAGGCGGATGTCGCCGTTGCGCGTTTCGATGCTGCCGCCGACTTCGGCGCCGGTGAGATCGATGCCGCCGGAGACCGTGGTGACGTTGCCGCCGACGCGCGCCTTGTTGCCGACGTCGATGCTGCCGTTCACCGTCGTCGCTTCGTTCGTGACGCTGGCGCCGTCGCGGAGTGTCAGCGAGCCGTTGACGGTGGTGGCGCGGCCGACCTTCGCATCGTCCTCGAGGGTGACGTCGCCGTTCACGGTCTTCGCGACCCCGGCGCTGACGCCGCGCGACACGCGCACGTCGCCGTTCACCGTGGTGAGGCTGTCGTAGGTCTGCCCGGCGGTGGTATCGACCGAGCCGTTGACGGAGCTGATGTCGCGCCCGGCCAGGGCGAGCGGGGTGGCTGCGATGGAGATGAGCAGCGCACCGGCGGCGCGCGCGGTGAAAACGGAGTTCTTCATGATCGTCCCTCTGCGAAAGTGTCTCTCGTGCAGTTGGACGGGCCGGGTGGGCGGGCGGTTGCAATGACCTGGCGAAGGCGAGCGGAAAAAAGAAGCCTCGCTGATCGCGGGGCGGCTCCAAAAAAAAGAAGCCCCGCTGATCGCGGGGCTCATTGGTCGCTTGCTTGCTTGTTTGTGGAGGAGTGTTTCCGCTCTTCTTGTTCTTGTCCGATGCGGTCTTGATCGCGCCGCTTGCCGAAGAAGGAGCAAGCGCTGTGCCAGAGGAATCTGACGCGCCGGCGCCACGCGAATCCGCAGGGCGGAGCCCCGGGCGACGCAAAGTTCGACTTTGGGCAATATGTCACGTCGGCGGGGCGAGCCCTGCTGTCAAAATCTTCGACACAGGATCGGGTTCGGGCCACGACATAACTCGGGGCGGGACCCGATGATTCTTTTTGCGATCAATCAGTTGCCTAGTCACCGGCGGGTGTAAATGAGACCGACAGTCGTTCTTCCGGCGCTTTTCTCGCGGTTTCGCCGCTGCTGGCCGGTCGTCGTCGCCGCGGTCGTCGCGTCGGTCGCCCAGGCGCAGAGCGCGATTCCGCGTCCGGAAGGCATCCAGCCCGACGTGAACTTCTGGGTCCGCGTGTACACCGAGGTCACGACCAACGAAGGGTTCCTGCACGACGAACGCAATCTCGCCGTGGTCTACGACACCGTGAAGTTCTCCACCGGCGGCGCACCGCGCGACCGGCAGCGCCTGGTCGACGATCGTCGCGACCGCATCATCGCCGCGCTCCGCCGCATCATCGACGCGCTGCCGACGCAGGCCAGCCGCGACGGACTGTCGGCCGACGACAAGAAGATCCTCGCGATGTGGGGCGCGAACGTGAGCCCGATCCTCCTGAAGGACGCGACCAACCGCGTGCGCTTCCAGCTCGGACAGGCGGACCGCTTCAAGGAAGGCCTGATGCGCTCGTCGACCTGGGAGACGCACATCGCCGAGACGTTCGCGAACCGCGGCCTGCCGCCCGAGCTCGCCGTGCTGCCGCACGTCGAGTCGTCGTTCAATGCCGCCGCGTATTCGAAGGTCGGCGCGGCCGGCCTGTGGCAGTTCATGCGTTCGACCGGCCGGCGCTACATGCGCGTCGACGATGCCGTCGACGAGCGCCTCGATCCGTACCGCGCGACCGAGGCGGCGGCCCAGCTACTCGAATACAACTACCGCGTGCTCGGCAGCTGGCCGCTGGCGCTGACCGCGTACAACCACGGCGCCGCGGGCATGCGCCGCGCGAAGGAAACCGTCGGCACCGACGATTTCGTGAAGATCAACCGCACGTACAACAGCCGCACGTTCGGCTTCGCGTCGCGCAATTTCTTCCCGTCCTTCCTCGCCGCGCTGACCATCGACGAGAACCCGGAGAAGTATTTCGGCGCGCTCGATCGCCGCCCGGAGCAGAAATTCCGCGAGGTGACGATGCCGGCGTTCGTGCGCCTGTCGACGCTCGAGCGCGCGATCGGCGTCGATCGCGAGCAGCTGCGGCTGCTGAACCCGGCGTGGCGGCCGACCATCTACAGCGGCACGCGACTCATTCCGAAGGGTTATCGGCTGCGCCTGCCGGCGGACACGGCGGAGCGCTGGACCGCGGACCTCCTGACCTCGAAGTTGCCCGCGAACGAGCTGTACGCGGGACAGGTCACGCCGCGCCAGCACCGCGTGCGCAAGGGCGACACGCTGGCCTCGGTCGCGCAGCGCTACGGCATGACCGCGGCGCGCCTCGCCGAGATGAACAACCTGTCGGCGAACGCGTCTCTGCGCGCCGGCCGTTATCTCAGCCTGCCGGAGCAGCTGCCGCGCGCGTTGACGGCGTCGACCGCCGCACCGCCGGCGCCGGCCGCCGCGTCGCCGTCGCCCGAGAACGCGACCGCCGCCAGCGCGCCGGCCGAGAACTTCTACGTCGTGCGTCGCGGCGACTCGCTGCAGGTGATCTCGGCGCGCGTGAAGGTGCCGGAGCAGCAGCTGCTGCGCATGAATTCGCTGAAGGATCCGGATCGTCTCTACGAAGGCCAGCGGCTGCGCATCTCCGGCGAGCTGAAGGCCGAGATCGCGGCGCGCGAACCCGAGTCCGATACCAAGGTCGCGGCGATCGACGCAGCGCGCGGCGAGGCGCAGCGCGAAGTGGCCACCGTCGAAGTCGTGCGCGAGGAAACCACGCGACCGATCGGCACCGGCGAACCGACGCGCGGCCGCCCGCGCTCGGCGGCGACGGTGGCGATGGAAGCCGCGACCACGCCCGAAGTGGCGACGTCCGTCGTCAAGGCGGCCGAGGATGCGCGTGAGCCGGTGTCTGCCGCGCAGGCCGAAGAGCTGAGCCCGGCGCTGGGCCCGGTGTCCGTCACGCAGGCACTCGCGGACTCGATCGATTACCAGGTGCGCGACGACGGCTCGATCCGCGTCGAGGCCACCGAGACGCTCGGCCACTACGCCGACTGGCTCAAGCTGCCCACGCAGCGGCTGCGCGTCGTCAACAAGATCAAGCCGCGCCAGACGGTGCAGCTCGGCCAGAAGCTGCAGCTCGACTATTCGAAGGTGTCGCGCGAGACGTTCGAGCAGCTGCGCCGCGACTACCACGCGAAGCTGCAGGGCGAGTTCTTCGCGCAGCACCGCATCTCGGGCACCGAGGTCTACATCGTGCGCAAGGGCGACTCGTTGTGGACGATGACGCAGCGGTTCTCGAACCTGCCGATCTGGCTGCTGCGCCAGTACAACCCCGACACGGATCTGTCCGACCTGCGTCCCGGCACCCAGGTGACGATGCCGCGCGTCGAGGTGGTCGCCGGCGGCTAACTACCGCGTGCGGGCGGCGAACTCGCGCAGGCGCGCATCGGCCCCGACCTGCGCCGCGAACCGCGTGCGTATCGTGCCGTCCTTGGTGGACTCACCCGCGGTGATCGCCACGTCCCTGGCGTCGCCGAGCGCGCCGGCGACGGCCGCGTCGATGCGGTAGTAGTACATCGAGCTCCACGGCGTCGGGATCTTGTAGGGCGAGTGCCGAAGCCCGGCGAAGTCCGCGGCGCGGCCCGGCGCGCCGAGCGACACCGGCTTGCCATTCACCTCGAGCGTCGGCGGCTCCGCATCGGCCGGCGATTCGATCGGCACCGCGATCCACAGGAACAGCTGGCGCGTGCCGGCGTTGTTCGTCTCGAACGGGCCGACGAACGCGAATCGACCGGTCGCATCCTGGACGAAGGTGTCGCGATACAGCTCGACGGGGTGGCCGACGCGCGTGACCGTCGCGCCCGTGTCGTTGTCGAGTTGCTCGACGACCGGCGAATCGTCCGGCAATGCCGCACAACCGGCGAGCAGTGACGCCAACGTCACGACCATGAAACCCGCGAGCCTTGTCATAATCGGATCAACTCCCCAAGCTGTGACGCGCTTTGTTAACCCTCGCGCGTCGAGCCACTATACTCAGAATCAACATAAGTTCTTGTTTTCACATCGAATGTCGCTAACCCGCACGCTGATCGCTTTCGTCGCGCCCGTGATGGTCTGCCTGTTCGCCGGCACCGCTGCCGGCGACGCGCTTCCTTATCATGCCCGCGCGATGGCGTCGGTGGGCGTCGAGTTGCCCGTCGCCGATCGCGTGCTCGTGAAGAAGTCCGAGCGTCGCCTGTACCTGATGCGCGGCAACGACGTGCTGCGCGCGTATCGCGTCGCGCTCGGTCTGAATCCCGGTGGCGCGAAAGAACGCGCCGGCGATTTCCGCACGCCCGAGGGCAGCTACAAGCTCACGCGGCGGAACACCCGCAGCGATTTCTTCCTGTCGATCCAGGTCTCGTATCCCAACGAGCAGGACACGAAGAACGCGCGCCGCAACGGCTGGCAGCCGGGCGGTTCGATCATGATCCACGGCCTGCCGAACGATCCGCGCCATGCGCCGGACTACTACGCCACCCAGGACTGGACCGATGGTTGCATCGCGGTGACGAACGCGGACATGGTCGAGATCTGGATGATGACGTCGGATAACGTGCCGATCGAGATCCAGCCCTAGCCAGACGACGCGGCGCCCCTGTCGAGTACACTCGCTGCCCTGAAGCAGCGAGTCGAATCGAGGGGATCTTGGAAACCAGCATCGTCATCCCGGACTTCGTGGACGCCCGTATCGGTCCGCGCGGCAGTCTCGAGAATCTCTCCCAGCAGGAAATCGAGAAACTCCTCGATTCGCGCGCCGGCGGTCTCTACCCGCTGTTCCGCAAGTGCGCGCTGGCCGTGCTGAACTCCGGCAGCGAAACGGACAACGCCAAGGAAATCTTCGACCGCTACAAGGATTTCGAGGTGGAGCTGGTGCGCCAGGCCTGGGGCGTGAAGCTCGAGATCAAGAATGCGCCCGGCCAGGCGTTCGTCGACGGCGAGATGATCCGCGGCATGAAGGAACACGTGTTCGCGGTGCTGCGCGACGTGATCTTCATCAGCAACGAGATCATCGAGAGCGGCCGGTTCGATCTCACGCACCCGGCGGCGATCACGAACGCCGTGTTCCACATCCTGCGCAACGCGCGGATCCTCGACTACAAGTCGAAGCCGAACCTGGTCGTCTGCTGGGGCGGCCACTCGATCAGCACCGAGGAATACAAGTACACGAAGAACGTGGGCTACGAGCTCGGCCTGCGCGGCCTGGACGTCTGCACGGGCTGCGGTCCGGGTGCCATGAAGGGCCCGATGAAGGGCGCGACGATCGGCCACGCCAAGCAGCGCATCGCGGCCGGGCGCTACATCGGTCTGACGGAGCCCGGCATCATCGCCGCGGAGCCGCCGAACCCGATCGTGAACCAGCTGGTGATCATGCCGGACATCGAAAAGCGCCTCGAAGCGTTCGTGCGGCTGGCGCACGGCATCGTGGTGTTCCCGGGCGGCGTCGGCACGGCCGAGGAGATCCTCTACCTGCTGGGCGTGCTGCTCGATCCGGCCAACGCCGGCCAGCCGTTCAAGGTGGTCCTGACGGGCCCGAAGAACACGGCCGACTACTTCGTCCAGATCAAGAATTTCATCGAGGCGACGCTCGGCCGACACGCCGCCGACCTGCTGCACGTGATCGTCGACGATCCGGCCGAGGTGGCCCGCTACATGGTCGGCGCCATGGAACAGGTGCGCGATTTCCGCCGCAACAACAGCGACTCGTACAACTACAACTGGCTGCTGCGCATCCCGCCGGCGTTCCAGCACCCGTTCGAGGTCACGCACGAATCCATGCGCGGCCTGCGCCTGTTCCGCGACCAGCCGGCGCACGAGCTGGCCGCCGACCTGCGCCGCGCGTTCTCCGGCATCGTGACCGGAAACGTCAAGGAAAACGGCGTCCGCGCGATCGAGAAGTTAGGCCCGTACGAGCTGACCGGCGATGCGTCCGTGATGAAGCTGCTCGACGAGCTGCTGACGGCGTTCGTCGCGCAGAAGCGCATGAAATTGCCCGGCAGCGCTTACAAACCCTGCTACCGCCTCGTCGCGTGACGCGTCGGCGCGTACGCGCCGGTGCGCGCGCGCCGTAACAATAATCACGCGCGCCGTTAAATCGGCGCGACGCGCGCGCGGTTTCGCGTACATAACGAAAAAAACGATGAGACGTGGTCCGCGACGCGATCAACGCGCGACCCCCTCGTGACTCAGTTCCTGTCGTTCACGTGCGACGTTTACGTAGGCTTACGTCAACAGAAACGGAGTGAGTGACGCATGAGTTCCTCTGACCGCAGAAGTGGAAATGTCGGGAATGGCGCGCCCCCGCCCGTAGGCACCGATGCCTATGCCGCCTGGCTCGAGCGCATGCAGCGCACGCGCGGCCGGCACGCCGCCATCACCAAGAACCTGTACACCTGGTCTAGCTACAAGCACTGGGCCGACAAGGTGAAGGGTTCCTGGGAAGAAGAACCGGTTCCGACGAAGAAATAGAACGCGACTCGAATCGCGGGGAAGAGTCGGCGGAAACCGCCGGCGAGATGAGGGTTACTGGGTGAGGATGAATCGCGCGTCGTGCGCGGCGGTGTCGTCCGTGGCCGTATCGATGGCCTCCGGCACGATCTGCGACACGGGCGCGGGCTGCTCGGCGAGCGGCGCCGGCTGCTCGGCCAGCACGCGTTCGGGCTCCAGCCACGCCAGCAGCGTTTCCCACTGGGCCAGGTCTTCCTTGACCGTGTACGGCTTCATCTCGTGGATGCCGACACCCTGTTCGGCGGCGCGCACGTAGTTCTGGGAGTCGCGGACCGTCGCGACGACCGGGATCTCGAGCTTCTCCAGGAAGCGCATCAGCGCCTGGAACATCAGCGTGTTCTTGCGGACGCGGTTGGCGATGACGCCGATGCGGTTCTCGCTGCGCTTGATCTTCGCGACCAGCAGCAGGTCGGCGATGCAGCGCGAGGCGGCGTGGATGTCGATGTCCGACGGCAGCACCGGGACGATGATCTTGTGCGCGTCGCGCGTGACCTCGGGCAGCGCCCGCGCTTCGACGGCGGCGGGACTGTCGACGACGATCTTCGTGGTGCCCTCGGGCACGCGCATCTGCCAGGCCAGCGTCGTGCGCGAGTCGCGCTCGAACGTGGCGATGCCGCGGATCTCCGGCTGCGGCGCCTTTCGCTTGCGCAGCCAGCGCGTCGCGGAGCCCTGCGGGTCGCGGTCGATCAGCAACGTCGTCTCACCGCGTGCGGCGAAGTACGCCGCGAGATTGATCGCGAGCGTGGTCTTGCCAGAGCCACCTTTAGGGTTAAGGACGAGGATGCGTTGCACGCGCCTTGCCTGGTGTTTGTCAGAATGTGGTTGCGATGTGAGGCAGTCCAAAGACTAGCGATGACGCCCCGCGCAAGCAACCAAACGGCGGATCGAGTGTGATTGCTGACACATCGATGACGAACCTCCGTGCCTACGATCGGTCCCAGGCAAGGTTGTTGTGTGGGGCGACGCGATGGAACGGTTTCTTCTTCTCTGGGACGAGCTCGACGACCTGATGGGCACCAGCCGCCACTTCGTGGCGAACCGGGCGATGGCCTTCTGGGCCTCGGTGCGCACCCGCTGATCCGCCGATGAGTTCGATCCCCGACGGGGCTTGAACTGCGATTCCGGCGCCCGCAATCTCCGGGCGCCATGACAACTCCCCCGAAACAAACCCTCGGCTTCCAGGCCGAGGTGCGTGAGCTGCTGAAGCTCATGATCCACTCGTTGTACAGCCACCGGGAAATCTTCCTGCGCGAGCTGATCTCCAACGCCTCCGACGCCAACGACAAGCTGCGCTTCGAATCGCTGTCGAACCCGTCCCTGATGACCGGCGACACCGAGCTCGCCATCTGGATCGAGGCCGACGCCGAACGGAAGACGCTGACGATCCGCGACAACGGCATCGGCATGAGCCGCGACGAGGCCGTCTCGCACCTCGGCACGATCGCGCGCTCCGGCACCGCCGAGTTCTTCAAGAAGCTGTCCGGCGATCAGCAGAAGGATTCGCAGCTGATCGGTCAGTTCGGCGTGGGTTTCTACTCCGCGTTCATCGTCGCCGACCGCGTCGAGGTGTTCTCCCGCCGCGCCGGCCTGCCGGCCGCCGAGGGCGTGCACTGGGAATCCGCCGCCGACGGCGAATTCAGCGTCGAGTCCGTCGAGCTGGAGCAACGCGGCACGAAGATCGTGCTGCACCTGAAGGAAGAGGCGAAGGAGTTCCTCGACTCGTGGCGCCTGCGTTCGCTGGTGCGCCGCTATTCCGATCACATCGCGTTCCCCGTGCGCATGCCGAAGGAGGGCGAAGCCACGCTCGACTACGAGGCCGTGAACCGCGGTACCGCGCTGTGGGCGCGCCCCAAGGGCGAGATCAAGGACGAGGAGTACGTCGAGTTCTACCGGGCCCTGGCGCACGGCACCGACGAGCCACTCGCGTGGAGTCACAATCGCGTCGAGGGCAAGCGCGACTACACCAGCCTCATCTACGTGCCGGGCGCCGCGCCGTACGACCTGTGGCAGCGCGACGGCGCGCGGGGATTGAAGCTCTACGTGCGCCGCGTGTTCATCATGGACGACGCGGAGCAGTTCCTGCCGCTGTACCTGCGCTTCGTCAAGGGCGTGCTGGATTCGGCCGACCTGCCGCTGAACGTCTCGCGCGAGCTGCTGCAGGCGGACAGCGAGGTCGAGGCGATGCGCGGCGCGCTGACGCGACGCGTGCTCGACCTGCTGGCGAAGCTCGCGAAGGACGAGACGGCGAAGTACCAGTCGTTCTGGAACGAATTCGGCGCCGTGCTGAAGGAAGGCCTGGCGGAGGATCACGCGAACCGCGAGAAGCTGCTGCCGCTGCTCCGGTTCGCATCGACGCAGACATCCGGCGACGACGAAACCGTCTCGCTGGCCGACTACGTGGCGCGGATGCAGACCGGCCAGGACAAGATCTACTACGTCGTCGGCGAGAGCATCGCCGCGGCGCGCAGTCATCCGGCCATCGAAGGATTGCGTGCGAAGAACGTCGAGGTGCTGCTGCTCGGCCGCCGCATCGACGCCTGGGTCATGGACCACGCGCAGGAGTTCGAGGGCAAGAAGTTCAAGGACGCGACGCGCGGCGACCTCGAGCTCGGCACGCTCGCCGATGCCGACAAGGCCAAGGCCGAGACACAGTTGAAGGAGGCACAGCCCCTGCTGAAGCGCGTCCAAGAAGCGCTCGGCGAGCGCGTGTCCGAGGTCCGCGTCAGCACGCGGCTCAAGGATTCGGCCGCGGTGCTGGTGGCGGGCGAACACGATCTCTCGGCGCCGCTGCGGCGCGTGCTCGAGGCCGCCGGGCAGAAGGCGCCGTCGGCACAGCCGGTGCTCGAGCTCAACGTCGAGCACCACGTCGTGAAGTATCTCGAGGGCCGGGCGGACGCGACGGAGTTCGGCGATCTCGCGCTGGTGCTGTACGAGCAGGCCATGCTCGCCGAGGGCGCCCAGCTCGCCGACCCGGGTGCCTTCGTGCAGCGGCTCAACAAACTCTGGATGAAGCTCGGCTGACGACGCGATAATGCGCACCCTCGCGACCTCCGGAGTTCCGTCAATGCACGCGAAGTTCTCGGCCCCGTCAGTCCTCGTCATCGCCACCGTCATCGTCGGGGCACTGACCGCCTGCCAGCCCAAGGACAAGCCCGCGGAACCCGCGGCGGCCGCGCAGGCGCCCGCCGCCGACACGGCCGGACCTCCGGCCGATGCGGCGGCCCCCGCCCCCACAGGAGCAGAAAGCATGCCCATGCAGAAGATCGATCTCACGCCCGGCACCGGTGCCGAAATCAAGTCCGGCCAGAACGCGCTGGTCCACTACACCGGGTGGCTGTACGACGCCGCCGCGCCCGAGAACAAGGGCCAGAAGTTCGACAGCTCCGTCGATCGCAACGAGCCGTTCGAGTTTCCGGTCGGCGCGGGCATGGTCATCAAGGGCTGGGACGAGGGCGTCGTCGGCATGAAGGTCGGCGGCAAGCGCCGTCTCGTGATCCCGCCGGAGATGGGTTACGGCGCGCGCGGCGCGGGCGGCGTGATCCCGCCGGGCGCGACGCTGGTGTTCGACGTCGAGCTGGTGGAGATCCGCTGAGTGGTTGATCGGCGCGCTTCCGGCGCGACGACGCGGCTGGCGTTCGGCGTCCTCGTCCTTCTCGCGGCGAGCGCCGCGCCGGCCGCGACCCTGATCCACGCGGGGCGCCTCATCGACGGCGTCTCCGACACGGTGAAGACGAACCAGACCGTCGTCGTGGACGGCGGCAGGATCACCGCGATCGAGAGCGGCTTCCGCGCACCGGCGGCCGGCGATCGGCTGATCGATCTGAAGAACGGCACGCTGCTGCCCGGCTTCTTCGACATGCACGTGCACCTGTCGAGCGAGTACAGCAAGAACGCCGAGATCGAGGAGTACAAGCTCAACGAGGCCGACGTCGCCATCAACTCGGTGGTGTACGCGGACCGCACGCTGCTCGCCGGCTTCACGACGGTGCGCGATCTCGGCGACGAGTACCTGGCGACCATCGCGCTGCGCAATGCCGTGAACGCGGGCAAGGTTCCGGGTCCGCGCATCGTCGCCGCAGGCAAGGCGATCGCGACCACGGGTGGCCATGCGGATCCCACCAATGGCTGGGCGCATCGTTTCCAGTACGACCCGGGCCCGGACGAGGGCGTCGTCAACAGCGTCGAGGACGCGCGCAAGGCCGTGCGACAGCGTTACAAGGACGGCTCCGACACCATCAAGATCACCGCCACCGGCGGCGTGCTGTCGATCGCGAAGAACGGCGCGAACCCGCAGTTCACCGAAGAAGAAATGCGCGCCGTGGTCGCCACCGCGCGCGATTACGGCTTCAAGGTCGCGGCGCACGCGCACGGTGCCGAGGGCATCAAGCGCGCGGTGCGCGGCGGCGTGGACTCGATCGAGCACGGCACGTTCATGGACGACGAGGCCATGAAGCTCATGAAGGAACGCGGCACGTTCTACGTGCCGACCATTTCTGCCGGCGAGTGGGTGTACCAGCAGGCGCAGAACCCCGACTTCTTCCCGCCGATCGTGCGGCCGAAGGCGTTGTCGGTCGGCCCGCAGATCAAGGCCACGTTCGCGAAGGCGTACAAGGCCGGCGTGAAGATCATGTTCGGCACGGATACGGGCGTCAGCGCGCACGGCAAGAACGCGCACGAGTTCAAGCTGATGGTCGACGCCGGCATGCCGCCGATGGAGGCGATCAAGGCCGCCACGAGCGTTCCCGCGCGCTTCCTCGATCTCGACGACAGGACCGGCAGCATCGCGGTCGGCAAGCTCGGCGAGCTCGTCGGCGTGCCCGGCGATCCGTTGCAGGACATCACGGTCACCGAGAACGTGGTGTTCGTCATGAAGGACGACACCGTCTACAAGGCGCCGTGACGCGCGCGGACGTCTTCACGCTCGCAGGCCCCGCGGGCGCCATCGAAACGAAGCTCGAGTTCGGTGACGACGCCAGCGCGGCGCCGGCCGCGTTCGGCGTCGTCTGCCATCCGCATCCGCTGTACGGCGGCACCCTGGACAACAAGGTGGCGCACACGCTGGCGCGCGCGATGATCGAATGTGGTGCACCGGCCTTCCGCTTCAACTTCCGCGGCGTCGGCGCGAGCGGTGGCAAGTTCGATCACGGTCACGGTGAAGCCGACGACCTGGCGGCGGTGGTCGCCGAGGGGCGGCGACGGTTTCCGGCGGCGAAGCTGTGGTTAGGCGGGTTCTCGTTCGGCGCGTTCGTGGCGCTGCGCGCCGCGGCGCGCGTGGCGCCGGACAAGCTCGTCGCCGTGGCGCCGCCGGTCGCGCGCTTCGATCTCGGCGAGGTCGCGAATCCCGAGTGCGAGTGGCTGCTCGCGCAGGGCGATGCCGACGACGTCGTGCCGGCGGCGGAGGTGCTCGCCTGGGCGGCGAAGCAGGCAAACAAGCCGCGGCTGCACGTGCTCGCGGGCGCCGGTCATTTCTTCCACGGCCGGCTGCACGAGCTCAAACCACTCGTGCTCGATTTCCTGAAAGCCTGATTCCAGGCTGGTTTTCGCCGGTTTTCCGGGGCCCAGAACGCGAAAACCCGCGCGCCTTGCGACGCACGGGTTCTCGTTGCTTCAGCGCGTCGTGGCCACGCGCGAGAAGCGGGGCGGCTCAGTTCACGAAAGCCTTCAGGGCCTTCAGCGGCAGCGCACGGACCTTCTTCGAGGCCGGCTTCGCCTTGAACACCATCTTTTCCTTCGTGAAGGGGTTGATGCCTTCGCGCGCCTTCGTGGCGGGCTTCTTCACGACCTTAAGCTTGAGCAGGCCGGGCAGCGTGAACAGACCGCCGCCGCGCAGGCTCTTCTTGATCTGGCCGTTGAGCGACTCGAACACCGCGGTGACCTGCTTGCGGGACAGGTCGGTGTCCTTGGTGATCTGGGCCACGATCTCCGACTTCGTCGGTGCGCCACCTTTCTTTGCCATTACTCGAACTCCTCGTAAAAAAATTCGCGGTGGAAAAAATGCTCCGCCGCAGACGATTCGGCGCGCAACATATCACACGAAAGCTCGCGCGCAAATGATTTTTCGCGAGCGCGCATGCGGCAAATGCCTTGTTTTCTAGGGTTCGGCGAACATGCGACAACTGTCGCCGTTGCGCGTCGCGTTCACGACGAGCGTGCGCGCTGTACGAATCTTCATCATTTCCCGGGAAAAACCGCTTCGATTCGGGATGTCGACAATCGTTCAAGTGCTTGTGTACGCGAAGAGTTGCGGCAACTCCGCGACCAGGCGCAACAACACGCCGAGCGCGAGCAACGCCCACAGCGCGGATAGATCGACGTTCGCGATCGGCGGAATCAAGCGGCGAAACGGCCGCAACACCGGTTCGCAGACGCTGCCGAGCAACGCCATCACCGGGTTGTAGCCCGCGGGCACCACCCACGAGAGCAGCGCGTAGATGAGGATCGCGCCGGTGAAGAACTTGATGAACGTGACGACCAGGTCGAACACGAGCATCACGGAGAACGCGAACGGGTCTAACACGCGGGTGCCGGCAATGAACGACAGCACGGCCAGTTTCAGAGCCGTCCAGATGACGATGGCGAGCACCGACGCCGAATCCACCTTGCCCACCGGCGGCAGCACGCGGCGCAGCGGCAGGATCAGGGGATTCGTCACCGTGGTGATGAAGTGCGCGAACGGGTTGCGGAAGTCCGCGCGCGTGAGCTGCATGACGAAGCGCAGGACGAGCGCGTACAGGTAGATGGTCAGCAGCGAATCGACCAGGAAATACAGCGCGTCTCTCATTTTCCGGCTCGTTCTCCAAAGGCTTGTGCCAGTTCGCGGCCGCGTTCGGTCGCGGCCGCCACGGCGGCGGCGACGATACCACGGAGGTTCGCGGCGTCGAACGAACGCACCGCCGCCTCGGTGGTGCCGCCCTTCGACGTGACCTCGGCGCGCAGGCGCGCGAGATCTCCGTCGCTCTCGCGCGCCATGCGGCCCGCGCCGTACAGCGTCTGGATGGCGAGCTCGAGCGCGGCGTCGCGCGACAGGCCGAGATTCACCGCGGCGTCCGTCATCAGCTCCGCGAGCAGGAAGAAGTAGGCGGGCCCGCTGCCGGACAACGCCGTCACGACGTCGAGCAACGGCTCCTCGTCGACCCACACGGTGGTCCCGGCGGCGCCGAGCACGCTCTCCGCGAGCGTGCGGTGCGCGGCGCTCAATCCCGGGGGCGCGTACAGCGCGCTCGCGCCGGCGCTGTTCAACGCCGGCCGGTTCGGCATCGCCCGAACTACCGGCACGCCCGCGCCGCTCCAGCCGGCGATGTCAGAGACGCGGATGCCCGCGGCGATCGACAGCACCAGCGGCTTGCGTTGCGCGAAAACGTCGGCGAGGGATTGGGTGGTCGCCGCCATATCCTGAGGTTTCACGGCCAGCACCACGATATCGGCGCCGGCTGCCGCTTCGGGATTGTCGGCCGTGACGTGCACGCCGAGCTCGTCCGCGAGCTGGATGCGGCGTGCCTGCACGGCTTCGCCGACGCTGATCTTCTGCGGCGCGAGGCCGCGCGCGATGAGGCCGCGGATGAGCGCGCCGCCCATGTTGCCGCCGCCGATGAATGCTGCCTGGATGTCCATGTCGTCGAGGATCCTGCTCAGGGTCTGGGGCCGAAGATGGCGGTGCCGACGCGCACGATGGTCGCGCCTTCGTGGATCGCGGCGAGGAAGTCGGCGCTCGTGCCCATCGACAGCGTGTCGAGGCCGAGGCCGCGCTCGTTGAGGTAGTCGAAGACCCGGCGCGTCTCGGCGAACCACGCGCGTTGCCGGCTCTCGTCGTCTTCGGCGGGCGGCATGCACATCAGGCCGCGCAGGCGCAGGCGCGGCAGCGCCGCGACATCGCGCGCCAGTGCCTGGATCTCCGCCGGCTCGACGCCGCCCTTGCTCGCCTCGCCGCCGACGTGCAGCTGCAGGCAGACGTTGAGCGGCGGCGCGTGGTACGGACGCTGATCGGAGAGCCGCTCCGCGATCTTCAGGCGGTCGACGCCGTGCACCCAGGCGAAGTGCTCGGCGACCGGCCGCGTCTTGTTAGCCTGCAGGCGGCCGATGAAGTGCCAGGTGATCTCGCGGCCGGCGAGTGCCTCGATCTTGGGCAGGCTTTCCTGCAGGAAATTCTCGCCGAAATGTTCGAGGCCGGCGCGCGTGGCGCTGTCAATTGCTGCGGCGCTCTGTCCCTTCGAAACCGCCAGAAGCGTGACGGAATCGACACTCCGCCCGGCGGCGCGGCAAGCCTCTGCGATGCGCCCCTGAACGACGCTCGCGCTCTCAGAGCAATTCTGCGGACGGGATAACATATTGATCAGTGATACCCGGGTCTATACTCAACGGCGCTTTTCAAGGGACACCGCATGGCCGTCGACGTCGCCCAGCTCCTCGCTTTCGCCGTAAAGAATAACGCCTCGGACTTGCACCTGTCCGCCGGCGTTCCGCCGATGATCCGCGTCGACGGCGACATGAAGCGTATCAACATGCCCGCGCTCTCCCACAAGGAAGTGCACGGCATGGTGTACGACATCATGAACGACAAGCAGCGCAAGCTTTACGAAGAGTTCTTCGAGACCGACTTTTCGTTCGAGATCCCGAAGCTGGCGCGCTTCCGCGTCAACGCGTTCAACCAGAATCGCGGCGCCGGCGCCGTGTTCCGCAACATTCCGTCCACGATCATCTCGCTGGACGACCTGGCCGCGCCGAAGATCTTCCGCGACCTGTGCATGCTGCCGCGCGGCCTCGTGCTGGTCACGGGTCCCACGGGCTCCGGCAAGTCGACCACGCTCGCGGGCATGGTCAACCACTGCAACGACAACCGTCCCGATCACATCATCACGATCGAGGACCCCATCGAATTCGTGCACGAGAGCAAGCGTTGCCTCGTGAACCAGCGCGAGGTCCATCGCGACACGCTCGGCTTCTCCGAGGCGCTGCGCTCGGCGCTGCGCGAAGACCCGGACGTGGTGCTCGTCGGCGAAATGCGCGACCTCGAGACGATCCGTCTCGCGCTGACCGCCGCCGAGACCGGCCACCTCGTGTTCGGCACGCTGCACACGAGCTCCGCCGCGAAGACCATCGACCGCGTCGTCGACGTGTTCCCGGCGCAGGAAAAGGAAATGGTGCGCGCGATGCTCTCCGAGTCGCTGCGCGCGGTCATTTCGCAGACGCTGCTCAAGCGCAACGGCGGCGGCCGCATCGCCGCGCACGAGATCATGATCGGTACGCCGGCCATCCGTAACCTGATTCGCGAAGGCAAGATCGCGCAGATGTACTCCGCCATCCAGACCGGCGCGCAGGCGGGCATGCAGACGCTCGACCAGTGCCTCACCGACCTGGTGGCCAAGGGCGTCGTCAGCAAGGAAGAGGCCCGCTACAAGGCTTCCAACAAAGATGCTCTGTGAGCGCTCCGCGCGAACTCAATCCCGGTTTGCGATGCAAACCGGGTCCGTGAAGCGCCGTTTCGCGGCGTGAAGAACAGATAGGTAGCAGCAATGGACAGGGAACAAGGCATAAAGCTGATGCAGGACCTTCTTCGACGCGTCGTCGAGAAGAAGGCCTCCGACCTGTTCATCACCTCGGGTTTCCCGCCGGCGATCAAGATCGACGGTGAAGTCCGCCCGCAGTCCGAACGTGCGCTGACCGCCGAGCAGTCGGCCGTGCTCGTGCGCGCGATCATGAACGACCGCCAGACCAAGGAATTCGACGCGACGAAGGAGTGCAACTTCGCCATCGCGCCGCCGGGCATCGGCCGGTTCCGCGTGAACACCTTCGTGCAGCAGGGCCAGACCGGCTGCGTGATCCGCCTCATCAACTCCAAGATCCCGACGCTCGAGGAGCTCGAGCTCCCGCCGATCCTGAAAGAGGTCGTGCTGTCGAAGCGCGGACTCGTGATCATGGTCGGTGGCACGGGCTCGGGTAAATCCACGTCGCTGGCCGCGATGGTCGGCTATCGCAACGAAAAGACGCGCGGCCACATCGTCACGATCGAAGACCCGGTCGAATACGTACACCAGCACAAGGGCTGCGTGATCACGCATCGCGAGGTCGGCGTCGACACGGACAACTGGCATGCCGCGCTGAAGAACACGCTGCGCCAGGCGCCGGACGTCATCCTCATCGGCGAAATCCGCGACCGCGAGACGATGGAATACGGCATCCAGTTCGCCGAGACGGGCCATCTCGTGCTGGCGACGCTGCACGCGAACAGCTCCAACCAGGCGCTGGACCGCATCATCAACTTCTTCCCCGACGAGCGCCGCGAGCAGCTCCTGATGGATCTCTCGCTGAACATCCGCGCGCTCGTGTCGCAGCGCCTGATCCCGCGCGAAGCCGGCGCCGGCCGCATCGCCGCGATGGAGATCATGCTGAACTCGCCGCTGATCCAGGACCTGATCTTCAAGGGCGAAGTCGCCAAGATCAAAGAGGTCATGGCGCGTTCGACGCGCATCGGCATGAAGACCTTCGACCAGGCGCTCTACGACCTGTACGAAGCCGGTTACATCTCCTACGAAGACGCTCTGCGCAACGCGGACTCGAAGAACGAGCTGCGACTCAAGATCAAGCTCGAGAGCAAGCGCGAGGTGAAGAACCTGGACGACGGCGGCGCGCTCACGATCATCGACGAAGAGCAGCAGGGTCGCTCGTTCTAACTATTTGAAATCGAGTCAGGGCGGATATGCCAGCCGTGAATGAAAAGCTCGTCGAAACCGTCGAGGTGAAGGAGTCGGAAGCCGCGCCGATGGTGTTGAACACCCGGCCGCTGTTCAAGCTCATGGTCGAACGCAAGGCGTCCGACCTGTTCTTCACGTCGAACGCGCCGATCAAGGTCAAGATCGAAGGCGCGATCATGCCGATCAACAAACAGATCCTGTCGCCGGAAACGGTGCGTCAGGCGGCGTACGGCCTGATGACGCCCGAGCAGCTCGAGAGCTTCAAGCGCGAGCTCGAGATCGACTTCGCCATCTCGGAGCCCGGCCTCGGCCGCTTCCGCGTCAACGTCTTCTACCAGCGCGGGTATCCCGCGATGGTGCTGCGCTACATCAGCGCCGACATGCCGAAGCTCGACCAGCTCGGCCTGCCCGACATGTTCAAGGACCTCATCATGATGAAGCGCGGGCTCATCCTGATGGTCGGCGCCACCGGCTCCGGCAAATCGACGTCGATCGCCGCGATGATCAACCATCGCAACGAGGTGTCCTCGGACCACATCGTCACGATCGAGGACCCGATCGAGTTCCTGCACACCAACAAGCGCTCGATCGTCAACCAGCGCGAAGTGGGACTGGACACGAAGTCGTTTGCGCGCGCCCTTCGCGGCGTGATGCGCGCGGCGCCCGACGTCATCCTCATCGGCGAGATCCGCGACAAGGAAACGATGGAGGCGGCGATCAGCCTCGCCGGCACCGGCCACCTGGTGCTGTCGACGCTGCACGCGAACAACACGGCCGAGACGCTCGACCGCATCATCAACATGTTCCCGAACGAGCAGCACAAGCAGGTCTTCCTCGACCTGTCGCAGTACCTGCGCGCGATCATGTCGCAGCGTCTCGTCGTCGGTAAGGACGGCAAACGCATGGCGGCGATCGAGGTCATGATCAACACGCCGTACATCACGGAGCTCGTGAAGAAGGGCGACGTGTCGGGCATCAAGGAAGCGATCGTCGCCAGCTCCGAACGCGGCGTGCAGAGCTTCGACATGGCGTTGCTCAGCCTGTACAAGCAGAACCGCATCGACCTCGAGGAAGCGCTGGCGAACGCCGATTCGCGTTCGAACCTCGAAGCGAAGATCAACTTCGGCTGAACGTCGTCCCGACGAACGGCGCTTGACTTGCGACGTTTCGCGCCTAGAATGCGCGCCCTCATGATTACTAACTACCAATTCCATTGCCGGCGAGAACCCGTCACCGCGCTGCCGCGCGGTGCGGATTTCATCGGCTACACGACGCGCTGAACTCCTTGATCAACGGAGAGCGGCGCAAGGCAGCTCTCCGGTAGGCGCTCTCGAGGCCCCGGTCGGCTGCCGCTGACCGGGGCCTCGGCTTTTTCCGGCCCCGAAAGTTTCGATGCTGCGCGCGAGCGGAGCGTCGTCAGGAGGTCTTTGTCCGCGTTTTCTTCGCAGCGGTCCGGTTTCGAACGGCCGGCTGGCGCGCTCTCGCCCGGCAACGGTCGTGCGGGCGCGTACCGCGAGGGGAACGAGACAGTGACTCATCACAAGCTAGCTCAGTTGGTTAGAGCAGGAGAAGCGATTCTCCCTGTCGCGGGTTCGACTCCCGCGCTTGTACCAGTGAAGTGGAAGTGATGACGCGGGGCGAAGGCCCCGCATCGGGGTGACCTGGCGAGCCGTGGCCCGTGCGCGGTGAGCGGCACGTCCCGCGCCGTGAGGCGCGCGGCGGGCTCGGTCGGGAAGTGTGGAGCGCTCCGCGGGAGCACGCGTCGCAGGCCGGACGCGGGTGGACGCGGGGCTAACTACACGGACGGCCGCGCGCCACGCGCGTCCCGCGCCGGAGGTGTGGGTATCACCCCGACCTTTTCGGAGTGCCCGTGGGCAATGGGGCCCACGGGCCGGGCAGGAAGGAAGAAGGAGACGATCATGTTGATGCTGAAGCGGGTGAAGGTGGCGCTGTACGAGCGCGCCCTGGTGTACCGCGACCGGAACCTGGAGCGCGTGCTGATGCCGGGCAAGTACTGGCTGGTCGGCCGCGGCGTCGAGGTCAAGGTGTACGACGTGAGCCAGGCGGAGCTGGAACTGCCGCGTGCCGAGGTGCTGGTGGCCGAAGCGCGCGCGCTGCTCGAGCCGTGCGTGCAGATCGTGGAGCTCGGCGACCGCGAGGTCGGCCTGGTCTACAAGAACGGCCTGCTGAGCGGTGTGCTCGGTCCGGGCGCGCGTCGGCTCTACTGGCGCGGTCCGGTCGCGGTTCGCGTGGACGTGCGCGACATCTCGACCGAGTACGCACTGGATGCGACCACGGCTCGCGTGATGATCCGCGCGTTGGGCGCGACGGCGCTGGCGCCGGTGCTCGGCCTGGCCGAAGTGCCGGACACCGCCGTCGGCCTGCTGATCGTCGACGGCGAATTGCGCGAGGTGTTGAAGCCGGGCGTGACCGCGTACTGGAAGTACCAGCGCAACGTGAAGGTCGAGCTGGCGGAGACGCGTCTGCAGACGATGGAAGTCACGGGCCAGGAAATCCTGACCCGCGACAAGGTGAGCCTGCGTCTCAACCTGACCGCCCTGTGGCAGGTGACGGACGCCGTGAAGGCGCGTTCGGTCGTCAGCAATGCGGCCGAGTACGTCTACAAGGAGCTGCAGCTGGCGCTGCGCGCGGCCGTGGGTTCGCGCACGCTGGACGAGTTGCTGACGGACAAGGGCGCGCTCGACCGTGAGGTCGCCGCGTCGGCGTCGAAGCTCGAGACCAGCGGTGTCGCCGTGCGCTCGGTGGGTGTGAAGGACGTGATCCTGCCGGGTGAGATGAAGACGATCCTCAACCAGGTGGTCGAGGCGGAGAAGGTGGCGCAGGCCAACCTGATCCGCCGTCGCGAGGAGACGGCGGCGACGCGTTCGCTGCTGAACACCGCGCGACTGATGGAAGAGAACCCGACGCTGCTGCGTCTGAAGGAGCTGGAAACGCTCGAGAAGGTCACGGAGAAGGTGGGTTCGCTCACCGTGTACGGCGGCCTCGAGGGCGTGCTGAAGAACCTGGTGCCGGGCCTGTCGCAGGGCGCGCGCCAGTAGGAAAACCGGCGGGACGACGTTTCGAACGGAACGCGCCCGCCGGCAAGTACTCTCATGCAAGGAATACGACGATGGAAAAGAACTACGAAACGATGAATGTCGAGGGCGGCCGCCACGTGAAGATGTGGACGCACGGCGTGCCCGTCGACGAACAGGCGAAGGGCCAGCTCGCGAACATGGCGCGGCTGCCGTTCGTCCATTCGCACATCGCGGTGATGCCCGACGTGCACGTCGGCAAGGGCGCGACGGTGGGTTCGGTGATCGCGACGAAGGGCGCGATCGTGCCGGCCGCGGTCGGCGTCGACATCGGCTGCGGCATGATGGCGGTGCAGACGACGCTGACGGCGAACGACCTGCCGGAATCGTTGGCGACGCTGCGCTCGAAGATCGAGCGGGCGGTGCCGCACGGCGCCGGCAAGGCGCGCGGCCGCAACGACCGCGGCTCGTGGGGAACGGCGCCGGACGCCGTGCTCGCGCGCTGGGGCGTGCTGGCCGAACGTCACGCGACGATCGTGGCGAAGCAACGCCGGCTGGCCGACAAGCAGCCGCAGAACCAGCTCGGCACGCTCGGCGGCGGCAACCACTTCATCGAGGTCTGTCTCGACACCGACCAGACCGTTTGGGTGATGTTGCACTCCGGCTCGCGCGGCATCGGCAACATGATCGGACAGCTCTTCATCGAGCTGGCGCAGAAGGACATGAAGAAGCACTTCATCAATCTGCCCGATCGTGACCTGTCGTACCTCGTCGAGGGCACGGAGCATTTCGACGACTACGTCGAGGCGATGGGCTGGGCGCAGGACTACGCGGCGGAAAACCGCCGCGCGATGATGGAGGCGGTGCTGGGCGTGATGCGCGCGGAGCTGCGGCCGTTCCGGATGGGAGAGGTCGCGGTGAACTGCCATCACAACTACGTGAGCCGGGAGTCGCACTTCGGCGAATCGTTGCTCGTGACCCGCAAGGGCGCGGTGCGCGCGCGGCAGGGCGAGCTCGGCATCATCCCGGGATCGATGGGAGCGCGTTCGTTCATCGTGCGCGGGCTCGGGAATCCCGAGAGCTTCGAGAGCTGCAGCCACGGTGCGGGCCGCGTGTTGTCGCGCACCGCGGCATTGAAGCGGTTCACGGTCGCGGACCACGAGGCGGCGACCGAGGGCGTGGAGTGCCGCAAGGACCGCGACGTCATCGACGAAACGCCGGCCGCGTACAAGGACATCGACGCGGTGATGGCGGCGCAGCGCGATCTGGTCGAGATCGCGTTCACCCTGAAGCAGGTGTTGTGCGTGAAGGGTTGAAGAGACCGGGGCGGGCCGTGGCGAACACGGCCCGCCTTTTTTCTGCAAGGCACGCCGGTCTAATATCGGCCTCAGAACAACAACGGGGAGTGCAGCCATGGCGGCCGAAATGTGGAGAGTCCCGGTTTCCGAGGTGAAGTTCGGCGGCGGCGGTTCCGTGATCGAGGATCGCGGCGTGCTGCACAGGGCCATCGCGGCCAGCAACCGCCAATACCTCTTCTCCGAAGTCGGCGCGGGCGTGAAGTCGCTGGCGCTGATCGGGCTTTGGCACGAGGTGCTGAACTTCCTCGCCGCGCGCCCCAGCATGGGCATCCAGAACCGCATCAAGGAGCTGCCCGAGATCTACATGGGCATGTCTTACTACCGGCCGGGCCAGCGGTTCGTCGGCCTGTTCCCGCTGCACGATGCCGTGAAGCTGATGGTCGGCCAGGTCGCCGGCATCGCCGGCGCGGGCGTGGGCAACGTGTTGCCGGGCGCCACGTCGACGGCCGGGCAGATCGCGAGCGGCGCCAAGGAGATCATCGGCGGCGTGAAGGATGCGAAGGACGTCATCGACGACGGCAACAGCTTCCACTGGAAGAAGAAGGGCAAAAGCGCGAAGAAGAACGAGAGCCTCGCCACCAACGCGGTCTACATCAAGTTCTCCTATCTGCAGGAGAGCGGCATGGAGGAGATCGCGACCGGCAGCATCGGCTTCAAGGCGCTGCACCCGGTCGTGCTGAAGGCATTGTCCGCGCGCGCATGAAGATGCGCCGCGCCTGGTTCGCCGCCATCGCGTCCGCCGCGTTGACGGCGGGCGCCGCCGAAGAACCCGCGACGTTGCTCGTGCCCGACCGCGTGTTCGACGGCGTCGCGATGCACGCCGGCTGGCAGGTGCTGGTCACCGGCGAGCGCATCACGGCGGCCGGAGCGAAGGTCGACGTTCCCGCCGGAACGCGCCGCATCGAACTACCCGGCCGGACGCTGATCCCCGGTCTCATCGAAGGTCACGGCCACCTGTTCCTGCATCCGTACAACGAGACGAGCTGGGACGACCAGGTGCTGCACGAGTCGCTGGCGCTGCGCACCGCGCGCGCCGTGAATCACGCGCGCGCGACGCTGCTCGCGGGCTTCACCACCGAGCGGGATCTCGGCACCGAAGGCGCGGGTTATGCGGATGTCGGGCTGAAGGCGGCCATCGACCAGGGCATCGTGCCGGGGCCGAGATTGCTGGTGGCGACGCGCGCCATCGTCGCGAGCGGCGCCTACGGCCCGAAGGGTTTCGAACCCGGCGTCGAGGTGCCGCAGGGCGCGGAAGAGGCGAGCGGTGACGGCATCGTGCTCGCGGTGCGCCGGCAGCTCGCCGCTGGTGCCGATCTCATCAAGCTCTACGCCGACTATCGCTGGCGCCCCGGCGAGGAGAGTCGCGCGACGTTCAGCGCGGCCGAACTGCGCGCCGCCACCGAGGCGGCGCACGACGCGGGGCGGCCGGTCGCCGTGCACGCGAGCACCGCCGAAGGCATGCGCCGCGCCATCGCCGCCGGCGTCGACACGATCGAACACGGCTACGGCGGCACCCCCGAGATCTTCCGCGACATGGCGAAGCGCGGCATCGTGTTGTGCCCGACGCTCGCAGCCGGCGATTCGATCGCGCGTTACCGCGGCTGGAACGGCCAGCCGCCGCTGCCGGCAGGCCTGGAGCAGGAACGCAAGGCGTTCGCCGACGCGCGCGCGGCGAAGGTCATCCTCTGCGTCGGCGGCGACGTCGGCGTGTTCGCGCACGGCGACAACGCGCGCGAGATGGAGCTTATGCAGGAAGGTGGCATGAGCGCGCTCGAGGTCCTGACGGCGGCGACGTCCGTCAATGCAAAGGCGTTCCGCATCGACGACAAGGTGGGGTCGATCAGGGCGGGGTTGCTGGCCGACCTGGTCGCCGTCGACGGCGATCCCGCGACCGACATCCATGCCGTGCGGCGGGTGAAGTGGGTGATGAAAGGCGGCAAGGTCATCGAATGAAGGAAATCATCCGCACCGCCGAGGCCCCGGTGAATCCGCTCTACAGCCAGGGCGTGAAGGCCGGACAGACCATTTACGTGACCGGCATGACCGGGACGGACCCCGCAACGAAACAGCTCGCGGGTCCGACCATCCAGGACCAGACGCTGCAGGCACTGGCGAATTGCGAAGCCGTGCTGCGCGCCGCGGGTGCGACCCGTGAGGACGTGGTCGACGTGCAGGTGTTGTTGTCGAAGCCCGAGGATTTCGCCGGCCTCAACGAGGCCTACGCGGGGTTCTTCCGTACCGATCCGCCGGTGCGTTCGGTCGCGAGACTCGGGCCGGATGTTCCGGGCCTGCTCGTCTCGATCCGCATGACCGCGGTTCTCGGAAGTTAGGCGAACACCGCGCGCGAATCGAACACGGGCCCGTCGACGCATACGCGTTTCATCGCCGGGCCATCCGGCGTGTTCACCTTGACGGTGCAGCCGGCGCAGCCGCCGACTGCGCAGGCCATGAACTCCTCGAGCGACACCTGGCAGGGCACGTCGTGTTTCGCGGCGACCTTCGCCATCGCCTCGAGCATCGGCGTCGGGCCGCAGCTGAACACCTCGACGTCGCGCTTCGCCGCCGCGTCGAGCGAGCCTAACCACTCGTCCGCGAGCTGGGTGACGAAGCCGTCGTAGCAGCCGGCGAAGCCGGCCTTGCTGGCCAGCCGGCTCGGCACGCCCCAGCCGTCGAGCAGCGGCATCGCGGCGATGCTGCCGGCCGGGATGCCGGGCACGAGGATCGTCGACGGGCGCGGCTTGAACGGGAACGGGATCTCCGAGCCCATCAGCACCAGCGGTTTCCACGGCCCGACCTTTCCATCGATGGACCGGGCCGACATCCACTCGGCGAGGAACACCATCGGCGGAATGCCGACGCCGCCACCCACCAGCAGCGAGCGTGGCTTCGACGGATCCGGGCGGAACGGCTGCCCGATCGGGCCGAGCACGCTGATCGTGTCGCCCACGCGCCGGCGCGACAACGCGCGCAGGCCCGGACCCACCACCTTGTAGAGGATCTCGATCCAGCCTTCGGCCGCGTTCACGCGCTGGATCGACAGCGGCCGGCGCATCGGCACGTCCGGATCGCAGGTCAGGTGCACGAAGCTGCCCGGCAGCGCGGCCTTCGCGCACTTCGGCGCGCTCACGCGCAGCACGAACTGATCGCCCGGCCAGGTCTCCTGCGCAACGACCGCGCCTTCCTCGAGATGGATGCTGCCGCGATGCGCGGGGTGCGTGCCGTGGCTGCGACCGGCTTCGTCCTGCGGCAACGCGCTCACGACCGGCCCTCGACCACCGCTTCGAGCACCGCCATGCGGACGGCGACGCCGTTGCGCACCTGGTCGCGGATCACGGACTGCGACCCGTCCGCCACGTCCGAGGCGATCTCGATGCCGCGGTTCATCGGCTGCGGGTGCATGACGATCGCATCGGGTTTCGCCTTCGCCAGCCGATCCGCGGACAGGCCGAACTTCGCGAAGTAGCGATCCGCATCCGGGATCTGCGCGGTCGCCATGCGTTCCTTCTGGATGCGCAGCATCATCACCACGTCGATGTCCGCGAGGCCGGTGTCCAGCGAGGTCGACCGCTCGCAGCCGGCGAATTCGCCGGCGTCGGGCATCAGCGCCTTCGGCGCGATGACGCGGATCTCGCCGACGCCGAGCGCCGTCAGCACGTGCCAGGCCGAGCGCGCGACGCGCGAATGTTTCACGTCGCCGACGATGGCCACCTTCAACCCGTCGAACTTCTGCTTCGTTTGCAGGATGGTCAGCGCGTCGAGCAGTCCCTGCGTGGGATGCGACACGCTGCCTTCGCCGGCGGACAACACGCTGACGTGCGGTTTCACGTGCGTCGCGACCATGCCGGGCACGCCGGCCTCCGCATCGCGGATCACGAACACGTCCACGTGGCAGGCCTCGAGCGTGTAGATGGTGTCGAGCATGCTCTCGCCCTTCACGCGCGAGGACAGCTGCACCTCGAGGTTCACGACGTCGGCGCCGAGCCGCTTCGCCGCCAGCTCGAACGACACGCGCGTGCGCGTCGACGGCTCGGTGAACAGGTTCGCGACGGTCACGCCGTCCAGCGTCCGCTTGATCACCGGCGCTTCACCGACGGGCTTCACGAACGTCTGCGCGCGCTCGAGCAGGGTCTCGATCTGCGCCTTGCTCATCCCTTCGAGCGTCAGCAGGTGACGCAGGCTTCCGTTGTTTCTGTTCTGTCCGGTCATGTCTTCGTTTCGAACCAGCGTTCCAGGATCACCGCGGCCGCGGCCGCGTCGATCGCCTCTTTCGTCACGCGTCGCCGGCGTTCGCCGCTGGCGCGCTCGCGCCGCAGGCGTTCCTCGGCATCCTGCGAGGACCAGCGTTCATCGACCAGGTCGACGGGTAACCCGCTGCGACGGGCGAGCTCGGTGGCGAATTGGCGCGCGGCGCCCGTCAGCGGGCTTTCCGAGCCGTCGGCATTATAGGGCTCGCCGACGGCGATTCGCGCCGGTCGTGTGTCCGCGAGGATGCGGTCGAGCCCCTGCCAGTCGGGACCGTGCGGTCCGTTGGCCAGCGCGGTACGGGGCTGGGCGGTGCGGGTCAGCGTGTCGCCGCTGGCGACGCCAATACGCTTGAACCCGAAGTCGACGGAGAGGATGACCTCGGGTCTGCCGTCAGGCATGACCGGAGAAAGAAGTGAGCTGGCCGGCCTCCACGCCGAGCAGCCGGAGCGACGCGAGCCAGCGCTCCTCGTAGGGCAGGTCGAAGATCACGCTCTCGTCGGCGGGCACCGAGAGCCAGGAGTTGTCGAGCATCTCCTTCTCGAGCTGCCCAGCTTCCCAGCCCGCGTAGCCCAGCGCGATGAACGCCTTTTCCGGGCCCGTGCCGCTGGCCATCGCGGCGAGCACGTCGCGCGAGGTGGTGACCTGGATCTGGTCGGAGATCTTGTGGGTCGAATCCCATTCGCCGCCCGGCCGGTGCAGCACGAAGCCGCGATCCTGGTGTACGGGGCCGCCGCGCAGGACGGGCAGGTCGGCGGCGCGCCGGTCGGTGGGCTCGATGTGCATCTGCTCGAACACTTCGGACAGGGTCATCGACAGGGGGCGGTTCAGGACGATGCCGAGGGCACCTTTCTCGCCGTGTTCGCAGATCAGGGAGACCGTCTGCGAAAAATTCGGATCGCTCAACTGGGGCATCGCGATCAGGATGTGATTCGAGAGCGTCGTGAAGCCTGCCATATGAGGCCGGATACTACTTTGAATCCGCTGGTGCGGTCACCGTCCCGCGCCTGACATTGCCGTGATCGAATTCCCACCCGTATGTGAAACGCAACAGACGGTAGTGGTTGGACAGTTCCTTCGGGAAGGGATCGAACGGGCTCGCGAGCTTCAATATGTCGACGACGGCCTGGTCGAGCTTGGCCGAGCCGCTCGAGTGGCGGATGGTCGCCGACTCGAGCGTGCCATCGGCGAGGATGACGACTTCGACGTCGGGGTTGCGCGTTCCCGGTGCGCGCCACGCGGCCTGGGGGAAGTTCATGGTGCCCAGGCGTTCGATCTTCGTACGCCAGCCGACGAGATACGGCGCCACCAGCGCCTCGCGCGTGTCAGGCGTCACCCACAACTCGTCGCGCTTCGGGCCGCGGACCTTCTGATCCTCGGCATCGTCGGCGCCGACGCGGTCGCGTTCGCTGTTGCCCTCGGCGAGCACGGGTATCTCGGTGCGTTCGGTGAGACTGGCCGGCGGCGCGAAATACATGATCTCGGGCATGGGCGTCGAGGTAGTTAGTACGCGGCCGTCGGCGGTCGCGAGCAGCGCGCCGGCGTCGTCGACCTCGGCGGTGCCGTCGACGCGGCCGTTGTTCGCCAGGTGCTCCGCGGCGGCGCGCGGCGTGCGCGCCTCTTCGAGATCGCGCGTGTTGCCGGAGCCGAGCTGCGTGCGTTGCGCGAGGTAGGTGGCGTGATCGTTGCGCCGCGCCTCGGGCACGTCGTCCGACACGATCAGCACCTCGAGGCCGGGCGCGCCCTGCTGGCTGCGGCCGGAACTGCCGAACGTGACGCCGACGATGATGATGCCGTGGACCAGCGCCGCCATGAACAGGGTGGTGGTCAGGCGGTCGCGCGTCGGCGCCACCCCTTCGCGCAGCTGGAGTGCGCGGGCGCTCATCTACCTGTCTTTGCGGGCGCCGATCCGGCGCTCGAGAGCGGCAATTACCATATCTCCGATATTGAGCCCGAATTGCTTGTCGAGTTCACGGATTCCCGTCGGACTCGTGACATTGATCTCGGTCACGAAGCCGCCGATCACGTCGATGCCGACGAACACCATGCCCTTCTCCGCGAGCGCCGGACCGATCTCGGCGGCGAGCCAGCGATCGCGCTCGGTGAGCTCGCGCCCCTTGCC
This sequence comes from Steroidobacteraceae bacterium, assembly GCA_035502995.1. Lineage (GTDB taxonomy): Bacteria > Pseudomonadota > Gammaproteobacteria > Steroidobacterales > Steroidobacteraceae > CADEED01. The sequence continues at coordinate 33,353 of DATJTW010000107.1, read as the reverse complement.
GGTGGCGCCGGCGGCGAGATTGCCGCGGTTGTCGGTGGGCAACGGGATGCGGGCGAGGGCGTAGGGGACCGGCTGACCGTCGATCAGCAACACGCGCGAATCGCCGGTGGCGGCGATCTCCGGCAGATAGCGTTGCGCGATCGCGAAACGCTGGCCGTAGTCCGTCAGCGTCTCGATGATGACGGGCAGGTTCTTGTCGCCCGCCTCGGTGACGAAGATCGATTTGCCGCCCATGCCGTCGAGCGGCTTCACGACGATCTTGCCGTGCTCGGTTGCGAACGCGGTGATGTCCGACGCCGAACGCGAGATCAACGTCGGCGCGCAGCACTGCGGGAACCACGCGGTGAACACCTTCTCGTTCATGTCGCGCAGACCCTGCGGGCGGTTCGCGACGTAGGCGCCCTGGATCTCGGCGCGCTCGAGGATGTAGGTGGTGTAGATGTATTCGGCGTCGAACGGCGGATCCTTGCGCATGAACACGCAGTCGAAGTCGCCGAGCTTCATCAGCGTCGGCGCGCCGAGCTCGAACCACTTCTCGGGATTCGCGAACACCTTCAGCGCGCGTCCGCGTCCGTACGCGACGCCGTCGCGCAGGAAGAGGTCCGACTGCTCGAAATACGTGAGCTCCCAGCCACGCGCAGCGGCCGCAAGCAACATCGCAAGTGTGGAGTCCTTCGCAAATTTGATCTTCGCGATCGGATCCATCACGACCGCGAGACTAGTGGTTTTCGGCATCGACGACTCCAAGCTCAAAAACGTGACGGAACCGGCATAGCCGGGGGTATTCCTATATGTTAAAACGCCCCTGCTTGTTGAGCCGGGCCTTCTTATTAATAGGGTCCGGCGCGTCTCTTTTTGTTTGTCCAGGAGAGGTTTGCGTGTGAACGACACCAGCTCCCACCTCAAGGGTCTGAAGGTCCTCGTCATCGACGACAGCAAGACCATTCGCAAGACCGCTGAAACGCTGCTCGCCAAGGAAGGCTGTGAAGTCTATACGGCGGTGGATGGTTTCGATGCGCTCGCGAAGGTCGCCGATTACACCCCCGACATCGTGTTCGTCGACATCATGATGCCGCGACTCGACGGGTATCAGACCTGCTCGCTGATCAAACACAACAAGGTGTTCAAGTCGATTCCCGTGATCATGCTGTCGTCGAAGGACGGACTGTTCGATCGCGCCCGCGGGCGCATCGTGGGATCGGAGTACTACCTCACGAAGCCCTTCACGAAGGACGAACTGCTGTCCGCCATCGAGACGCACGTGGGTGCGAGGTGAGTATGGCCCTGATCCTGATCGTGGATGACTCCCCGACCGAAGTGCACGTCATGAAGAAGGCGCTGGAGAAGTCTGGCTACCAGACGGCCACCGCCCAGGACGGCGCGGAAGGCGTGCGCATGGCGCGCGAGATGACGCCCGATCTCATCTTCATGGACGTCGTGATGCCCGGCATCAACGGCTACCAGGCGACGCGCACGCTCGCCAACGATCCGAAGACGAAGACCATCCCCATCATCATGGTCACGTCGAAGGGCCAGGAGACGGACAAGATCTGGGGACTGCGCCAGGGCGCGGTCGACTACATGGTCAAGCCCGTGTCGCCCGACCAGCTCGTGGCGAAGGCGCAGGCGACGCTCGCCGCCTGACCCCTCCCGATGAACGAGACTTCCTCCCTCAAGAGCCTGCGCGATCGACCGTTCGAGCTGCTCGCCGAACTCGAGCGCCGGGGCCGCGCGGTCACCGCCGCGGCCGCGTCCGAGAATCCGGGCGCGCGCGAGTGGGTAGGCGTCGCGTTCCGCATGGCGGGCGAGTTGTATCTCGCCGCGCGTGAAGAAACCCGCGAGGTGCTCGCCGTGCCGACGGGCATGACGCGTGTGCCGGGCGCGAAGCCCTGGGTGAAGGGCATCGCGAACGTGCGCGGCCAGCTGCTGCCGATCCTCGATCTGCGCCAGTACCTGGGCTCGGGCGTCACGCCGAACTCGCGCAACGTGCGCGTGATTGTCGTCAACCACCGGGAAGTGCCCGCCGGCCTCGTCGTCGACGAAGTGCTCGGCTTCCGCCGCTTCTCCGAATCCGAATTTTCCGGTGACGCGCCGCCGACGGTGGTGCGTTGCGAACGATATCTCGCGGGGGCGTTCCGACGCGGTCCCGAACAATGGCCGGTATTGAGCCTGCGACAGCTGGTGGAGAGCCCGTCCTTCCAGGAGGCCGCGGCATGAACACCGAAGTGACGACAGGGTCCCGATCCTTGAAGAGCATGAACGGCCTCGCCACGGCGACGATCGTGCTGGTCGTGCTCGCCGCGCTGGTGTCGGTGGCCGGGTTCTTCCTGCATCTCGAGCTGCTGTTCCTCGTCGCCGCGGGCCTCGCGCTCGCCGGCGCCGTGCCGATGTTCCTGCTGTTCCAGCGCGTGCGCACCGTCGACAACGACATGCAGCATCGCGAGGCGCTGTCGCTCGCGCAGCGCAAGGAAACCGAACGCAACCAGCAGGCCATCCTGCGCCTGCTCGACGAACTCGCGCCGCTCGCGGATGGCGATCTCACCGTGCAGGCCACCGTGACGGAAGACATCACGGGCACGATCGCGGACTCCATCAACTACGCCATCGGCGTGTTGCGCGATCTCGTCAGCACGATCAACCAGTCGGCGATCCAGCTCGACGGCGCCACCCGCCAGACGCAGGCGCTGTCGGCGCACCTCGCGAAGGCGTCGAGCGCGCAGTCGAAGCAGATCACCGGCGCCACGGATTCCGCGGCGACCATGGCCGGCTCCACCGAGGCGATCTCGGGCAACGCCGAGCGCGCGTCGGACGTCGCGCGCCACTCGGTCGACGTCGCGCACAAGGGCGGTGACGCCGTGCGCCGCACGATCGACGGCATGAACACGATCCGCGAGACCATCCAGGAGACGAGCAAGCGCATCAAGCGCCTGGGCGAGTCCTCGCAGGAAATCGGCAACATCGTCGAGCTCATCAACGACATCGCCGAGCAGACGAACATCCTCGCGCTGAACGCGTCGATCCAGGCCTCGATGGCCGGCGACGCGGGCCGCGGCTTCGCCGTGGTCGCCGACGAGGTGCAGCGCCTCGCCGAGCGCGCCGCCGCCGCGACGCGCCAGATCGAAACGCTGGTCCGCGCCATCCAGGCCGATACGAACGAAGCCGTGGTCTCGATGGAACGCTCGACAACCGACGTGGTGGGCGGCGCGCTGCTCGCCGAGAACGCGGGCGCCGCGCTGGAAGAGATCGAGCAGGTCTCGAACCAGATCGCGAGCCTCGTGCAGAACATCTTCTCGAGCTCGCGCCAGCAGGTGACCGAGGCGCAGAAGATCGCGCGGAACATGCAGGTGCTCAAGGAGATCTCGACGCAGACCGCGGAATCGACCACGGCCACGTCGCAGAGCATCGCGAAGCTCGCGCAGTTGTCCGCCGCGATGCGCCAGTCCGCGTCCGGCTTCCGACTGCCCGGCGCCCCGGTGCCGCGCCAGGTCGCGGCCGCGGGCGCGGCGATCGCCGCCGCGGCGGCCGCCACCGGTATCAGCCCGCCACCCACGCCCGCCGCGAATTCCTCGACGCGGACGCGCACGGTGTCGCTGGCTTCGTGACACGGACGCTCACGCCCAGAGTTTTCATAGATGCCTGAAGTCGCTTCACAGACGCTCGATCTCGTCGGCCGCGAGCTGAACAACACGCTCGGCGAAGCGCGCACTGCGCTCGAGACCTTCGTCGAACAACCCGAGAACGTCGTGCTGCTGCAGCGTTGCGTCAGCGACCTGCACCAGGTGCGCGGCGTGTTGCGGCTGCTCGAGATCTTCGGCGCCGCGCTGCTCGCCGAGGAGATGGAGCAGGTCACGCAATACCTGCTGACGCCCGCGGCGCAGAAGAACCAGGCCGAAACGCTCGACGCCCTGATGCGCGCGATGGTCCAGCTGCCGAGCTACGTCGAACGCGTGCTCGCGGGTGGCCGCGATCTCGCCCTCGTCTTGCTGCCGCTGCTGAACGACCTGCGCGCCGTGCGCGGTTCGCCGCTGCTGTCCGAAGGCACGCTGCTGCTGCTGAACCTCAAGTCCGACCAGCAGGCCGCGCCGGTCGAGCCGGTCGCCGGCGAACCGCAGCTGTCGGTCGCGCAGTGGGCGCGCCGCCTGCGCACGCGCTTCCAGCTCGGCCTCGTCGGCTGGATCCGCGGCGAACGTCCCGAGCAGAATCTCGAGATCCTCGAAACCGTCGCGCACCAGCTCGAACAGGTCGCCACGAAGCAGGCCGTGTTCCAGTTGTGGTGGGTCGTCGGCGCCATCATCGAGGCGTTGCGCGAAGACGGTCTCGAAACGGGCGTGTCGATCAAGCGCCTGCTCGGACTGGCGGACCGCGAGATCCTCCAGCTCTACACGCAGGGCGAGGCGCGCTACGCGCAGAATCCGCCCGTCGAGCTGCTGAACAATCTCCTTTATTACGCCGCGCGCGCGACCAGTGATGGTCCGAAGGTGACGGCGGTGCGGGCGTCGTTCCGCCTCAACGAACTGCTGATGGTCGACGACTCCGTCGAACAGGAACGCGAAAACCTGTCGGCGCCGTCGGTCAAGCTGATGCACACCGTGTCGGCGGCCATCCGCGAGGACCTGGGCAAGGTCAAGGATGTCCTCGACATCTTCGTGCGTCGCGGCGGTCAGCCCGCCGAGCTCGAAGCGCAGGTCGGCATGCTGCGCAAGATCGGCGACACGCTCGGCGTGCTCGGCCTCGGCGAGCTGCGCCAGCTCGTGCTCGACGAGACGGGCCGTCTCGAAGCCATGGCCGCGGGCAAGACGGCTGCGGATCACGCCGCGCTGGTTCACATCGCCGCCACCTTGATCAACGTCGAGGATCGTCTCGACCGCGACCTCATCGGGTTGATCGTCCCGAAGGCGCCGGCGCAGGAAGCGGCCGAGGGTGACACGCCGGTCGACGCGGATTTCCAGCAGGTGCAGTCCGCCGTGCTGCGCGAGTGCAGCGTGAACCTGGTGCGCGTGAAGGAGGCCATCGCCTCGAATGTCGCCGGCACGCTGGACGTCGGCGCGCTCGACGCCTGGCCGGGACTCATCGCCGGCATCAAGGCCGGCCTGCTTATGCTCGGCAAGACGCGCGCGGTCGAGATCGTCGACGGCATCGCGAAGAACCTGAAGGAACTGCTGCAGCCCGGTGGCGCGGCGGTTCCGCCCAACTACCTCGACCGCCTGGCGGACGCGGTGGTGAGCCTCGAGTACTACATGGAGACGCTGCAGGCCGGCCGCACGGATCCCTGGTACATGCTCGACAACGCGCAGACCTGTCTGCAGGCGCTGTCGCAGATGCCGAAGCGCGTGGTGCCGACGGTGCCGCCGCTGGGCCCCGAGGCGTACGCCGCCACGGTGCTGCTGGCCGACGCGGGCGCCACGGCGCGCGCACACGCGCTGCAGGCCGGCGTGGTGCCGGCAGGCATGGAAGGCGCGCCGACGCTGCACAAATCCGCGCAGCCGCCGATCGGCGCGAAGCCCGCGCAGGTCGACCCCGAGCTGCTCGCTCTCTATATAGAAGAGGCGCGCGAGGAAGTCGCGCGCATCACGAAGCTGTTCCCCGCCTGGGAGCAGAACCCGCTCGAGGCCGAGGCGCTGATCGGCGTGCGCCGCGCGTTCCACACGTTGAAGGGTTCCGGCCGCATGGTCGGCGCCACGGACATCAGCGAGTTCGCGTGGGCCATCGAGAACCTGCTGAACAAGATCATCGAGAACACGCTGCAGCGTTCGCCGGCCATCGTCGGCACGATCCGCGATGCGGTGGCCGTGTGCGGCGAGCTGATCAACGCGCTCGAGGCCGGCCAGGCCGCGCCGTCGCGCGCGCAGGACATCGTCGATCGCGCGCATGCGCTGGCGGCGAATCGCGGTCCCGGCGCCGCGCCCGCGGTGGTCGATCTCGAACGCACGATGGATACGCGCCGCGACGACGTCGTCGCCGCGACCGGTCGCGTGCCCACGCTGCATCCGCCGGCGCCGGTGGCGCAGCCGGCGCCTGCCATGGTTGCGCCGGTCCGTGCGCCCGCGCCGGCCCCGGTGGCCTCGCCGTCATACACACCCCAGGCCGTCGCCGCCGAGGCGGCCGTGGCGGATGCCGGTGCCGGGATAGAAGTCGTGGAGGACTGGTCGCTGAACCAGGACGAGGGCGGCGGCGAGGAAATCGTCCTGTCCGCGCCCGAGGAAGAACCGAGCACGGACCTGCAGCTGCGCGACATCTACAGCCGCGAGACGCAGGTCAACATCGCGGCCGTGCTGCGTTACGTGAACGCCGAACGTTCGCGGCCGTCGCCGCACGTCGTCAGCGAAGAGGCGTATCGCGCGTGCCATACGTTGTCGGGCAGCTCGCGCATGGCCGAAGCGCGCCACGGCATCCGGCTCACGGCGCCGCTCGAGCACTGGGTGCGAAAGGCGTTCGACAGCGGCATCGGCCTCGAAGCGCGCGATCTCGATCTGCTCGCCGACTGCATGGGCGCCATGCAGAGTGTCGCCGCGCATCTCGACGAATCCACCGGCTTCTTCCAGTCGCACGGCGCGCTGCTGGCGCGCATCGAAACGGCGACGGAAGAGTGCGAACAACGAATCATCGCCGCGGCGCGTGCCGCCGAACTGGCGAATGCTCCCGCGCCCGCTCCGGCTCCCGTCGCGCCGGTGGTCGCGGCACCCCCCGCGTCCTTTCCGGCCGCGCCGGTCGTAACACCCGCAGCGGCTGCCGCGCCCGCGGCCGACGTCGTCGAGGACGTGCTGACGGACTTCGACCAGGAGATCGCCGGCATCTTCACCGACGAGGCCGTCGAGCTGATCGACGCCTCGCAGAATGCGCTGGCCCAGTGGAACGAGAATCGCAGCAGCGTCGACGGCCTCGACGCGTTGAAGCGCCCATTGCACACGTTGAAGGGCGGCGCCCGCATGGCCGGCCTGATCCCGATGGGCGATCTCTCGCACGAGCTCGAGACGCTGTTCATGCAGATCGACAGCGGCGTGGTTGCGCCCGACGATCGCGCGTTCGGTCTCGCGCAGTCGGCGCTCGACGAGCTGGCGCGCATGCGCGAGTCCGTCAGTGCGGGCAAGGGTGTACCCACGGCGCGCGGGTTGATCGCGAAGATTCATGCGCTGGGGACGCCGGGATCGGCGGTGAGCACCGCCGCCGCCGCGGCGCCTGCGCCGGCGCCTGCGCCGGTGTCGCCGCCCGTCGTCGCCGCGCCGGCGCCCGTGCCCGCGCCCGTGCCGCCGCCGGTGATCACCCCGGCGCCCGCGCCGATCTCGTTCATCTCTCCGCCGGCGTTCGAGCCCGAACCCGAGTTCACGCTCGACCCGGAGTCGCTGGTCGATCCCGAGCCGCCGGCCGCGCCGCCGCCGAAGGCCGCACCGCCGGTGCTGACCGCGGTGCCGACGCCGCCGAAGTCCGAACCGCCGGTGCTCGCGCCCGTCTGGGCGCCGGAAGATCAGCCGGCTCCCGGCCGGTCCGCGTCGCCGGAGAAGGAACCGACGTCCATCGTGATGCGCGCGCCCGCGAAGGAGCCGATCTCCGCCGGCTTCCGCCGCGAGGATGGCGATGCGCCGCTCGTACCGCCGGGCGCCGTGCCGCCGGGCCGCGAACCGACGGCGCCGTCCGATCGTCCCGAGCTCGCGCGCGTCGACGCCGAGCTGCTCGACACGCTGCTGAACAACGCCGGCGAAGCGAGCATCGCGCGCGCGCGACTCGAACAGCAGATCGGCTCCATCGATTTCAACGTGGGCGAGCTGTCGCGCACGGTCACGCGCCTCAAGGAACAGCTGCGCAAGCTGGAACTCGAAACCGAAGCGCAGATCCTGCATCGCTACGAAGAGGAAGGTAAGGAGCGCAGCGAGTTCGACCCGCTCGAGCTCGACCGTTACTCCTCGATCCAGCAGTTCTCGCGCGCGCTGGCGGAAACCGCCAACGACGTCGGTTCGATCCAGGGCCTGCTCGAGAACCTCACGAAGGACACGCAGAACCTGCTGACGCAGCAGGCGCGCACGATCACCGAATTGCAGAACGGCCTGATGCGCACGCGCATGGTGCCGTTCCAGCGCCACGTGCAGCGCCTCGCGCGCATCGTGCGCCAGGCCGCGACGGACACCGGCAAGAAGGCGGAGCTGAACATCGAGGGCGCCTCCGGCGAGCTCGACCGCCAGGTGCTGGAGCGCATGATGCCGCCGTTCGAGCACATGCTGCGCAACGCGGTCGCGCACGGCATCGAGAAGCCCGACGACCGCCGCAAGGCCGGCAAGAACGAGAGCGGCACGATCACCATCGCGCTGCATCGCGAAGGCTCCGAGGTCGTGGTCGAGGTGTCCGACGACGGCGCCGGCATGAACCTGAAGGCGATCCGCGACAAGGGCATCTCGCTCGGCATGGTCCGCGCGGATCAGCAGCTCTCGGACGAAGACATCATCCAGCTGATCCTCGAGCCCGGGTTCTCGACCGCGGGCGCGGTGAGCACGTTGTCCGGCCGCGGCGTCGGCATGGACGTGGTGGCCAACGAGATCAAGAAGCTCGGCGGCGCGCTGCACATGGAGACGAAGCCGGGCCAGGGCTCGCGCTTCACGATCCGCCTGCCGCTGACGCTGGCGATCAGCCATGCGCTGGTGCTGCGCGCGAACGACGAGTTCTACGCGCTGCCGCTGCCGACCGTCGAAGGCGTCGTGCGCCTGTCGCGGTCGGAGGTCGAGGCGCATCTCGGCGCCGAGGCGCCGCCGTTCGATTACGGCGGGCAGAAGTACAAGTTCCAGCACCTCGCGTTCTACGTGGGTCGCGAGCCCGGTCCGCTGCCGGATGGCGACGTGACCGTGCCGGTGATCCTGGTGCGCGCGGGTGAGCATTCGACGGGTCTCGTCACCGACGAGCTGGTCGGCTCGCGGGAGATCGTCGTCAAGAGCGTGGGTCCGCAGATCGCGGCGATCCGCGGCATCTCCGGCGCCACGATCCTCGGCGACGGCCGCATCGTCATCATCCTCGACATCGGCGCGCTGGTGCGCACCGATTTCCGCGCGCGCACGGAGCCAGTCATGCCGCGGGAGAAGACGGATACGCGCTCGGTGGCGCTGGTCGTCGACGACTCGATCACCGTGCGCCGCGTCACTCAACGATTGTTGGAACGCAACGGGATGCGCGTGTTGACTGCGCGCGACGGCGTCGACGCGATGGAAATGCTCCAGGAGCACACGCCGGACATCATCCTGCTCGACATCGAGATGCCGCGCATGGATGGATACGAAGTGGCGACGCAGGTGCGCGCGGATGCGCGGCTCTCGGGCATCCCGATCATCATGATCACGTCGCGCGTCGGCGAGAAACACCGCGCGCGCGCCATCGAGATCGGCGTCGACGACTATCTCGGCAAACCCTACCAGGAAGCGCAGCTGCTCGAGGCGATCGAGCCGCTGATCGCGCGTCGGCGCGAGGCGCATCTGCGTGAAGCGAATTAGTTAGAAGGACCGCGTCATGGTCGAGCGCATATCCGAAATCTACAGCCTGCTGGTGCCGTTGCTCGACGGGCGCCTGATCATCCCGCGTTCGTGCGTCGCGGAGGTCGTGGGCTTCACGACGCCGTCGGAGATGCCGGGCGCGCCGCCGTGGTATCTCGGCATGTTCGCCTGGGGCAGCCGGCAGGTGCCGCTGATCTCGTTCGAAGGCATGTGCGGGCAGACGATCCCGCCGCTGACCGGGCGAACGCGCGTGGTGGTGTTGTTCGCGCTGGGCTCGCAGGTCGAAGGCGGTTACTACGGCATGGTGTCGCAGGGCTTCCCGCAGCTCGTGCGCGTGAGCGCGGACATCCTGCGGCCGGATCCGACGAAGACGTTCCCGGAGCGGACGCCGATCATCTCGCAGGTGCGGATGATCAACGAAGCGCCGTGGATTCCGGATCTGGAGCGGATCGAAGAGATGATCTCCGAGGAGACGTCGGTACTGGCGGAGTAGGGGACATTCCTCGTTTCCGCCGGCGAAGCCGGCAAAAGGGGACAGTCCGTTTCAGGACTGTCCCCTTTTGCCAGGAAACGAGGAATGTCCCCATTCGCCGCTGCGTCGGTAGAACCGACTCTAACTCCTGTCCGGCGGCGACCTCACCATCGTCTTGAGCAGATGCTCCAGCGTCGCTGCCATATCTTCGCAGCGCCCCGAATGAACGGGCGACGTCTGGATGATCGTGCTGCGCGGCGCCACCAGCCAGTCGAAGCGCTCGCGTTTGGATAGTTTGCCGAGCGGACCCGCGTCCTCACCACCGGCGCAGATCCGGCCGATGCTCGCGAGGTGGCGGCGCACGGCATCGACGTCGACCGTCGCATCGAGTGCGCGCAGGCGCGCCTCGTCGAGCTCGACGCGCGACTCGAGCACGTCCTGCACCTGGCACCACACGATCACGCCGGCGTTCACGAATTCCTGCCGCTCGACGCGCGGCACCACGCGGATCACCGCGTAATCGTAGGTGTCAGCCGCGGGCACGCAAAGCCTCCGTCAGGAAAGGGCGCGGCCCGGCGAGCCGGCGCGTGAAGTGATCGACGTACGCCTCGCGGGCGGCGCCCGCCGTCCCGAATGCGCCGCCGGCCAGCCACTCGTCGGGAACCTGCGCGACGACGTCGCGCACGATCGCCGGCGTGAGCTTCGCCGCCAGCTCCGCATCGACTTCCTGCAGGGCCGACGCCTCTCCCAGCAAAACGTGGTCGCGGATCAGCGCGAACGCGTCCTGGCTGCGGTCTTCGCCCTTCCAGCCGTGATGGAAGTACAACGCGGCGCCGTGATCGATGAGCCACAGCTGCCGGTGCCACATGAGCATGTTCGCATTGCGCGCGGTGCGATCGACGTTGCTGCACAAAGCGTCGAACCAGACGATGGACGACGCGAGCCGCGCGTCGGGCCGGTCGACCACCGGGTCGAACGTGACCGAGCCGGGTAGATAGTCGAACGCGAGGTTGAGCCCGGCGCTGGACTTGATCAGGTGCTGGATCTCCGGATCGGGCTCGGTGCGCGCGAGCTCCGCATCCAGCGTGACGAACGCGATCTCCGGCAGCCGCAGTCCGGCGGCGCGCGCCAGTTCGCCGACGATCAGCTCGGCCGTCAGCACCTTCGGTCCCTGCCCGGCGCCGCGGAACTTGAGCACGTACAGTCCCGCGTCGTCGGCCTCGACGATGGCCGGCAGCGAGCCGCCTTCGCGCAGCGGTGTCACGTAACGCGTGGCCTGGATGGTGCGCAGGGTCACTTGTCGTCCCAGTGGAAGCGGTGCATGAGCCGATGCAGCAGCGGCGTGAACAGCAGCCCCGCCGTGACGATGAACACGAGGCCGGCGTACAGCGCGAAGAGCCCGGCGAACAGCTTGCCACCCGCCGTCACGGGCACGCTCACCGGGCCCATGCCGCCCAACAGCATGGCGCTGTTGAGGAAGCCGTCGAGCACGTCGAGATGTTCGAAGTGGCAGTAACCGACGATGCCGACGCCCAGCGACACGAGGATGATCGCGGCCGCGATCCCGAAGTGCAGCAGCAGGCGTCGCGCGAAACGCGGGCGCGACAGCGGCGGCTCGGTCTTCTTTTCGTACCTCATGCGAAATCTCCGGCGATTGCCTGCAACGTCGCCAGCGCCGCGAGGCCCGCCGTCTCGGTGCGCAGGATGCGCGGACCGAGGCGGCAGCCGACGAAACCGTTGGCGCGCGCGAACCGGGATTCACTGTCCGCGATGCCGCCTTCCGGCCCGATCAGCAGTACCAGCGGCCGGCCGCGCGTGCGCTGCGCGAACGCCGTCAGCGTCTCCTCGCCGTCGGCCGACAGCAGGAATCGCGCGGCCTCCGCCGGCAACGCGGCGACGGCATCGCCGAGGCCGCGCGGCTCGCTGACGTCCGGCACGACGTTGCGGCCGCATTGCTCGCAGGCCGACGTGACGATGCCCTGCCAGTGATCGCGCTTGCGGTCCTTCTGCTTCGCCTCGACGCGCACGACCGAGCGCTCCGCGAGCACTGGCACTATCCGCGTGACGCCGAGCTCCGTCGCTTTCTGCACGATCAGATCCATCCTCTCGCCGCGCGCAATGCCCTGCAGCAGCGTGATGTCGAGCGGGGATTCGCGCTCGGCCGCGACCTGCGCCGTGATCCGCGCGCCGACCTGCTTGCCGGCGCGCGCGCCGAGCGTCGCCGCGTATTCGCCGCCGCGCCCGTCGAACAGCACCAGCGGCGTGCCCGGCTCCAGTCGCAACACCCGCACCAGGTGTTCGCCGGCCTGCGGCGGCAGCGCGACGTCGGCGCCGACCGCGAGCGGGCCGGGCACGTGGATGCGCGTCACGCGCATGCGAGCTCCACGCCTTCGGTGGCGATCTTCGCCAGCGTGTCGATCTCGTCCGGCGTGATCACGTACGGCGGCATGAAGTAAAGGGTGGTGCCGAGCGGCCGGATCAGCGCGCCGCGCTCGAGCGCGTGGCGGTAGATGCGCAGGCCGCGGCGTTCGGTCCACGGCCACGGCGTGCGCGTTTTCGGATCCTTCATCAGCTCGATGGCGAGGATCATGCCGCACTGGCGGATCTCGGCGACGTGCGGATGATCGGCGAGGTGCGCCACGCTGGCGCCCAGGTGCCGGGCCAGCGCGCGGTTGCGCTCGATCACGGGCTCGTCGCGGAAGATCGCGAGCGTCGCGTTGGCGGCGGCGCAGGCCAGCGGGTTGCCGGTATAGCTGTGCGAATGCAGGAACGCGTTCAGCTTCGTGTATTCGTCGTAGAACGCGGCGTACACGGCGTCGCCGGTCAGCACGACGGACAACGGCAGGTAGCCGCCGGTCAGGCCTTTCGACAGACACAGATAGTCCGGCGTGATGCCGGCCTGTTCGCAGGCGAACATCGTGCCGGTGCGCCCGAAACCGACGGCGATCTCGTCCGCGATCAGGTGCACGCCGTACTTGGTGCAGGCGGCGCGCAGTAGTTTGAGGTATTCGGGGTCGTACATGCGCATGCCGCCGGCGCATTGCACCAGCGGCTCGACGATGACCGCGGCCACCTCGCCATGATTCCGTTCGAGCGCGGCTTCCATTGCGGCGAACATCCGGCGCGCATGGTCGGCAGCCGTGACGCCGGGCTCGCGCGCGAACGCGTCCGGGGACGGCACCGTGATCACGTCCATCAGCAGCGGCTGGTAGATGGACTTGTAGAGCTCGACGTTGCCGACCGCCAGCGCCCCCAGCGTCTCGCCGTGGTAGCTGTTCGCCAGCGTGATGAACCGCGTCTTGCGCGGCTGGCCGCAGTTGCGCCAGAAGTGGAAGCTCATCTTCACCGCGACTTCGATGGCGGCCGAGCCGTTGTCGGCGAAGAACACGCGGTTCAGGCCGCGCGGCGCGATGCGCACCAGCTCCTCGGCCAGCGTGACGGCGGGCTCGTGCGTGAAGCCGGCGAAGATCACGTGCTCGAGCCGCTCCAGCTGCCCGGCGACGGCGGCGCCGATGCGCGCGTTCGCATGGCCGAAGAGATTCACCCACCACGAGCTGATGCCGTCGATGTAACGCTTGCCCGCCTGGTCCTCCAGCCACACGCCGCGGCCCGCGCGCAGCGGGATCATCGGCACGGACTCGTGGTCCTTCATCTGCGTGCACGGGTGCCAGACGTGCGCGAGATCGCGGCGTACCCAGTCGGCAGGTGCGGTGGATGGCGTGTCGGCGGCGGACATCGTTGACTATTGTGTCACGCACGTATGGCAAGATGCGCGCGAGGTTCCGCATGCGCGTCGATGTCAGTACCGGCCTGTTGGTCGGCGTCAAACAGGTGTTGTCGCCGCACTTCAACGCGCGGCCCGCGGGCGTCGCGCCGGACCTCATCGTCATCCACGGGATCAGCCTGCCGCCCGGCGAGTTCGGCGGGCCGTGGATCGAGCGGCTGTTCACCGGCAACCTGCCGCCCGACGCGCATCCGTATTTCGCCGGCATCGTCGGCTCGCGCGTGTCCGCACACGTGGTGATCCGGCGCGATGGCCGGCCCGTGCAGTTCGTGCCGTTCGGCGAGCGCGCCTGGCACGCGGGGCAGTCGTCGTGGCAGGGCCGCGATGCCTGCAACGACTACTCGATCGGCATCGAGTGCGAAGGCGCGGACGACGTGCCGTACGAGGATGCGCAGTACGAGACGTTGCGCGCGTTGCTGCCGAAGTTGTTAGAGGCCTATCCGGCGATCACGCGCGAGCGGATCGTCGGGCACTCCGACATCGCGCCGGGGCGGAAGACGGATCCGGGGCCCGCGTTCGATTGGGCGCGGATCCGCTGAGATCCCGGCAGCGGGAACATTCCTCGATTCCCCGCTGCGTAAAGAGGCGCGGTCCGGAAAGAGCCTTCGCCACATGACTGTCCCCTTTTGCCAGAAAACGGGGACTGTCCCCATCAGCGCCCGCGGTCGTGGCGCCAGAGGACTTCGGAGCCGTTCTCGTGCCGTGCCAGGACGCGGGCGATCACGAACAAGAGGTCGGAAAGCCGGTTCAGGTACTTCGGCACCTCGGCGTTGACCTGCTCCGACCCGGCCAGCGTCCACACGCGGCGCTCCGCGCGTCGCGTCACGGTACGCGCGAGATGGCAGGCCGCGGCCCCCGGACCGCCGCCGGGCAGGATGAAATCCTTGAGCGCCGGCAGCGGATCGTTGAAGCGGTCGAGCGCCTGCTCGAGCGCGGCGATGCGCTCGGCCTTGATCACCGACGTGCCGGGGATGCAGAGCTCGCCGCCGAGATCGAACAGGTCGTGCTGGATCTCGACCAGGCATTGCGTCACGTCGGCGGGCAGGCCGGGCACCGCGAGCACGAGGCCGATGGTGCTGTTCGCCTCGTCGACGGTGCCGTAGGCCTCGACGCGGGCATCGTCCTTGCGGACGCGATGCCCGTCGCCGAGACCGGTGGAGCCGTCATCGCCGGTGCGGGTGTAGATCCTGCTCAGACGATTGCCCATGACGTTTCTCCGCCCATCCTTCGAGGGTCATTCGAAGCTGTAGCGTACTCCGATCGTGTACGCGCGGCCGCGCGTGCGGTAACCCGCGGCCTGCGTGTAGTCCTCGTCGAACGCGTTCTCGAGGCGGCCCTGCAGCGTCAGCGCCGACGTCGCGCGCCAGCGCACGGTCGCATTGACCAGCGTGTACGAGTCGAGCGTGACGGCGGGGAAACCGAAGTCCTTGCGATTGCCGAAGTGCGCCACGTCGATGCCGAGGTCGATCGGGCCCACGTCGCGATCCACCGCCAGGAACGCGGACTCGCGCGCGCGGCGCAGCAGGCGTTCGTCGGTCGTCTCGTCGCGCGGGTCCTGCAACGTCAGCTCGGCACGCGCGCGCCAGCCGGCATTCGCGTATTCATAACCCAGCTCGCCGCCCTTGATGCGCGCGCGGTCGACGTTCTCGTTCTGCCCGTCGAACGTCACGAAATCCGTCACGACGAAGTTGATGAGATCGCGGATGCGGTTGTCGAACGCGGACACCCACACATGCTGATGCGCGCCGAGTTTCTGGCGCACGGTCAGCTCGACCTGCCGCGACACCTCGGGATCGAGATCGGGATTGCCGCCGAAGCCGAAGCGGTCGGTGCTGTCCGGCGCGCGGAACGCCTTGCCGGCCGCCAGCGTGACGCGGGTGCCCGACTCGAACGCCGCGCCGATCTCCGCGTTGTACGTCAGCTCGCTGCCGAACGTCTCGTGATCGACGCCGCCGAGCGCGGCGCGCGCCGTGAAGATGCCGGCCGTGAACTGGTCCTGCACGAAGCCCTGCGTGACGCCGGTGTTCTCGTCGAACGCCGTGCCGAAGGAGTTCGCGATCGTGTCCTCGTCGCTGCGCTGCACGCCGAACGACACGAGGTGGCCGCCGACCTCGGGCAGGTCGACCTGCGCCTCGTAGCTGGTGCGGCGCGTGTGCGCGAAGTCGAAGCCGGCGAAGTTCGCCTGCAGCTGGTCGATGTCGTCGCGCGCCTGCGCGACGGTGCCGCGCACGTTGAGGCCGTTCGCGGCGTGGAAGTCCGCTTCCACGGAATAAACGCTGTTCACGTAGTCCTGCGACGCATCCGCGTACGGCGGAGTCGCGAACGTCTGCGACGAATATTCGGTGCGGCCCGCGGCGCGCCAGCCGCGCGCGCGCAGCGTCAGCGCGTCCGTGGCGTCGAACTCGACCGACGCACGGCCGGTGACGTTGCGCCAGCCGCGATCCGAATCGTCGGCGACGAAGACGGGCATGCCGTCGCTCTCGCCGTAGCTGCCGCCGACGCCGAAGCGCAGCTGGTCGCCCGCCGCGATCGATGCATCGCCGTAGTACTGGCGGGTGTCGTCCGTGCCGAAGCTGGTGCCGGCGCTGCCGCCGGACTTCTGTTCGCCGTTCGCCGCGCCGCGGGTGAACAGCTGCACGACGCCGCCGATGGCGTCCGTGCCGTACAGCGCCGAGCGCGGGCCCTTCACGATCTCGATGCGTTCGAGCGATTCGGGCGAGATGTTCTGCAGCGCGGCGCTGCCGATGGTGCCCGGATTGATGCGCACGCCGTCGAGCAGCACCACGGTGTGGTTGCTGTCGGTGCCGCGCGTGAACAAGGAAGTCTGCTGACCGGGGCCGCCGGTGCGCGCGATCTCGAGGCCCGCGTGCTGCTGCAGCAGCTCGCTGACGTCGCTGGCGAGCGAGCGCTCGATGTCGTTGCGCGTGATGACGATGACCGGCGAGCCGATCGCGTCGACGGGCACGGGCGTGCGCGTCGCGGTGACGATGGTTTCCTCGAGGTCGTCCTGCGCGAACGCGGGAACGGAGAGCGCGGCAGTGACGGCGAGCGCCACGCGCGAAAAACGGAATCGACGATTCATGTTAGTTAGCCTTCCCATGCACGCCCGCATGGCCGATGCGTTGAACGCCCGGCAGACGCGAGGGGAGGGAAAAGCCGACACGGCCGTCCCGGCGCCCGCCGCACCTGCTGGGAATGTGCCGATCGGCCGGTCTCCGGACTCCCGAACTGGAGCCTGGCGGCTCCGACACATCGCCTTCCCGGACTCGCGTCCAGTGGCCATTGATGCGCTTGCGTTCGATTACCGTTGCGGGGGCAGTGCTGGCATCGCCGTCTCTCGCGGCTCACCAGCTTCCCGTAACCTTTCGGCGGCGCGGACTCTAACGGGATTCGCCGCGAATTGACAGCTCGGCGGCCCCTCCCGCAGGCTTCGGGCCGCCATGCAAAACGCCCAAAATTCCTTGGAAAACAACTCCCGTGAACTCGCGGCCGCGCTCGACGCGGCCCGCGCCGCTGCCGACGTCATCCGCGGCTTCTACCAGCGAAACGTGAAGATCGAGGTGAAGGCGGACAAGACGCCGGTCACCGAGGCCGACGTCCGTTCCGAAGAGACGATCCGCGACATCCTCACGAAGCGCTTTCCGTCGTACGGCTTCTACGGCGAGGAGACCGGCAAGTCCGACATGGACGCCGAGAGCGTGTGGCTGGTCGATCCGATCGACGGCACGAAATCCTTCGTGCGCGAGTGTCCGTTCTTCTCCACGCAGATCGCGCTGATGCGCGGCGGGAAGTTCGTGCTCGGCGTGTCGATGGCGCCGGCGTACGACGAGCTCGCCTGGGCGGAGCGCGGCCGCGGCGCGTTCCTCAACGGCAAGCGCATCGAGGTCGGCAAGGTGTCGGCGCTCGACGCCGCCATCGTCTCGACCGGCAACCTAAAGACGCTGGCGGCGTCGCCGGCCTGGTCACGTTTCGGCGGGTTGTTGGGGAAGATCAGCCGCATCCGCGGCTACGGCGACTTCGTGCACTACCACCTGCTGGCGCGCGGCGCGCTCGACGTCGTGATCGAATCCGACGTGAACATCCTCGACATCGCCGCGTTGACCGTGATCGTCGAAGAGGCCGGCGGACGCTTCACGGACCTCACGGGCGGCCCGGTGGGGCTGGCGACGACGACCGTGCTGGCGACGAACGGCGCGATGCATCAACCGATCCTCGACACGATCCGCTTCGGGAGCTGAACCGTGGGCGTGTTCCTGCGCTGGGGCATCTTCGGGATCCTCGCGGTGGCCGCGCTGATCTACGCCTTCAATGCGCTCGAACACATCGCGGATGCGCGGCGGCAGAAAACCCTGGAAAACACGGTGAATCCGGCCAGCCCGGCGCCGGCGGCGGCGCCCGCCGGCGAGCCCGCGGTCGCGGTGGCCGCGCCCGCGCGCCCGGTGCAGGCCGCGGACGACGTGCCCGAACGTTGCCGAGTGGAGATCGAGATCGCGCAGCGCGCGGCGCAGTCGCGCAGCATCGGCGAGCCGCTCGACCGGCTGTTGCGCATCCAGGAGATCGCCTGGCAGGAAGACGCGAAGCGCCGCGAGCGCCTGACCGCGCTGGCCACCGACTGGTACAACCGCGCGAGCCCCATCGATGCGGCCCGGCTGCGCGCGGACGTGCTGCACGACTGTCTCGACGTCAAGCCATGACGACGACGCGTCGCTCGCCGACGCGCGTCTCGACGAAGTCCACGCCGTAGAGCGCGCCGAGGCGCGCCGCGTCCAGCGACGCGATCGGCAGCAACTCCGCATCGGTTCCCGACAGCAGGCACGCGCGGTCGGCGAAGCGCAGCGCGAGATTCGGATCGTGCAGGCTGGCGATGACGATGTCGCCGCCGCGCGCGAGCGCCCGCAGGTGTTCGAGCACCGCGAGCTGCTGCGCGGGGTCCAGGTGGTTGGTCGGCTCGTCGAGCAGGTAGATGGACGGCGCCTGCACCAGCAGGCGCGCGATGGCCGTGCGGCGCTGCTCGCCGCCGGACAACGTGCCGAGCTCGCGTGCCACGAGCGGGCCGATGCCGACGCGCGCCAACGCCTCTTGCACGCGCGCGGCATCCGCCGCACCCGGTGCCTCGAGCAAACCGAGATGCGCGAACCGGCCCAGCAGCACGGATTCGGCGACGACACCCTGCGGCGCCGCGTCCGGGTCCTGCGGCAGGAATCCGAGCCGGCGCGCGATGTCGCGTCGCGCCAGCGACGGCAACGGCTCCCCGTCGATCCGCACCTGGCCGCGCGCCGGCGCGTGCAGCCCGGCCAGCGTGCGCAGCAGCAGCGACTTGCCCGTGCCGTTGCCGCCGAGCAGCGCGATGAATTCACCGGCTTGCACCGTGCCGGAGACGGCCGGGATCAGGGTGCGGCCGGGCACGTCGATGCCGAGTCCGTCGAGCTCGAGGCGCGGCGCGCCGCTCATGGATCGGGCCAGCGGATCTCGGTCGCCGTGGCCTGGCCGACCACGACGTCGCGCAACGAGTCCGGCATCTCGAAGTCGCCGCGCGCGACCGCACGGCGGCCGGCCATGATCTCGGTCAACGGCTGCGGCAGCAGCGGCTGGCGGCCGGGCTCCGCGTAGCCGATGGGATAGAGCGGCTCGAGCGTCGCGAAGTCGTATTTGTCGGTGGCGCCGAGCGTGTGCAGGATCTCGTGCGCGATGACGACGTTGTTCTGCGGCGTCATGCCGTTCTCGGCGAACGCGTGCACGACGCCGACCAGGCCTTTCTGCAAGCCCACCGAGTGCGGCACGGCCTGCGTGAACGCCGGATCGTGGAACAACACGAAGATCCGGATCTGCGGCGGCGGGCGTCCGGCCGGGTGCGAATTGCGGCGCGCGTACAGGCGCAGTTTCAGCGACGCGACGGCGCGCGACAGCAGGCCCGCATCGGGCTCGACCGCGGGCGGTTTCTCGGACACGACCGGATACAGGTCGACGCGCACCGGCCGCGCCAGCGTGACGCCGTGCCGATGTGCCTCGTCGTTCAGGAAACGCTCGATGTCGGCGATGTCGCCCGCGTCGAGCTTCGCGAGCCAGGACGCGGTGCCGGGATTGCCATCCGCGTCGATCGGGAACACGCCGATCCACAGCGTCTCGTCCCAGTCCGTCGTGCTCAGGCGGTCGTACCAGTTCGAATACGCGGCGATGCCGAGCGCCAGCAGCAGGAACGCGATGCGGACGTTGCGCCAGAACGTCGGCCGCGGCGGCGGCGTGGCGGCACGGCGTTTCAAGGCTGCAGGCGCGTGGCCGACCAGGGGCCGGGAGCGAAGCCGTCGCCGCCGGTAGTTAGCGTGCGCGTCCAGCGCGCGCGTTCGTGGATGCGCGCGGCGCCTTCGACCCACAGTTCGACCGCGTCGGCCCAGACGTAGTAGCCGCCCCAGAACGACGGCCGCGGGATCACGACCGGCGGATGATCGTTGATGTTCTCGCCCGTCGGGCGCGGCGCGCCGAACCGGTCGGCCGCCGCGTCGACGGCGCCGTTCAGCTGCCCGCGCGACGTGAGCGGCTGGCTCTGCGCGCTGGCCCACGCACCGAGCCGCCGCTGCCAGTTGCGCGATTCGAAATAGGCATCGCTCTCGGCCGCCGGCGCCTTGACGACGATGCCCTCGATGCGCACCTGGCGATGCGCGTGATCCCAATGCAGGACCAGCGCGGCGCGCGGGTTGTTCGCGAGCTCGCGGCCCTTGCGCGAATCGTAGTTGGTGACGAACGAGACACGCCCGTTCACCACGTCGAATTCCTTGGCGAGCACGACGCGCGCCGACGGAATGCCGTCAGCGCTGGCAGTGGCCAGGACCATCGCATCGGGGTTTGGCTGCTGGCGGGCGGCCAGTGCGGTGGCGAGCCAGGCGCTGGCGAGCGCCATCGGCTCGGTGGGCAAGGGGTCGGGCAGCAGGTCGTTGTAGATCTCCATGGCCGATATGTTATCCGTGCGGCGCGCCTCCTTGCAGTCGCGCGGCGCACCCCGTAAAACTGGCACCGGACGTTGAAAGACAAGGTGTTTTCATGAGCTCGCTCGAAGACCTGCGCCGCAGGATCAACGAACTCGACCGACAGATACTGGAGCTGGTGGGCCAGCGGCAGGAGACCAGCCGCGAGATCGCGCGGGCCAAGCGCGCCACCGGCTACGCGACGCGCGACTACAACCGCGAGCGCGACGTGCTGATGGCGGCGCGCGAGACGGGCAAGCAGTACGGCGTGTCGCCGCAGGTGGCGGAGAACATCCTGCGCCTGCTGATCCGTTCGTCTCTAACTACCCAGGAGCAGGCGAGCGTCGCCGCGCAGGGCGCCGGTTCCGGCCGCACCGCGCTGGTCATCGGCGGCGCCGGCAAGATCGGCCGCTGGTTCGCCGAGTTCATGGCGTCGCAGGGATTCGCGGTGCAGGTGGCCGACCCGGCCGGCGCGCCCGGCGGGTTCGAACACGTCGCCGACTGGAAGACCTCGCCGCTGACGCACGATTTCATCGTCGTCGCGACACCGCTGGGGCAGACGGACAAGATCCTGCGCGAGATCGCGATGCGCCGGCCGAAGGGCGTGATCTTCGACGTGGGCTCGCTGAAGTCGCCGCTGCGCGGCGGCCTGAACACACTGAAATCGCATGGCTGCCGCGTCACGTCGCTGCACCCGATGTTCGGTCCGGACACGGAGCTGCTGTCGGGCCGCCACGTGATCTTCGTCGAGGCCGGTTCGCCCGAGGCGACGCAGGCGGCGCGCGACCTGTTCGCGTCGACGATGGTCGAGCAGGTGGTGATGTCGCTGGACGACCACGACCGGCTCATCGCCTACGTGCTCGGACTGTCGCACGCGTTGAACATCGCGTTCTTCACGGCGCTGGCGGAGAGTGGCGAGGCCGCGCCGAAGCTCGCCAAGCTGTCTTCGACCACGTTCGACTCGCAGCTCGACGTGGCGTCGAAGGTGGCGCAGGAGAGCCCGGAGCTCTACTTCGAGATCCAGGCGCTGAACGACTACGGCGCGGAGTCGCTCGAGGCGCTGGCGCAGGCCGTGGAGCGGCTGCGCTCGGCGGTTCTGTCGCAGGACTTCCCCGCGTTCGACTCGCTGATGCGCCGCGGCCGCGAATACCTCGAAGACCGGCGGTCGGTCACGGAGCGGCGTGCGTGACCCGCTCGTCGCGCGATCCTTATTCAGGGACGGCCGAGGAACTGCGCGAACGCCTGCGGGCGCTGACCGAAGAGGTGCAGCGCAACGAGCTGCTGCTCAAGAAAACGCAGGACCGCGAAGTCGAACTCCTGCGCGCGCACTCGCTCGGCGAGTTGTTCGACCGCGTGGTCACGGGACTGCGCGACGCGTACGGGCTCGATCTCGTGACGTTGTCGCTGTTCGATCCCCAGCACGAGCTGCGGCACCTGTCCGGTAGCGAGACGTTGACGAGCAGCGTCATCGAGGACGTGCGTTTCATCGATGCCGTGTCGCCGCTGGCGCCGAAGCTCGTGCAGTTCGATCGTCCGTGGCTCGGGCCCTACGACCCGGCGGAGCACGACCTGCTGGTGCCGCCGTCGCTGGGCCGCGGCAGCGTCGCGCTGATACCGCTGCCGCGGGACAACCGCGCCATCGGCGTCATCACGTTCGGCAGCCGCGAGGCCCGGCGTTTCACCAGCGACCTCGCCGCGGACTTCCTCGCACATCTCGGCGTCGTGGTGGCGATCAGCCTGGAAAACGCGGTGAATCGTGCGCGCCTGGTGCGCAGCGGCGTCACGGATTTCCTGACCGGCTGGCACAACCGGCGGTATTTCCACAATCGCCTGCGCGAGGAGCTGGCGCGGTCGGAACGCACGAACAAACCATTGGCGTGCCTGATGATCGACGTCGACCACTTCAAGGAGATCAACGACCGGTTCGGTCACCTGGCGGGTGACGAGGCGTTGAAGGAGGTCGCGCGGCGTGCGGAGGGCGAGATCCGCGCCGGTGACACGGGCGCGCGTTTCGGCGGCGACGAGTTCGCGATCCTGCTGGCGGGCGCGGAGGCGCCGGCGGCGGTGAAGCTGGCCGAGCGCATCCACCATGCGGTCGGCGCGACGCCGATCCGCGTGCACGGTGGCGCGCACGTGACGGTGACGTTGTCGGTGGGGCTCGCCACGGCGAAGCCGCAGCCGCGTTCGCACGACTACAAGGCGCTGGCGGAGCGTTTGATCGCGGAGGCCGACGCAGCGTTGTATCGCGCGAAGAGCGCGGGGCGGAACCGGGTCGAGGTCGCCACCCACGTCATCGGGTAGACAGGGGGATTGGCCCCAAAAGTCGATTTGGGGCCAATCCCCATCCCTACCGCCGCTCCAGTCTGCGCAGCAGGAACAGGAACACCGGCACACCCAGCAGCGCCATCACCGCGCCCACCGGCAATTGCCGGGGCGCGGCCGCGGTCCGCGCGACCAGGTCCGCGGCGGCTAACAAGGTGCCGCCGGCCAGCGCCGCCGCAGGCACGACGACGCGATGCGACGCGGTCGCGAATGCCAGGCGCACGAGATGCGGGATCACGAGGCCGACGAACCCGATCGTGCCCCCCTGGATCACCGCGCCCGCGGTCAGCGCGCCGGCCAGGATCACGATCACCACGCGCCAGCGCGACAGGTCGAGGCCGAGGCTCTGCGCCGTGGTTTCGCCCGTCGCGATGACGTCGAGCGGTCGCGCGATCAGCGACATCGCCAGCGTGGCTAACAAGGCGCCGCCGGCCATCGACCACGGACGAGCGGCCCAGCCGAGATCGCCGGCCAGCCAGAACATCATGCCGCGCAGCTGTCCGTCGTCGGCCAGCACCAGCACGAGCGTCACGCCGGCGCCGCACGCCGCCGCGACCACGACGCCGGTCAGCAGCACGCGCACGGTGCCACCGCCGCGCGCCAGCGCGAGGACCAGCAGCGTCGTCGCCATCGCGCCCGCGGCCGCCGCGCTCTGCACGAGCCACAAGGACGCGCCGGCCAGCAGCGCGAGCAACGCGCCCACCGACGAGCCGCCGGAGACGCCGAGCACGTAGGAATCCGCGAGTGGATTGCGGAACAACGCCTGCAGCAGCACCCCCGCGAGCGCGAGCAACGCGCCGATGGCGAACGCCGACAGCAGCCGCGGCACGCGCAGCTCCAGCACCACCGTGCGCGCCGGTTCCGCCAGATCGCCGAACAACGCCGCGACCGCCGGCCGCACGCCGATGTGCGTCGAGCCGGCGACCAGGCTCGCGACCGCGATCGTGGCCGCGACGATGGCCAGCAGGCCGAACCTGGTGGCGGTGAACGTGGAGTTGCGCGGCGAAATCACGGCGCATCATACAAAACGCGCGCCTTGTTCGGCCGCGTGGCACCCGGTAAAACGTCCGCATGAGCGACTGGATCGACGCGGAGGGGTATCGCGCCAATGTCGGCATCGTGTTGATGCGCGACAACGGCGAGGTATTCCTCGGTCAGCGCACCGGCGCGCGCGGCTGGCAGTTTCCCCAGGGCGGCATCCGCCAGGGCGAGCAGATCGAACAGGCGCTGTTCCGCGAATTGCTCGAGGAGATCGGGCTCGCGCGCGCGCACGTCACCGTGGCCGGGTCCACCGCGGACTGGATCCGCTACCGGTTGCCGAAGCGATACGTGCGCCGCGGTCGCGGGCCGCTGTGCATCGGGCAGAAGCAGCGCTGGTACCTGCTGAAGCTCGCGGTGCCGGAGCGCGACGTCGAGTTCAGCTTCACGCACACCGACGAACCGGAGTTCGACGGCTGGCGCTGGGCAAACTACTGGGAGCCGGTGCGCGAGGTCATCTACTTCAAGCGGCCGGTGTACGTGCAGATGCTCGAGGAGCTGGCGAAGATCGCGTTTCCGGCCGGCGCACCCCCGAAGCCCGAGTGGTGGGGCGCGGAAACCGCGACCGCCGCCGCCGGGGACTGAGCGCCGATGCCGGGCCTGCCGCCGAAACTGGTCGTCACCACCTACGCGCCGACGCGCCGCTGGATCACGATCGTCCTGCTCGTGTTGCTGATCGCCGGCGGCGTCTACGGCATGTTCGAATTCGGCCGCTACAGCGCCGGCTTCGACGCGGTTTCGGCGCTCAAGCAGCGTCGCGCGCTGCGCGCCGAGATCGAGGCCGGCGAGGCGACGATCTCGGACCTGCGCGCCAAGGTGGCGCAGCTAGAATCCTCGACCGTAGGGCAGACCCGGGAGCGCGAGGAGGTGCAACGCACGATCGGCGAGCTGCAGGCCCAGGTGGCCCGGGCCAACCAGGAATTGGCCTTTTTCCGCGGGATAGTCACCCAAAATGCGAACTCGTCCGAGGTAAAAATCCAGCAGGCGCGTATGGTGGCCACGGCTACGGCAAACAAGTTTCGAATCCGCGTGACGCTGGTCCAGCCCATGAAGCCGGACACGGTGGTCAGCGGCGTCGTCGTCTTGTCGGTCGACGGCGAGGTCGATGGCAAGCCCGGACGTGCGGATTTCGCGACACTCTCGGGCGGCAAGCGGCGTGAGATACCCTTCACCTTTCGTTATCTCGAGAACATCGAAGAGGAAATCACCATGCCCCCGGGCATGAAACCCGAACAGCTTCTCGTCGAGGTCCGTTCGAGCCGTCGCGGTTCCGCGCCGGTCCAGCAGTCCTACGTCTGGAGCGTAGATCCGCAGTAGCGGGTCGGGTGCGGCTCATGTTCGGACGACGCAAGCAGACGTCCATGCGCATCGACACGCTCGTCGGCAAGACGGCGCATCTCAAGGGTGACCTCGTCTTCTCCGGCGGCCTGCATCTCGATGGCCGCGTCGACGGCAACGTCATCAGCATCGCGGAGGACGGTGGCGCGCTGTCGGTCAGCGAGACCGGCTTCATCGAGGGCCGCGTCGAGGTCACGAACATCATCATGAACGGCACCGTCAACGGCGACATGGTCGCGCGCGAACGGCTGGTGCTGGGCGGCAAGGCCAGGGTGAACGGCAACGTCCATTACGGCGTGATTGAAATGGCGCCGGGCGCCGTCATAACGGGAAAACTGATCCCCCTGCTGACGGACAAGTCCGCGACCGCGGGCAACGGCGAGCCGGCGGTCGAGCCGGTCGCGGAAACCGCGTCCGACGCGGATTCCGCGGTTGCGGCCGCAAAGTCCCGCGCGTAGTGTGCCAAACATGATCGATACCGAAACGCTGACGTTCACCGACGCCGCCGCCCGCAAGGTCGGCGCCCTCATCGAGGGTGAAGGCAACCCCAACCTCAAGCTGCGTGTGTTCGTGCAGGGCGGTGGTTGCTCGGGCATGCAATACGGCTTCGAGTTCGACGAGACGGAGCAGGAGGGCGACACCTGCGTCGAGAATCTCGGCGTGAAACTCCTGATCGACCCGATGAGCATCCAGTACCTGACGGGCGCGGAGATCGACTACCGCGAAGGCCTGGACGGCGCGCAGTTCGTGATCCGCAATCCGAACGCGCAAACAACCTGCGGCTGCGGTTCCTCCTTCTCGGCCTGACGCTCCAATCTTGACGCGACGCGCCTCGAAGTCCGTCCCGGACGTCCTCGCCGCCGTCGATCTCGGTTCCAACAGCTTCCACATGGTGGTCGCGCGGCACACGCACGGCCAGCTCGTCATCCTCGATCGCCTGCGCGAGATGGTGCGTCTCGGCGCCGGGCTCGAGTCCGATGGCCGCCTGAACAAGGACGTCGCGGCGCGGGCCATCGCCTGTCTCGAACGCTTCGGCCAGCGGCTGCGCGACATGCGGCCGGACAGCGTGCGCGTGGTCGGCACGAACGCGCTGCGGCGCGCGAAGCGGGCGGAGGCGTTCATCGAACGCGCGCGCGAAGCGCTCGGCCACCCCATCGAAATCGTCTCCGGCATCGAGGAGGCGCGCCTGATCTATTCGGGTGTCGCCCACACGAGCCCGGCCGGACCGGGGCGACGACTCGTGTGCGACATCGGCGGCGGCAGCACCGAGATCATCATCGGGGAAGGACTCGAGCCGCTGGAGCTCGAGAGCCTGCAGATGGGCTGCGTGCGCATCAGCGAGGCGTTCTTCGCGGACGGCCGGTTGTCGCAGAAGCGCATGCAACGCGCGCGCGTCGCGGCGCGCCAGGCGATCGAGCCTTACCAGGCCGCCTTCCGCCGGCGCGGCTGGGACGAGGCGGTCGGCAGCTCGGGCACGGTACGCGCGATCGGCGACAGCATCCGCGAGCTGGATCCCACGGCGGTCGACATCGGCGCGGACGGCCTCGAGCGAATCATCCACGAGCTCTCGGAGATCGAGCACATCCGCGATCTCAGGCTCAGCGCATTGACCGACGACCGCAAGCTGTCGTTCGCCGGCGGGGTCGCGGTGCTCGCGGAAGTGTTCGAGCAGCTCGGCATCGAATCGATGAAGGTGGCCGAGGGCGCGATGCGCGAGGGGCTGTTGTACGACCTCGTCGGCCGTTACACGGACGAGGATGCGCGCGAGAGCACCGTGCGCAGCATGCAACAGCGTTATCACGTGGACCTGGCCCAGGCCGACCGCGTGGAGTCGACCGCGGTGAAGTTCCTCGAGCAGGTCGAGCAGATCTGGCCGCTCGCGGATCCGGCGACGGAGCAGATCCTGCGCTGGGCCGCGCGGCTGCACGAGATCGGTCTCGACGTGGCGCACAGCGGTTATCACCGTCACGGCGCCTATCTGCTCGCCAACGCCGACATGGCCGGATTTCCGCGCGAGGAACAGAAACTGCTGGCGATCATGGTCGGCAGCCATCGGCGCAAACCCGCGATCGAGGAGGCCGACAATCTCGCGCCGCCCTGGGACGAGCGGGCGCCCCCGATGACGCTGTTGCTGCGACTCGCGGTGCTGTTGCACCGGGGTCGGAGCACCGTTGCGTTGCCGGACATCCGCTTGACCGCGCGCGCGGACTCGCTCGAAGTGCGTTTTCCGGCGGGCTGGCTCGACGATCACCCGTTGACGGTCGCGGATCTGCAGCTGGAGATCGAGAACCTGAAGACGGTGGGCGTCCGCCTGCGCGTATTCAGCGCGAAATAGCCGCGCCCCGGAGCGTCATGGCGCGATGACCGGCGCGCTGCCAGCCGAGTAGCGGCCCAGCAGAGTGGCCTGCGCGTCGATCACTTCCTCGGCGCCGTGCGAGGTGCGCGTGTAGGTACCGTCGCGGCCCAACGACCACGACTGCACGTTGTCCGACAGATAGAGATTCAGGTCGCGCAGGATGCGCTCGCGATGCGACTGCTCGCGCACCGGGAACGCGACCTCGACGCGGCGGAAGAAATTGCGCTCCATCCAGTCGGCGCTGGCGAGGTACAGCTCGCTGGTGTCGGTTTTCGAGTCGCGGTCGCCGCGGCCGGCTTCGTTCGGGCCATCGTCGTTCAGAAAGTAGAAGACGCGCGAATGTTCGAGGAAGCGGCCGATGACCGAGCGGACGCGGATGTTGTCGGAAACACCGGGAATTCCCGGCCGCAGCGCGCACAACCCGCGGATCACGAGGTCGATCTGCACGCCGGCACGCGAAGCGCGGTACAACGCCTCGATCGCCGCCGGATCGACCAGCGAGTTCATCTTCGCGATGATCCGCGCCGGCCGGCCGGCTGCCGCGTGATCGGCCTCGCGGCCTATCTTCTCGACCACCGCCTCGTGCAGGCCGAACGGCGACTGCAGGAGTTTCGTGAGCCGCGGCGTCTGCGTGAGGCTGGTCAGCTGCAGGAACAGCTCGTGGACGTCCTGGCCCACTTCGGCGTTGCAAGTGAAGAGGCTGTAGTCGGTGTAGCCACGCGCCGTGCGCGGGTGGTAGTTGCCGGTGCCGAGATGGCAGTAGCGGCGCAGGCCGTCAGTCTCGCGGCGCACGACCATCGACATCTTGGCGTGCGTCTTGAAGCCGACGACGCCGTACATGACGTGCGCGCCCGCTTCCTGCAGGCGGTTGGACAGTTCGATGTTCGCTTCCTCGTCGAAACGCGCACGCAGTTCGACGATGACGGTGACGTCCTTGCCGGAGTTCGCCGCGGCGACCAGTGCGTCGACGATCGGCGATTCGTTGCCGGTGCGGTACAGCGTCTGCTTGATCGCGAGCACGCGCGGATCTGCGGCGGCGGCGCGCAGGAAATCCATCACCGGGCCGAAGCTGTGGAACGGATGGTGCAGCAACACGTCCTTCTGCCGGATCACGGCGAAGAGATCCGTGGAACCGGCGACGCGGCGCGGCAGTCCGGGCGTGAAGATCGGGAATTTCAGGTCGGGACGCTGCACGAGATCGTAGATGGCCGCGAGCCGGTTGAGGTTCACCGGCCCCGTGACCTCGTAGAAATCGACCTCGCTGAGCGTGAACTGGCGCATCAGGAACGAATCGAGATCGGGCGGGCAGTCATGCGAAACCTCGAGCCGCACGGCGGCGCCGTAGCGGCGATGCGCCAGCTCGCCCTCGAGCGCGCGCCGCAGGTCGTCGACTTCCTCGTCGTCGACGAACAAGTCGCTGTTGCGCGTGACGCGGAACTGGTAGCAACCGAGCACGTCCATGCCCGAGAAGAGCTTGGACACGAAGTGCTGCACGATCCCGGTCAACAGCACGAAGCGCTTGCGCCCGCCGTCCTCGGGCAACGCGACGACACGCGGCAGCGAGCGCGGCGCCTGCACGACGGCGAGTCCCGTGTCGCGGCCGAACGCATCCTCGCCGGCGAGGCGCACGATGAAGTTGAGGCTCTTGTTCTGGATGCGCGGAAACGGCCGCGCCGGATCGAGGCCGAGCGGCGACAGCACCGGTTCGATCTCGCGTTCGAAGTACTGCTCGAGCCAGCGCTGCGTGTCGTCGTCCCAGTTTTCCCGGGCCAGTAGTTCGATGCCGTGATTGCGCAGCGCGGGCAGAAGCACTTCGTTGAGGCAGTGATATTGCGCATCGACGAGATTGCGTGCGCGCTCGTGGATGGCCTCGAGCTGTTCGGAGATGGACAGGCCGTCGGGGCCGGGCTGGTCGGAACCGAGCTCCAGTCGCTGCTTGAGGCCGGCAACGCGGATCTCGAAGAACTCGTCGAGGTTGCTCGACGAAATGCACAGGAATTTCAGCCGCTCCAGCAGCGGCATCTTTTCGTCGAGCGCCTGGGCGAGCACGCGCCCGTTGAATTCGAGCAGCGACAGCTCGCGGTTGATGTAGTGCTCGGGAGAGCGGAGATCCGGCTGATCCATGACGTGCGTTCTGGTTAGGACGTCATTCGACCACAACGGCGGCCGGGGGAATGTGACAGTTGCGGCCTGTTCAGCGGGCGACGAGCACCGGGCCGGCAGGCAGATCGAGCAGGTTGACGAGATCGGCGGTCGAGGCCAGGAAGCGGTCTTGGTCGTCGCTAGAGATCGGCGCCGCATCCGGCAGCGGAACCGTCTGCGGATTCTTGTGTACGCCACGTACGCGGTATTCGTAGTGCAGGTGCGGGCCGGTGGCGAGACCGGTCTGGCCGACGTAGGCGACGACCTGTCCGAGCTCCACGCGCTGGCCGCGGCGCAGGTTCTTCGCGAAGCGCGACAGGTGACCGTAGACCGTGACGACGCCCGAACCGTGCTCGAGCTCGAGCACATTGCCGTAGCCGCCCTGCTGACCGAGGAATTTCACGCGGCCTTCGCCGGCCGCGCGCACGGGCGTGCCGACCGGCGCCGCGTAGTCGACGCCCTTGTGCGCACGGATGCGGTTGAGGATGGGATGTTTGCGCGCCGAGTTGAAACGCGAGCTGATGCGCGAGAACTCGACCGGCGTGCGGATGAATGCCTTGCGCAGGCTGCGGCCGTCGGGCGAGTAGTACTCGCCGTGTCCCTGCGCGTCGACGTAGCGTACGGCGCGATATTCGCGGCCGTCGTTCACGAACTTCGCCGCGAGGATGTTGCCGCTGCGCAGCGGCACGCCATCCTGCGACAGTTCCTCGTAGACGACCGTGAAGCGGTCGCCGGCCTGGATGTCGAGCACGAAGTCGATGTCGTACTGGAAGATCTCGGCCAGCTCGAACGCGACGCGTTCGGGTAGTTCGGCGTCGGCGGCCGCCTGGAACAGCGAGCTGTCGATCGTCGCGGTCGCCGTGCGCGTGCGCGTCTCGAGCGGATTCTCGAGCACGTCGGAGACGAAACCGGTTTCGTCGCGCGTGACCTTGAGTGTTTCGCTGTCGGAGAGCTTGCGTTCGAGGCCGACGAGCTCACCGCCGCGATGCATGAAGCGCAGCAACTCGCCCGGACGCAGCTTGTCGACCTGGCTGCGCAGCTCCGGGAGATTGCGCAGTGTGGCGAGGTCCGACAGGTTGAGCTCGAAACGGCGGAACAGCCGGTCCATGGTGTCGTTGCGATTCACCACGACTTCGATCGTGGAAAACGCGAGGCTCGCTTCCTGCGGTGCGGGCGAATCCGCGACCACGGGTGCCGGCGCCGGTTGCGCCGCGACGACGGTGACGTCGTCCGGGCGCGGCATGGCGACGAGCGCGCCTACGACGGCGAGCAAGCCGATTTGCAATGCGACAGCCGTCCGCCTGGACAGCCCCGGAATGGTGGACTTGATGAAGATCGGCACGATCTATACAACGTAACCGACGGATCGACAAAGGGTCAATCGCGGTTTCGGACAGCTGTGAACACCGTTTCCTTTGTCCGCGATTCCCTAATAACAAACCGAAGGGCCGACGACGAGAGATGAACGAAGAAGTGCAGACCCCCGAATTGAAGACGCAGATCGCCGAGCTGATGCGCGGAACCGCGGAAGTGCTGGTCGAGGCCGAGCTTGTAAAAAAGTTAACGCGCGGGAAACCGTTGCGCATCAAGGCGGGTTTCGATCCTACGGCGCCCGACCTGCACCTCGGCCATACGGTGCTCATCAACAAGATGCGCCAGTTCCAGAATTTCGGTCACGAGGTCACGTTCCTGATCGGCGATTTCACCGGGATGATCGGCGATCCGACCGGCCGGAATGCGACGCGGCCGCCGCTGACGCGGGAGCAGGTCGAGGCGAACGCGCAGACGTACCAGGAGCAGATCTTCAAGATCCTCGATCGGGAGAAAACGCGAGTCGACTTCAATTCGCGATGGTTCGGCGAGATGAGTGCGTCGGGCCTGATCGAGATCGCCGGCCGGCACACCGTCGCGCGCATGCTGGAGCGCGACGACTTCTCGAAGCGGTACCGCGGCGGGCAGCCGATCGCGATCCACGAATTCCTGTACCCGCTGGTGCAGGGCTACGACTCGGTCGCATTGAAGAGCGACGTGGAGCTCGGCGG
Source organism: Steroidobacteraceae bacterium (assembly GCA_035502995.1). Lineage (GTDB taxonomy): Bacteria > Pseudomonadota > Gammaproteobacteria > Steroidobacterales > Steroidobacteraceae > CADEED01. The sequence continues at coordinate 1,433 of DATJTW010000107.1, read as the reverse complement.
TACCGATCAGAAGTTCAACTTGCTCGTGGGTCGACAGTTGCAGGAGACGTACGGCCAGGAGCCGCAGATCGTCATGACGATGCCGCTGCTCGAAGGCCTCGACGGCGTGAACAAGATGTCGAAATCGCTCGGCAATTACGTCGGTATCAACGAACCGGGCGACATCCAGTTCGGAAAGCTGATGTCGATCTCGGACGACCTGATGTGGCGCTATTTCGAGTTGTTGTCGTTCCGGCCGCTCGCCGAAATCGGCGCGTTGCGTGCCGCCATCGCGGAAGGTCGCAATCCGCGGGACGTGAAATTCGAGCTGGGAGTGGAGATCGTGGACCGCTTCCATGGCGCCGGCGCTGGTGCGCGCGCGCGAGACGCGTTCATCGCGAGATTCCAGCAGGGCCACGTGCCCGAGAAGATAGATCGCGTAAATCTAACTACCGACGGCACGCCGCAGCGCCTGGCAAACGTGCTCAAGAGCGCAGGCCTCGTCGCCAGTACATCCGACGGCAACCGCATGATCGACCAGGGCGCAGTCCGCATCGGGAAAACCGCAGAAAGCCTCGAAAAAGTCGCCGGCCGCGACCATTCCCTAGGTCCGGGGACCCATCTGCTGCAGGTCGGAAAGCACAAATTCCGCTGGGTGACGCTCGAAACGGGGTGAGTCGGGCATTGCTGGTCAAGATTTGACCATGCCGGGAGCGCGCGGCTGGGTGAAATTAGCCCTTCCGTCAGAGACTTAGGAAGATTCTGACGGATCACATGACAACGCGTTGACAGACGGGAAAGCCTCCCTATAATGCGCCCCCTCACGCACCGACGGCCCCTGCGGTTCTCGCAGCGGGAAAGAAAGTGTCTGAATACAAAGGTTGACGGAATGAGGTTCACGCCTATAATTCCGCCCCCTTCTGCGACCCTCAGCGACCGCAGTGCTGTCTAAAAATTTGCAGGTAATTTGTGTGGGGACTCGCGTCGATGACTCTTTGGAGTGCATTAACCGAGTACCAAATGTCCAGAAGATGGACTGTAAAAAGTCCAGCGTATGGGCTTGGATACTCCTTCAATTGAAGATCGCAATCTTTAAGTGAAGAGTTTGATCCTGGCTCAGATTGAACGCTGGCGGCGTGCCTAACACATGCAAGTCGAGCGGTAACAGGTGTAGCAATACATGCTGACGAGCGGCGAACGGGTGAGCAATGCTTCGGAATCTGCCCAATGATGGGGAATAACCAGTCGAAAGATTGGCTAATACCGCATACGCCCTTCGGGGGAAAGCGGGGGATCGCAAGACCTCGCGTCGATGGATGAGCCGAAGTCGGATTAGCTAGTTGGTAGGGTAACGGCCTACCAAGGCGACGATCCGTAGCTGGTCTGAGAGGACGACCAGCCACACTGGGACTGAGACACGGCCCAGACTCCTACGGGAGGCAGCAGTGGGGAAT
>DATJTW010000106.1:0-4914 GCA_035502995.1 Steroidobacteraceae bacterium | reverse complement strand
CCGTACGGCCGCGGATTGCCGAGCCGCGTGATGCCATTGTTGTCCCACAACACGCCGTAGTTGCGCGTCGAGACGACGAAGGGCACCGCGATGTCCATGTTGTGCTGCGCGAGCTCGACGTCCTCGCCGTTCAAATCGAGCTGCGCGTTCTGGTGCTGGCCGGAACCGAACAACCCTTCGTCGGTGCCCGCGTTGAACCGCAGCGACGCGCCCTTCGCCGGCCACGCGGTGACCGGCTCCTCCGCGAGATACGCCTTGCCGGATTTGTCGGTGAAGCTGACCGCGCCGTTGGCCAGCGAGACTCGCGCGACGACCTTGCCGGTGTCGAGCTCGACGGCGTCATTCTTCTTCGTCACGGTCACGGCGGGTTTGTCGCCCGCGGCGTCCACGACCATCAGGCTCTTCGGTACGACGAGATTGCCGTCGTTCACCGCGGTCACGCGCACGATGCGATCCGTGCGCGCTTCGAGCCGTACGCGCCGCTGCGGGCCCGAGGCCGGCGTCACGACGACGGATGTGCCTTCCTGAACGAACGTTCCCTCGGGTGCCTTGCTGCAGGCCGCCAGCAACAGGACGCTGGCCGCCACCGTGATCAGTCTCATGGGCGATCTCTTTTGTATGAGTTTTGGAATTCGGCGGCCGACTTTAGACGAGTCGCCGGAGGGCGAGAACCAGCCAGCGTGGGGCACTGCTTCTTTCTCACCCTCCGGCCCGGAAAAAGTCGCCGGCAATCTTGTGGTTTTCTGTAATGAAAGGACAATGCCCCGATGAAAACAGAAGATCAAGCCTGATCGGGAGCCGGCAGTCATGCACTACGTCATCGTCGGCGGCGGCTCCGCCGGCTGGATGACCGCGGCGGCGCTCGCGCACGCGGTCGAGAACACGGCGCGCATCACGCTCGTCGAGTCGGAAGAGATCGGCACGGTCGGCGTCGGCGAGGCGACCATCCCGCCGCTGCAGTTCTTCAACAAGGTGCTCGGCATCAAGGAGAAGGATTTCGTCCAGGCGACGCAGGGCACGTTCAAGCTCGGCATCGACTTCGTGAACTGGGGTTCGGCCGGGCACCGCTACTTCCACCAGTTCGGCGAGTTCGGCGTGAACATCCGCGGCGTCGCGTTCCACCAGCTGTGGCTGCGGCTGCGCGCCAGCGGGCACCCCTACCCGCTCGCCGACTACGCGCCCGCGGCGATCGCCGCGGCGCAGGGACGCTTCCTGCCGCCGATCGCGAACCTGCCGCCCGACATGCCGCAGCTCGCCTACGCCTATCAATTCGACGCCGGCCTGTACGCGCGCTTCCTGCGCGCGTACGCCGAGAAGCGCGGCGTGGTGCGCGTCGAAGGGAAGATCGTCGACGTGCAGCGGCACGGCGAGAGTGGCCTGGTCGAATCGGTGCGGCTGCAGAACGGCACGGACATCGCCGGCGACTTCTGGCTCGATTGCTCGGGATTCCAGGGCCTGCTGATCGAACGCACGTTGCGCACCGGCTTCGAGGACTGGACGCACTGGCTGCCCTGCGACCGCGCCGTCGCCGTTCCCTGCGAGAAGAACGACGCAAACTTCTTCCCGTACACGCGCTCGACCGCGCACGAATCGGGCTGGCAGTGGCGCATTCCGCTGCAGCACCGCACCGGCAACGGCCACGTCTACTGCTCCAACTACCTCGGCGACGACGAGGCCACCGCGACGTTGATGGACAATCTCGACGGCAAACCGCTCGCCGAGCCGCGCGTGCTGCGCTTCACGACCGGGCGCCGCCGGAAGTTCTGGAACGGCAACGTCGTCGCGCTCGGTCTCGCCGGCGGATTCATGGAGCCGCTCGAATCCACCAGCCTGCACCTCGTGCAGGCCGCGGCATTCCGCTTCCTGTCGCTGCTGCCGACCGCGCCGGGTCCCGATCCGACGGCGGAGGCGGAGTTCAACCGGCTCGGCATCGCCGAGTACGAACAGATCCGCGACTTCATCATCCTGCACTACGCCGCGAACCGGCGTGACGAGCCGTTCTGGCGCGACTGCCGCGCGGCCGCGATGCCGGACTCGCTCGCGCATCGCATCGAGCTGTTCCGCGCGCGCGGCAAGGTAGCGCGGTTCGATGGCCAGCTGTTCTCGGATGCGAGCTGGATCGCGGTGCTGCTGGGGCAGCACGTGGATCCGCAGCGCTGGGATCCGGTGGCGGATACGTTGCCGATGGCGGAACTGCAGACCAACTCCGTCGCCATGCGCGGGAAACTGCACGCGGCGATCGGGCGGATGCCGACGCATGCCGAGTTCATCGCGAACAGTTGCAGGGCGTAATGGGGACAGTCCCCGATTGCTGGCAAAAGGGGACGGTCCCGGATCTGGTAGCTAGTTCGGGGGGAATGGGGACATTCCTCGTTTCCTTCAAAAAGGGAACGCACCTGGGACAGGTGCGCCCCTTTTTGCCGCTGCGCGGCGGAAACGAGGAAAGTCCCCTCAGAACGACGCGCGCAGGAACACGGTGAAGCGGCGATCCGAATCCACCCAGTTGTGATACGTCAGCCCGGCGCCGTTGCCCGACTGCCCCACGACGTCGTTGTCCACCAGGATCTTGAACTTCGACCGGATGAGGTTCACCGCCTCCAGTCCGAACGACATGTTCTCCCGGAACTTCCACTGCAGCGACGCATCGAGCTGGCCGTAGTCATCCGCGAACGCCGGGATGTTCAGGTTCGCGGCCGCCGTCGTCAGCAGATAGCGTTCCCGCCAGTTGTACGCCAGGCGCGCCTCGAGCTGCGGGATCGAGTAGTACAACTCCGCGTTGTACGACCGGCGGCTCAGCCCCTCGAGTGGATAGTCGTTGAGCAGCGAGTTCGTCTGCTGCTGCGGATCGTACGGATTCACCGCCGCGTTGCGCGTGCCGCCGCTCTCGACGTACGTGTACGCGGCGCGCGCGCCGAAGTACCTGCCCCAGCCGGGCAGGAAGTCGAAGAAACCGTTCCAGGCGAGCTCGGCGCCGCGCACGTAGCCGTCACCCTGGTTCTCGGGCCGCAACACGGACACGTCCTTCGTCACGCCGTTGTTCGTGTACGGGACGATGTTGTTCAGCGTCGTCTCGATGAAGCCCTTCACTTCCTTGTCGAACAACGCGAGCGTCAGCGAGTTCGTCTCGTTGATGTACCACTCGGCGCTGACGTCGAAGTTCACCGCGTCCATCGGCTCGAGGTCCGGATTGCCCGCGAAGCCGTTGTAGTTGTAGACGCAATTGCCCGCGGTGCTGACGCCCGACGGCAGCGGCTGGCAGACGCCGCCCACCAGCGTGCCGCCCTGCGGCGTCACGGTGATCGACGGCAGCAGCTGCGCGAACTCCGGCCGCGCGATGCCCTTCGCCACCGCGAAGCGGAGGAAGAAATCATCGCTGGCCTTGTAGCGCAGGTTGAAGCTCGGCAACACGTTGTCGTAGCTGTTGTCGCCCGACGTCGGCCCCGAGCCGCCGTTCGCGAACGCGAGATCGCTGGCCGGCGTGGACGGCGCCAACGTGCCGGTGGCGAACACCAGCCGGCCCGTGCCTTCCGCAGACGTGTGCACGAAACGCACGCCGAGGTTGCCGTCCCACTTCTCGTGCTTGAACGAGATCTGCGCGTAGGCGGCCGAGGTCGTCTGGTTCTGCGGGTTCACGCCGAGGCCGTCGGCGCCGGGGAACTTCGATTCGTAGTCGCCCTCGACCCACGGCACCCAGTTGCAACCGCAGGGATCGGCCACGCCCGGCGCGTGCTCGACGCCCACGACCGTGTTGGACCACGTCTGGTAGTTGCGGAAGAAGTTGGTGTTCGGGAACAGGAACGCGGCCGGGCCGTTGCCGCCGTGGAACCAGTCCGTGTAGTTCTGCGTGAGGAACGGCACGTCGTGCTGGCTGAACAATGCCTGCGTGCCCGCCGCGCCCCAGTTCTGGCTGATCGAGCCCCAGCGATAACCCGTCTCGCGCGTGGTCGAGTTGTAGTCCTCGTAACGCACGCCGAAGCGGACCTTGTCCATCCAGTCGCTGTTGTCGAACGTGTACTCCGCGTCGGCGCGATAGGCCCACGCGTCGGCGTCGTTGTGCTCGTGATGATCCATCGCGAAGTTGTGATAGATCAGCGCCGGGTTCGAGAGATTCGCGCTGGTCGAGTCCGCGATGACGATCGTCGGCGTGCCCGAACCGTGCAGCTGCAGTTGATAGGCGCCATTGTTCTGGAACGCGGGGCTCGCGCCCGGGCCCATCGTGAGGTCGATGATCTTCGTGCTGGCCTGCGAATACTGCACGTCGCCTTCGAAGCGCAGGTTGTCGCTCGCCTGGAAGTTCAGGTGCAGCGACACGTCATCGTTCTGCGTCTCGCGCTGGTTGTAGCGCGCCGAGCCGGCGTAGCCGCCGTCGTTGAACGTGCCGCCGGTGACGAGGTTGCCGTCGAACGTCAGGTCCGAGCCCGTGAGACCCGTGCCCGGCGTGTTCCACACCGCGTTCTCGTCCTGGTCGAACGTCGCGTTCGAATAGAAATACTGCAGCGACGCGTCCACCTTCTCGCCCGGCGACTTCCACTGCAGCGCGGCCGAAGCACCCGTGCGGTTGCGCGCGATCTCGAGCGAACGCCAGCCGATGCCGCCGGTCGCGAACACCGCGCGGCCCGGCGCGAGCGAATTCGCGTCCGTGCCCGGATCCGCGTAGTACTTGTCGATGTGGATCGTGTCGGTCTGGCTGGTCAGGTCCGAGTAGGTAGCCGAGACCAGGAAGCCGAGATCGCCGAACCCGGTCTCGGTGCGGTCGCTGTACAGCAGCGAGCCGGACGGTTCCCATTCCTTCGCGAGATCGCCGTACGCGCCCTCGACCGAGAAGCTGATCTTGCGGCCCTCGGAGTCGAACGGCAGGCGCGTGCGCAGGTTCACCGAGCCGGACAGGCCGCCCTCGATCTGCTGCGCGGACGG
>DATJTW010000105.1:0-51456 GCA_035502995.1 Steroidobacteraceae bacterium | reverse complement strand
CTGCCGTTCAAGCTGAACATGTCGGGCGTGATCCCGCCGATCTTCGCCTCGTCGCTGCTGCTGTTCCCGGCGACGATCGCCGGTTTCGCCGGCACGAACAACGACACCTGGTGGGGCAACGCGCTCACCACGTTCTCGGCGACGCTCGGTTACGGCCAGCCCGCGCACATGGTCGTGTACGCGACGCTGATCATCTTCTTCTGCTTCTTCTACACGGCGCTGGTGTTCAACGCGCGCGAGACGGCCGACAACCTCAAGAAGTCGGGCGCCTTCATCCGCGGCATCCGCCCCGGTCAGCAGACCGGCGAATACATCGACAAGGTTTTGACCCGCCTCACGCTGTGGGGCGCGCTGTACATCACCGCGGTCTGCCTGCTGCCCGAGCTGCTGCGCACGCAGGGCGGCGTGCCGTTCGTGTTTGGTGGTACGTCGCTGCTGATCGTCGTGGTCGTGGCGATGGATTTCTTCTCGCAGCTTCAGGCGCACCTGATGTCGCATCACTACCCGGGTCTGCTCAAGAAGGCGAACCTGATGGGTTACGGCCGCTCCGGCGCGCCGCAAGGTTAATAGGGGTTAGATCATGAAAGTCCGTCCGTCCGTCAAGAAGATCTGCAAGAACTGCAAGGTCGTGCGCCGCCGCGGCGTCGTCTACGTCATCTGCTCCGACACGCGCCACAAGCAGCGTCAAGGTTAAAGGTAGGTACTGAACATGGCACGTATTGCCGGCATCAACATCCCGATGAACAAGCACGTGGTCATCGGCCTCACGCACATCTTCGGCGTGGGTCGTTCGCGTGCGGCCGAGATCTGCGAGACGACGGGCATCAAGCCCACGACCAAGGTGAAGGACCTCACCGAGGCCGAAGTGAACGCGATCCGTTCGGCGCTGGCCAAGGCCGCCGTCGAAGGCGATCTGCGCCGCGAGAATTCGATGAACATCAAGCGACTGATGGACCTCGGCTCCTACCGTGGCATGCGCCACCGCAAGGGTCTGCCGGTTCGTGGTCAGCGCACGCGCACGAATGCACGCACGCGCAAGGGCCCGCGCAAGCAGGCGGTCAAGTTGAACGCGCCCCCGGGCAAGGTTTAAGCGAGAGGTTAGTTAGACATGGCTGAAGAAAAGAAGTCAGAAGCCGCTGCAGGTGGTGCCTCGGGCGCCGCCGCTGCTGGTGGTGCGAAAAAACCGAAGAAGGCGCGCAAGAACGTCCTCGACGGCATCGCCCACGTACACGCTTCCTTCAACAACACCATCATCACCATCACCGATCGTCAGGGAAACACGCTTTCCTGGGCGACGTCGGGTGGTTGCGGCTTCCGCGGTTCGCGCAAGTCCACGCCGTTCGCGGCGCAGGTGGCGGCCGAGAAGGCGGGCAATGCGGCGCAGGAACACGGCGTGAAGAACGTCGAAGTCCGCGTCGGCGGTCCCGGCCCCGGCCGTGAGTCCGCGGTGCGTGCGCTGAATGCCTGTGGTCTGAAGATCACGAGCATCTCGGACATCACGCCGATCCCGCACAACGGCTGCCGTCCGCCGAAGAAGCGCCGCGTCTAACAGGAATCACGAAACATGGCACGTTACACCGGTCCGAAGTGCAAGCTCGCGCGTCGCGAGGGCACCGATCTTTTCCTCAAGAGCGGCGTGAAGCCCCTTGAGAGCAAGTGCAAGTTCCAGGTGCCGCCGGGCGGCATCAAGGGCGAGCGCAAGCAGCGCCTGTCCGACTACGGCCTGCAGCTGCGCGAGAAGCAGAAGCTGCGCCGCATGTACGGCGTGCTCGAGCGCCAGTTCGCGAACTACTACACGGAAGCCTCGCGCCGCACCGGCTCGTCGGGTGAGAACCTGCTGAAGCTGCTGGAGTGCCGCCTCGACAACGTGGTGTACCGCATGGGCTTCGCCGCGACGCGCTCGGAAGCGCGCCAGCTCGTGGCGCACAAGGCCATCGCCGTGAACGACGGCGTCGTGACGATCGCGTCGTACCAGTGCAAGGCCGGCGACATCATCACGGTCCGCGAGAAGGCGAAGAAGCAGCTGCGCGTGCAGAGCGCGATGCAGATCGCCACGCAGGTCGGTCTGCCCGAGTGGGTGGACGTGAACAGCACGGAGTTCCGTGGCGTGTTCAAGTCGGTTCCGGGTCGCGACGAGATCCTGCCGGACATCAACGAGAACCTCGTCGTCGAGCTCTATTCGAAGTAATTGATTTGTCAGGGTCGGCCCCAATGAAGGGCGGCCCCCCCGAAGATTCTGACGTCGAGTTGTACTGCCAGTAATTTACTCACGGACCGGCTGGCTTCCAGCCGGTTAAGAGTGGCACGCAAGTGCCTGGAGATCATCGAATGCAAGGTTCAGTCAGCGAATTCCTCAAGCCCCGAGTCGTGAAAGTGCAGCCGACGGCCCCGCGCCAGGCGCGCGTGGTCATCGAACCGTTCGAGCGCGGCTTCGGCCACACGCTCGGCAACGCGCTGCGTCGCGTGCTGCTGTCGTCCATGCCGGGCGCGGCGATCACCGAAGTCGAGATCGAAGGCGTGCTCCACGAGTACACGTCGATCGAGGGCGTGCAGGAAGACGTCGTCGACATCCTGCTGAACCTCAAGCAAGTCGCGCTCAAGATGCACACGCGTGACAGCGCCGAGCTGCGCCTGTCGAAGAAGGGCCCGGGCCCGGTCACGGCGGGCGACATCCACACGGACCACGACATCGAAGTCGTGAACCCGGAGCTGGTGCTCGCGAACCTCACCAAGGCCGGTGAGCTCACGATGACCTTGCGTGTTGAACGTGGGCGTGGCTACCGTCCGGCGGCGAATCGCGCCGCGTTCGAAGAGCAGAGCCGCCCGATCGGCCGCCTGCAGCTGGATGCCTCCTTCTCGCCGGTCCGTCGCGTGACCTACATGGTCGACGCCGCCCGCGTCGAGCAGCGCACCGACCTCGACAAGCTGGTCATCGACATCGAGACCAACGGCACGATCGACGCGGAAGAAGCCATCCGTCGCGCCGGCGGCATCCTCAAGGACCAGCTGTCCGTGTTCGTGGACCTGCAGGGCGAGGAAGAAGCCAGCACGAAGGTGTCCGAGATGCAGTTCGACCCGCTGCTGCTGCGGCCCGTCGACGAGCTCGAGCTCACCGTGCGTTCGGCGAACTGCCTCAAGGCCGAGAACATCCACTACATCGGCGACCTCGTGCAGCGCACGGAAGTCGAGCTGCTGCGCACGCCGAACCTCGGCAAGAAGTCGCTCACCGAGATCAAGGAAGTGCTGCAGAGCCACGGCCTGATGCTGGGCATGCGCCTGGACGGCTGGCCGCCGGCGGGCCTGAAGCACGATTCCGAGCGCGGAATGATCTGAGCCGGACCGTCTGAAGAATAGTTAGGAAGAAGTCTCATGCGTCATCATCTCTCCGGTCGTCAGCTGTCGCGCAACGCGCCGCATCGCCACGCCTTGCTGCGTAGCCTGTCGGTGTCGCTGCTGCGTCACGAGACCATCCGCACCACGGTGCCGAAGGCGAAGGAACTGCGCCGCGTCGTCGAGCCGTTGATCACCCTCGGCAAGGAAGACAGCGAAGCCAACCGCCGTCTCGCGTTCTCGCGCCTGCGCGACACCGAGATCGTCGCCAAGCTGTTCGACACCATCGGTCCGCGCTTCAAGGCGCGCCCGGGTGGCTACACGCGCATCCTGCACATGGCGCCGCGTCCGGGTGACAACGCCCCGATGGCGCTGATGCAGCTCGTGGAGCGCTCCGAGCCGGTCGCGGCCGATGCCGCGCCGGAAGACAAGAAGGCGAAGAAGGCCGAGGCCCCGAAGGTCGACAAGGCCGAGAAGAAGGCCAAGGCGGAAGCCAAGAAGGGTCGCGAGAAGGCCGCGAAGGCCGTGAAGGCGGAGAAGACGGCGAAGGCCGCCGCCGCCAAGGCCGAGAAGAAGGCCGCCGCGCCGAAGAAGAAGACTGCGGCGAAGAAGAAGAAATCGAAGTAACGCGATTTCGCACTTCGCATCGATCAGAGACGGGCTCCTTCGGGGGCCCGTTTCGTTTTTGCCTTGCCGCGGCGCGCTGCCGTAAGCTCGCCGCACCCAACAACAACAACGGGGTGTGCCATGAGTCTCGGCAGGGAATTCAAGGAATTCGCGATGAGGGGCAGCGTCATCGATCTCGCCATCGGCGTGATCATCGGCGCCGCGTTCGGCAAGATCGTGACGTCGCTGGTCGAGGACGTGATCATGCCGCCGATCGGCATGCTGATCGGCAACGTGAACTTCACCGACCTCGTCCTGAAGCTCGGGACCGATCCCGGCGGCAAGGACGTGATCCTGAAGTACGGCAACTTCCTGCAGATCACGTTCCAGTTCATCATCGTCGCGTTCGTGTTGTTCATGCTGATCCGCACGATCAACAAGCTGAAGAAGCCGGATCCGGCCGCGCCGCCGCCGGCGCCGCCGCGCCAGGAAGTCCTGCTCCAGGAGATCCGCGACCTGCTCGCGAAGAAATAGTCGATGGCGGCCGCCGTTCGTTACGTGTGGATGTTTCGAACGGCGGCCGTCGTGTTCCTGTTGCTCGGGTTGTCGTGGTTGTGGACCTTCGGCCTCACGAGCTATCACCCCGAGCAACGTCCGTACGGACTCGCGTTCGGCGTCGCGGCGCTGGCGATCGGGATCTTCCTGTTCCGCCGCGCGCGTCTCGCCATCGGACTGTCCGCGCTCGCCTCCGGCATCGTCTGCCTCTCGGCGGCGGTGTTCGCGCCGCAGGCGCACGGACCGGGCATCCTGTTCCTGGCCGCGCTGGCGATCGTCACCGGTGTCTACGCGGCGCTGGCGCTGCGTGTGCTGAGCCAGCGCGACACCGCACCGGAGGCCTGATCAGGTCTCCCGGGCCTGCAGCACGCGGTTTAGCTCGTCGACGATCTCGTCCACGGATCCTTCGCCATATCCGGTGTGATCGGCCGCGACCTTGCCGTCGCGGTCGATGATGATCATGCGCGGGATGCCTTTCACCTCGAACTTGCGCGCCGCCTTGCCACTCGAGTCGCGCAGGATGGTGATGGACAGTGGCTTCAGCGCATCGGCGACCGCGCGGAACGGCTTGGGTTCGTCGTGGTAGTTGATCGCGATCACCTTGCAGTGCCCGGGTCCCACCTTCTTCGCGATGGCCGCGAGGATCGGCAGCTCCTTTCGGCACGGCGCGCACCACGATGCCCAGAACGAGACGATCACGACCTTGCCGCGGTGCTCGCTGATGGTGACCTTGTTGCCGTCGACGTCCTTGCCGAGCTCGTCGAACGGCACGCTGCCGACGTCGAGTGACGGATGGCCGTCGGTGGCGGGCTGTTCGGCCGCCACGGCTGCGACGCCTGACGAGCCGGCGACCAGCAGCGCAACCATCAATGCCCGATGCGTCCGCATCACGGCGTCACCTGCATCACTGTCTCCCTCCTCATGGTGCGGCTCTCATCGCGACGCTGTGGTGGTCGACGCGCCTCGCCGATCAGAGCGCGGAAAACGCCATCCGCGTGAGATTCTCCGACGCGCCATTTCGCGCGACGACGTTGTCCTCGATGCGGATGCCGCCGAAGGGCTTCAGCTGCTCCACGCGCTGCCACTCGATCATGCGGCCGATCGGCTTCAGCTTCGCTTCGTTCAGCAGCTGGTCGATGAGATAGAAGCCGGGCTCCACCGTCACCACGGCGCCATCCTCGAGCTTGCGCGTCAGGCGCAGGAACGGATGGTTGTAAGGCCGCTCGATCGTGCCGCCGCCGGCGTCGCGCTGCGTGCCGCCGACGTCGTGCACCTGGATGCCCAGCAAGTGGCCGATGCCGTGGGGATAGAACACGGAGGTCAGCGCGCTGTCGATGGCCTCGTCGGCGCTGACGTTGATCAACCCCACCTCGCGCAGGAACTCGCTGATCGCGCGATACGAACTCTGATGGAAATCGCGCCAATCGAGACCGACCTGCACCTGCGCGCACAACGCGAGCTGCAACTCGTCGAACCGCTTCACCATCGCCGCGAACTCGGCGTCGTGATGCGAATGCGTGCGCGTGATGTCGGAGGCGTAGCCGCCGAACTCGGCGCCGGCATCGATCAGCAGCGAGTGCAGGCGCGCGGGGCGCGTGCGTTGCTGGATCTGGTAGTGCAGCACCGCGCCGCCTTCGTTCAGCGCGATGATCGGGTTGTAAGGCAACTCGCGCTCGCGGTGACCGGTGGCGCCCATGAAGGCGAGCGCGATCTCGAATTCGCTCGCGCCGGCGCGGAACGCCTTCTCCGCGGCGACGTGACCGAGCGCGCCGAGGCGGTTCGCCTCGAGCAGGCAGGCGATCTCGTAGGGCGACTTGGCGGCGCGGCCCCAGTCGAGTTGCGCGATCAGGTGCTCGGGGTTGATCGTGCCCGGGCCCCAGGCCATGAGCTCGGGGAACGGCACGCCGACGAATGCCGTGCGCGACAGGTCGCGCGGCAGCGCGGCGCGCGCGGCGGCGCGGTCCGGGCAGCTGACGATCTCGAACTGGCGCGACCAGTAGGTGTCGGGCAGCTCGGGCGACTTGTGCCAGTAGTCGACCGGCTGGTGGACCAGCAGCAGCGGCTTCTTGCCGGGCGCGTAGTAGACGAACGAGTCGGGCGCGTCGATGAGCGGCGCCCACACCTTGAACGGCGCATGCGCCTTGAACGGCAGGTGGAAGTCGTCGAGGAACACCAGCGGCGGCGTGCCGGCGTGGACCAGCAGGGCCTCATAACCCGTCCGGGCGAGTGCCTCGGCGCTGCGGCGCTCGACCGCGCGCAGGTGATGGGCGAAGAGGGCGGACCAGGAGTCCGGGTTCTGTTTAATGGCGGCGGAATTCATGGGCGGATTCTAAGCGGGGCGGGGCGGTCGTAACTCGTTGACGCGGCGCAACATTGGTTCCGACATCGACGAGCTGGTCCCGGGCCGCGGCGTGCAGGAGCTGATGCGCGGCGCGAGAGGCACCCGACGGCAGCGAGCCGATGCCGCCAGGCTCCAGGCGGCACCGACTCCCACCGTTGTCGCCACGCGCGGACATACCCCAAAGTTTCAAATGTTTGGAGGAATCGATAAAATCTCGCGCCGCGACGCAAGTTGCGCAACAAACGTTTGTTTGGTCTCACTTACCACTAGAAATTTTGGGGTACCCGTACATGAAATTGAATGTCGCTCTCGCCGCCTCGATCGCGGCCCTCGCGCTGATGACCGCCTGCAGCAAGCAGGAAGCTGCCTCGACGGACGCCGCTCCGGCTGCCGACGCTGCCGCTGCCTCGGCTGATGCCGCCGCTTCGTCGGCTGATGCCGCTGCCTCGTCGGCTGATGCCGCCGCTGCCGCTGCTCCGGCCGATGGCGCTGCCGCGCCGGCTGCCGACGCCGCCGCTGCTCCGGCCGATGCCGCTGCCGCTCCGCCGGCGGAAGCCCCGAAGCAGTAATCGATCCGATTATTGTTTCGAGCCTTCAGGCTCAATGACGGCCCGGGCAGAACGCAACAACGTCTGCCCGGGCTTTGTCTTTTTCGCGGGCAGGATTCCGGAGGGACAACGTGACCGTCAGTGTGCGTGATGCGCGCGGCAATGCGCGCGACCGCGAGTGGATCGAAAGCGTCTACCGCGATTACCTCGACGATCTCTCGCCGCTCAACACGGGCGTGTTCAGCGTGACCTCGCTGGGCGAGATCGGCTACAGCCCGCAGGACCAGCTCTCGCGCTGGTTCGGCGACTCCTCCGTCAACCCGATCGTCATCGTGCGCGGCGCCGAGTGCGTCGGCTTCGCGATCGTCGCGCAGGGCGCCGCGTCAGCGGGCCGGCCGCCGGTCGACTACCGCATGGCCGAGTTCTTCGTGACGCGCGCGTCGCGTCGCCGTGGCGTCGGTCGCTCGGCCGTCGAGCTGATCCTCAATCGTTTCGCGGGCCGCTGGGAGATCACCGAGTACCTGCGCAATCCCGTCGCCGTGTCGTTCTGGCGCCGCGTGGTGGCCGCGTACACGAAGGGCAGCTACCAGGAACGCGTCACCAACGGCGAAGTGCGGCAGACGTTCGAGTCCGGGGCGCAGCGCGCCGCGGTCAAGAAGTGATGGCGCCGCGCCGTGCCCCGCTTGCCAAGTCCGCCTTCACGATCTTCCTCGCGACTCTCGCCCTGATGGCGATGGAAGGCTCCGTCGCCGGTCCGCGCCCCAGCGGATCGCTGGTTCCCACGCGCTCGGAGGTCATCGCGACGCACGGCATGGCGGCGACCAGCCAGCCGCTGGCGAGCCAGGTCGCGCTCGACGTGCTGAAGCGCGGCGGCACGGCCGTCGATGCCGCGATCGCCGCCAACGCGACGCTGGGATTGATGGAGCCCACCGGCAACGGCGTGGGCGGCGATCTCTTCGCGATCGTCTGGGATGCGAAGACGAAGAAGCTCTACGGCCTGAACGGCAGCGGCCGTTCGCCGAAGTCGCTGAGCTTCGCGCAGATGCAGGCGGAGCTGAAGAAAGCCGGCTCCGCGACGATCCCGCGCCGCGGGCCGCTGCCGGTGTCCGTGCCGGGCGCCGTCGACGGCTGGTTCGAGCTGCACGCGAAGTTCGGCAAGATCCCGATGAAGGACCTGCTGCAGCCGGCGATCGCGTACGCGCGCGACGGGTTCCCGGTCAGCGAGGTGATCGCCGACGGCTGGGCCGCGAACGCCAAGCTGCTCGCGCAGTATCCCAACTACCGCGAAACGTACATGCCGAACGGCCGCACGCCGGCCAAGGGCGAGATCTTCCGCAACCCGCTGCTGGCCGACACGTTGAGCCGCATCGCCGCGGGCGGGCGCGATGCGTTCTACAAGGGCGACATCGCGCAGCGCATCGAGAAGTACATGAAGGCGAACGGCGGCTATCTCACCGCCGCGGATCTCGCCGCGCATCACTCCGAGTGGGTCGAGCCGGTCTCGACGAACTACCGCGGCTACGACGTCTGGGAGCTGCCGCCGAACACGCAGGGCATCGCCGCGCTGCAGATGCTGAACATCCTCGAAGCCTACGACCTCAAGTCGATGGGCTTCGCGAGCCCCGAGTACCTGCACCTGTTCGTCGAGGCGAAGAAACTCGCGTTCGAGGACCGCGCGCGTTATTACGCCGACCCGGAGTTCTCGAAGATCCCGTTGCAGGCGCTGATCTCGAAGTCGTACGCGGCGAAGCGTCGTGCGCTGATCAGCCTCGACAAGGCCGCGCGCGAATATCCGCCGGATCCCGCCGCGCTCGAGAAGGGCGACACCATCTACATGACCGTCGCCGATGCGGCCGGCAACATGGTCTCGCTGATCCAGAGCAACTACCGCGGCATGGGTTCGGGCATGACGCCGGACGGCTGCGGCTTCATCCTGCAGGACCGCGGCGAGATGTTCTCGATGCAGCCCGGTCACGCGAACGTGTACGCGCCGGGCAAGCGGCCGTTCCACACCATCATCCCGGCGTTCGTCACGAAGGACGGCAAGCCGTGGCTGTCGTTCGGCGTGATGGGCGGCGCGATGCAGCCGCAGGGGCACGTGCAGATCCTCGTGAACGTGATCGACTTCGGGATGAACCTGCAGCAGGCGGGCGACGTGCCGCGCGTCCGGCACGACGGCTCTTCGGAGCCCACCGACGAGAAGATGACGGATGGCGGAGAGATCGTGCTCGAGAACGGCTACTCACCGGTGGTGGTGAAGGCGCTCGAGGCGAAAGGCCACAAGGTCACCGTGGCGAACGACGGCGATTTCGGCGGCTACCAGGCGATCGGGCGCAATGCCGAGGGCGTGTACTTCGGGGCGTCGGAATCGCGCAAGGACGGCGCGGCGCAGGGTTATTAGGCGGGCGTCAGAAGCAGTCGCCGATCAGCCAGACGTCGTCGAAGCGGGCCGTGCGCGCGTCGCGCTCGCGGATCATGTAGTAGACGTTGCCGGCGTCGCCGAACATGAAGTCGATCGACTCGTCGGTCGACACCTGCAGCAGCAGGCGCCAGTCGCTCTTGCCGGCATCCTCGATCTTGATGCCGGTGCTCTCCGCCTCGCATTCCTGCTCCAGCGCGGGACCCTGGATCGTGGCGGCATGACCCACGAACTGATGGCAGTACTCGACGCCGGTCTGCGCCATCTCGAGACCGCAGTAGATGTCCCATTCCTCGTCGTTCAGGTCGAGCGCGTCCGCCCGGAGCCCTTCAGCGTCCACGTAGCTGCGAAACGCCTTCAACTCGAGTCGTCGGCTGTCGGGCGAGCGTGACGTGGCGCGCTCCGGGCGGTACAGCGTTCGCCAGCCGTCGCGCTGGCTGGCCTTGCCGTACGGACCCTTCTTCTGGTCGTAGAAGACCGCCAGGCTGCCGCTGGCGGGCAGCCAGTCGACCGGCACGAGGGCCTGCGCCTCCGCCAGGTCGAGCGTCAGGATGTGATCGATCCGGCGGCCCTCGCGCGTGGGCCAGTCGGCGCCGGGGGCGAGGTCGGGTTCGCCGAGAAACCACGAGTGCACCGGTTCGCCGCTCCGCACGGGCAGGCCCGCGATGATCTGCACGGCGGGTTGCGCGAGATGCGCGGCCATAGCCGCCACGTCGCGCGGCGGATGCGCCGGCGTTTTCGATCCAAACAATCTGGAAAAGAATCCCATGACGGCAGTCTATCTGCCGGCGGAACCGGAGTCGTGACGCGGGGTACTCACTCGGGTTGGTGCCGGTGGTTCGTGTGCCCGGCGCTCGTTTACCGATTGCGAGGGCCGGGTAAACAGCGGGGGGCCGGCCGCCGGCGCCAACTCTCGTCGACACGCCTTTCGGCCCGGGCCCGTAACTCCCCATTTCCCTCACCCGGCACCGACTACTGGATCGCGGGGATGCCGAGCTGGATCGAATCCTCGGGCGTGCCGTATTCGGAGGCTTTCGGTTTGCGCGTGGTGGGCGCGAGTTTTCCCGAATGGATGTCCTCGATCTTCGCGTGCGTCGCTTTCGCCGCGGCGACGAGTTCCGGATACGGACGATCCGTCACGTCGATCCAGCCGATGTCGTAGTTCTCGCCGTCGAAGCGGCCGGTGGCCGGCTGGTCTATCCACTGGTACCAGTGCGTGCCGATGATGGCCGGATGTTCCGCCGCGTGTTCGACGTAGTACGAATACGCGACGCCGCGTTCCGACTGGTTCATCGCCTGCACCAGCCCCGGCGCGAGGCCGCGCTCGGGCACGCCGATGTGGAACTCGCCGATCAGGATCGGCAGGTTCTGGATCGCATACACCTTGTCGATGAACTCCTTCGGCGGCGCCCAGCGGTACTTGTTCATGCTGTAGACGTCGAAGCCGCGCGCCAGCGCGATCACGTCGTCGGGCGGCGTGCCGCCGAAGCGGATGCCGAGGTTCAGGTGGTTCGGGTCGGCGCGACGCACGGCCGCATTCACGATGCGCAGGTATTCGCTGAATGCGGCGTGTACGAGCTGTTTGCGCGCGGCCGGTGTATCTCCCTTCGCGAGGCCGGCCTTGAAACGTTGTTTGAGCTGGCTTGCCGGCCCGGCGAGCACGAGGTCGACCAGCTGGCTCTCGCGCGCCGGCCACGGCGGTTCGTTGCCGATGAAGTAGCCGATCATCCACGGATCGTCTCGATGGGGCGCGAGCTGGCGCACGGCGTCGGCGTCGACGCGGCGCGCGAACTCCGGCGAATACACGTCGGGCAGGCCCATGATGGCGCCCGGCGACTTCTGCCAGCCGGCGAGTGGATAGACCCACGGTTGTTTGGTCGGCGCGCCGCCGAGCGAGGCGTTCAGATCGGGGCCGTACGCCGTGTTCAGTCCCCAGGCGCGCATGCGGCGCGCGGTCAGCTGCGCCGAGCCGGTCTGCCAGTCGTCGCCGAAGCGCTTGATCTCGTTCGCGACGAAGAACGAGACGGGATCGCGCAACGGATCGACATCCGCGCCGGGCGCGGCGATCTGCGCCGCGGTCGGCAGGCTGGCGAAGGACTTGTCGCGACCGACGATGCGCGTGCGCGGCGGCGGCAGTCCCGCGCCGTTGACGCCGGTCGACCAGAAGCGCGCGCCTTCCGGATCGATGAACCACCAGCGCCCATCCACCTTCTCGACGCGGAAGAACCCGGTGGCCTTGCGCCGCGCGCCGCCGAAGCCGCCGTAACCCGACGGCCGCACCACGGCCTTGGGCACCACCATGCGTTCTTCCTGCCGCCACTCGCGTTCGAGCTCGGCGAAAGACCGGGCCTTGCCGGTCCAGTCCTCGTGGATGTACTGCCCGAAGTCGTCGATCAGCGGCGCGCCGCCGTCGAGGATGGCGTCGCCGGGATCGGTGGCCGCGAGGCCCACTTTCCGGATCTCGACGCTGGCCGCGTGCGCCGGGTAACGCATGGTCACGCTGAGCGCGCGCACGTGCTGCACGGGCGCGTGGCCGCCGGCCTCGATGTTGATCCAGTAGCTGTTGCGCGGCTGGTTGACGGTCGAGGCGAGCTCGTCGGCGTCGCCGAGTCCTTCGCGATAGAACTTCAGCGGG
Organism: Steroidobacteraceae bacterium; assembly: GCA_035502995.1. Classification (GTDB taxonomy): domain Bacteria; phylum Pseudomonadota; class Gammaproteobacteria; order Steroidobacterales; family Steroidobacteraceae; genus CADEED01. The sequence continues at coordinate 39,022 of DATJTW010000105.1, read as the reverse complement.
ATCGACGCGCGCACCCAGACGTTCGGGTACGCGTGGATGCGCTTCGACACGTTGCCTTCGTCGCTGACGAGGCCGAGCTCGAAGCGCTGGCTGGTGGAGCTGCGCAGCTCGAGCACGAGGAACTGCGCGGCCGACCAGTCGGCCGGCAACGCGGGATCCAGATCCGCCAGCGGCCAGGTGATCGTCGAGACGTCGCGCGTGAAGTCGGCCTTCTGCGGCGCCGCCCGGGAGAGGGCAGGCGTCAGCGCCGCGGCGGCGCCGAGCAAGCCCGTGGCGAGGGCGGACGACACGGTCGACGCTCGCCGGCGGACGCGCATGCGCTCAGACCAGTCCGGGGATGAATCGCCAGCGGATCCGCGCGGCGTATTCGGCGTAACCGTTGTCGGCCATCAGCAGGTGGCGCTCCTCGGTGATCGCGCGCAACGCGTAGAGCAGCGACCAGCCGGTCAGCGAGGCCAGCGCGGCCGCCAGCGCGGAGTAGTTCGCCGTCGAGATCAACATGCCGAGCATCGGCATCGCGCCTATCCACCAGGCCATGTTCTTGGCCGCGTACGCGGGATGGCGCACCCAGGCGTACGGGCCGCGGGCGACGATGCCGCGATTGGTGAGGTTGCTGGCCTTGAAGCCCAGCGCGACGGAGGCCCAGGAGTACACGGCCATCAGCACGATCAGCGCGCCGTTGGCGATGAAGTGGATGGTGTCGCCCTCGAACTGCGGGAAGTCGTTGCTCATCCACGGCAGCACGTTCGCGCTGCCGGTGACGCTGTTGAACGGCGGGTAACACGCGAGGCAGACGAACCAGCCGAAGAACGTCGGATCGACGCTGCGGATGCGGTTCTTCAGCGACGGCATCTCGACGATGTAGCCGATCGTGAACAGCAGCGTGTCGACGAACAGGATCGCCTGGAAGCAGGCCCAGAACAGCGAGCCGTCGAACAAAGCGCGGCCGCGGATGCCGCCCTGGACGCTCTGCCAGAACTGCGCCAGCGAGTTGGTCATGTCGCCGACGTGACCGAGGCACCAGTTGATCATCAGCGGCGCGAAGAAGAACTTGAGCAGCAGCGCGAGCGCGGCCTGGCGCGCGGTGCTGGTGAGGCCGAGGCGCAGCGGCAGGCGCATCGGGTCGCGCGCGCGGACGGCGCGTTGCGCGCGCGACAGCGGACGCCGCGAGCGGCGGAACGCGTAACCCACGCCCTGCAGGAAGACGTTGGCCTTGGAGCGCAGCCAGGGATAGCGCAGGTAGAACGGGATCAGGGCGATGACGTACAGGCCGATCAGCCAGTGCATCAGCGTGTGGATGTGCAGCACCCGGTCGGAGCCGAAGACGGCGAAGCGCCATTCACTGCCGATGGCGCTGCGATGGAAGCCGCTGACGTCGGTGATGATCCAGTACGCGAGGGCGATGAAGCCCAGCGTCGACAGGTAGTTGGCGGCGAAGCGGCGGCTGAAGATCGCTGCGGTCATCGGTGCCGGATTGTGGCACAGGCGGTGTCAGAGACGGCGTAACAGGCATAACTTTCCGGGACGTCACCACCCGGCGCCAACGTCGGCGGCGAAAGTCATGCCTGTCACGCCGTCTCTGACACCACCTCTCAGCTGGCCAGCGGCAGCGTCACGTTGAACGTCGTCCCCACCCCCGGCTCGGAGTTGCAGCGGATCTGCCCCCCGTGCGCATCGACGATGCCCTTCGCGATGTACAACCCGAGGCCCGTGCCGCTCTTCTGGTGCTTGCCGCTCGCCGAGTAGTACGGATCGAAGATGTGCGGCAGATCGTCGGCCGCGATGCCCGGCCCGCTGTCCGCGATCTCGATCTGCGCGTGGTTGCCGCGGGTCCGGCTGGTCACGGTGACGCTGTCGCCCGGCTTGCAGAACTTCACCGCGTTGCCGATCAGGTTCTGGAACAGCTGCATCAGCCGCGCGCGGTCCGCCTCGGCGCGCATGACGTCGGTGCCGGCGTCATAGGTCAGCGACAGTCCCTTGTCGCGCGCCGGCGCCTCGTGCGCCGTCACGGCGTCGCGCAGCGTGTCGTTCACGACCAGCGGCGTCGGTGAGATCGACAGCATCCCCGCGCGCAGGCTGACCATGTCCATCAGGTCGCCGATCATGCGGTTCATCAGGTCCACGTTGCGACGGATGCGCTCGTGCTGCTCGCGCACCTGCTCCGGTGTCAGCTTGTACTTCGGGTTCAGCAGCATCGACGTCGTCGTGTGCACGACGGCCAGCGGCGTGCGCATGTCGTGCGACACGATCGCCAGCACGTCCTCGCGCGCCTGCACGGCCTGCTTCAGCTGCGCGCGCTGCCGGTGCAGCTCGAAGAACACCTCGGCCTTCTGCCGCAGGATCTCCATGTTGATCGGCTTGAACAACACGTCGACCGCGCCGGATTCGTAGCCGCGGAACATCGGCAGCGGCTCGTTGTGGTTCTGCGCGGTGATGAAGATGATCGGGATGTGCTTGGAGCGCTCGGTGCCGCGCATCAGCTCCGCGAGCTCGAAGCCGTCCATCGTCGGCATGTGGATGTCGAGCAGCGCCAGCGCGAAGTCGTGCACCAGCAGCAGCTCGAGCGCCTGCGGCCCCGAGGTCGCCTTGAAGATTTCACGGTCTTCGCCGCGCAACACGGCCTCGAGCGCGAGGAGATTCTCCTCGACGTCGTCGACCAGCAGACACTTCACCTTATCGGCCATCATTTTCTCCGGTTGCCCGCAGGAACCCGACCAGCGCGGGCACGTTCAATTCCAGGCTGCCCGGTGCCGCCGCCAGCGCGGCCGCAGGCATGGCGATCATCCCCGCGCTTTCAAGGGATTGCACGACGGTGATTCCACCGGCGTCCGCGATCGCCTTCAGCCCCGCGGCGCCGTCCGCATTCGCGCCCGAGAGCACGATGCCCATCGAGCCGGCGCCGTACGCGGCCGCCGCCGACTCGAACAACACGTCGATGGCCGGCCGGCAGAAATGCACCCGCTCGTCGTACGAGAACGCGAACGTGCGGCCCTTCTCCACCAGCAGGTGGTAGTCGGGCACCGCGAGGTAGATCGTGCCGGGCCGGATCGGCTCCTTGTCCTCGGCGAGTTTCATCGGCGGCGCGCCCTCGCTGGCCAGGACTTCGAGCAGCAGGTTCGGCCCCTCCGGCGGCAGGTGGATCACGATGGCCACGGCGCTGGCGAAATCGCGCGGCAGCCCGCGGAGCACGTCGCGCAAAACTTCGATGGCGCCGGCGGAACCGCCGATGACGACGAGCTCGGGACGCGGCGTCATGCCACGCCCTTCTTGCGGTACAGCCGCTCGCGCGGCTGGAATTCGTCGAAGCTCGCGGCCGCCGGCGAAAAGCGCAGGCTCTCCTTCGACCCGAGGCCGAGGAAGCCGCGCGGGATCAGCGCGTCGGCGAAGAGATCCAGCGCGCGTGCCTGCAACGCATGATCGAAGTAGATGAGCACGTTGCGGCAGGTGACGAGATGGACCTCGGAGAACACGTTGTCCGTCGCGAGGCTGTGATCCGAGAACGTGATCTTGCGGCGCAGTGCCGGGTCGAGGATCGCCGACTTGCCGGACGCGTGGTACCAGTCCGAGAGCGAGCTGGTGCCGCCCGCGCGCCGGTGGTTCTCGGTGAAGCCGCGCAGCCGCTCGAGTGGATAGACGCCGGCGGCCGCCTCGCGCAGCGCCGCCGCGTTGATGTCGGTGGCGTAGATGATCGAGCGGTCGAGCAGGTTCTCTTCCTTCAGCAGGATCGCCAGCGAGTAGGGCTCCTCGCCGGTGCTGCAGCCCGCGCACCAGATCTTCACCGACGGGTAGGTCGCCAGGTGCGGTACGACGTGCCTGCGGATCGCGAGGAAGAATTCCGGATCGCGGAACATGTCGCTGACCTGCACCGTCAGGTACTGCAGCAGCGTCGCGAATGCCTCGGGCTCGTGCAGCACCTTCTCCTGCAGGCCGGACAACGTCGCCACGCCGAGCACGTCACAGGCCTGCGTCAGCCGCCGCTTCAGCGAGGCCTGCGCGTACTGCCGGAAATCGTAGTGGTAGCGATCGAAGATCGCTTCCAGCAGCAGGCGTATTTCGAGGTCTACTTCGACATCCATATGCGGATCAGCGAGACGAGCTTGTCGACGTCGATGGGCTTGGTCACGTAGTCGTTGGCGCCGGCCGCGAGGCAGCGCTGCTGGTCGTCCGGCATCGCCTTCGCCGTCAGCGCGATGATGGGCAGGTCGGCGAGCTCGGGCCGCTTGCGGATCTCCTGCATCGCCTCGATGCCGTCCATCTCCGGCATCATGATGTCCATCAGCACGATGTCCGGCAGCGGCTTCGTGTTGAGCCGGTTCAGCGCCTCGCGTCCGTTGCGGGCGATGACGACCGAGCCGCCCAGCGGTTCGAGCACCGACGACAACGCGAAGATGTTGCGCACGTCGTCCTCGACCACGAGGATGCGCCGGCCCTCGAACGCCGAGTCGCGGCGGCGCGCATCCGCCAGCATGCGCTGGCGGTCCGGCGGCAGCTTCTCCTCGACCTGGTGCAGGAACAGGCTCACCTCGTCGAGCAGCCGCTCCGGCGATTTCGCGCCCTTGATGATGATCGAGCGCGAGTACTTGCGGAGCTGGTGCTCCTCGTCGGCCGAGATCGCGCGGCCGGTGTAGACGATGACGGGCGGGAACGCGTACGCGTCGTCGCCGGCCATCTTCTCCAGCAGCTCGTAGCCGGACGTGTCCGGCAGCGTGAGATCGAGCACCATGCAGTCGTACGTCGCGGCGCGCAGGTTCTCCAGCGCGGCGGCGGCGTTGTCGACGGCGGTGACGCGCGTCGTGTCGCTGGCCAGCAGCTGGCACATGCTCTCGCGCTGCAGATCGTTGTCCTCGACGATCAGCACGCTGCGCTCCTCGCTGGCGAACTTCTCGCGCAGCGCGCGCAACGTGTTCACCAGCTGTTCGCGGTCCACCGGCTTGATCAGGGTGCCGGCGGCGCCCATCGAGCGCGCGGCGCGCGTGTTGTCCTCGGCCGAGACCACCTGCACGGGCACGTGGCGCGTCGCGGGGTTGTGCTTCAGCCGGTCGAGCACGGTGAGGCCGGAGTGGTCGGGTAGTTTGATGTCTAGCACGACCGCGGCCAGGCGGAACTGCATCGCGAGCTCCATGCCTTCGTCGGCGGAGGAGGCGACCAGGCAGTCGAAGCCGAGCTCGTGCGCGAGGTCGTAGACCACCTTCGCGAACAGCGGGTCGTCCTCGATGACCAGCAACACGCGGTCCTGCTGGTTGCGTTCCTTTTCGGCGAGACCGGCGCGGTCGTCGGGCACGGCGCCGCGGCGCGGGATGGCGGCGCGCGCGGCGTGGGCGGGCGCGCCATGCCCCGCGGCCGGGTGTGCGTGCGGCGCCGGCTGCACGTGAGCCGAGCCGACCGCCACGGCCGATGCCGACGAATGCGCCGGCGGCACGTCCGGCGCCACGCGCGGCATCACCAGCCGGAACACGCTGCCTTCGCCCGGACGGCTCTCGACCGTGATCTCGCCGCCGAGCATGCGTGCCAGCTCGCGCGAGATGGAGAGTCCCAGTCCCGTGCCGCCGAACTTGCGGTTCGTGGTGCCGTCCGCCTGGCGGAACGGCTCGAAGATGATCTGGTGATGTTCGGCGGCGATGCCGATGCCCGTATCGCGCACGGCGAACTCGACGCCGTCGCCCTGCGGCGTGATCTCCAGCGCCACCTCGCCACGCTCGGTGAACTTCAGCGCGTTCGACAGCAGGTTCTTCAGCACCTGCGACAGGCGCTGGCCGTCCGTCTCGATCGCGGCCGGCAGGTGGTCGCCGCGGATGATGCGGAAGAAGATCTGCTTCTGCTCGGCGATCGGCTCGAACGTCTGCGCCAGGCGCGCGGTCAGCTCGCCGAGGTCGACGCTCGAGCGCTGCAGGTCGATGCGCCGCGCCTCGATCTTCGACAGGTCTAGGATGTCGTTGATCAGGGTCAGCAGGTCGTTGCCGGCCGAGGCGATGCCGCGCGCGAACTTCACCTGTTCGGGCGACAGGTTGCCGTCGCGGTTGTCGGCCAGCAGCTTCGCGAGGATCAGCGAGCTGTTGAGCGGCGTGCGCAGCTCGTGCGACATGTTCGCGAGGAATTCGCTCTTGTAGCGGTTGGCGCGGGCCAGCTCGGCGATCTTGAGGTCGACGTCGCGCTTGGCGTCGAGCAGTTCGTCGTTCTGGCGCGCCATCTTCTGCGAGTGTTCTTCGAGCTGCACGTTCGTCTGCTCGAGCTCGGCCTGTTGCGTCTCGAGGCGCGCCTGCGAATCGCGCAGCTGCGTGCCCTGCGACATCAGCTCCTCGTTGGCCACGCGCAGCTCTTCCTGCTGCGCCTGCAGCTCTTCGGCCTGGCGTTGCGTCTCGGTCAGCAGGTTCTCGCGCTCGCGGCGCAGGACGCCGGTGCGGATCGCGATCGCGACCGGCTCGCCGACCAGCTGCAGCACCTCGAGATCGGAGTCGAACGTCGGATGCAGGAAGCCGAGCTCGACGACGCCGTGCACCGTGTCGTCGATGGCCAGCGGCGCGATCAGCAGCGAGTGCGGCTTGTGGCTGCCGAGGCCCGAGCCGATCTTCAGGTAGTCGGCCGGCAGGCTTTCGAGCTTCAGCGCCTTCTTCTCGACCACGGCGCGGCCCAGCAGGCCTTCGCCGGGCTTCACCGAGGTCGGCGTCGGCGCGGCCGGGTCGATGCCCAGCGCGCCGATGCGCACGTAGTGGCCGCTGGCATCCGCGACGTACATGGCCGCGGCCTGCGCGTCGAGATAGCCCGCGAGGAACTGCAGCACGCGCTCCGACAGCCGCGCCATCGACTGTTCGCCGATGACCGCGTCCGCGATGCGCGTGCGGGCCGTGCGCAGCCACTCCTGCTCGCGCAGCTTGATGCGCGTCGCCAGCACGTTGCGCAGCACGATGGCCGTGGCCCAGATGCAGATCAGGCCCATGGCGCGATTGACGCGCGCGATGTCGACGGAGATGCCCGCGGGCGACAGGAAGTAGTCGGCGATCATCAGGCCGGTGGCGACGAACGCCAACAGCAGCGGCAGCCACGGTTTCGGCAGCAGGAAGCAGAGCAGGATGGGCACCAGGTACAGCACCCAGGTGGCGGTGCCGATGGGCGTGCGGATGTCGATGACGAAGACCGCCGCGACGGTCAGGGCGATGACCCAGTAGAAGACCGGATGCGGAGCGGTTTCGAAGCGGTTCATCGAGCATCCCGTGGACTGAAAAAGACGGGCGAGTGTACGGGGAAACCATGGGAAGACCGGCGACAGCGGACGCGCCGTTGTCGGGTCAGGAAATTCCTACACGGACGACGAGATTGTTAGGGAGCGGCGGCGCGCAGGAATCCGCGCAGCTCGTGCGCCGCCTCGCGCGCGCGGGCCTGCAGGAGGAAATGCGGAGCGTCGATGTCGACGATGCGACCGTGGCGGGCCAGCGCGAGGTAGTCGTCGGCAAACCGCCCGGCGACCACGCGGTCGCGCGTGCCGCGCAGGTACAGCGACGGCAGGTCCAGCGCGCGCAGGGCGTCGCGCACGTCGACGTCGGCCATGGCGCGCAGGCGCGCGGTCAGCGTGCGCGACGACACGTGCGCCAGCGCGCGGCGGTGCAGCTCGCGCAGCGCCGGCGTCGCGAACGGGCCGAGCAGCGAGTGATGCGCGACGAACGCCGGCACCAGCTTGGGCGATGCAACCGGTGTCAACGGGCGCAATGCGCGCAGCAGCAGGTTGGGGCAGGTGAGGAACGACGCGCACAACACGAGGCCGCGCAGCTCGCGCGGCGCCTCGGCGGCGAGCTTCACGGCGACGGGCCCCGAGAAGGATTCGCCGAGCAGCACGTACGGCCGGTCGCGCGGCAGCTCGGCACGCGCGACGGCGACGTGCTCGTCGTAGGTCGCGGCGCGGTCGGGGTACCGAACGACCGTCGTCGCGACGTCGGGCCCGAGTGCGGCGAGCAGCGGCGCGAACAGCTCGCCGGTGCCGTCCATGCCGGGGAGCAGGACCAGGTCCGTCATCGTGCCGAGCCTAACATCCGGGCGAAGGCCGCGCCCCGGCCGGAATGCCGTCCGACATCCGCCGGTTGCCTGCGCGCCCGACGCTGCGCCGATGGGCAGCCCAGGGCGCAAAGCCGGTCTCGCGCGTTCGCGGCGTTATCAGCGGATTTCGGTCGATCGCGCGGTCGGCACGCGTACGCACTTCTTCGCGGCGGCGTCGCTGGTCGCGAAGGCGCTGGCGACGCACGATCAGCCGTCGTTCCTGTCGAAGCTCGGCGCGAAACTCGAGGTGGAGAACGTGCGGCGCGCGCGCGAGATCCGCGCGGGCCGGCTGTACCGGGATGGATCTCCGCTGGCCAACACCGCGGACTTCGTGCGCCACGAACAGCTGCTGGTCGAACTGGAGCTCGAACGATTGCGCGCGGCCGATCCGCCGGCGTTCGACGCCGTCATCGCCAGCGCGAACGCTCAGATCGAGCGCAGCACGCGTGGCCTGTCGCGGCTCATGAACCGGCGTTTCGTCCGGGCGGTGGTGGCGATGCGTCGCGAGCTGGGCCGGCCATTCGATTTCGCGCGGCGCGACGATCGCGAGCGGCTCGGCAATGCCGTCGCGCGCGAGGCGCTGCGGCGCTGGTGACCGGTCGACGTCAGTCGAGCAGGGGCTTCAGGTATTGCGCCGTGTACGACTGCGGGTGGTCCGCCACTTCCTCCGGCGTGCCCGCCGCGAGGATCGTGCCGCCGCCGGCGCCGCCCTCGGGGCCGAGATCGACGATCCAGTCCGCGGTCTTGATCACGTCGAGGTTGTGCTCGATCACCACCACCGTGTTGCCCTCGTCGCGCAGCCGGTGCAGCACGTCGAGTAGTTGGGCGACGTCGTGGAAGTGCAGGCCGGTCGTGGGCTCGTCCAATATATAAAGAGTGCGGCCGGTGGCACGTTTCGCCAGTTCGCGCGCCAGCTTCACGCGCTGCGCCTCGCCGCCGGACAACGTCGTCGCGCTCTGGCCGAGCTTGATGTACGACAGCCCGACGTCCATCAGCGTCTGCAGCCGCGAGCCCACGCCGGGCACGTTCTGGAACAGGCGCAGCCCTTCCTCGACGTTCATCTCCAGCACTTCGTGGATGTTCTTGCCCTTCCAGCGGATCTCCAGCGTCTCGCGGTTGTAGCGCTGGCCCTTGCAGACGTCGCAGGGCACGTAGACGTCCGGCAGGAAGTGCATCTCGACCTTGATGAGGCCGTCGCCCTGGCAGGCCTCGCAGCGGCCGCCCTTGACGTTGAAACTGAAGCGGCCGGCGTCATAGCCGCGCGCGCGCGCCTCGGACGTCTCGGCGAAGATCTCGCGCAGCGGGCCGAACAGGCCGGTGTACGTTGCCGGGTTCGAGCGCGGCGTCCGGCCGATCGGGCTCTGGTCGATGTCGATGATGCGGTCGATCTGGTCGAGGCCCTTGATCTCGTCGCAGGGCGCCATGTCCATCACCGTGCCGTTCAGGTGGTGATTCGCATGCGCGAACAACGTGTCGTTCACGAGCGTGGACTTGCCGGAGCCCGAGACGCCGGTGACGCAGGTGAACAACCCGATCGGGAATTCCGCGGAGACCTTCTTCAGGTTGTTGCCGGTGGCGTTCACCACCCTGATGACGCGCTTCGGATCGCGCGGCGTGCGCAGCGTCGGCAGCGCGATCTTCTTGCGGCCGGATAGATAGTTGCCGGTCAGCGATTTCGTGTCGGCGATGATCTGCGCGGGCGTGCCCTGCGACACGACCTCGCCGCCGTGCACGCCGGCGCCGGGGCCGATGTCCAGCACCGCGTCCGCGGCGCGGATCGCTTCCTCGTCGTGTTCGACGACGAGCACGGTGTTGCCGAGGTCGCGCAGGTGCTTCAGCGTTCCCAACAACCGTTGGTTGTCGCGCTGGTGCAGGCCGATCGACGGCTCGTCGAGGATGTACATGACGCCGGTGAGGCCCGAACCCACCTGGCTCGCGAGGCGGATGCGTTGTGCCTCGCCGCCCGACAGCGACTCGGCACTGCGGTCGAGCGTCAGGTAGTCGAGACCCACGTCGACGAGGAAACGCAGCCGGTCGCCGACCTCCTTGACGATCTTGTCCGCGACCTCGGCGCGCCAGCCGGCGACGTCGAGCGAACCGAACAATTGTTTGGCGTCGCCGACGGTGAGATGTGCGATCTTCGGCAGCGAATGCGGGCCGACGAACACGTTGCGCGCCGTGCGGTTGAGCCGCGTGCCCTGGCAGTCGGGGCAGGGCTGCGTGCCGAGGTACTTCGCCAGCTCCTCGCGCACCGGCAGCGAGTCCGTCTCCTTGTAGCGGCGCTCGAGGTTCGGAATGATGCCTTCGAAGCGGTGTTTCTTCTTCGACGTGCGGCCGTTGCCGGCGGTGTAGCGGAACTCGATCTCTTCGTTGCCGCTGCCGAAGAGCATCGCGTTCTGCGCCTTCTTCGACAGCTCTTCCCACGGCATCTCCGGGTCGAACTTGAAGTGCTTCGCCATCGCGGTGATCAGCTGGTAGTAGTAGGCGTTCTTGCGGTCCCAGCTCTTGATGGCGCCGCCGGCCAGCGACAGGTGCGGATACGCGACGACGCGCGCCGGATCGAAGAAATCCTTGAGGCCGATGCCGTCGCAGGTGGGGCAGGCGCCGGCCGGGCTGTTGAACGAGAACATCTTCGGCTCGAGCGCGGCGACGCTGTAGCCGCAGACGGGGCAGGCCTGGCGGGCGGAGAACAGCGTTTCGTCCTCGGGCTTCGCGACCTTCTCGGCTTCGTAGGGAGCGAGGCGCGCGGTGCCGCCGGACAGCTTCAACGCGGTCTCCAGCGACTCGGACAGGCGCTGCTGCGCATCGGCGCGGATGCGCAGCCTATCTACCACCGCCTCGATCGTGTGTTTCTTCTTCGGGTCGATCTTCGGCAGCGCGTCGAGCTCGTGCACGCGGCCGTCGATGCGCACGCGCACGAAACCCTGGCCGCGCAGCGTCTCGAAGATCTCGGCGTTCTCGCCCTTGCGGTCAACGACCATCGGCGCCAGCAGCACGACGGGCGCGCCGTCCGGCATCTTCAGGATCTGGTCGACCATCTGGCTCACGGTCTGCGCCTCGAGCGGCACCCCGTGATCGGGGCAACGCGCGATGCCGGCGCGCGCGAACAGCAGGCGCAGGTAGTCGTAGATCTCGGTGACCGTGCCGACCGTCGAGCGCGGGTTGTGCGACGTCGCCTTCTGCTCGATCGCGATCGCGGGCGAGAGGCCTTCGATGCTGTCGACGTCCGGCTTGTCCATCATCGACAGGAACTGGCGCGCGTACGCGGACAACGATTCGACGTACCGGCGCTGGCCCTCGGCGTACAGCGTGTCGAAGGCCAGCGACGATTTGCCCGAGCCGGAGAGGCCCGTGATCACGATCAGCTTCTCGCGCGGCAGATCGACGTCGATGTTCTTCAGGTTGTGCGTGCGGGCGCCGCGGATCTTGATGGTTTGCATGTGTGAAGCGCCAATATGGGCGCGTAAGTCGAGAAACCCAGAAGTCTAAGCGGCGACCCCGGGTCGCGTATAACCAGTACTTCGCCGAGCCGAGGGCTGTATAAAGCGGCGCATCGCAACGAGATCAATGACTTGCATGAAAGCGCTGACTGTTACCCGCCGCCTCTCCTACGCGGTCGCGTTCCTGCTGATCGGGTCCGCCGTCTTCAACGTGTCGAGTGTCCCGGCGCCCGACTGGTTCGCGGACGCCGTCGTGCGGTCGGCCGCATTCGCCGCCGGCGGGTTCCTCGTGCTGATCGCGGTGCTCGAGCTGTTCGCGAAGTTCGTCGCGCGGCCGCGCGGGCCCATCTACCTGCTCCTGTTCGCGCTGCTGCCGCTGCTCGGTACCGGCTGGTACGTGGCGCGCGCCGCCTGGTTCGGCCGCGACGTCGCAAAATTCGACACCTGGCACCTGGTCTCGTTGTTCGCGATCGTGCATTTCGTCTGGATGATCCTCGCCGCGGGCCTCGCGTCGCTGCTGCTGATGCTCGGCTTCGCGGTCGCCGACCGTGCGCGCAGGCGCGCCTGATCGGGCCCACATGAACAAACACGAATGCTTCCCGCCGATCGCGACGCGCACGGCGCACACGCTGGTCCTCGGCTCGTTGCCCGGCCGCAAGTCGCTCGAGATGCAGCAGTACTACGCGCACCCGCACAACGCGTTCTGGAAGCTGATCGCGCGCATCTTCGACGTCGCGCCGGACCTCCCGTATGCGGAACGCACGCGCGTGCTGACGCGCCATGGCATCGCGCTGTGGGACGTGTTCGCCGCGGCCGAACGCCCCGGCAGTCTCGACAGCGACATCGTGCACGCGACCGCCGAGGCCAACGACTTCCGCGAGTTCTTCCGCGCGCACCCGAAGATCCGCCGCGTGTTCTTCAACGGGAAGAAGGCCGAGGAGATCTACCGCCGGCGCGTGCTGCCGGCGATCGCCGCCGAATTCCCGCGCCTCGAATACGCCGGCCTGCCGTCGACGAGCCCGGCGCACGCGGGGATGCCGTTCGCGCAGAAGCTGGCGCGCTGGCGCGCGATTCGTCAGCGCTGAATCCAGTGCCGGACGGATTCCGTTTCGAGAAAGTGTTCTGCGCCGAAGCCGCGCAACATCGCCAACGTCGTCAACATGCCCGCGTTCGTGCAGGTCGGCGCCGCGACGGTCACCGAGCGAGGCGCGCCGCGCACCGGAAACCCGTTGCGCGGGTCGAGGATGTGGGGCAGACGTTCGCCGCTCGCGGTGACGAACCGGTGGGTATCGCCGCTCGTGGCCAGCGCGCCGGCCTGGAGCTCGATCAACCGGTTCGCGCTGCGCGCGCCCGAATCGGCACGCGTGACGTCTTCGATGCCGACACGCCACGCTCGTCCATCGGACCGCGGCCGGGTCGCGGCGAGATCTCCGCCGAAGTTCACGAGCGCTGGCGCGTCGCTGATGCGTGACAGGACCTGCACCGCCTGGTCGACCGCGTACTCCTTGCCGATGCCGCCGAAATCGATCTGCATGCCGGGCAGCAGCGTCAGCACCGGCCGTTGCCAGCTCACCTTGTCCCAGCCGACGAGCGGCAGGAGGCGATCGATCTCGCCGGCCGTCGGCACTCGCGCGCCGCCGTCGAAAGTCCAGGCACGCCGCAGGACGCCCGACGTGATGTCGAACGCGCCGCCCGACAACCGGTGCAGGGTGGCGGCGAAATCGAGCAGGTTCGCCGTCTCGTCGTCGACTTCGATCGCTGCGCCATTCGCCGCGTTGATCCGCGCTACGACGTTGTCGGACCGATAGCGACTGAATTTTTCCTCGATGCGCCAGGCGCACTCCGCGGCACGGGCCGCGAGGCTCTGCGCCTTCGATTCGCGGTCGACCTCGACCAGCACCTCGCAAGGACCGCCCATCGCGCGGAAACTCGCGATCCAGAGATCATCGACACGCACCATTTCGATGGTGTGCACGACCGGTCACAACTTGAAGCGGTAGCCGAATTGCAGGATCACCGCGTTGAAGTCCGGCATCTGTGCATGCCCGATCTGGGTGCCGATCAGCGTCTCCGCCGGCGGCTTCGATTTCTGCTGGTAGAACTCGAGGCGCGCGCTCCACTCGTTTCCCGACGGCGCGACGTGGCCGAACTTGATTCCCAGCGTGTAGGCATCGAGGTCCGCCAGTCGCGCATCGGCGGACGCGAACTCGGGGAGCGGCTCGCCGCTCGCGAGGCTGTAACGGTAGAAGGAGGCGGCCGTCTGCGTGTAGTAACGCACGTGCGGTTCCAGGTAGCTGGTCTCGCCGAGCGGCCAGCGCAGTCGCGATTCGAGCGTGTGCGAATCGACTTCCCAGTCGTCCGTCGAATATCGATAACCGATCTGCAGCACCTTGCCCGAGAAATCTTGGCGCAGCTCCGCGTACACCGCCTGTTTGCGGCGCGAGTCGGGGCGGTTTTCGTAGCGATACAGGCCCGTCGCGCCGGGCGCGCCGCCCGGCGTGCGCGCGACCAGCTCGCCGGTCACCGGGTCGACCACGCTGAGCAGCTTGTAGGGATCGGTCAGGTAGCCGCTGGAATCCGAATACGAGTAGTTCAATCGCAGCACGCTGTGCCGGCCCAGCACCTGCGTGATGCCGAGCAGTGCGTCGAGCACGTTCTTGTGGACGCTGCCGCCGCCGTCGTCGCCATCGCCCGTCACGTCGCCCATGAGCGAGAAGGGCGTGCGGATGCCGCCGACCGGCTTGACGGTGTCCTGGCCGTACGCGAGCGCGGTGCTCAACGTCGTGTTGCGCTCGTTGAAATCGCGCGTCAGTCCGACGTTGGCGCCGAGATGCTGATAGTCGTATTCGTTCGAGAATCCCAGACCGGCCGACACCGTGTACAGGCGCGCGAACGGCTGAGACCAGCCGGCGTTCAAAGCGACGCGCGTGTCGTGGAAGGTGTCGTCGAGAGGCACTTTGCCGGCCGGGGTGCTGTACACGTCGCGACCCGAAGGACTGGTGAAGGTCTGCGCGCCGCCGGATGCGGCGGCCCCATTCGGCGACGCGCCCGTCAACGAATCGACCGTGAGGTCGAGGCCGAGCTTGCGCTCGTCGCCGAAATCGCGCGTGGCGTGCGTGCCGAGGCTGAGATCCTTCACGCGGCTGTCGCTCTCGCCGTAATAGAGGAGCGCGGAATCGACGTCCCATTTCGCGTCCGGATCCGCGGCGAACGCCGTGGTGGGCGCGGCGATGCCGAGCAGGCTGCAGGTGGCCGCGGTCAGCGCTGCGCCGATCTTGAGGTCCTTGTCCGCCATGATCAGTTGCACCCGCATCCGCCGCCGCCGAAGCCGCGGCCGCCGCTCGTGCCTTCCTTGCTGAAGTAGATGTGATCGTCGATCGCCGCATCGAGTGCGTTCGAATCGAGTTGCATATCGTCGCGCGCGAGCACGTCGCGCTCCCAGGGTTTCACGCCGACGTTTGCGCAGCCGGCGAGCAGCGACGCGGCGAGCAGTGCCAGGCAAGTCCTTCGCATGGATGAGTCCTCGATGGTCAGGGAGCGGAAGTGGAGAGCAGACGTTGCAGGGATTCTTCGCGCGCCGTCTTCTGCGTCGCGCGAAAGCCGAGGTGCGTGTCGACCAGCTTGCCGTCGCGATCGAACACGAACGTCGACGGCATGCCTTTCACGCCGAAACGGGTGGCGAGGGATCCTTCGGGATCGAACACCAGTTCGAAGTCGACGGGGACCTGGTGCAGGAAGCGATCGGCAGCGGCCCGCTCGGCATCGACGTTGACGCCGACGATGACGAGCCCGCGTCCCGCGTAACGCGAGCGCATCTCGTTCAGCCAGGGAATCGATTGGCGGCAGGGTTTGCACCACGAGGCCCAGAAGTCGACGACCACGACCTTGCCGCGATAGGCGGCGAGATCCAGCGCGGGCGCGGCCGCCGCGGCCGGGCGGCCGACCGCCATGGCGAGGCCGGCTACGACGACCAGCAATGACATCCACCGACGCAGCAGCGGCCTGGGGCCGCCGGCGAGCAAGCGCATCGAGAATTCCTCCGCGGATCGGCCTGCGACTGGCCGTCACTGCCCAGTGAGACGGCGACTCGCCGCCGGACCAATCGTGGGCCCGCGCCCATTTCGGTACGATCGCCGCATGACCGCCGTCCAGACCTCGCTGTACCTCGTCGCCGTCGCGTTATGTCTGTTCTCTACCGGCGTCGATGCGCGCGCGGGTCGCGGCCGAACGTCGACGTACTTCACGGTGTTCCTGCTGATCCAGTCCGCGACCTTCATCTTCGAGCTGCTGATGGCGCATCCGGCAACGCCGTTCAAGGCGCTGTCGCTGGCGTCGTTGATGGCCAGCTCGCTGCTGCTCGCGCCGTGCCTGTGGCTGGCGTTCCAGGAACACATCGGCGGCACGCGCCCGTCGTTGCGAAACTTGCCGCGCACGCACTGGCTGCCGATCCTCGCGGGCTCGTTGCTGGTGGTGCCGCTGGCGTCGTCGGCGCACGCGGGCACGACGTACGCGAATCCGCTCGATTCCTCGAGCTGGCTCTACTCGAAGGTGATCCACACCACGATGCTGCTGTGCATGGGCATCTTCGTCGTGCAGGTGCCGTGGTACCTGGTGCGCTGCCGGCGCATCCTGCTCACCAGGCTGGCCGGCCAGCAACCGCACTGGGCGCAGTGGCCGCTGGCGATCGTCGCCACCACGTGGATGCTCGCGATCGTGCGCACGGTCGACTGCGCGTTCCTGAAATGCCCCCCGCTGTTCTCGCTGACGGTCGCCGTGATCAGCGTGGGCGTGACGATCGGCGCGTTGTACCTGCTGTTGCGGCAGGTGGGCGGCGAATCGGCTGGCGTTCCCGACGAGCACGCGTCCGCACGTCGCGGCGGTGCCGAACTCGAGGTGCCGCAGCCGGTCGCGCCGGCAGCGCAGCCGATTGCGGAGTCCGCGATCGCGCCGCCGGCCGAGGCCTACGCGAAGTCGCCGCTGGGCGCGGCCGCGCGGGCGCGCATCCGCCGCAAACTCGAAGCGTCGCTCGCCCGCGGCGCGTACCGGGAAAGCGGGCTGAGCCTGCGGTCGCTCAGCGATGGCCTCAACGAGAGCCCGCACTACGTGTCGCAGGTCATCAGCCAGGACCTGGGCACCAGCTTCTACGAGCTGGTCAACGAACACCGCATCCGCGAGGCGCAACGACGCCTGCGCGCCGCGCCGCGGGAGACCGTCCTCGCGATCGCGATGGACGTCGGCTTCAACTCGAAGTCGGCATTCCACGCCGCGTTCCGCCGCCTCACCGGCACGACGCCCTCCGGATTCCGTAATGGGGACAGTCCCCGTTTCCCAGCAAAAGGGGACAGTCACGTCGGCAGCGCGTCCTCGCCGATGGGGCAGGACGCCGAAGGCACGCGCTGACTCGATCCTCGGGGCTCCCCATCCACGGAGCTCCCGATGCGCCTTCTCTCCCTCGCATTGATCGCCGCGCTGCCGCTGACCGCGCCGCTCGCCACCGCCGCGCCGCGCGCGCCGTCGCCCAGCGTCGTCGAAACCCGCGTCCTCGAATCCACCGTCCTGAAAGACAACCGCGTCGGCCTGAACACGAGCCGCCGCCTCAAGATCTACCTGCCGCCCGGCTACCGCGAATCGAAGGCGCGGTATCCCGTCATCTACCTGCTGCACTCGATCAACTGGGACAACGAACGCATGTTCGCACCCGGCACGCTCGCCCAGCCCACGTTCGACCGCGCGATCGCCGCGGGGATCATCGGGCCGTTCATCGTCGTCGCTCCCGACTACACCGCGCCCGGCGTCGGTTCGTTCTTCGTGAACTCGTCGACGACGGGCCGCTTCGAGGACTACACGCTCCAGGAAGTCGTGCCGTTCGTCGACTCGAACTACCGCACGCTCGCCGACGCCGCCAGCCGTGGCATCACCGGCGACTTCATGGGCGCGTACGGCGCGATGCGGTATGCGTTCCGTCATCCGGACGTGTTCGGCACCGTGTACGGCATGCACCCGGTGGGCGCCGGATCCGGCGTCGAACCGACTTTCTCGCGGCCGGACTGGGCGCTGATGCAGCGCGCGCGCAGCTGGGACGAGCTGCGCGGCGATGGCTACGCGACGGTTTTCATGTCGATGATGCAGGCGTTCCTGCCGGATGCGGAGCGTCCGCCTTTCTACTGCGATTTCATGGTCGACGTGCGCGACGGGCGCCGCGTCGTGAACGCCCGCAACGTCGACCTGCTCAAGTCGCGCTTCTTCCTGGAGAAGATCGCGGCGCAGGAACGCGAGAACGTGCTGAAGCTGCGCGGCATCAAGTTCGACTGGGGCCGTTACGATCCCACCTTCGCGCACGTTCATTCGAACCGCGAGCTGACGCGCGAACTCGACGAGCTCGGTGTCGAACACGAGGCGGAAGAATACCGCGGGTTGCCGTGGGACAAGTACTGGGCCGAGGACGGCGGGCGGATGGCGACGGAGGTGTTGCCGTTCTTCGCGCGGCATCTCGCGGGCGGGGCCAGGAGCGGTGACGCCGGGTCCGGAAACCGCGCTCACTAGCTAGTCAGCGCCGCGGCCCTCCCGCTAGACTGCGCGGCGGGAGGGCTCATGAACCGGAACTCGTTCTCGACGCTGATCGCCGCGGTGCTCCTGCCCGTGCTCGCCAATGCCGGCATCGACGCCACGATGGCGCAGGGCATCCACGACCGCGAGTTGTGCGTGGTGGACAACATCGACGCGCCGCCGGAATTCCGCGACTCGATGGTCCGCGCGTTGACGAACCGCGGTTATACCGCGCGCTTCGTGCCGTCGCGCGACGACTGCAGCGTGACGATGGCCTTCAACGCGCAGTACGGCGTGACCGGCGGCTGGGGTCCGCGGCGCGTGCTCAAGTCCGCGAGCATGGTCGTGTACCGCAATTCGTCGACGATCGCGTCGGCGCGCTTCCGCTACGAACGCTCGATGTTCGGGCTCGGCAGCGACGGCAAGGCCGACGAGGTCATCAGCCAGATGGTGTTCAAGCTGTTGCCGCCGGTGTAGGTGCCGACTCCTATTGGTACACCCGCACGTAGTCCACCTCCATCCGGACCGGGAAGATGGTGTCGTCGATGCCCATCTGCCCGCCCCAGTCGCCGCCGACGGCAATGTTGAGGATGAGGTACTGCGGGCTGTCGAACGGCCACTCGGCGTTGCCCGAACCGTCGTTCGCATACTGGAAGTAGTTGCGATCGTCCACGCCGACCTCGATCCGGTTCGCGGTCCACGTGAGCTGATACCGGTGGAACGCGGTGCACGCGTCCGGGATCGTCGTCGTCGCGGTGCGCGAATTGTTCTTCGTGTGGTTGTAGGCCAGCGTGTGCATGGTGCCGTGGACCACGCCGGGATCGAACCCGACGTGCTCCATGATGTCGATCTCGCCGTCGTCGGGCCACGCCGTCTGCGGCGGCGCGCTCAGCATCCACAACGCCGGCCACGAGCCGCGGCCGCAGGGTAGTTTGGCGCGGATCTCGACGAAGCCGTACGTCCACGCCGCCTTGCCGCGCGTGACCAGCCGCGCTGAAGAATATCTCTGGCCGCCCCAGTCGCCGAAGCCCGCACCGCCCAGGTCTTCCTTCCGCGCCGTGATGATCAGCGAGCCGCCGGCCACGTTCGAGTTCTGCGCGCGCGCCCGCGCGTAGTACTGCGCCTCGTTGTTGTACCAGCCCGCGAAATTCCGCTCGACGTCGTAGTCCCATTTCGCCGGGTCCGGCAAACCGTCGACGTCGAAATCGTCGGACCACACGAGCCGGTAGTTAGCGGGGACGCCGCCGGCCTCGTCGATCGTCGGTGTGCCAGGACCCGTCGGCTGCGGAGGGGCGGGGGAGGAGACAGGGGGACTGCCAGTGCCGCCACCTCCGCAAGCCGACGAGAAAATCGCCGTCGTTAACGCTAACAACCTCAACCGACGGCCTGAATGCTGACGACTAATGAAAGTCGAAATCAGAGACATCAAAAAAGACATGCGGGACATGGAGTTGTCATCGCCCCTCTGCTTGCCTCACGCGCGGAACGCATGCTAGCGTAAAAAATGTAAGCGCTTACAAATTTTCTCACGCTTACGCCTTTTCTTCAGTGGGGGAACATGAACAACTCGAATGCATTCGTTCGCCGGCCGGTTGCGCAGGCGATCTCCTTGGTACTCGGAACATCGCTGCTGACTCCCGTGCTCGCGCAGGAGAACGATTCGGCGGAGCAGATGGGCGAGATCGTCGTCACCGGCATCCGCGCGTCTCTCGAATCGTCGATGAACGTGAAGCGCGGCGGACAGGGTGTCGTCGACGGCATCGTCGCCGAGGACATCGGCAAATTCCCGGATACGAATCTCGCGGAATCCCTGCAACGCATCAGCGGCGTCTCGATCAACCGCACGGCCAGCGGCGAAGGCCAGCAGATCACGATCCGCGGCGTCGGTCCCGACTTCAACCTGGTGCTGCTCAACGGCCGCCAGATGCCGGCGTCGAACCTCGGCCCCGGCGGCGGCGGCACGACGAACTCGCGCGCCTACGATTTCTCGAACCTCGCCTCGGAAGCCGTGTCCGGCATCGAGGTGTTCAAGACGGCGCGCGCCGCGACACCCACGGGTGGCATCGGCGCGACGGTGAACATCAAGACCGCGCGGCCGCTCGACCATCCCGGCCTCGTCGCCAACCTCGGCGTCAAGGGCGTCTACGATCCGTCCGCGACGAACCTGCCCAGCAACTATTCCGGCGACGACATCACGCCGGAGTTGTCGGCGATCTTCAGCAACACCTTCGCCGACGACAAGTTCGGCGTCGGCCTGAGCGCCAGCTACCAGAAGCGCGACTCGGGATTCAGCCAGGCCGCCGTGGCCAACGGCTGGAAGACGCTGAGCGGCGCGAACACGACCGACGGCGCGCGCCTGCCGCGTCCGGGCGATCCCAACTACGCCGCGTACACGATCACGAACGAACCGGGTCTGACCGACGTGTACGGCCGGCCGCAGAATTTCGGCCTCAGCGTGAACGGCGTCCAGCGCGAGCGCATCAACGGACAGGTGGTGCTGCAGTTCGCGCCGACCGACGCGCTCACGACGACCCTCGACTACACCTACGCGCAGAACAAGGTGCAGACGCACCGCAGTGAATTGTCCGTGTGGTTCAACTGGGGCCCGGGCACGAGCTCGTGGACGGCCGGACCGGTCGTCGGCCCCGAGATCTACTCCGAGAACATGGTCGGCTCGGATCTCTCGATGGGCGGCATGAGCCTCGCCACCAAGAACGAAAACAAGTCGGTCGGCTTCAACGTCGACTGGCGCGTCAGCGACCGGCTGAAGTTCGGTCTCGACATCCACGATTCCGTCGCGGAGTCGAGCCCCGACAGCCCGTACGGCTCCGCCGGCGTGCTCGGCGTCGCCGGTTTCGTGCGCGGCACGACGACCGTCGATTTCTCCAACGACTTCCCGATCCTCAACGTGGTGTTGCCCGCCGGTCGCACGCAGGTCGATCCGTCGGACGCGGTGGTCACCGGCTCGGTGTTCCAGAACAGCTTCAACCGCTCCGAGGTCCAGCAGGCGCAGGCCAGCGGCAGCTTCGAGTTCACCGAACACTCGGGACTCGAGTTCGGCCTGTCCGCGACGAAGGTGGAGAACCGCACCGCCGCCGCGGTCGCGCAGCAGAACAACTGGGGCGGGCTCGGTTCGCCGGCCGACTACTCCGACGACATCTGGTTCGGCGACGACATGGGCGGCTACTTCGACCTGATGTCCGGCCACAACGATTCGCGCTTCACGGATCACTTCCTCGTGTTCGACTTCAACCGCCTGCGCGAGCGGGCGGCCGAGGTGCTGGGCGACGAGGCGATGTTCCGCGCGCCGGATCAGTACACCAGCGACCTGCGCAGCACCGAGAAGTCGAAGAGCGCCTATCTGCAGTACAGCCAGACGTTCGAATCGAAGATGCCGCTGCACGTCGCCGCCGGCGTGCGTTACGAGAAGACCGAGGTCGAATCGGCGTCGCTGGTCCGCATCGGCCAGACCATCTCGTGGGACTCGGCTAACGAGTTCAACATCGGCTTCGCGCAGAACCAGGCCTTCGATTCGGGCACGGGCGAGTACGACTACGTGCTGCCCTCGCTCGATTTCAAGCTCGATCTGCGCGAGAACCTCGTGGCGCGCGCCAGCTACAGCCAGACGATCGGCCGGCCGGGCTGGAACGACATCCAGGGCGGTGCGAATCTCGCCGGCCAGCTGCGCTTCGACGGCGGCACCGGTTCGTCGGGCGATCCGGGCCTGAAGCCGCTGGAGTCCGACAACTACGACCTGTCGGTCGAGTGGTACTACGGCGACGCCAGCTACGTGTCGCTCGGCTACTTCAAGAAGAAGATCTCGAACTTCATCAGCAACGTGATCACGCAGGAAACGCCGTTCAACATGCACACGCCGGCCGGCGGTGCGTACTGGAACGAGGCGATCGCGGCGGGCTGTGCCGTCGGCGACCGGCCGTGCATCCGCAACTTCATCTTCGACAACCACGATGGAGATCCGGGCGTGACGATGACCGGCGTCGCCGGCAACGGCGACCGGCAGGGCACGATCGTCGGCCAGGCGTCGGATCCGATCGCCACCTTCCTGATGACGCGGCCGGCCAACCAGCGCTCGGACGAACTGGATGGCTGGGAGCTGAACGTGCAGCACATGTTCGGCGACAGCGGCTTCGGCGTGGCGGCTAACTACACGAAGGTCGACTCCGGGCTGAAGTTCAACGACACCGATCTCACCAGCCCGCAGTACCCGATGCTCGGCCTGGCGGATTCGTACAACCTCGTGGCGTTCTACGACAAGTTCGGTTGGCAGGTGCGCGCGGCGTACAACTGGCGCGACCAGTTCCTCGCGTTCGTCGGCGATGGCCAGGGCGTGAACCCCGGCTATACCGACGAATACGGCCAGCTCGATCTCAACGTGACGTATGCGTTGAACGAGCACCTGTCCGTGTTCGGCGAGGGCATCAACCTCACGAACGAGACGCAGCGGATCCACGGGCGCAACGACAACCAGTTGCTGTTCGCGACGCAGACGGGTGCGCGTTACATGTTCGGAGCGCGCTACAAGTTCTGAGGAACGACGTGAAGAACGGGAGCCGCTGTCGGTCGGCGGCTCCTTCTTCTTTCCAGCCGCCGACCGCCGGTGGCTCGGGGGCCCCACGGTGCTGACGCGAACCGGGGCCGTGAACTAGCATTCCCGTCCGGTCAGCATCGACCACCAGCGAGAGAACCCGTGGAGCCCAATCCCGTCCGGAGAATCGTCATCGCGGGCGGCGGCACCGCCGGCTGGATGGTTGCCGCCGCGCTCTCCCGCACGCTGGGCAAGGCACTCGACATCAAACTCGTCGAGTCGGACGAGATCGGCACCGTCGGTGTCGGTGAAGCGACGATCCCGCCGCTCGTGCATTTCCATCGGCTGCTCAACATCAGCGAGCCCGAATTCATGGCGGCCACGCAGGCGACGTTCAAGCTGGGCATCGCCTTCGAGAGCTGGCGCGACCGTGGCCAGGATTACATCCATTCGTTCGGCACCACCGGCGTCGATCACTGGACCGCGGGTTTCCAGCATTTCTGGCTGCGCGGCCGCGAACGCGGGCTCGCGGGCGACTACGGCGACTACTGCCTCGAGCTCAAGGCCTCGCTCGAGAGCCGGTTCGCGCATCTGCCCAAGCAGGGAATGAACTACGCCTATCATCTCGACGCCGGGCTGTACGCGAAATTCCTGCGGCGGTTCGCCGAAGGTTTCGGCGTCCGGCGCATCGAGGGGAAGATAGTCGAGGTGCCGGTGGATCCGGTCAGCGGCTTCATCACGGCCGTGAAGCTGGATTCCGGCGATCTCGTCGAGGGCGACCTGTTCCTCGACTGCACCGGCTTCCGCGGACTGCTGATCGGCAATGCGCTGCACGTCGGCTACGAGGACTGGTCGCACTGGCTGTTCTGCGACAGCGCCGTGGCGCTGCAGACCGCGTCGGTGGGCCCGGCACTGCCTTACACGCGTTCGGTCGCCCACGAATCCGGCTGGCAGTGGCGCATCCCGCTGCAGCACCGCGTCGGCAACGGCATGGTCTACTGCAGCCGTCATGTCTCGGACGACAATGCGCGCAAGACCTTGATGGGCAATATCGCGGGGCAGGTCCTAACTGAACCGCGCGTCATCCGGTTCCGGCCGGGACAACGGCGGCAGACCTGGGCGAAGAACTGCGTCGCGATCGGCCTGGCCAGCGGCTTCATCGAACCACTCGAATCGACCAGCATTCACCTTATTCAGCGCGGCGTGACGCGCCTGATGCAGATGTTTCCGGGCGGCGGCATCCGCCAGTCGGACATCGACGAATACAACAAGCAGACGTGGGCCGAGATCGAGTACATTCGCGACTTCATCGTGCTGCACTATCACGTCACCAACCGGCAGGATTCCCCGTTCTGGCGCTCGTGCCGTGGCATGGACATCCCCGAATCGCTCCGGCACCGCCTCGCGCTGTTCCGCGAGACCGCCCGGGTGTTCCGTGCCCCCAACGAGTTGTTTGCCGAGAATTCGTGGATCCAGGTCATGCTGGGACAGGGGCTCGTGCCGGAGGCTCACCATCCCGCGGCCGACCTCATGGGTGATGCCGAGCTCGCCGACTTCCTCGGCGGCATCAAGCGACGCGTCGACGAGACGGTCGCGCAGCTACCCCCACACCAGGTTTACGTCGATCAGTATTGCAGGGCCACTAGCTAGAAGGGGCGATGGCTAACATTTACGAAGTCGCGGAGCTGGCGGGCGTCTCGCTGGCAACGGTGTCGCGCGTCATAAATCCGAGCGCGACCGCGAAGGTCAGCGAGAAAACGCGGGAAAAGGTGCTGGCGGCGATGCAGGAGCTGGGCTACCAGCCCAATTCCATCGCGCAGTCGCTGGCGACGCGCAGCTCGAACGCGGTCGGCGTGCTCGTGTCCGAGCTGCACGGCCCGTTCTTCGGCACGATGCTGTCGTCGATCGAGCAGACGCTGAAGGCGGCCGGCAAGTTCGTCATGGTGGCGGCCGGGCACAGCAAGGAGGAGCAGGAGCGCGAGGCGATCCGCTTCCTCGTGAGCCGCAATTGCGACGCGTTGATCGTCCACGTCGAGCGGCTCGCCGACAAGTTCCTCGTCGAGCACGACCACAACACCACGCCGCTGGTGGTGATGAACCGCAAGGTGCGCGGGCTGGCGGACCACTGCTTCAGCCTGAACAACGAGCTCGGCGGCTATCTCGCGACGAAGTCGCTGCTGAAGCACAAACACAAGCGCATCGCGTACGTGTCCGGCCCGCTGGACTGGGGCGATGCCAAGCAGCGCCTCGCGGGACACAAACGCGCGCTGGCCGAGGCCGGCGTCAAGTACGACGAACGCCTGTTGATCGAGGGCGACTACCACGAGACCGGCGGCCAGGATGCGCTGAACGAACTGTTCGCGAAGGAGATCCCGTTCACCGCGGTGGTCTGCGCGAACGACGAGATGGCCGCGGGCGCGATGGCTGCCGCGCACGAGCGCGGGCTCGAGCTACCGCGCGAGCTGTCGATCGTCGGCTTCGACGACGCGCCGATTTCGCGCTACGTGTATCCGAAGCTGACGACCATCCACTACCCGATCGCCGACATGGGCGCGATGGCCGCGCGCTGGGTCCTCAAGAACGTGTACGACCAGCACCAGGACGTGCAGCAGGTCTTCGAACCCAAGCTCGTCGAACGCGATTCCGTCGGGCGCCCGTAGTGGGACTTAATGGGGACATTCCTCATTTGCTAGCAAAAGGGGACAGTCCTCGCGCGATGGGCACCGTGCTCATCGTCGCGCTCAGCGGCTTCCTCATGGGCTTCGACGGCTCGCTGTTCACCGGCGCCGTCGTCTTCGTCAAGAAGCACTTCGAGCTGTCCACCTTCCAGGTGGGCTGGACCAACGCCTCGCAGGTGGTCTCCGCCACGATCGCCATCTTCCTCGCCGGCCCGCTCGCCGACCGCGTCGGCCGGCGCACGGTGCTGCGTGGCGCCGCGATGTTGTTTGCCATCGCCGCCGTCGTCTCCGCGCTGGCGCAGGGCATGGTGGCGCTGATCGTCGGCCGGCTGATCGGTGGGCTCGGCATCGGCGCGGTGCTCGTCGCCGGGCCCATGTACATCGCCGAGATCGCGCCGCCGGCGCTGCGCGGCCGCATGGTCACCTATCAGCAGTTGTTCATCGTGATCGGCATCGCGCTCGCGTTCGTCAGCAACTACCTCATCGTGCACGTCGAGAACTTCGGCTTCGACTGGATCACGACGCTGCACCTCGCGGACTGGAACTGGCGCTGGATGGTCGGCATCGGCGCCGTGCCGGCCGTGATCTATCTATTCGCGCTGCTGTGGATTCCCGAGAGCCCGCGCTGGCTGGCGATGCACGAACGCCTCGACGCCGCGCGCCGCGTGCTGGTGCGCGCGCACGGCGCCGAGCTCGCCGAGGCCGAGCTCGAGGAACTGCGCGCCTCGCTGGCGCGCGAGAAGAGCCCGCACGAAGCGCGGCTGCGCGATCTCCTGGCGCCCGAGCTGCGCGCCGTGCTCGTCGTCGGCGTGATCGTCGCGATCTTCCAGCAGATCACCGGCATCAGCTCCGTGCTCGCCTATGCCAACGTGATCTTCGAGCGCGCCGGCGCCGCGGGCGATGCGTCGTTCATGCAGACGGTCTACGTCGGCCTCGTGAACCTCGTGTTCACCGTGCTGGCGATGTTGTTGATCGACCGGGTAGGCAGGCGCCCGTTGCTGCTGTTCGGCCTCGCGGGCATGGGTGTTAGCCTGGCGCTCGCCGCCTACGGCTTCAGCCGCGCTGGCGAAACGCAGTCCGCGCTCGTGCTCGCCGGCCTGCTCGGCTTCGTTGCCAGCTTCGCGACGTCCATCGGCCCCGTCATGTGGGTGCTGCTCAGCGAGATCTTCCCGAACCGGGTGCGTGCGCTGGCGATCTCCTGCGTCGGCCTCGTGAACTCGACCATCTGCTTCCTGACGCAGCTGCTGTTCCCCTGGCAGATGGAGCGCTTCGGCGGCGCCGTGACGTTCGCGATGTACGGCGTGTTCGCCTTGCTAGGCCTGCTGCTGCTGGCGAAGGTTCTGCCGGAAACGCGCGGCCGCAGTCTCGAAGAGCTCGAAGAATCGCTGGTCCGTCATCACTGACGTCATCGTCTTACAGCGGCGCGACCCGCTGAAAAATACCGTGTTCCCGGCTGTCGAAAAACGGCGCCGCCGTTCGGCCACTCACCGGACACCCCAGGAGCATTCATGAAAATCAGCTCGAAGATCGCACCCTGTCTCTGGTTCGCCGGCGAGGCCGAAGAAGCCGCGCGTTTCTACGTCGGCATCTTCCCGGATTCGAAGATCGTGAAGATCGCGAAGTACGGCAAGGCCGGCTTCGAAGCGCACCAGCAGAAGGAGGGCACCGTGCTCACCGTGCAGTTCGAGCTGGCCGGCCAGACGTTCACGGCGCTGAATGGTGGACCCATCTTCAAGTTCACCGAGGCCGTGTCGCTGCAGATCTATGTCGAGGATCAGAAGGAGCTCGATTTCTACTGGGACAAGCTGACCGCCGGCGGCGATCCCAAGGCGCAGGTCTGCGGCTGGTTGAAGGACAAGTACGGCCTGTCGTGGCAAGTGGTGCCGGCGAAGATGGTCGACTGGTTCGGCGAGCCGAACGAGAAGTCCGAACGCGCGATGGCCGCGATGATGAAGATGGGCAAGCTCGACATCGCGACACTGCAGCGGGCATACGACGGGAAATGAACGTCGACTGGTTGGACGCCGTTCAGTGGCCGGCCATGGCGGTGACGCTGGTTGCCGCATGGCTGGTCGCGTCGAAGAAGCAGGAACGACGCGCGGCCGGGTTCTGGTGGTTCATCGCGAGCAACGCGTTGTGGATCGTGTGGGCATGGCACACGAAGGCCTGGGCGCTGATCGCGTTGCAGGTCGGCTTGTTCGTGATGAACGTGAGAGGGGCGAAGAAGAACGAGACGTAGCTAGATCGAGCCTGCCTTCATCTCTTCGGCCGCATGGTTCACCGCTCTCGCCGTCAACGCCATATACGTCAACGACGGATTCTGCGTCGGCGACGACACCATGCAGCTCCCATCCGTCACGAACACGTTCGGCGCCGCGTGGATCTGGTTGAACCCATTCAACACCGACGTCTTCGGATCCCGCCCCATCCGCGCCGTCCCCATCTCGTGGATCACGCTGCCCGGCGTCACCGCGTGGTTGAAGCCCTTCACGTTCTCGAGCCCCGCGGCCTCCATCATCTCCACGGCGTCGTCCATCATCTGCTGCGCCATCGCCTTCTCGTTCTCGCCGTAGGTCATCGAGACGTTGATGCGCGGAATGCCCCAGCGATCCTGCTTCTCCGGCGAGATCCACATCCGGTTCTCGTGGTTCGACAAGGTCTCGCCGTAACCCTCGGTGTACAGCCCCCAGTCACCCGGCCGCGTGATGCCGTTCTTGAAGTCCGCGCCGAATTCGGCGCCGCCGACGCCACGCGTCCACGAATCGCGCCACGTGTACACCTCGTACCCGTAACCGCGCTTGAACTTCTCTTCCTTGCGCGCGACGTTGCGGAAGCGCGGGATGTACATGCTCGTCGCGCGGCGCCCGCGGTAGTAACGGTCCAGTAGTTTGGAATAGCTGGCCGTCGCGCCGCCGCCGTTGTGATGATCCATCAGGTTGTGGCCTAGCTCGCCCGAGTCGTTGCCCAACCCGTCCGGGAACCGCAGCGAGCGCGAATTCAGCAGGATCGCCGTCGAATTCAGCGTCGACGCGCACAGGAACACGACGCGCGCGAAATACTCCTGCGTCTTCATCGTCGCCGCATCGACGATGCGCACGCCGGTGACCTTGTCCGCGCCTTCGTCGTAGATCAGCGAGTGCACGATCGAATCCGGCCGCAGCGTCAGGTTCCCGGTTGCTGCGGCCGCCGGCAGCGTGACGCCGTTCGACGAGAAATACGCGCTGTACGGACAGCCGCGCGCGCACTGGTTGCGCCCCTGGCAGGGGCCGCGGCCATTGTGCTCGCGGGACAGCACGGCGGTGGCGCTGCAGATCAGCTTGCGCTCGCCGGCGAACTTCTCCGCGAACCGTCCGCGGATGTGCTTCTCCAGCGCATTCATCTCGAACGGCGGCTGCAGGTTCTGGGAGGGTAGTTGGGCCAGCCCGGAGTTCTCGCCGCTGGCGCCGATGAACTTCTCGACGTGGTCGTACCACGGCGCGATGTCCTTGTAGCGGATCGGCCAGTCGATGCCGACGCCCTCGCGCTGGTTCGCCTCGAAATCGAGATCGCTGTAACGGAACACGTGCCGCGCCCACATCAGCGACCGGCCACCGACCTGGTAGCCGCGGTACCAGTTGAACGGCTGCGCCTGCGTGTACGGATGCAGGTTGTCGTTCACGAAGTGCTTCTTCGTCGACTGGTCGTATAGATAGAGCGTCGACTGGATCGGCTGCGCGGCCTTGTCGGCATTGGTCGCCCGGTTGTTGTGCGGCAGCTCCCAGGGATTCTTCAGCGCCGTCTTGTAGTCCTCGATGTGCCGCAGCGGGTGGCCGCGCTCGAGCACCAGCGTCTTCAATCCCTTCTCGCACAGCTCCTTCGCCGCCCAACCGCCCGAGATGCCGGAGCCGACGACGATCGCGTCGTACTTGTTGGTGTCGCTCATCAGATCGCCCACGCTTTCTGGTCGGGCGCCAGGGGCAGGTCGCCCCAGTAGCCGCCGGGCACCTGTTCGTACGCCAGCGCCTTCGTCGCGCCGATTTCCGAGAGGAAATAACCGCTCAGCGTGTAGTCCTTCAGGATCTTGAAGAACGACTGGTCGTACTCGGGTGCCTGATCCTTCTGCGCGCGCGCCTTCAGCAGCGCGATTTGTTTGTCAGGCGGGAGCTTCGCGAAGTTCTTCGCGCCGAACTCGCGCAGCCCCTTGCGGAACGTCTGTTGCGCGGCCGGCGACGCACAGGCCGGAATCGCGAGATCGATGAAGTAGTGAGTATCGGCAGCGGAGGCGGCAGGGGAGTCGGTGGCGGGGAGGATGGTGTCCACCAGCGCCGCCAGCGTCGCGAGTTCGCTCGCGGACAACCAGGTGGCCTTGCGCGGCGTCTCGGCGAACGCCTCGAGCACTGTCCCCAACGCGGAACTGCCGAGCAGCACGGATGCGCCGTGCAGGAACGCTCGTCGTTTCATGACCCCTCCCGAGAACGCGCCCGGGCGATGTTACTGGAGACTCGAATCTCCGTCATCGCCGGAAGGTGAGATCAATTCGCATCTCAGCAGCTCGGTGCGCACCAGCAGCAGCCGCGCGTTTTCTTCCGTGGCCGCCGCGTCGACGGGGAACACTTCCTCGAGCGGCTCGCCCTCGAGCACCGCTTCCGCCCAGTCGTCCATCAGGTCGCAGTACCGTTCCAGCGCGTCGAGTGGTGAGTCGTCGGCGTCGACGACCACGTACGCCGACGGCAGATCGCCGACGAAGATCCACAGCGCCTCGCTGTCATCGTCGAGCTTCTCCGTCAGCTCGATGTAGAACACGGCGACGATGCCGCCGACGCCGAGTGCCAGCCGCTGCCGCCGGATCGGCTTCGCCCACGAGAACGCCTCGAGATAGGCGCGCGCCTCCTGCGCCATGCCGCGCAGCAGCTCCGTCTCCTCGGTGTCGTCGCCGAAGATCGCGTCGGCATCCTGGAAGTTGGTGGTGTCGATGCCGGACGTCACGGCCTGCGCCTTAGGATCACGTGCGTCGCGCGTTCGCCGGGGATCGTCTCGACCACCTCGTAGCCGAGCGCGCGCGCGTCGAGGCCCTGCCACAACGATTCGCCGCGGCCGAACAGCACCGGCGAGACCGCGAGATGCAGCTCGTCGATCAGCTTTGCCAGTAGATAGGCGCGCACGGTGGCCGTGCCGCCGCCGACGCGGACGTCCTTGCCGTTCGCCGCGGCCTTCGCGAGCTGCAGCGCTTCGTGGATGCCGCCGGTGATGAAGTGGAATGTCGTGCCACCCTTCATCACCAGGGGTTGCCGCGCGTGGTGCGTGAGCACGAACGTCGGCACGTGATACGGCGGTTCGTCGCCCCACCAGCCCTTCCACGATTCGTCCGGCCACGGCCCGCGCACGGGTCCGAACATGTTGCGGCCGAGTATCCACGCGCCGACGTTGTCGAAGCTGCGCTCGGCCAGGCGGTTGTCGACGCCGGTCTCGCCGCCGACGCCATCACCGTGCATCGCCTTGAAGAAACGCGTCGGGAAGAACCATTGCATCATCTCGCCGCCGTTCACGCCGAGCGGGTTCTCCAGGCTCTGGTCCGGGCCGGCCGAGAATCCATCGAGCGTCACCGCGAACGCGGCCACCTTCAATTTCGACATCGAACTACTCCAGGGTGGCGACGGCGCTGGCCGCCAGCAGGAACGCGCCGACGCCGTAGAACTGCGTGTCGGCTTCGTTGACGGTCTCGGGACGATCGCTGACCTGCTGCACCCAGCCGACGCGCCCGTCCTTCGCGACCGCGCGTTTCAGCGCGGCCCAGCCCTTGTCGATCGCGGGACGGTACTCGTCCGCATCGAGCAGGCGGTGTTTCACGCCCCAGGCGAGGCCGTACACGTAGAACCCCGTGCCGCTCGACTCCGGCGGGGAATTCTCCGCACCCAACAACGACGGTGCCCAGTAGCCGTCGGCCTTCTGCAGGGACTTCAGCTTCTCCGCCATGTCGCGATACAGCTTCTCGATGCCGGGCCGGTTCGGATCGTCGACCGGCAGCGCGTCCAGCATGTTCGCGAGTCCGGCGAACACCCAGCCGTTGCCGCGGCTCCAGAACAGCTTGCGGCCCTGGTCGTCGCGCCGTTCGAAGAAGCGGCTGTCGCGGAAGTAGAGGGACTCGGCGGGGTCGAACAGGAACGCGGTGGTCGACCAGAATTCCGC
The DNA here is from genome assembly GCA_035502995.1 of Steroidobacteraceae bacterium. Lineage (GTDB taxonomy): Bacteria > Pseudomonadota > Gammaproteobacteria > Steroidobacterales > Steroidobacteraceae > CADEED01. The sequence continues at coordinate 7,622 of DATJTW010000105.1, read as the reverse complement.
GATGGCGAACTCCGCGTACCGGCGATCGCCGGTCTGCTTCGCCAGCTCCAGCCACGCGGGCGGCGCCATGAACAACGCGTCGCACCAGCACCAGCGCGCGAGGCACGCGGTGTCGCCGTAGCCGCCCGGTGGGATGTAGAAGCTCAGGTGCACGATGGCCGGCTTCGCGAGGATCGAATCGAACGTCGCCTTCAGCGGCGCGATCGCCTCGGCACCCGCGCCATGCGTCGCGGCCCACAGGTAGCTCTGTCCGATCACGTGGTCATCCGCGTGATAGGTGCGCGGGCCGAGCTGCCAGGCATTCGCGCGGCCCATCGCGAGGATCGCCTCGCGAAACCGCTTCTCGCCGGAGACGTCGGCCAGGTGCGCGAGGCCGACCCAGAACGCGCCTTGCTCCCAGCTCTTCGCGTCCTTCGTCTCGTCCTTCATGTGCGTGATGTGCGCGGCGTCGAGCCGGGCGAGCTGCCAGTCCGCCACTTTCGCGGCGAGCTTCAGCACGTCCTTGCGCGCGGGCGCGTCGGCGGCACGAGCCGCGTCGGCCGCGAACAGGGCGGGGACGAGCAGGAACAATGTGGCGATGGTGATCTTCATGGGGTCCTCGACCGACGTCCCTTGGCCGCGGATTTTATGGTGTTTAATGTCGGCACGGGGGAGGACTCATGCGTTTCGGACGAAGAATCGGCTGGTTGATGACGATGGCATGGCTGTGCGCGGCGACGTCGCAGGCCGCCGACGCGCCGCTGCCGCGCGTGGAGACGAAAAACGGCCGCGCGGCGTTGATCGTCGACGGCGCGCCCTGGCTGCTGCTCGGCGCGCAGGTGAACAACTCGAGCAACTGGCCGGCGGCGCTGCAGGACGTCTGGCCTGCCGTCGGCAAGCTCGGCGGGAACACGGTCAGCGTGCCGATCGCCTGGGAGCAGGTCGAACCCGTCGAGGGCACCTTCGATTTCTCGTTCCTCGACCGGCTGCTGACCGAGGCGCGCGAGCACGATCAGCGGCTCGTCCTGCTGTGGTTCGCGACGTGGAAGAACAACGGGCCTAACTACGCGCCGGCGTGGGTGAAGCTCGACGGCCGGCGCTTCCCGCGGCTGGTCACGGCCGACGGACGCGTGCTGAACTCGATGTCGCCGCACTCGACCGAGACGCTGGCCGCGGACTCGCGCGCGTTCGCCGCGTTCATGCGCCACCTGCGCGAGGTCGACGCGCAGCGCACCGTCATCCTGGTCCAGGTGCAGAACGAGCCCGGCACGTACGGCAGCCCGCGGGACTTCGGCGCCGCGGCGCAGAAGTCGTTCGCGCAGCCGGTACCCGAATCGCTGCGCAAGGCGCTCGGCGCGAAGCCGGGTAGTTGGGCCGCCGCCTTCGGCCGGGACGCCGACGAATATTTCCACGCCTGGTCCGTCGCGCGTTTCATCGGCGCGGTCGCGGCCGCCGGCAAGAAGGAATACGCGCTGCCCATGTACGTGAACGCGGCGCTGCGCGATCCGGTGAACCCGGGCAAGGCCGGCGACTACGCCAGCGGCGGCCCGACGGACAACGTCATCTCCATCTACCGCGCGGCCGCGCCGGCGATCGACATCGTCGCGCCGGACATCTACATCAAGGACTCGACGAAGGTCGCGAAAGTACTCGCCTCTTACCGGCGGGGCGGCCCGCTGCTCGTGCCCGAGATCGGCAACGACCCGGTGTTCGCGCGCTACGTGTACGACATCCTCGGCGCCGGCGCGCTCGGCGTCGTGCCGTTCGGCATCGACGACACGGGCTATTCGAACTACCCGCTCGGCGCGAAACACGTCGACGAAGCGATCGACGCCTTCGCCGCGCCCTACCGGCTGCTGGCGCCGATGTCGCGCCAATGGGCGGATCTCGCGGCCCGCGGCCATGTCTGGGGTGCGGGCGAACCCGACGACCACGCGAAACGCAGCCTCGATCTCGGCCGCTGGACGGCAACGTTGAGCTTCGAGGAATGGCAGTTCGGCCAGAAGGAATGGTTTCCGGCCGTGAAGGAAAAGCCGGAGTGGCGGCCGTTGTCTGGTGGCGCGTTGCTCGCGGAGCTCGGGCCCGATGAATTCCTGCTGGCCGGCCAGAACGTGCGCGTGTCGTTCGGCGTCGCCGCCGATCGCAAGGCGAACGGCCTGATCTACGACTACGTCGAGGAGGGCCGATACATCGACGGGAAGTGGACGCGTATCCGCCTCTGGAACGGCGACCAGACCGACTACGGCCTGAACCTCACCGAAACGCCGCGCCTGCTGCGCGTGAAGCTGGCGACCTACTAGTCAGACGACGCGCCGGCCGGACACCGCGCGTCAGATCATCCACCCGCCATCGATGACGTGGATCTGCCCGGTGGTGAAGCCGGACTCGTCGCTGGCGAGGTGCAGCGCCAGCGCCGCGATCTCGGCGGGCTTCCCGAGCCGGCCCATCGGCTGGCGCGCCTCGAATTCCGCGCGCGTCTTCTCGTAGTTTCCGTACGAATGCAGCCGCGCCTGCAGCGACGGCGTATCGACGGTGCCCGGGCAGATCGCGTTGCAACGGATGCCCTGCGCCACGAAATCCGCCGCCACCGACTTCGTCAGGCCGATGACCGCGGCCTTCGTCGCGCCGTACGCGCAGCGATCCGGCACGCCGGTCACCGAGCCCGCGACCGACGACATGTTGATGATGGAGCCCGCGCGCGCCGCGATCATGCCCGGCAGGAACGCGCGGATCATGTGGAACATCGCGTGCACGTTGAGATCGAACGCCGCGCTCCACGCGGCGAGGTCGACGTCGAGCACCGTGCCCTTCGGCACCATGCCCGCGCAGTTGAACAACACGTCGACGCGGCCCGCGGCCGCGGCGAACGCGGCGATCGCGGCGTCGTCGCGCACGTCGAGCACGTGTGGCTCGCAGCCGCCGAGCGTCGCCAGCGCCTCGCCGTCGATGTCCGCAGCCAGCACGCGCGCGCCCGCGTCGCGGAACGCTTCCGCGCTGGCGCGGCCGATACCCGAGCCCGCCGCCGTGATCACGGCCGTCTTTCCGGCCAGTCTGTCAGATGCCATAGGTTTTTCGTGCGGTTGCCGAATGGATGAATGCGCGCTGCGCGTCGGTCAGCGACGCCAGGAGCGTGTCGCTGGTCGCGCGCCAGGTGTCATAGGAACACACGAGCTCGCAGACCGGCCAGTCGCTGCCCCACATCAGGCGCTCGGGCCCGAATCGCTCGAGCAGGTGGTCGACGGCGTCGCGCAGGGTCGCCGGATCCGCGCTGCCGGCCTCGGTGACCAGCCCGGACAGCTTGCAGACGACGTTCGGCGCCCGAGCGAGGAACGTGATCTCGCGTTTCCAGTCGGTCAGATTGCCGTCCTTCAGCGGCGGCTTCGCGGCGTGATCGAGCACCACGTTCAACTGCGGATGCCGCGCGACGAGCTCGCGCAGGCCCGGCAGGTGCCGTGGCAGCACCAGCGCGTCGAACACGAGGTCGTGCTCGATCATCGTTTCATAGGCGGCCGTCAGCCGTGCCTCGAGCATCCAGCCGGTCTCGGCGATGTCCTGGATCATCGGCCGCAGGCCGACCAGCTTCTCGTCGATGGCCAGGTTGCCGATGACGTCCGCGACGTCGGCCGCCTCGAAGTCCACCCAGCCGACGACGCCGGCGACGAACGGCGCCGCGCGCGCCAGCTCGAGCATGAACCGCGTCTCGGCGACCGTCGGTGCGGCCTGCACGAGGATCGTCGAGGTGATGCCGTTGCGCGCGAGGGCGGGCGCCAGGTGTTCGGGTAGATAGTCACGGTAGATGGGGCCGACGGCCGGCGTCAGCCAGCCGTAGTCGCCGCGATCGAGTCGCCAGAAATGCTGGTGCGCGTCGATCATGCGTCGGGCAACGGCGCGCGCGCGTCGACCAGGCCGCGGTCGCGCAGCGCGCGCCAGAACGCGGCCGGGATCTCGTGCGCGAACTGCGCGGCGATGTTGCGCGATTCCGCGCCGCTGGCCGCGCCGGCGACCACGGTGGCGACGCGCGGATGTCCGAGCGGGAACTGCAGCGCCGCGGCCTGCAGCGGCACGCCGAATTCGTCGCAGACCGCTTCGAGTCGCGACACGCGCGCCAGCACGTCGGCCGGCGGCGGCGCGTAGTTGTAGTGGGTCTTCGCGCCGGCGCGCGAGCCGGTGGCGAGTACGCCGGAATTGAACGGCCCGCCGCAGAGGATGGAAACACCGCGCTTCTCGCACAGCGGCAGCAGCGTCTCCAGCGCCGGCTGTTCGAGCAGCGTGTATCGACCTGCCAGCAGCACGCAGTCGAAATCCAGCGCCGCGATCAGCTGCGCGGCGATCTCGCATTCGTTGACGCCCAGTCCGATCGCGCGCACGGCGCCGGAATCCCGCAGCTCGCGCAGCGCGCGATACCCGCCGCCGTCGGCGAGCTGCCGCAGATGGACCTCGTTCTTCGCGCCGTGCGTCAGCGTGCCGATGTCGTGCACCAGCAGGATGTCGACGCGCGACACGCCGAGCCGCTCCAGGCTCTCCTCGTGCGACCGCCGGATCGCGTCGTACGAGTAGTCGAACTTCGGCGCGAACGGCCGTGCCGAGAAATATCCCTCGCGGCCGACGTTCTCGTCCTGCGGCCCGGTGGGCACCAGGCTGCGCCCGACCTTCGTCGAGATCACCGGCATCGGCTGCGCACCGCGCAGCGTCGTGCCGACGCGCAGCTCCGACAGGCCGAATCCGTAGAACGGCGCGGTGTCGAAATAACGCACGCCGGCCGCATACGACTCGCGCACCGCGTCGAGCGCATCCTGCTCGCGCAACACGCGGTACAGGTTGCCGATGCCCGCGCCGCCGAACCCGAGCACGCCGACCTCGAGGCCGGAGTTGCCGACGACCCGCCGTGCGGCCAGGTTCATCGCGACTTGAATCCGAAGGCGGCCACCACCGCGAAGCACACCGCCGGCACGAAGAACGCGACGTTGATCGAGCTCGCGTCGGATACCAGGCCCATCAGCGGCGGCACGATCGCGCCGCCGACGATGGCCATCACCAGGAACGACGAGCCGGACTTCGCGTGCTCGCCGAGCCCGCGCAGGCTGATCGTGAAGATCGTCGGGAACTGGATCGACATGAAGAAGCTGGTCGCCATCAGCGCGTAGAGCCCCGTGTTCCCGCCCGTCGTCGCGGCCCCGAGGCACAGCAACACGTCGGCCGCGGCGAAGGTGCCGAGCAGCAGGGCCGGGCGGATCTTCGACATCAGCAACGTGCCGATGAACCGTCCCGCGAAGAACAGCACCAGCGTGATCAGCAGGTTGTTGGCCGCGAGTTTCTCCGCGGTGCCCGGCGAGTTGAACGTGGTGTAGCGGATCACGAAGCTCCACACGCCGACCTGCGCGCCGACGTAGGCGAACTGCGCCAGCACGCCGAACCAGTAGTGAGGGAAGGACTTGAGGCCGGCGAAGCCGCCGCTGCTGCCGACGCCGTGGCCGGCGTCGTCCGCCGCGCCGCGCGTCGCCAGCGGCGGGAACTTCGTGACCGCGACGAGCACCGCCCACAGCAGCACGACGGCGCCGATGCCGAGGTACGGTAGTTTGACGGCCGCGAGCTCGCCGGCACGCCAGGCCGCCTGCGCGGCCGGTTCGAGCGCGCGGATCTGGTCGGGCGCCATCGCATGGTCGGAGAGGATCAGTTCCTTGCCGACGAACACGCCGACGATCGTGCCGAGCGGGTTGAACATCTGCGCGAAGTTCAGGCGCTGGTCGGCGTTCTCCGCCGGCCCCATCGCCGCGATCATCGGGTTCGCCGACGTCTCGAGGAACGACAGTCCACTCGCGACGACGAACAACGCGCCGAGGAAGAAGTGGTACTCGCCGAACTGCGCCGCCGGCCAGAAGAGCAGGGCGCCGGTGCCGAACAGCACAAGGCCCATCACCACGGCCGCGCGGTAACCGAAGCGGCGCATGAACAGGGACGCCGGGATCGCGAACGCGAAGTAGCCGATGAACGTCGCGAACTGCACGAAGCTCGAGGCGAAATCGCCGAGCAGGAACGTGCGGCGGAACTGCGGGATCAGCACGTCGTTGAGGCTGTTGGACATGCCCCAGAAAGCGAACAGCGCCACGACGAGCACCGTGGCGCCGAGGAAACCCGGCGTGATGAAACTCCGCGGTGTGTCGTCGTTCAAGGCATGTCCCCGTGGGTGATGTCGGACGAGATCTGCTTGGCCGCCGCTCGCACGAACTCGACCGCCTCGCCCATCTCCTTCACGAGCGGGTTGCTGTGCACGAAAGGAACGGTCAACGCGGCTACCGCGACGCCGTTGCGCAGGATCGGCGCCGACAGGTCGACGATGCCGCGCACGAAGTCGGATGCCGCCTCGTGGTGGCCGCGCTCGCGCACGGTGTCGGCGCGCGCGACGAACTGCTCCGCCGCGTCGCCCTTCAGGCGGCAGCGCTTGAGCCACGTGCGGCGGGTTTCCTCGTCCTGGTAGGCGAACAACACGAGGCCCGAAGTCGCGCGCGAGATCTCGCGGCGATAGCCGATGCGCACCGAGAAGCCGAGATCGCCGGGCCGCTCGATGCGCGTGATGACGACGATCTGGTCCTCGGACGCGACCGCGATGTGGCACGACTGGCCGATGTCGTGCGTGAGCTTGCGCATGACGGGCATGGCGGTCTCGACCAGCGAACGCACCGGCGCCTGGGTCATCGCCAGCGCGAACAGCTTGTTGGTCAGCACGTAACCCGTCCCGTTTTCGGACGCGGTGATGAATCCCTTGAACTCGAGCACCTGCAGCATGCGGAACAGTTCGCCCGAGCTGCGGCCGAGCCGCTGCGAGATGGAGGACAGGTTCAGCGGCGACTTCTCTGCCGCGAGCAGCTCGATGACGTCGAGGCCCTTCTCGAGCGCGGGCGCGCGATAACGGCTTGTCTTCGAGGGACTTTCCGCCGCCGTGGCGCGCGGGCTACCGGTTTTGCTGGCCATGTCTTGTGTCGTTGTTGTTCTGACCGGGCGGGGATTCTGCACGCATCCATCCGGCTCCGTAAGCGGTCCGTCGGACGGATTCGCACCGGGCACCCCTTGATCTTGGGTTTTCATTAGAGCATTGTACTTTCATTCGAGAAATGACACCGGTGTGCGAATCGCGGGCGCGCGGCGGTGTATTCCATCCATGGGGGAACCAATGAACTTGAAATCGAGGTTTTTCGAGAAACCCGCGTGTGCGTCCGCGCTCGCCCTGAGCACACTCGCCATCGCACTACCCGTCGCCGCCCAGGCACAGCAGGCCGAAACGCCGACGGACGTCGGCGAGATCGTCGTCACCGGCATCCGCCGCCAGCTCGAGACGTCGCAGGCGCGCAAGCAGGAAGCCACCGAACTGGTCGACGCCGTCACGGCGGAAGACATCGGCTCGCTGCCCGACCGCAGCGTCACCGAAGTGCTGCAGAGAATTTCCGGCCTCGCCATCGGCCGCGTGCCGCAGCCGCGCGACGCGGACCGCATCGCCGTCGAAGGCTCGGGCGTGACGATCCGCGGACTGAGCTGGGTGCGTTCCGAGCTGAACGGCCACAGTGCGTTCTCCGCGAAGAACAGCCGCACGCTCGGCTTCGAGGACGTGCCGCCCGAACTACTGTCGGGCGTCGACGTGTACAAGAATC
>DATJTW010000104.1:0-32574 GCA_035502995.1 Steroidobacteraceae bacterium | reverse complement strand
ATCCGCGCTCACCCAACCCCGGCCTTTTTAAGCTCGCTTCGCTCGCCTGCTTCGATCGACGATCTCGAACGAACAAGAAGAGAGAAGAGAAGAGGAAGCACTGGACACCTCGCGATCGCCAGGCCGCGCCAAACGGCAGATCCGAAAAACTCCCGACTTCCCGGCACAATACGAGCCATGGATCTCGAATGGTTCGGCTATGCCGCTGCCGCGCTGACCAGCGGCTCGTTCATTCCCCAGGCGATCATGACGATTCGCACGCGTGACACGCGTGGCATCTCGCGCGGCATGTATTCGCTGTTCACGCTCGGCGTCGCGCTGTGGCTCACGTATGGCATCGCCATCGGGTCGTGGCCGATGATCCTGGCGAACGCGGTCACGCTGCTGTTCGCCGCGACGATCCTCGCGTTCAAGCTGCGCTACGGCTGAGGCGCGCGGCTAACTACTGCGCGCGGCGCGCCGCCGCGGCGTCCTCGCCGGTCGCGGTCCGCGGGCGCGGCCGGCCCCGCGATCGGGCCGCAACCGCCGACCCCGGCCCCGTTCCAGACAAAAATTAATGTGCACGCTGCCGGTGCAGGTGGGCTGACACCGGGAGACATTAATTTGTCCGATTTTTGGCGATTTCGACGCCGCGGAACGCGCGCGGAATTCCGCCCCGCCGCAGCGGACTCGGGCACCAAAACTCTCCAGTGATTTCAGGGAGTTCTGGCCGGCTATCCACCGTCGCTGCCGGCGGCTGCCAGCGCTCGCGTCGGCGTCGAAAATCGCGGCGTGTCCCGCGCGCGTGACGGACGTTTCGATCAACTTCGATCACGCCCGGACCACCGCGCCAACGTCGTGAAATGTCTGATGGAACTGGCTTTCCGCGATCAAATACGATAAATCAGCAATCAATTTCGATCGTGCCCGGGACGGTCGGCGGGAAGAAGGGCCCGTGAGTCGAGTCAGAGCGCGTTCAGTGAGGGGAGTACACATGTCTCTGGTCAATCGAATCAGCTTCGAGCGCTCCAGTCTTGCGCTCGCAATCGCGATGGCGCTCGGTGGCGCCTCCACCGCTTACGCCGACCCGCAGGACGCCGCGTCCCAGGAGCTCGACGAAGTCGTTGTCACCGGTTTCCGCGGATCGCTGAATACGGCGCTCGGCATCAAGCGCGAGGAGACGGCGACGGTCGACGTCATCGCCTCCGAAGACATCGGCAAATTCCCCGACAGCAACCTCGCCGAATCGATGCAGCGCATCCCGTCGGTCGCGCTGTCGCGCGGCGACGGCGGCGAAGGCAAGAACATTTCCGTGCGCGGCCTCGGCCCGACGTTCACGCGCGTGCGCATCAACGGCATGGAAGGCTCGTCGCAGACGGGCTCGAGCGACATCTACGGCGCCGGCAACAACGGCCGCAGCTTCGACTTCAACGTCTTCCCGACCGAGATCTTCTCGCAGCTCGCTGTGCGCAAGACGATGTCGGCGGACGTGGAAGAAGGCTCGCTCGGCGCCACAGTCGATCTGCGCGCGCCGCGCCCGCTCGACCTCGCGCAGGACACGGTCTTCACGCTCACCGGCCGCGGCATCTACAACGACGTCTCCGAAGACATCGATCCGCGCGCCTCGGCGCTGATCTCGCACAAGTTCGCCGACGGCAAGTTCGGCGTGCTCGCGTCCGTGGCCTACCAGGAACGCCATACGCGTGAAGTCGGTTACTCCGCGGTGGACATCCTCTCCGCCAACACGAACGGCAACACCGTCGCCGGCGTGCTGCTGCCGTTCTGCACGCCGAACGCCACGACCACGGGTTACACGGGCCCGGTGAGCCCGGTCGTCGGCACCCGCGGCACCACGGCCTCGAGCTGCAGCAACAGCGCCGTGTACGGCGACAACCCTCGCACCAGCACGCTCGCGGCGTGGAACACGGTGTTCAACCTGCGCCGCCCGGACGCGCCGAACACGCCGGGCAGCGGCGCGTTCTTCCCGCGCCTGCCGCGCTACGTGAACTCCGAGCAGGACACCGAGCGCACGGGCGGCACGCTCAGCCTGCAATGGGCGCCGAGCGATGCCACCAAGATCTCGCTGGACACGTTGTTCTCGCGTTACCAGGTCGAACGCCGCGACAACTACATCGCCGGCATCTCGACGGGCCGCAACATCACGAACAACGGCCAGCCGATGACGTCGATCAAGTCCGTGACCTTCGACGAGCTCGGCTCGGTCGAAACGGTCGCGTTCGACGGCATGGACATCCGCTCGGAAGGCCTGGTCGACGATTACATCGCGACCTTCAAGCAGGTGAACCTCGACTTCGAGCACGAGTTCTCGGACACCTTCAAGATCACGGCCTCCGCCGGCCGCTCGCTGAACATCTGGGATGGCCCGAAGCGCCTGCAGACCTTCATCGACGCGATCGACGTCGACAACTTCACGCTGGATTTCTCGGGCGGCCGCGAGACGCCGATCATCGGCTTCGGCACGAACACGCAGCGCCCCGGCACGACCGTCGCCGACGCGGGCTTCTTCACGTACGCGCCGACGCCCGACGGCAACCAGACGGTGGTCGGCGGCTACTCGTTCCAGGGCAAGCCGTCGCGCAACGTCACGGCGAACACGTTGTTCGAACTGGCCAGCGAGTGGCAGACCTCGGACAGCTTCAAGCTGAAGAGCGGCCTGCAATGGCGCGAGAACAATTACAAGGCCAAGGCGTCGGGCATCCTCGCCGCGCAGACGGTCACGCAGGCGCTGCCCAACGGCACGCTCGCGGACTACACGCTCGAGATCAAGGGCGTCGGCGACAAGTTCGGCTCCGGCGCGCCCGACAGCTGGGTCGCGATGGATCCGGACAAGTGGGCCGCGGCGTTCAACTTCCCGGACACGTTCAACTTCTGCGGCATCGAGTGCGGCGCGAACCGCAGCGGCGTCGTCGAGGAGATCACCAGTGCGTTCGTGATGGGTTCGTGGAACGTCGAGTGGGGCATCCCGATCCGCGGCGACCTCGGCGTGCGCTACGCGCACACGCGCCAGTCCGCGTTCGGCTATATCCCGATCGCGGCGCCGATGGGCGCGGCGTTCCCGAACGTCGGCTTCCGCCAGGACGTGGACCAGGACTACAACGACTGGTTGCCGTCGCTGAACGCCGTGTTCGAGTTCCAGCCGGACCTGCTGCTGCGCTTCTCGGCGGCGAAGGTCATGGCGCGCGCGGACCTCGGCAGCATCACGCCGAGCGTCTCGGTGACGGCCACCACGCTGAACGCGACGGTGAACAACCCGCTGCTCGATCCGATCCGCGCGAAGACGGCGGACCTCGCGCTGGAGTGGTACTTCTCGGAAGGCTCCGTGCTGTCGGCGGCGATTTTCTACAAGGACATCGAGACGTACATCCAGCGCATCACGGGTGACGAGCCGTTCCGCAATCTCGGCGTCCCGGATTCGGTGCTGACCGGCACGCCGGCGAGCCCGACGCAGGACTTCCACGTCAGCCGCCTGCAGAACACCGAGGGCGGTCCGTTGAAGGGCTACGAGCTGAACGCGCAGGTGCAGTTCCGCATGTTGCCGGGCTTCCTGAGCAACACGGGCTTCCTCGCCAACTACACGCACGTGGAGTCGACGATCCAGTACGTGCTGACGAGCGCCAACGGCGTGCCGCTGACGTTCACCGAGGACGACCTTGTCGACCTCTCGCCGAACACGGCGAGCGGCACGTTGTTCTACGACGACGGCAAGTTCAGCATCCGCACGACGGGTTCGTATCGCGACGCGTACATCCGTGCGCTGCCGGCCTCGGCGGGCAGCGACGTGCGCGGCAACAAGGCGAACCTGTTCGTCGACGCCTCGGCGTCGTGGAACGTGAACGACAACCTCACGCTGATCCTCGAAGCACAGAACCTGACCGACGAGCGCAACACGCTCTTCATCGATCGCTCGCGCGAGGACACGCTGTTCCAGACCGAGATCGGTCGTACCGTGAACTTCGGCGCGACCTACAAGTTCTGAGTGTGGGAAAGGAAAAGGGCCGGGACGGAAACGTCCCGGCCTTTTTCTTTGGCGCCGTACTTTGACGCCGCCGTCTTCGGGCGTAAGGTGCGCACGCCGGCCACAACAAGAGCGAGAACCCCTTGAGCGCCTCCGACAAGCTTTCGAAATCCCTGCTCGCGCGTCACCTCGTCATGATCTCCATCGGCGGCATCATCGGCGGCGGCGTGTTCGTCGGCAGCAGCGGCGCGATCGCATCGATCGGCCCGGCGGTGGTGCTGAGTTACATCTCCGCCGGCATCGTGGTGTTCGGCGTCATCTCGATCCTGGCGCGCATGGCGATGGATCAGCCCGGGCTCGGCTCGTTCACCGAATACGTGCGGGTCGCGCTCGGCGGCGGCGCGGGATTCATCACGGGCTGGCTGTACTGGTGGTTCTGGGTCGTCGTCGTCGCGTTCGAAGCCCTGGTCGGCGCGCAGACCGCGCATGCCTGGCTGCCGATGCTCGAGGTCTGGCAGATCGGTCTCGGGCTCATGGCCATCCTCACCGCGGTGAATCTCACGTCGGCGCGTTCGTACGGCGAGTTCGAATTCTGGTTCGCGTCGATCAAGGTCGTCGCGATCGTCGTGTTCATCATCGTCGCGGCGAGCTGGCTGCTCGGCGTCGGCAATCCGTCGAGCCCGGGTCTCTCGAACCTGTCCGCGCACCAGGGCTTCGCGCCGTTCGGCTGGGCCGCCATCCTCACCGGCGTCACCACCGTCATCTTCTCGATGGTCGGCGCGGAGATCGTCACGGTCGCGGCCGCCGAATCGGCCGAGTCCAACAAGACGCTGTCGCGGCTCGCGGCCAGCGTCGTGCTGCGCATCCTGCTGTTCTACGTGCTCGCGATCGCGTTGATCCTGTGCATCGTGCCGTGGACGGACTTCAAGCCGGGCGACTCCACGTTCGCCATTGCACTGGATCGCATCGGCATCCCGTCCGCCGCCACGATCATGAACCTGATCGTGCTGACGGCGGTGTTGTCCTGTCTCAACTCCGGCGTCTACGTGACGGCGCGCGTGTTGTTCGCGATGGCGGACAAGGGTGACGCGCCGCGCTGGCTGACCGCGGTGAACTCGCGTCAGGTGCCGGCGCGCGCCATCCTGCTGGGCAGCGCCTTCGGCTTCATCGTGATGCTGATGAACTGGATCGCGCCGGAGAAGCTGTTCAACTTCCTGATGAACTCCTCGGGCGCGCTGATGATGTTCACCTATCTGTTCGTCGCCGTGGCGCACTTCCGCTTCCCGTACACCGATGCGCGGCACCGCGAATCGGGCGGCGTGAAGCTGGTCGCCGGCGGCGCCGCGCTGGCGATGCTCGCGGTGATGGTCGCGATGTGTTTCATGCCGAGCAAGCAGCCGGAGATGCTGGCGAGCTCCGCGTGTCTCGGCATCATCGTCGTGGCGCTGTTCGTGAAGCGCGCGATGCAGAAGGCGGCCTAGCGCTCCAGCAGCGTCAGCGCCTCGTCGAGCTCCTCGCCGTCCGGCACCACGTGCCCATAGTCGCCGAGCTCGAGCAGGTGGGCGCGTTGCACGCCCACGTCGACGAAGCGCGAATACGCCGCGCGGATCTCGCGGCGGTTGGCGTCGCCCGCGCGGCTCGCGAACACGACGCGTTTGCCCGCCAGCTCGGGCGCGAGCGGCGGTTCGGGCGCGACGAAGTCGGCGCCGAGAAGGCACAACGCGCCGCTGAAGAATCCGGGGAAACGCGTCAGCGCCTGGCTGGCGATGCGGCCGCCGCCGGCCATGCCGCCCACGTACAGCCGCTGCCGGTCGAGCGGGACGAGGCGCTTCACGTGCTCCAGCGCCATGAGGGTCACCAACACGCGTTGCGCGCCGAACTCGTCGTTGCCGAAACCTTCGGCGGACACCCACACGAGATCGTGCCGGTCGAGCACCGCGGGCCATTCCTCGGGCGGCTGCGCGTCGCCGTGGGCGCTCACGAACACCAGCACGCCATGCGGGCCCTCGCCAGGCGGCACGCGCACGTGGAACTTCACCGCGCGATCCGCCGGCAGCGTGCGCGACAACGCGGCGGCGACGGCGGGTGGATAGAGCTGCGCGATGGTCACGGTGTCGACGGAGGTCGTCTGCGCGAGTGCCGCATGGCCGAAGGACACGGCGAGCAACATCGTGCGCCACGCGGCGGACGCCGCGGCCGATCGCCGGCGGCCGTTCATGACCGCGGGTCCAGCAGCTCGAGCGCCGCGTCGAGCTGCGTCGCGTCGGGGTACTGGTGACCGAAGCCGCGCAGGTCGACGAGCTGCGCGTGCGACAGGCCGGCATCGCGGAATTTCCCGTACACCTGCAGCACGTCGTAGTGATTGAAATCGCGATCGCCGGTCAGGAACAGCACGCGTTTCTCGCGCAGCTCCGGCGAGCGCAGTCTCGCGGCCGGCACCGGATTCGCGCCGACGATGCACAACGCGCCATCGAAGTACGCCGGGAATCGCGTCAGCACTTCACCGGCGATCTTGCCGCCGCCCGACATGCCGCCGATGTAGCGCCGCGAATCGTCGAGCGTCGTCGTCCGCGACAACAACGTCAGGCCGAGCAGCGCGACCAGCGCGCGCTGCGAGCCCGCCACCGCGTTGCCGGATTTCTCCGCGGCGACCCACGCGAGATCGCGCCGATCGAGGATCTCCGCCCAGCCGTCCGGCAGCTCGCCGGAGTTGTACGGATGCACGAACACCAGCGCGCCGTGCGGTCCCGCGCCCGGCGGGATGCGCAGTCGGAAATCGACGCGTTTGTCGGCGCGCAGCGTGCTCTCGAGCCGGGCGGCTTCGGCCGGCGGGAAGAGCTCGGCGATCGTGATCGAACGCGCGAGCGTCGGCGAGGCTCGGACTTGCGCGTCATCGGTGCCGTTCGCCGCGTGTGCGGCGAACGAGCTCGCGAGCAGTGAAGCTGCGATGAGCAAGACGCAGCCGCGTGACGGGCAGGTGGGCGACGGACGGGCAAGGCGGCGCGGCAGCACCGCGCGAAAATATCAGAAGCGGTACGCCAGTTCCGCGAAGATCGACGCGTCGCGCTGGCCCTCGATGTCCGGGCCGGTGAGCGGCGCCGCCACTTCGAGATAACCCGACAACGCGGCGCCGGCGATCGCGAGGCCCGTGCCCGCGGTCGCCGCGGAATCGCGGCCCGGCCAATCTTCCTTCCACGCCGCGCCGAAGTCGTAGAAACCGTACGCGGAGATGCGGCCGAGGAAGGAGTCCGAGTTCACCAGCTCGCGGCGCAGCTCGAACTTCGCGCCGAGTCCCTGGTCGCCCGCGATCTCGGCGACTTCGAAGCCGCGGCCGAGACGGTCGCCGCCGATCTTGAAGCGTTCGCTGTCGGGCAACACGTCGTTCGAATACTGAGCGAAGCCGTCGACGCGCACCGTCCACTTGTCGGCGAAACGGCGCAGCGCGGTGCCGGACAACTGCGTGACGAGGAAGTCCACGCGGCGGTCGTCGAAGAAGAGATCGCGCGCCTGCAGGCCGGCGCCGAGCGCGTCGAGACCCTTGCGCACCGTGACGCTGGCCGCGTACTGCGTCGCGAACTCGCCGCGCCACGAGCCGCGCAGGCCGGTCTCGAACACGCGCAGCCGATCTTCGCGGATGCGCGTGCCGTCGCGCTCGATGAACAGGTCGTCCGCCTCGAGGCCGCCGGCGAGCGTCAGCGTGAGCCGCGAGTCCTGGCGCAGCGGGCGCTGGAATTTCAGCGTCGCGCGGTCGCGCAGGTATTCGTCGCTGAGGTTCACCGGCGTCTCGTTCGGCGCCGAGTGCGAGTGGAACAGCAGCGCATTCGCGCGCGTGCCCGCATCGCCGAGCGGCGCGTCGACGAACAGGCCGCCGCCGAGGAACTCCTCGGGGTCCGTCGCCGACGCGAAGATGAGTCCGAGCTTCTCCTCGTGACCGAGCAACCCGTTGGCGAACAGCTGGCCGAGCACGAAGTTCGGGCCGGCCTGGTCGGTGCCGCGGTTGTTCATGCGCACGACGCCGTCCACCGCCGCGTAGTCCGTCTTCACGACGAGCTCGTACGCATTCGGCGCGACCGGGTCGCGGCGCGAAGTCGCGGTGACGCTGACGCCGGCGATCGCGCGCATGTCACGCAGCGCGTTGGGCACGTCGTCCTGGCGCAGCGGCTGCGCGGCTTCGAGCCGCGTCGCGATGCGTTCGAGCGCGTCGCGGGCGTTGCCGGCATCACCTTCGAACACGACGTTGCTGATGCGCGGCTCGGCCAGCTTCGCGCGCAACACGCCGCGCGGGGCCAGCGAATCGTCGAGGCGGATCTCCGGCTTCACGAAGCCGTCGCCTGTGTACAGTGCGGCGAGCGCATCGACGAGGCCGCGCGCGTTGTCGCGCGTGATCGGCTTGCCGAGCGAGTCGCGGTACGCGCCGAAGAGGCGCGGCGCATCGTAGACGCTCGAGCCGTCGACGATCACCGTCGTCAGGGCCGCCGCGGCCGGCGCCACCGCCTGGGTAGTTAGGCTGTTGGCGGCGGTGAGCTCCTGCGCTTCGCAGGCGGGCTGCGAGATCGCCGCGAAAATTATGACAGCGGCGGCGCGCCGCACGTCGATGTTTATTGTCATGAACCGTCCTGGTCCCCGGGCCGGGAAAATCGAGGCGCGCATTCTCCGCGAACCGCGCGACCGTCGTTGAGAGGCGACTCACATTGTGACGGGGTATCGCCTAGTAGGATCGCGCCATCAGAAATATGGGGATCGGGCATGTCCTGTCATAACGCCGCGGCGGCCGCGGAGAATCCGGTAGTTAGATTCATGACTGCGTTGTCAGTCACGCTGTTCGCGTGGTGCGCGTCACCGGCCGCGTTCGCGCTGGACACCGGCGACATCGTCGTCACCAGCATCAAGGGCGACGTGCGCATCACGGTGAACGGCGCGCCGCGCGCGCTGAAGGCCGGCGGCGTGCTCGAAACCCCCGCGAGCGTCCACACCGGCAAGGACGGCGCACTCGAACTGAAGCAGGGCGCGACCACCGTCAGCGTCGGTCCCGACACGCAGCTCGAATTCCCGGCGCGCGAAGAGAAAGGCGGCTCGATCGATCGCGTGGTCCAGCCGCGCGGCAACGCCTTCTACAGCATCGGCAAGCGCGACGGCCACAAGCTGCGCGTCGAGGCGCCGTACCTGGTCGGTGTGGTCAAGGGCACGCAGTTCAACGTGGCCGCGCAGGACACGGGCACGACCATCTCGTTGTTCGAAGGCCGCCTCGAAGTGCGGGCCACCGACGGCGACGCCGTCGTCGATCTGAACGCCGGCGAGATCGCGTCGCGCAGGCGCGGCGACAAGTCCATCAACGTGATGAAGATGGACGGCAAGGTGCCGACCACGGCGCCGCGGCCCACGTCTTCCGGCAACGGTGGCGGCGGTGGCGGCGAGGTTTCGCTGCTCGCGGGCGGCGGTGCGGCGCCGGGCCTCGACACCCGTGGTGACGCGACGATGTCCGGCGCAGATCCGGCGCTGGCCACGACCTCGATCGACACGGGCACGGGCCCGGGTGTCGGCATCGACGCGGCGGCGGGCATCGACGCCGGCACCGGCGCGAACGCCGTCGCGGACGCGAACGTCGGCGCTGGCGGCAACTCGCCGCTCACCGCTCTCGACCTCGAACCCGCCGTCTCCGCGAACGTCGGCCTCGGCGTCACGCAGAACGCCATCACCGCGGGCATCGGTGCGGCGGTCGACACCGGCCCGGTCTCCGCCGGACTCGGCGTGGATGCCGGCATCACCGCCGGTCCGGCCAACCTCGGCGTCGATGCAGGAACCACGACCACCGCCGACCTCGGCGTCGTCAACGCGAACGTGGGCACCAACACGGCGGTCGACGTCGGCACCAGCGGCGTGGGCGCCGCGGTCGACGCGGGCGCGGGCGTGAACCTCGGCACCACCAGCGTCGTCGACACCTCGACCAGCGCCACCGTCGACGTCGGCGCGAACACCGCCGTCGGCGTCAACACGAACACCGCGGTCGCGGGCGTCGACACGGGTGTCGCCGCGGCGGTGAACGCGAATGCGGGCACGGTGGACGTCGGCGTCAACGTCGCCGGGCTGAACGTCAACGTCGGCGTCGATCTCGGTCTCGACGACGGCAACAACGGCCACGGCAACGATGCCGGGCACAACGACACGAGCAACCCCGGCAACTCCGGCAACACGACGCCGCCGGCGTCGACGCCGGTGATCGACGTGGGTGGCCTGCTCGATGGCCTGGTGCGTCGCCGCCGCAAATGACCGCCGCATGATCAAAGGAGTGACACGCCGACATGGCTGGTGGCTGCTCGCCCTGGCCGTCTTCGCGGCAGTCTGCGGACTGCGCGCCGGTGGTGTGCTGCGTCCGTACGAAAACCTGCTCGCGGATGCGCGCGCGAAGCTCCTGGAACACGAAGTCCGCTCGGACATCGTCATCGTCGAGATCGATGCCGCCAGTCTCGCGACGCTGGACCGCTGGCCGTGGCCGCGCCGGCTGCACGCCGACCTGCTGAAGCGGCTCGCCGAGTCGAAGCCGCGCTCGGTGTTCCTCGACATCGACTTCAGCTCGGCGTCGAACGCGCTCGACGACGCGGTGCTCGAGGGCGCGCTGACGCACCCGCGCGATTTCCCCGTCTACCTGCCCACCTACTTCCAGTACGGCGGCGGCGGCGACGACACGCTGGTCGTCAACGAGCCGCTGCCGCGCTTCGGGCGCCAGGTGCAGCTCGCCGTCGTCAACCACGTGCCGGGCGCCGACGGGCTGACTCGCCAGTGGCGCAACGCCTGGCACATGAACGGCGCGCGCGCGGAATCCGTCATCGACCTGCGCCGCTCGCTGCCCGACGGCACGGACGTCGTCATCGACTATTCGATCTCGCCGGCCTCGTTCACCACGGTGCGCTTCGCCGACGTGCTCGACGGCCGCGTGCCGCGCGAGGTCTTCGCCGGCAAGACCGTGTTCGTCGGCGCGACCTCGGTGGATCTCAACGACATGGTGGCCGTACCCGTCTACCTGTCGCAGCCGGGCATCGTCGTACAGGCGCTGGCGACCGAGACGGTGAACGCCGGCGCGCCGGTGGTGCCGCCGGAGTGGGTTTCGATGTCGCTGCTGGCGCTGGTCGCGCTGCTGATGGGCGCGCTGTACCGCGACCGCTGGCGCACCAACCTGCTGACGTTCGCGTTGTCCGTCGTCGCCGTGCTCGGCCTGTGGTCGTACGCGTTCGTCGCGCATCGCCTGTGGCTCGACGCCGCGTCGCTGCTGCTGACCAGTGCGCTGATGTTCGTCGCCGTCGCGCTGCGCGCGCTCGAGTCGCAGACCTGGAAGGCGCTGACGTTCTCGCTGGGCATGCGCCGCCGCGAGGCGCTGCTGCAGTCGGTCGTGCAGTCGTCGACGGATTCCATCATCTGCGTCGACGAGGCCGGCATCATCCGCACCGCGAACCCCGCCGCCGCGCGCCTGTTCGATTGCCCCGCGTACGAGCTCGTCGACCAGAACATCTCGCGCTTCATCACACTGCTGGCCGGCGAGGGCGCCGGCGCGCGGCTCGGCGCGCTGCACGGCACGATCCGCGAATGCGACGCGCGCACCGTCGACGGCGACGTGTTCCCGGTGGAGATCTCGGTGAGCCGCGTGCGCAACATCTCCTCGGGCAGCCTCGGCCTCGACGGCGACCGCCTGTACACCGCCATCGTGCGCGACATCCGCGAGCGCCGCGCACAGCAACGCAAGCTGCAGCACCAGGCCACGCACGACTCGCTGACGAACCTGCCGAACCGCGCCGCGCTGCTCGTGCATCTCGACGACGCGCTGGCCGCGCAGCCGCTGCCGCCGCACGTCGCGCTGCTGTTGCTCGATCTCAGCCGGTTCAAGGAAGTGAACGACACGCTGGGTCACGAGGTCGGCGACCGCGTGTTGACCGAGGTGGCGCAACGCTTCCAGGCAGCGCTCGGCGCGGGCGGGTTCATTTCCCGCATCGGCGGCGACGAATTCACGGTGGTGCTCGATACGGCCGCGGGCCTGGAGAACATCGATCGCACCGCGCAGGCTCTCGGCGACTGCCTGCGCACGCCCATCGACGTCGCCGGCATCTCGATCGAGGTCGGCGTCTCCATCGGCATCGCGCGGTTCCCGCAGGACGCGTCCGATGCGCAATCGCTCATGCGTCACGCGGACGTCGCGATGTACGTGGCGAAGCGCCGCGGCGCGTCCTACGAGTACTACGATCCGGCGCACGACGAGAACACCGTGCGCCGGCTGTCGCTGGGCGGCGAGCTGCGCGCGGCGATCGCCGGCGGCGCGCTCGACCTGCATTTCCAGCCGCAGGTGAACCTGCGCAGCGGCATGGTGGAGAGCGCCGAGGCGCTGGTGCGCTGGCACCACCCGACGCAGGGTTCGGTGAGCCCCGGCGAATTCATCGCCATCGCCGAGTCCACCGACCTCATCCGGCCGCTGACCGAGTGGACGCTGAGCGGCGCGCTGACGCAGATCCGCGCCTGGCGCGACCGCGGCGTGCACGTGCGCATCGCCGTGAACATCTCCGCGCGCATCCTGCAGGACACCGGCTTCCCGGCGCGGCTGGCCGCGCTGCTCGAGACCGCGGGCGTCCCGGCCGCGTCGCTCGAGCTCGAGATCACCGAGAGCGCGATGATGGTCGACCCGACGCGCGCGCTGCGCGTGCTGCAGGGCATCGACAGCCTCGGCGTGCTCGTGTCGATCGACGACTTCGGCACGGGGTATTCGTCGCTGGGCTACCTGCGCGACCTGCCGGTGCACTCGCTGAAGCTCGACAAGTCGTTCGTCATGGGCATGCGCAACAACACCGACGACCGCATCATCGTCGAGTCGACCGCGCAGATGGCGCACGCGCTGCGCCTCGAGCTCGTGGCGGAAGGCGTGGAGTCCGAGTGGGAGGCGCAGTTCCTAGCCGCCGCCGGCTACGACTTCGCGCAGGGCTTCCACTTCGCGCGCGCGATGCCGGCCGACAAGTGCCTGGCGTGGATCGTCGAGTTCAACGCGACGGCGATGCTGACCGCCGGCAACGTCGAGGTGACCCGCGTGCTGGTCCCGGACCGCGAGCCCGGCGCGTCGAAACGCACCGCGCGCAGCTCGCGCCGGCAGGCCTGACTACTTCTTCGCGAACTCCGGCACCCACGCGAACCCGAGCTGGAAGCCGATGTCCGGCGTGTTGTTCAGGTTCTGCAGGTTCTCGGTCACCGCGAACGACGTCAGGCAGCAATCGAAGCGGTGCCGGAATCCCAGGCTGAGCTGGAACTTGTCGCTCAGCAATTCCGGCAGATCGGTCTGCGCGCGGCGATACACGCTGCGGCTGGCATAGCCCTGCAGGTTGATGTTCGTGCGCGCGGTCATCCTGCGCTCCCAGCCGATGACGATCGTGGGCACGATCTGCGCTTCGTGCGGCGCCGGCTCCGTCGCGCCGGCGTAGTACACCGCGGCGAAATCCACGTGCAGCGCGTTGTGGTCGCCGAGATGGCGCACCGAGGCCTGCATGCCGTAATCCGTGCGGCCGGTCGACAGCAGCAGCCTCTCGCCGTCCAGCGGCACCTTCACCGCGGCTTCCACCGACATCCGCCAGCGGCCGGGCAGCGTGAGGCCCGTGTAACGCAGGCCGAATGTCGGGTCCATGAACCCGGAGGTCTGCGGCGCGTCCAGCAACACCACCTGCGCGCCCTTCAGGTCGTACACGAGGTTCGTCTGGTTGCGCGTCACGGCGTGCCGGCCGAACGTGCTGAAGCCGAACGTCTGGTGGAATTTCTCGATGCCGGAATCCATGAAGCCGCCGTGGTACGAGACCGCGGTCAGGATCGCGTAGCCGCTCCAGTGGCTGGCGAACTTGTAGTGCATCGCGAGATCGAGCGTCGCCGACTCGAGGTCGAGCAGGTAGTTCTCGCCGGGCAGGTCGCGGATCGCCTGGATCTCCGCCGGGCCGATGTCGCGCCGCGGGCCGCCCTGTGCCTCGAGGCCGTCCAGGTATTTCTCGACGTTCTCGCTGAGCGCCCAGGTGTTCTGGTAGCCGAGCTCGGCCTCGAACGCGAAGCTGCCGGGCTCGATCGAGATGGCGTGCGCCGGGCGCATGTCGAGGCGCAGGAAGCCGAACGGCGTGAGGTCGCGCTCGCGCAACATGCCGTAGAACTGCCCGTCGTCGGCGCACGCCGCACCGGTCCCGAGTGACATAACCAGCGCCGCGAAAACCCCTAAGAAGGCGCGTTTCCGCGAACCCTGCCGCCGCCGCACTACGCCGTGGCCCTCCGCCGAGTAGTTAGGGGAAATCCGATACGCATTTCTGCGTAAGGGTTCGGTGCCGGGTGTTGCCGCAACCGGGAACGAAAATCCGCTGTTATTCGTGACGTGCATATCGATTGTAGATAGTGCTTGGTAGTTAGCGGGAAACCCCGATCCAGAAGCCCGCCCGCGGACCGAAACCGTCTCCAGCAGAAATGCAGGCGCGGTCCGCATGGGGGAATGCCTGCTCGGATAACCCTTACTACCGGGAGAGGACATGAAGACTCTGGTTATGTTGTTGCTGGGACTCGCCGCGCTCGGACGCGTGGCGCACGCCGACCAGTCGCTGGTGGCGAGCCTCGATGCGCGCCGCGTGGTCACGGAGACCGGCGGCGTCGAGAAGCTGGTCCCGGCCGACGTGGCCCGCCCCGCCGACGTCGTCGAATACCGCACGACGTACCAGAACGTCTCGAAGAAGCCGCTGGCGAACGTCGCCGCGACGCTGCCGATCCCCGCCGGTTTCGTGTTCCTCGCCGGCACCGCCACGCGCGGCGCCCTGGCCAGCCTCGACGGCAAGACGTACGCGGCGATGCCGCTGACGCGTCGCGTCAAGGGCGCCGACGGTCGCGAGCAGGTCGTCGAGATCCCGGCCGCCGAATACCGCTTCCTGCGCTGGCAGCTCGGCGACCTCCCGGCGGACGCGTCGCGCGTCGTCGTGGCCCGCATGCGGATGGAATGAGCGGTAGCCACCCATGAACGAACGCAACTCCATGCTCTCCCTTCGCTTCACCCCGAAGCACTTCTTCTTGTCCTGCCTGCTGCTCGCCGCGGCGGTGGTCGCCAGCGTCGCGCATGCCGCGCCGCCGGCCGGCACCTCGATCGGCAACCAGGCATCGGCGACCTATTCGGACGACACCAACGTCACGCGCACCGTCACGTCGAACACCGTGACGACGATCGTGCAGCAGGTCGCCAGCTTCACGCTGACCGCCGATGGTGACCGCCGCGGCAACGCCGGCGGCCAGGTCGCATTTCCTCACACCCTGACCAACACCGGCAATGGCGCCGACACGTTCGCGCTGACGCAGACCGAGGCCGGCGCCTTCACGTTCGCCAGCGTGCAGATCTACGCCGACGCGAACGGCGACGGCGTGCCCGACAACAACACGAACATCTCGACCACCGGCGAGCTCGCCGCGGGCGCGGCGTTCCGCTTCGTCGTCGTCGGCACGGTGCCCGGCTCCGCGGTCTCGGGCAACGTGGCCACCATCACGGTGCAGGGCCGCAGCGGCTTCCTGAACTCGCTGACGCACACCAACGCCGACCAGGTGACGGTGACCACGCAGGCCGTCATCGGCGTGACCAAGGCGATCGACCTCGCCTACGGCCCGTCGCCGAGCTCGGGCGTGCGCACGTATACGTTGACGTACACGAACACCGGCAACACCACGGCGACGAACCTGGTGCTGACGGACACGATCGCCGCCGGCCTCACCTACGAAGCCGGCACCGGTCGCTGGAGCGTCACGGGCGCGCTGGCGATGACCGACGCCAACTCGGACGACCAGGGCGGCGTCGTCTACGTCTGGGACGGCACGACCAAGAAGATCACCGTGACGATCGCCTCGGTCGCCGCGGGCCAGAGCGGCACGGTCACCTTCGGCGTGCGCGTGAACACGGGTGAAGCGCCCGGCGTCAACACGCGCACCGCCAACACCGCGCAGTTCGCGTACAACAACGGCGCGGGCAACATCACGGCCGTCGACACCAACACGGTGCAGTACACCGTCCAGCAGTCGGCCGCGGTCACCGTGTCGTCGGATACGAAGGCCTCGGCGACGCAGGCGGCCACCGTGAACTTCACGAACGTCGTGACGAACACGGGCAATGGTCTCGACACCTTCAACCTGACGCTGCTCAGCTCGACGTTCCCGGCGGGCACGACGTTGCAGCTGTTCCGCGCCGACGGCCTCACGCCGCTGACGGACACCAATAACGACGGCATCCCGGACACCGGTCCGCTGGCCGCAAGCGGCACGCTGACCGTCATCGTCAAGGCGACGCTGCCGGCCAACGCGCCCGCGGCGCCGGGCAACGGCCCGTACGCCGTCAACGTGCGCGGCACGTCCGTGTTCAACACGGCGGTCACGGGCCAGGGTACGGACACCCTGACCACGATCGCCGCCAACTCGGTGGACCTCACCAACAACGCCGCCGGATTCGGCAACCCGGGCTACGGCGCCGGTCCCGAGGGCGCCGCGGTCTACTCGCGCACGGTCGCGCCGGGCGCCACCACGCGCTTCACGCTCGTGGCCGCGAATGCGACCGGCGTGCCGGACAGCTTCGATCTCACGGCCAGCCGTCTCGCGAACTTCAGCGATCTCACGTTCCCCGCCGGCTGGACCGTCGTGTTCCACGACGCCAACGGCAACGTGATCGCGAACACCGGCGTCATCGCCGCGAACAGCACGAAGACGTTCTATGCGGACGTCACCGCGCCGGCGAACGCGACCACCGGCTTCGACCTGTACTTCCGCGCGAAGAGCCCGAGCACGACCGCGGTCGACATCGTGTTCGACGCCGTCGCCGTGGGCACGGTGCGCTCGCTGACGCTGACGCCGAACAACCTGGGCCAGGCGGCGCCGGGCGGCACCGTCGTCTACACGCACATGCTGGTGAACACCGGCACGTCGGGTGAAGGCACCGGCTCCAGCACCGTCGCCCTGGCCGCGGCCAGCAACTCGGGCTTCACCAGCGTCGTCTACTGGGACAAGAACAACAACGGCACGCTCGATCCGACGGATCCGATCGTGACGTCGGTGGCCGACTTCACCGGTGGCACGAACGGCGCCAGCACGGCCGCCGGCCTCGACCCGGGCGAGGTCGCGCGACTGTTCGTCAAGGTGAGCGCCGCCCCCGGCGCTGCCGCCGGCGTCACGGACACGACGACACTGACGGCGACGGTCACGGGCACGATCGGCGGCCAGGCGGCCCCGACCGGCATCTTCGCGACCGACACGACCGCGATCGTCGGCTCGAACCTCACGCTGGTGAAGATGCAGGCGATCGACGCGAACTGCGACGGCACGCCGGAAGGCAGCTACGCGACGTCGCCGCTGGGCACGAACGCGGTGCCGGGCGCCTGCATCCGCTACCAGATCACCGCCACGAACGCGGGTGTCGCGAACATCACCGCGCTCCTGCTCAACGACTTCACGCCGGCGAACACGACCTATCACGGGTCGGGTGCCGCCGCGGCGGTGACGGTGGGTTCGGTGACGACGGTGCCGGGCAACGGTTCGACGGGCGCCGTGCAGGCGACGGTGGGAACGCTCACGCCGGGACAGACCGCTGTCCTGACGTTCGGCGTCCGCATCGACCCGTAACCCTCCGCACCCTTAAAAGGAAGGGAGTTCGCCACGCATGAGCGCGGTGTTCACCACGGCTGGCCGAAAGCTGGTGCTCTTTCTGGGCACCAGCTTTCTCGCCGTCTCCGCCGGTTTCGCGCAGGAGACGCCGCCGGCGTCCGCCGCGTCGGGCCCGGTCGAGGTCGTGAACATCGCCACGGCTAACTACCGCGGACCGACGGCGCAGGCCGATGGCGACGAACCGCCGCAGATGACGACGTCCAATGCCGTCACCGCGCAGGTGACCATCGCGCCGCCGACGCTGACCATCTACAACGATCCCGGCTTCACGAACGCGCCGCGCGTCGTCGACACCGGCGACGATCTCTGGGTGCGCGTCAATGCGCCGGGCTGCCAGCACGACCTCGGCGTGCGCGAGTGGTTCACGATCAAGATCAGGAGCCTCACGTCCGGCGACGAGGAGGAGTACGTCGTCAAGGAGAACGCGCCGGACTCCGGCGTGTTCGACGTGACGGAGCCGATCAATACCGGCCGCGTGGACGGCCCCGTCGTGCCGCTGAACAAGCTGCTCGAGCTGTGGGGCCGCGACGAGCTCGACGCCGAGATGGAGAACTGCGGCGGCGTGGCGGTCGACACCGTGCTGGTCGACCCGGACGGCATCGTGTTCGACTCGCAGACCAACGCGACGATCCCCGGCGCCACCGTGCACCTCGTCGACGTGACGGGCGCCGGCAATGGCGGCCATCCCGGCGGCGATGCGCAGGTGTTCGACTTCGACGGCGTCACCGAGCTCGCGCCCAGCATCGTCACCGGCGCGGACGGCCGCTTCCAGTTCCCGTTCGTGCCGGAGAGCGAGTACCAGCTGATCGTCGATCCGCCGGCCGGTTACCGCGGGCCGTCGATCGTGCCCGCCGACCAGCAGCCCGCCGGCCGCATGATCAAGCCCGGCTCGTTCAGCGTGCCGTTCTCCGTCAACGCGCAGACCGGCGCCGTGACGCTCGACTTCCCGCTCGATCCGATCCCGGCCGGCCTCGTCGTCGAGAAGCGCGCGACGCGCCCCACCGCCGAGATCGGCGAAAGCGTCGGCTACGAAGTGAAGATGCGCAACCTCAGCGGCTTCGCGATCCGCAACCTGACGCTGCACGACGACCTGCCGCCCGGCTTCTCCTATCTACCCGGCAGCGCGCGCCTCGGCGACGCGGCGGTCGCCGACCCGGCCGGCGGCCAGGGCCCGGCGCTGGATTTCACCATCGCGTCGCTGCCCGGCAGCGGCGAGTCGACACTCAGCTACCGCGTCGTCATCGGCCCGGGCGCGCTCGAAGGCGACGGCACGAACCGCGCGAAGTTGTCGGCGACGCTGCCGGCGCCGCAGTCGAGCAACGTCGCGTCCGCGAAGGTCGACGTGCAGGCGGGTGTGTTCGACGACCGCGCGTTCGTGCTCGGCCGCGTGTTCGCCGACTGCAATCGCAACGGCCGGGTCGACGCCGGCGAGCCCGGCCTGCCGCGCGTGCGCCTGTACATGGAAGACGGCAGCTGGGTGATCACGGACGGCGAGGGCAAGTACAGCTTCTACGGCGTGTTGCCGCGCACGCACGTGCTCAAGGTCGACGCGACCACGCTGCCCGACGGCGTGAAGCTGGCCGCGATCTCGCATCGCAATGCCGGCCGCGGCGACTCGCGCTTCCTCGACGTGCAGCGCGGCGAGCTGCACCGCGCCGACTTCGCGACCGACGGCTGCGGCCCGGCGCTGGTGCAGACGCTCGAGACGCTGCGCAAGGCCGCGGGCGGCGCGCGCGAGCTCGACGGCGTGAAGAACGCGCTGCGCCGTGAGGAGAACCCGCTCGGCGACACGCGCGCGCTGCCGGCCACCGGCGTCGTCGGCGAGGCCGCGCCGCTGCCGGCGACGTCGCTGCCGCGGCTGGCCGCCATCGGCATGGACGCCATCGCCGCGAACGTCGGCCGCACCGACCTGCGCACGCTGATGCCGAAGCTCGACGCGTGGCTCGGCTTCGTCGATCTGTACGATGGCGCCGAGGTCGGCACCACCGAACTGACGGTGCGCGTGAAGGGCCAGACCAGCGCCGTCATCCGTCTCTCGGTGAACGACGTCGAAGTCGGCGGCGAACACATCGGCCTCAAGCTCGAGGATCCGACGCGCCTCGTGCAGGCGGTCGAATACGTGGGCGTGCCGCTGGGGCCGGGTGCGAACCGCCTGTCGCTGGCGCAGAAGGACAATGCCGGCCACTTCCGCGAAGTGGTGGCGGTCACCGTGACGGCGCCCGGCGCGCTGGCGCAGCTGAAGATCGCCACGCCGGCCGAGGGCATCCCGGCCGACGGCGATCATTCCGCGCAGGTGCGCGTCAGCGTCGTCGACGTCGCGGGCGTGAAGGTCACGTCGCGCACGGCGGTCACGCTCGAGGCGCAGGGCGGCGAGTGGTCGGCGATCGATCTCGACCCGGTCGAGCCGGGCACGCAGGTGTTCATCGAGGGCGGCGAAGGTAGCTTCGGCCTGCGCTCGCGGACCCCGGGTACCGCGAAGGTGCGCGCGACGGCCGGCGCGTTCTCCACCGAAGCCAACGTTTCGTTCGTGTCGGCGCTGCGGCCGCTGATCGGCGTTGGCGTGCTCGAGGGCACGTTCAACCTCGACCACCTCGACGGCAGCGCGCTGACGCGCGCCCGCTCCAACGACGGCTTCGAGCGCGAGCTGCGTTCGTTCGGCCGCGAGGACGGCACGAACGGCGGCGCCCGTGCCGCGCTGTTCCTCAAGGGCAAGATCAAGGGCGACTATCTGCTGACGCTGGGCTACGACTCGGACAAGGACACGAAGGAGCGCCTGTTCCGCGACATCCAGCCCGACCAGTTCTACCCGGTGTACGGCGACTCCTCGACGAAGGGCTACGACGCGCAGACCACCGGCCGGCTGTACGTGCGCGTCGAGCGCAACAAGTCGTCGTTCACCGGCGGCGACCTCACGACCGCCAGCCTGTCGCGCGCGCGGATGATGGGCGCGTACAACCGCAGCCTGACCGGCGTGAAGGAACACTTCGAGAACGATGCGGCGACGGTCGAGGTGTTCGCGAGCCGCGATACGGCGCGCCAGGTGGTCGACGAGATCCCGGCGAACGGCACCTCGGGCCCGTATCCGCTGTCGAATGCCAACCTCCTCGAGAACAGCGAGCGCGTCGAGATCATCACGCGCGATCGCGACCAGCCGGCGGTGATCCTCGCCGTGGCCGTGAAGCAGCGCTTCGTCGACTACGACCTCGAGCCGCTGACCGGCCGCCTGCTGTTCCGCGCGCCGATCCCGAGCGTGACGGCGGATCTCGATCCGATCTCCGTGCGCGTGACCTACGAAGTGGAGCAGGGCGGCGAGGAGTTCTGGACGACGGGCATGGACTCGCAGCTGCGCCTCGGCAAACGCGCCGAGCTCGGCGCCTCGTTCGTCGACGACCGCAATCCGCAGGATCCGCGCCGCATCTCGGGCGTGAACGCGACGGTCCGGTTCGGCACGGCGACGACGCTGGTGGCCGAGGGCGCGCGCACCGAGAGCCTGGTCAGCGACGGCGACACCGGCGCGCGCGTCGAGCTGCGCCACGAAGGCCGCAAGCTGACGCTGCGCGCGTTCGGCAGCCGCACCGGCGAGAACTTCGACAATCCGTCCGGCGGCTTCACGAAGAACCGCGAGGAAGCCGGCGCGAAGGCCGCGATCTCGGTCAGCGAACGCGCGCGACTGGTCGCCGAACTGCTGAGCTCGGGCGACGCGACGACGGGCGTGAAGCGCGAAGGCGGCCTCGTCGGCCTCGAGCGCAACTTCGCCGACAACTGGAAGGCCGAGCTCGGCGTGCGCCACGTGCGCGCCAGCGGCGACACCACGCCGGACGACGCGACCACGAGCGTGCGCGCGCGCGTCACCGCGCCGCTGCCGTTCGCGCGCGATGCCTCTCTGTACGGCGAATACGAACAGGACCTCGCCGACGCGGATGCGCGCGTCGCGGCGGTCGGCGGCGAATACCGCCTCGCGCCGCGCAGCCGCCTGTACGCGCGCCACGAGATCATCTCGTCGCTGACCGGCCCGTATTCGCTGGACGCCGCCGAGAAACACAACACGACGGTGTTCGGCATCGACAGCACCTACTGGCAGGACGACTCGGTGTTCAGCGAATACCGCATCGGCGATTCGCTGAACGGCCGCGAGGCGCAGGCGGCGATCGGCCTGCGCAACGCGTGGCAGGTGGCCGAGGGCGTGCGCATCAGCACCAGCGCCGAGCGCGTCGACATGGTCGGCGGCGACCGCGCCGAAGACAGCACCGCGGTCACGGGCGGCGTCGAGTTCACGCGCAGCCCGCTGTGGAAGTCGTCGGCCCGCCTCGAGCTGCGCGACGCGACGTCCAGCGACAGCGCGCTGCTGACGATCGGCGCCGCGCGCAAGCTGAACGCCGAGTGGACGCTGCTGACGCGCGCGCTGTTCGCCGTGACGGACAACGCCACCGGCGAAGACCGCCGCCAGGACCGCCTGCAGGCCGGCGCCGCCTACCGCGGTGACGACAACCGCGTGAACGCGCTGATGCGTTACGAGCTCAAGCGCGAGGACGGCGTCGAGGCCGGCATGGACCGCACCGCGCACATCGTTTCCCTCCATGCCGATCTGCAGCAGACTACCCGCCTGAAGCTCGACGGCACGCTGGCCGCGAAGTGGGTCGCGGAGCGTTTCGAGGCGACGCGGCACGACGCCGCGACGCTCGTCGCCGGTCGCGTCACCTACGATCTGGCGAAGCGCTGGGACATCGGCATGAACATCCGCGGCCTGTTCGACAAGGATTTCTCGGGCGTGCAGGGCGGCGTCGGCGCCGAGGTCGGCTTCCTCGTCACGCAGAACCTGTGGATCTCGACCGGCTACAACGTGCTCGGCTTCCGCGACGCGGATCTCGCCGGCGACGAATACACGCAGCGCGGCGCGTACCTGCGCCTGCGCTTCAAGTTCGACGAAACGGTGCTGCCGTGACGTCGCGTCGACAGGTCGGCGCCTGGCTGGCGGCGTTCGTGCTGCTGGCGCTGTTCTGCGCCCCGCGCGCGCACGCGGCGGCCTGCGTCGCGGGTGCGTGCATCGAGACCGGCCCGCGGCTCGCCTCGTTCGACACCCAGCAGAGCGCGTTATTGAACCCGCTGACCTCTGCGCTGCTCGGCACCAGCGCGACGGTCGACATCGCCGACTGGCAGCGTCTCGCCGGCGCGAACGTCAAGGTCGCCGACGTGCTGAACCTGCTGCAGGTGCAGACCAGCGCGGTGGACACGACCGCGTTGCTGACCACGCCGATCAACGTCTCGACCGTGTTGAATGCGGTCGCGACCGTGGCCGGCAGCGGCTCGACCGCCGCCATCGGCATCAACAACGCCGTGCCGCAGCTGAACCTCGGCACGAAGCAGGTGCAGCTCGGCGACCTGATCAAGCTCGCGACGAACGCCGGCGACACGCAGATCAACGTGCTCGATCTCGTCATGGGCACGATCGAGGCGCACAACTTCCGCTACGGCGTGAATACGCCGACGCCGATCACCGTCGGCACCCCGAGCGTGTTCGGCCTGACCGGCATCGACCTGGTGAAGATTTCGGCGCGCGTCGTCGAACCGCCGGAGTTCTACTGCGGCGGCGTCGGCGCGTCGCACCAGTTCTACACGGCGGCGATCCGCCTGAAGCTCGACATCACGATCCCGCAGCCGCTGGGCCAGGTGGGCCTGGTCACCGACAGCCTGATCACGACGTCGACCACCACCTTGCTGCCGAACACGTCGTTGTACGTCGACGTGGCGCGCGCCGACGGCTGGATCAGCCAGCTCGACGCGGCGGCCGGCACGATGCGCGTGAAGATCACGCCCGGCATCACCAGCCTGTATCTCGGGCAGACCACCGACACCACATTCTTCAGCTCGGCGGCGATCTCGGCGGCGAACTTCACGCCGGTCACCGTCGCCAACGTCGACATCAAGCTGCTGAACATCATCGGCCTCGCGTCCGGCCAGGTGCTGATGAAGGCCTCCGCGACGAGCTCGGCGCCGTTGCAGGAAGAGCTGATGTTCACGGGGCCGTATCCGCAGACGCTGGCCACGTCCTCGAGCGCGAACGCCGTGGGTGTGCTGGCCGCAAACCTCATCGGCAACATCGCGCTGACCACCAACATCAACCTGCTCGGATTGATCCCGGTCACGGTGGTCACGACTCAGTTGCTGGCACCCGTCAAGACGGCGATATCGGCCGTCACCACGCCCGTGCTGACCGCCGTCGTCGATCCGCTGCTCAGCCTGCTCGGCATCAAGATCGGCCAGGCCGTGGTCACGGCCTATGGTCCGTATCGCCTGTGTACCGTGGCCGGCAATTGCTACAACGACGCCAACCACAGTCTGGTGAAGGATCCCGGCGAGGCCGGCACCGGCCAGACGTTGTGGGCGAAGCTCGTCGCCACCGCGTCGCCGACCACGGTGTACGCGAGCACCAGCGTCAACTCGTCCACCGGTGCGTTCTCGTTCTCGAACGTGCAGTCGCAGGGCGCGTCGACCAACTACTCGGTCATCATCGACACCAACAACACGGCCAGCGACGTCACGGCGACCGCGCCCACCGGCTGGGTGCCGACCGAAGTGCCGACGTTGTCGCGCTCGATCGCGCTCGCGACCGCCGACATCAGCGGCCTCACGTACGGCCTGTACAACGGCAGCAGCCTGACCGGCCGCGTGTTCGTCGACACCGGCGTCGGCGGCGGCACCGCCAACAACGTCGTCAAGGACGGCACCGAGCCCGGACTGCCGGGCGCGCGCGTCACGATCACGGACAACGCCGGCACCACGATCTACGACAGCGCGCTGGCCGCGGACACCGGCAACTACACGCTGTGGATCCCGGCCGCCGCCGGCGCGACCACGCTGAAGATCACCGAAGCGAATCCGAATCCGTATCTGTCCACCGGCGCGAACGTCGGCACCACCGGCGGCACGTACACGCGCGCCACGGACACGGTGGCGTTCACGCACGCGATCGGCAGCGCGTACAGCGGCGTGAACTTCGCCGACGTGCCGACCTCGGCGCTGCAGACCGACGGCCGCCAGGTGATCGTGCCGGGCAACGTCGCGTTCTATCCGCACAAGTTCATCGCCGGCACCGCCGGTTCGGTGACGTTCACGCCCAGCGCGCCCGTGATGAACGGCTGGAGCAACCTGCTGTACCGCGACACCGACTGCAACGGCGCGATCGACACCGGCGAGGTGCTGGTCAGCGGGGCGATCTCGACCACCGCCGCGCAGCAGCTCTGCCTGGTGGTGCGCGTGTTCGCCTCCGACGTCGCCGCCTACAACGACGAGTACCCGGTGACGCTGGCGGCCGCGTACGCCTGGTCGGGCAGCGCGCTGTCGGAAACGCTGTCGCGCAACGACCTGACGATGATCGGCAGCGCGAACGGCTCGGGCCTCGTGCTGACGAAGGCGGTCGACAAGGCCACCGCCGCGTCCGGCGCGACGCTGACGTACACCATCACGTACAAGAACAACGGCACCGGCCCGCTGTCGCAGATCAAGATCTACGACAACACGCCGGCGTACACGGTGCACACCAGCGCGGCCTGCGGCACACTGGGCTCCGGCCTCACCGGCTGCGCCGTCACGACACAACCCGCGGTCAGCGCGTCCGGCCCGCTGCTCTGGACGTTCACCGGTTCGCTGGCCTCCGGCGCCACCGGCACCGTCACCTTCACCGTGACCGTCCAGTAGGAAAGGGGGGAGTGGCCCCAAACGGCCGCTTGGTGCCGAACCTCCATCAATAAGAGAGGACGCCAGGCCAAAGGACCGCGAAATCCCCGCGTCGCGCTGTCCCACCCCCTTCATCTGGCTGTAGCGCCGTTTCCACAAAAGGGCATTCGCTCCGGCGTGGGACCCAGTTATCCGGTCGCTTCGAAGCCACAACGGACTTCCTTTTTGTCGCGCCGAGGCGTAAACATTCACGCACTTCGCCGGAAGGAGGGGACGGCGATCCAACAAAACTCAGGAAGGGTCCGCATGAAAAAGCAATTCGCACTGCTGCCAGCTCTCTTGGCAGCGGCCGGGGTCAACGCGCAAAACGCGCCCGCCGAAGGTGAAGACAAGCCGCTGCAGGAAGTCGTCGTCACCGGTTCGCGCATCATCCAGTCCGCGATCAATTCGCAACAACCCATCTCGATCATCGATCGCACGGCGATCGAACGCAGCGGTCTCGCCAGCGTCGGCGACCTGCTCCAGCAGGTGACCGCCGGCGGCAAGGCGCTCAACGCCAAGTTCAACTCCTCGGGCAACTTCGGCTACCCCGCTGACGGCGGCGGCATCGGCGCCGGCTCCGCGCAGGTCGACCTGCGCAACCTGAGCTCGAAGCGCGTGCTGGTCCTCGTCGACGGCATCCGCTGGGTCAACGAGTCCTCCGCGTCCGGCGTCTCCGGCGCGGCCGACCTGAACACCATTCCGATGAGCATCGTCGATCGCGTCGAAGTGCTCGAGGACGGCGCCTCCGCGATCTACGGCTCGGACGCGATCGCCGGCGTGGTCAACATCATCACCCGCAAGAACTTCGAAGGCGTCGAGGTCAACGCGTACCGCGGCGAATTCCAGGACGGCGGCGCGACCACCGAATCCAGCCTCACGGTCGGCGGCGGCGGCGAGAAATTCCACGGCGTGTTCGTGGCCAGCTACTACGACCAGAAGCGCATCGACTCCAGCGAATGGGAACAGTCCGCGTTCCCGCAGCCGAACGCCGGTCTCGCGGCCGGCAGCTCGGCGCTGCCGCAGGGCCGCTACACGTTCTGCGATCCGTCGCGCCCCGCTGGCGGCGTCGGCTTCTGCGGCGATCCGGATCTCTGGTACGACGTGACGCTGAACAACGGCGCCGCGCCCACGGGCTGGAACAACGCCAACCCCGGCAGCGGCAACTTCCACAACTTCTCCGGCGCCGATCGCTTCAACTTCGCGCCGTTCAACCTGCTGCTGACCCCGTCGAAGCGCAAGTCGATCTTCGCGCGCGTCGACTACAACGTGGCCGACAACGTCAACGTGTACCTGAAGGGCCTGTACAACAACCGCCAGTCCGCCAACCAGGCCGCGCCGGAACCGATCTTCGTCGGTCCGTTCGCCGGCAGCGGCGGTCTCGCCGATACGATCAGCATCTCGGCGTTGAACCCGTACAACCCGTTCGGTATCGACCTGGACGCCGCCTCCAACCTCGGCTGGGTCACGCGCCGTCCGCTCGAAGTCGGCCCGCGCCAGTTCAACCAGGACGTCGACACGTACTACCTGAACGCCGGCATCGAAGGCAGCTTCGGCGACACGCGCCGGTTCCACTGGGACTTCAACGCGGTCACGTCGGAGAACAAGGCCGACCAGACGTTCACCAACGGCTACAACATCGCGAAGATCTCGCTCGCACTCGGCGATCCGGCGATCTGCGCGCTGGTGCCGGGCTGCGTGCCGCTCGACCTGTTCGGCGGCCAGGCCCGGCCGTTCACGCAGCCGATGATCGACTGGATCCGCACGACGCAGATCGACCAGAGCTCGCAGAAGCTCACGTTGCTGGCGGCGAACATCACGGGTGACCTGTTCGACATCGGCGATCGCACCGCGGGCTTTGCCTTCGGCGTCGAGCATCGCAAGTACTCGGGCTCGTTCAACCCGGATCCGCTGCGCCAGAGCGGCGAGTCGCAGGACTCGTTCGCGTCGCCGGTCAGCGCGTCGTACGACGTCAGCGAGGCGTATGCCGAGTTCAACTTCCCGCTGCTCGCCACGCTCGATGCGAGCGCCGCGATCCGCTGGTCCGACTACTCGACGTTCGGCAACGAGCCGACCGGCAAGATCGGCCTGCGCTGGAAGCCGATCGACCAGTTGGCGTTCCGCGGCACGTACTCGAAGGGCTTCCGCGCGCCGAACCTAGGCGAGCTGTACGGCCTCACGCAGTTCGCGGCGACGCTGGTGGATCCTTGCGGTCCGACGGGCACGGTGGTCGTGAATGCGGGCGATGGCCTGAACACGACGGCGCTGGAATCGGCCTGCCGCGCGCAGGGCGTGCCGAACGGCTTCGAACAGGCGAACACGCAGATCACGACGTTCACCGGCGGCAACCCGAATCTCGATCCCGAGAAGTCGGACAGCTGGACGGCCGGCATCGTGCACGACGCGGCGTGGGCCGAAGGCTTCGCGCAGCGCCTGACGTTCGAGCTGACCTACTACAGCCACGAGATCGAGAAGGGCATCCAGGCGCGTGACATCCAGGCGTTGCTGAACGCCTGTCTCGCGGCCGGCGGCACCGACGCGACCCTGTGCTCGCCGTTCACGCGCGCCGCCAGCGGCAACCTGAACCCGCCGAACAACTTCCTCGACAACCTCGGATCGATCGAGACCAACGGCATCGATCTCAAGGTCGACTGGAAGGGCAACGAGATGTCGTGGGGCAGCTTGTCCGCGGGCCTGCAGGTCACGCGCGTGAACAAGTTCGAGGCCGTCGACACCGACGGCATCAAGTCCCAGCGCGAGGTCGGCATCGAGGTCAGCGACAGCTCGATCCCGAAGCTGTCCGCCAACGCCCAGCTCGGCTGGTCGAAGGGCAACTGGGAAGTCGCGCTGCTGACGCGCTACACCGACTCGATCAAGGAGTACTGCGGCAACGCGGTGATCACGAACGTGCCGGGTTGCAGCGAGAACCAGACGTTCCACAACATGTCGGCGGCGGTCTACGAAGACGCGGCGATCTCCTGGAACAACGCGTTCACGCTCGACGGCCTGAAGCTGGGTCTCAACGTGAACAACCTGTTCGGTGAAGATCCGCCGATCTGCTACAGCTGCTCGCTGAACGGCTACGATGCGGGCACGTACGACCTGCCGGGCACGTTCTGGGCGGTCACGCTGAAGTACGGTTTCTGAGGACTCGAGAGAAGTAGAAGAATAAAGACGAGGGGGGATCGAAGATGAACGCCGCCGGGCAACCGGCGGCGTTTTTTTCTGGATGAAAGATTTTCGCCGCGCGGGAGACTATCCACTTCCGAATGGCCGAACCCGATCCCACAGCGCTCGAACGCATCCTGCGCGACTACGCCGGTCTCGCGCAGCGCCTGGCCGCCGCCCACGAGGCGAACGCGGAGCACGCGCGCGATCTCGCGCAGGACATCCTCGTCGCCGTGTGGCGCGCCTGGCCAGCGTTCCGCGGCCAATGCTCCGAGCGCACGTACGTCGCGCGCATCGCACAGCACCGCATCGCCACGCACATCGGCCGCGCCGTGCGCAGTCCCGCGCATGGGCCCTTGCCCGACGACCTCGTCGCGACCGGCCCGGGCCCCGAGGAGATCGCGATCCGCCGCGACGAGCGGCAACGCCTGACGGCCGCCGTGCGCGCGCTGCCGCTGGCGCTGCGCGAGGTCGCGATCCTGATGCTCGAGGGCTTCTCGCCCGCGGAGATCGCCGAGACGCTCGGGCTCAGCGTCAACGCCGTGTCGATCCGCGGCACCCGCGCGCGCGATGCGTTGCGCTCCGTCCTGGAGGTGCGCCATGTGCGATGAATTCTCGAACTGGGATGATCTCAACCGCCTGTGGCGCGACGGCGGCGACCGCGTCAGCACGCGCGACATCGAGCGGCGCGAACGCGCGCAGCGCCGCCTCATGACGTGGCTGGCCATCGGCGAGGGCGGCGCGCTGACACTGTGCTTCGTGGCGGCGATGTGGATCGCGATGCAGACCGCGTACGTCGCGATGACCGCGATCAGCCTGGTGTTCTTCGGCGTCTGCGCCTGGCTGCAGCACCGCATGCGCCGAGAGCCGCTGCCGGCCGGCGGCGACGACCTGCTGACCGCGCTCGCCGGCAACATCGCGCGCGAGGACTGGAATCTCGCGCAGCTCGGCGTGGGCCGCGCCGTCACCCTGCTCACGATGGCGGCGATCTCGATGGTCGCTTTCGACCACCTGCGGCACTACGCGTCGACACCCCCGGGGCGCATCGCCGCGCTGCTCGCGATCGCCGCCATCGTGCTCGGCATCCTGGCGTGGAACCTCGCGCTCACCGTGCTGGCGCGGCGGCGGCGCCGCGGCCTGGAGGCGATCGTCGCGCAACTGCAGGGCACGCCATGAAGACGGATGAACGGTTCCACTCGCTCGACGTCGTGCGCGCCGGCGCGCTGCTGCTCGGCGTCGCGCTGCATTCGACGATGTCGTTCTGGCCGGGCATGCGCGAGGTGCGCTGGCCGATTTCCGACGACGCCACCAGCGTCGTCGCCTCCGGCTCGTTCTTCGTCATCCACATCTTCCGGATGAGCGCGTTCTACGTGATCGCCGGCTTCTTCGCGCGCCTGCTGGTCAAGCGGCTGGGAACCTGGGGGTTCGTGAAGAACCGGCTGCGCCGGATCGCGCTGCCGTTCCTGGCGGCGATGGTCGTGGTCATGCCGTTCCTGTTCCTGCCATTCATCTGGGGGCAGCGGCAGCTCGGCATCGTCGGGCCGCCGCTGATCAAGCCGCCGATCCCGGATCCGCAACTGCCGCCATGGGGGCACCTGTGGTTCCTCTATCTACTGCTGGTGCTGTACGCGCTGTGGACGGGCGCCCGGCTGCTCATGCACGCGCTGGACCGGCGCGGCACGGCGGCCGCGCTGGCCGATCGCGGCCTGCACGCGTTGATCGCGGGCCGTCTGCCGCCGTTGATGCTCGCCGCGCCGCTCGTGCTGGCGGCGCCGACGGCACTGGTGCTGTATTCCACGCCGTGGTGGTCGATGTGGCAGGGCATTCCGCCGCCGATCATGGGTTTCATCCCCAACGTCCCGGCGCTGGTCGCGTTCGGCACGGCGTTCGGGTTCGGGTGGTTCGTGCATCGGCGACCTCTGCTGCTGGAATCACTGGCGCAGGGCTGGTGGCTGAACCTGGTGTGGGCCGTCGCGCTCTCGGCCGTGGCGCTCGCGCTGATCGGCGCGAGGCCGCAGCTCGGCGTCGTGGCGCTGCCGGGCCACGAGCGCGCCGTGTTTGCCGCGGCCTACAACGTGGCCACGTGGTGCTGGGTGCTCGGGTTGCTGGGCGCGGCGACGCGGTTCCTGTCGGCGCCGAGCCGCGGCTGGCGCTATCTCGCCGATGCGTCGTTCTTCGTGTATCTCGCGCACCTGCCCATCGTGTATGCATTGCAGGCGTGGATGCTGCGCTGGCCGGTGCCGTGGGCGGTGAAGTACCTGCTGATCGTCGCCATCGCGGTGGGAGTCACGCTGGCGATGTACCACTACCTGGTCCGGAGTACGTTCGTCGGCGTGTTCCTCAACGGGCGCCGGTATCCGCGCGAGCGGTCGGCGACAGCGGCGCGTACTTCTCCGGGCTGAAACCCACCAGCAGCGTCTTCCCGCGCGCGAGCACGGGTCGCTTGATCATCGACGGCTGCTCCAGCATCAGTCGCAACGCCTTCTTCTCGTCGAGATCCGTTTTCGCCGACTCGGGCAGCTTGCGGAACGTGGTGCCGGCGCGGTTCAGCAGCGTCTCCCAGCCGACGACCTTCAGCCAGCCCTGCAGCGTGGCCGCGTCGATGCCCTGCGTCTTGTAGTCGTGGAAGTCGTACGCGATGCCGTGCGAGTCCAGCCAGGTGAAGGCCTTCTTCATCGTGTCGCAGTTTCTAATGCCGTGGATAGTTATTCTCATGCGAGAGCATTGTCCGGGCGGTGCGCGTCTTTCAAGATGCGTCCCGAACAATCGGGGGAGCTGCATGAACACTGCCGTCGCGGATCAACGCGGATACCGGCTCACGTCCATCGACATGCTGCGCGGGCTGGTCATCGTCATCATGGCGATCGACCACACGCGCGACTTCTTCAGCATGTCGATGTCGATCGACCCGATGGCGGATCCGAACGCGGGCCTGGCACTGGCCTTGACGCGCTGGATCACGCATTTCTGCGCGCCGGTGTTCGTGTTCCTGGCCGGCACGAGCGCGGGGTTGATGGCGGCGCGGAAGGCGCCGGCGGTGCTGGCGCGGTTCCTGCTGACGCGCGGTGTGTGGCTGATCTTCGTCGAGATCTTCCTGATCAGCACGGCGGCGACCTACGCGCCGGGGGGAATCGAACAGCTCGGCGGCAAGACGCTGGCGTTCATGCAGGTGATCTGGGCGATCGGCGCGAGCATGGTGGTGCTGTCGGCGCTGCAGTTCCTCGGCCGCAAGGTTTGTCTGGCGCTGGGCGTGTCGATCGTGCTCGGGCACAACGCGCTCGATGGCCACTGGCCGGTGGCGGCGTCGATCCTCGATACTTCGCCGCCGCTGTGGGCGGCGCTGCACGTGTCGATGTCGAAGGTCATCGGCCCGTTCCACGCGTTGTTCCTCTATCCACTGCTGCCGTGGCTGGGCGTGATGCTGCTCGGGTTCGGCGCGTCGGTGTTGTTCGAGCGCGAAGCCGATGCGCGGCGCCGCGCGCTGATCGGCTGGGGTTTCGGCGTCACGGCGCTGTTCCTCGTGCTGCGTCTCGTCGACGGCTACGGCGAGTCCAACCACTGGGCGGTGCAGGACACGGCGGCGCGAACGCTGATCGATTTCCTGAACGTCACGAAATATCCGCCGAGTCTCGAGTTCCTGGCGATGACGCTGGGGCCGGCGGCGATCCTGTGCGCGTTCGCCGAGCGGTGGCGCGGGGCGTTGAAGGATTTCTTCGTGATGTTCGGGCGCGTGCCGTTCGCGTTCTACGTCGCGCACTTCTTCCTGCTGCACGCGTTGTCGCTGGTGCTCGGCGCGCTGCAGGGTGTGCCGGTGCGCGAGCTGATGACGTTCCCGCCGTTCTATCCGAAGAACTACGGACTGTCGTTGCCGATGGTGTATGCGGTGTGGGTGCTGGTCATCGCGCTGCTGTATCCGCTGTGCCGGTGGATGGCGGGCGTGAAGGCGCGGAGCCGCGCGTGGTGGTTGAGCTATCTATGAAAGGGGGATTGGCCCCAAACCGGCGTTTGGTGCCGAACCTCGTCAGCTTGGCGCGAGATCTGATTCGGCTCAGTGAGGTTCGGCA
>DATJTW010000103.1:0-8788 GCA_035502995.1 Steroidobacteraceae bacterium | reverse complement strand
GCACGATCGCTGAAGATGCCGTATCCCTCGCTGCTCGCGCTGGGTGGCGTCGTACTGGCGTTCGTGCCGGATTCGCCGGTGTTCGCGCTGGATCCCGCGTTGACGCTGGCGCTGTTCGTCGCGCCGGTGCTGCTCGATGCGGCATTCGACACGTCGTTGCGCGATCTCAAGCGCAGCTGGGTGCCCGTGACCTGCCTGGTGTTCGTGGCCGTGGGCATAACTACCGTCGCGGTCGCGTGGCTGGTGCGGCAGTTCGTGCCGGACATGCCCTGGGCCGCGGCCATCGCACTGGGCGCGATCGTCGCGCCGCCGGACGCCGCGGCCGCCTCGGCGATCCTGCGCAACCTGCAGATCCCGCATCGCATGATCGTCATCCTCGAAGGCGAGAGCCTGCTGAACGATGCGACGGCGCTGTTGATCTACCGCATCGCCGTCGGCGTCGCGATGGGCGCCGCGTTCACGCCCGGCACCGCGGCGCTGCAGGGTCTCGCGATGCTGCTCAGCGTGCCGGCCGGCATCCTGCTGGCGCACCTGTCCACGCGGCTGGTGCGCATGATCACCGACGTGCCGAGCTCCATCGTGCTGCAGTTCGCGATGGCGTTCGGCGTGTGGATCCTCGCCGACGAGATCCACCTCTCCGCCATCGTCACGCTGGTCGCGTTCGCGATCACCGCGGCGCGTATCACGCCCGAGAGCACGCCCCCGCAGCTGCGCCTGCCCTCGTACGCCGTGTGGGAGACCTCGGTGTTCGTGCTCAACGTGCTGGCGTTCGTGCTGATCGGCCTGCAGGTGCGGCCCATCCTCGCCGCGCTCGATCCCGACGTGCGGATCGACTACCTGCAGATTGCCGCGGCGGTGCTCGGCATCGCCGTGTTCGTGCGCATCGCCTGGGTGCTGACGTACAACCGCATCGCGCATTTCAAGACGCGCTGGTTCGGTGCGGGCAAGTGGCCCGGCGAGTACCGGCCGACGTTGCGCGGCAGCACCGTCGTGAGCTGGTGCGGCATGCGCGGCATCGTCACGCTGGCGACGGCGTATGCGTTGCCGCTGGAATTCCCGCACCGCGATCTCGCGCTGCTGTGCGCGTTCACGGTGGTCGTCGGGACGCTGATCGTGCAGGGACTGACGCTGCGGCCGCTGATCCTGGCGATGAAGCTGTCGCACGACGGCGCGGTCGAAAAGGAGATCCACCTCGCGCGCGAGGCGCTGGCGATGGTCGCGGCCGAAGTGCTCGACGGCGACGGCTCGGAGACCGCGGCGGTGCTGCGCGTCGAGTTCGTCGTCAACGTGGAGGCCGAGGAAGACGGCACCGTCAGCGAGCGCCGCGCGCGCAACGACCTGCGGGCGCGCATCCTCGCGGCACAGCGGCGCGCGCTGGTGCGGCTGCGCGATACGCAGCAGATCGGCGACGATGCGTTCCACCGCATTGAGGAACGGCTGGACTGGGCCGAGGTGAACGTCCGCTGAGGATCGGTCCGGCGTCGGCCGGCGTCAGGCCGGCGGCACCACGAGCGGCGCTGGCGCCGGGCCCGGCGCGAAGATCGGTTTCTCCAGCGCCAGCGAGCGGCCTTTCAGCGTGATCGCGATCAGCCGCGCGAACACCTCGTTGCGCTCGATGTCGACGCGGCTCGGCGTGTGCGCCTTCGCGTAGTGGCAGGCCAGCGACGCGATGGCCGTGTCACCCTCGAGCACGGGCACCGAGAACGCCGCGCGGATCGGCGACGACGCCGCGCCATCGCGGCCGTCGGCGAACAGCGGATCCGTCAGCATGTCCGTGACGATCCACGGTTTGCGTTGCGCCACCGCGCGGCCGCAGCACTGCGTGCCGACCATGACGTCGCCGATGCCGGCGATGTATTCCTCGGGCAGGTTGTAGATGACGTACGGCCGCAGCACGTCGCCGTCGACGACGAACAGCGACGCGGCGTGTGCGTCGGCGACTTCGCAGGCAATGCGCACCAGCGTGGCGAGATAGGAGTCGGTCACGCGGTCTTCCGGGTAGCCAGTCTGGCGATGGTCGAGGTCAACGCCTCGGGATCGGCGGGTTTGGTCAGGTGCGCATCGAAGCCGACGCGCAGCGCGAAATCCTTGTCCGACTGCTGGCCCCAGCCGCTGACGGCGATGATGCCGAGCGCGTCGCCATACTTCGCGCGCAGTCGGCGGCAGGCTTCGTAGCCGTCCATGCCCGGCATGCCGATGTCGAGCAGCACGACGCCGGGCCGGAAGCTCTCGATCAACTCGAACGCCATCGGCGCCGAGTACGCGACCTTCGTCTCGCCGCCGGCGAATTCGATCAGCATGGACATGGAGTCCGCCGCGTCGTGGTTGTCGTCGACGATGACGATGCGCTGGTTCGCGAGGCGCGCCGACGTGGAGTCGGCGGCGGGCGCCGCGGCCGGCAGCTCGGCCGGCAACGGCAGCGTGATCGTGAACTCCGTGCCGCGGTCGCGGCCCGCGCTGCGCGCGTCGATGGTGCCGCCGTGCAGCTCGATCAGCTTGCGCGCGATCGCGAGGCCGATGCCGAGGCCGGTTTCGTGCGCGTGCAGCCGCGCGCCGGATTGCGCGAACAGGTCGAACACCTTCGGCATCTGCTCGGCCGAGATGCCGACGCCGGAGTCGGCGACGCGCAGCTCGAGCCGCGCGTCGGCGCCGGTGCCGCTGCGACGCGCGGAGACGGTCACCGTGCCGCCGGCCGGCGTGAACTTCGTCGCGTTGTGCAGCAGGTTCGACAACACCTGCGACAGCCGCGTCGCGTCGGCGTCGATGACCACGTCGGGCACGGGCAGCTGGACGTCGAGCCGCAACCCGGCCGCGTCGATGGCCTTGCGGTTCGCGTCGACGGCGGCGGTGACGATGGCGGCGAGCCCGCTGGGCGCGCGCTTCAGGTCTATCTTCCCGGCCGTGATGCGTGCGACGTCGAGCAGGTCGTCGATCAGCCGCACCATGTGCGCGATCTGGCGCTCCATCATCGGCTGCACGGAGTCGACGACGCCGGGGTTCGAGGCCGCCTTCTTCAGCAGCTCGATGCCCGTGCGGATCGGCACCAGCGGATTGCGCAGCTCGTGCGCGAGCATCGCGATGAACTCGTCCTTGCGCTTGTCCGCGTCGCGCAGGTCGCTCTCGCGCTGGCGCAGCGCGTGGTCGTTCTGCAGGCGTTCGATGAGGTCGGCGGCCTGGCGGCCGAGCAGGTCGAGGAAGCGGGTTTCACGTTCTTCCAAGGCGCGGCGCGTTTTCCAGTGCGTCGAGAACATGCCGAGCAAACGACCCGTGCGGCTGATCAGCGGCGTCGACTGGCCGGAGTGGATGCCGTCGACCAGGTGCGCGCGCAGTGAGCCGTCGGGATCCTGTGCCGCCGGGACGTCGAAGACCGTGAAGCTGCGTTGCCCGGTCGACAAGGCGACGCCGCAGGGCGAGCCGGACGACGCATCGACGTAGCGGAAACGCGCGACGGTCGCGGCCGAGAAGCCGCGGGTCGCGGCGAATTCGAGTTCCTGCGTCGCCTCGTTCAATAGCTGGATGGTGCCGGCGTCGGCGCGCAGGATCTTGATCGCGGCGTCGAGGATCTCGGCGAACAGTTTGTCGGCGTCACCGGCCGCGATGGTGCGCGCCGCGAGGTCGCGCAGCAGCGCCATGTCGTGCAGGTCGGCGGATTGCGCGGCCTCGATGCGCTTGCGTTCGGTGATGTCGCGCACGACCGAAACCGAACCGATGATGTCGCCGGCCGCGTTGCGCACCGGCGCCGCATTCACCTGGCGGTGGCGCAACTCGCCGGTGCGCGGCGTGCGCACGATCTGCTCCTCTTCCTTGATGAC
Source organism: Steroidobacteraceae bacterium (assembly GCA_035502995.1). Lineage (GTDB taxonomy): Bacteria > Pseudomonadota > Gammaproteobacteria > Steroidobacterales > Steroidobacteraceae > CADEED01. The sequence goes on along the minus strand of DATJTW010000103.1, from coordinate 4,976 downwards.
CTCGCCCGACAGCGCCCGCAGCGGCGGCGACTCTTCGACGGGACGCCGCGTGCCATCGGCGCGCAGCACTTCGAGGTCCGACACGACGTCCTCGACGCGCAGGCCGGCGACGGCCTCGTGGCCGAACTCGCGCATGGCGGCGGGATTGGCGTACGTGTAGCGCTGGGCGCGGTCCGTGAAATAGACCTCCTCCGTCATGCTGTTCAGCACGGCGGCCAGCCATTCGCTTTCGGCGCGATACTTTTCTTCGCGCGTGTTGAAGTGGTGCGTGGAGTTCTTGTCGGCGCTCATTCGTCGGGACCGTGATCTCGACGAGCGAGCCTAACAGAGGTTTTATCAGGGTCTTGTAGGCCGCCTCCGACATTCCGCGCCGACACACTCCTGCGCCGCGCCCGGCATCATGTCGCCGCCGCGACACAAGAAGAACGAATGCCTTGAGCCCGCTGTCCGCCAATTCTCGAACCGCCGTGGAACGGCTGCAGCTCGCGCTGGACGCGGGCGAGCTCGGCGACTGGAGCTGGGACCCGGCCACGGATCTGGTCACGTTCAGCGCGCGGCTCGGCGAGATCTTCGGCCTGCCGCACTCGCCCATCACGTGGGCGAAGATGCGCGAAAGCCTGCACGAGGAAGACCAGGACCGTGCGCGCGTTGCGGTCGAGCATTCGCTGGCCTCGCGCACCGACTACCGCATCGAATACCGCGTGCACCGGCCGGACGGCGACACCGTCTGGGTGGCGGCGCGCGGCCGCGGCACGTATGCGCCCGACGGCGCGATCACCGGCATGGTGGGCGTCGTCGCCGACGTGACCGACCGCAAGCTCGCCGAGACTACTCAGCGCGACGAAGCGCGCACGCTCGAGATGATGAACCGCATCGCGGTCACGCTGAGCTCGACGCTGGACCTGCAGGTGGTGCTGCAGACCGTGACCGACGCGGCGACGCGCGTCAGCGGCGCGCAGTTCGGCGCCTTCTTCTACAATGCACGCGACGCCGAGGGCGGCGTCTATCTTCTCTACACGCTGAGCGGCGCACCGCGCGAGGCGTTCGCGAAGTTCGGGCATCCGCGCGCGACGCCGATCTTCGCGCCGACGTTCGCCGGCGAAGGGATCATCCGGCTGGATGACGTGCGCGCCGATCCGCGTTATGGCAACTGGGAGCCGCATCACGGGATGCCGCCGGGTCATCTGCCCGTGCGCAGCTATCTCGCGATCCCGGTGCGCTCGCGCGATGGCGAGGTGCTGGGTGGTCTGTTCTTCGGACACCCGGAAGTCGGCGTGTTCACGGCGCGCGCCGAGCGGCTGGTCACCGGCATCGCGGCACAGGCGGCGTCGGCGATCGACAACGCGCGGCTCTATGAAACGGCGAACCGCGCCGCCGAGGCCGAACGCCAGGCGCGCGCGCAGGCCGAGCTGATCGGCAAGCAGAAGGACGAGTTCCTCGCCAATCTCTCGCACGAGCTGCGCACGCCGCTGAACGCGATCCTCGGCTGGGCGCAGGTGCTGCGCCGGCAGTCGGCCGCGGAGAACAAACAACTGCGCGACGGTCTCGAGGTCATCGAGCGCAACACGCGCCTGCAGGCGCAGTTGATCGAGGACCTGCTCGACATGAGCCGCATCACCAGCGGCAAGATGCAGCTCGACGTGCAGACGATCATGCCGACGACCTTCATCCAGGCGGCGCTGGACACGGTGCAGCCGGCGGCGGAGGCGAAAGGCATCCGCGTGATCCAGATCCTCGATCACTCGGCCGGACCCATGTCCGGAGATCCGAACCGTTTGCAGCAGGTGATGTGGAACCTGCTGTCGAATGCGATCAAGTTCACGCCGAAGGACGGCAAGGTGCGGGTGGTGCTCGAGCGCGTGAACTCGCATCTCGAGATCTCGGTGTCGGACAGCGGGATCGGCATCAAGCCGGAGCTGTTGCCGCAGGTGTTCGACCGGTTCCAGCAGGGCGATGCGTCGATCACGCGGCGGCATGGTGGACTGGGGCTGGGCCTCGCGATCGTGAAGCACCTGGTGGAGCTGCACGGCGGCACGGTGCAGGTGCAGAGCGCGGGCGATGGGCTCGGGGCGACGTTCACGTTGCTGTTCCCGCTGGCGGTAGTCAGGCCGGCCGCGCAGGATTTCGAGCGCGTGCATCCGCGCGCGGCGCCGCCGCCGGTGACGAACTTCGCGATGCCGGACCTGGGCGGGCTGCGCGTGCTGGTGGTCGACGACGAGCCGGATGCGCGGGAGTTGATCCGGCACGTGTTGAGCGAGTGCGGCGCGGCCGTGCGCGTGGCGGGTGACGCGCGCGAGGCGCTGGCACTGATCGAAGCGCAGTTGCCGGACGTGATCGTCAGCGACATCGGCATGCCGGAAGTCGACGGGTTCGAGCTGTTGCGCCGGGCGCGGCTGCTGATGCAGTCGAAATACGGCCGGCGCGCGCCGGCGATCGCGCTGACGGCATTCGCGCGGACGGAAGATCGAACGCGCGCGTTGCACGCGGGGTTCCTGGTGCACGTGGCGAAGCCGGTGGAGCCGACGGAGCTCGCGGCGACGGTGGCCAGCGTCGCCGGCCGGATGTGAAGTTGGGGAGTGGCCCCAAAGTGGCCTTTGGGGCCACTCCCCAACTGTCCCGCGTTGCGGACGTTTTCGTGGCGCTTTAATCCTTCGCGACGCGCGTGCAGTCTGAGCACGCAACGACGGAGGATTTTCCCATTCACACGCAACCCTCGCGGCTCGTCCGCATCGTCACCGCGTCCCTGGCGGTACTGCTAACTACCTTCGCGCCGGCGCCCGCCGCCGATGCGCCGGCTGCCGCATCGACAGCGGCACCCGACTCGCCCGAGACGGAGCGCGCGATGGAGCGCGCCGTCGGCCAGGCGCTGCAGGGCGATGCGGCCAGCGCCGTGCGCACGTTGACGGCCGTGCCCGCCGCCCGCGTGACCGGCGAGAACGCCGAGCTGCGACGCTGCGTGCTGCAGCGGTTCGGCACGAAGTCGCGGCCTGAGACGCCGGCCGCCACCAGTGATGCCTGGATCGACGCGATCGCCGCGGCCTATCAATCCTACTGGCACCAGGCGCTCACGCATCCTCAGCAACTCGCCGCCGCCGACACCGCGTTGCGCGCGAAGGTCGGCAAGGCGCTGGGTCGCACCTTGCAGACGGAAGCCGATCTCGACGACGCCGAAGCGGACATCGAGAAGCTGGCGACACAGCACGGCTACCACGTGCTGATGGGCCGCACTCCCCCGCTGCGCGAGCTGATGTTGTGGCGGAAGACGACGATCGACGACCGCACCGTCGCGCTGCCCGGTGGCCCCGAGGTCGTCCGCGTCAATCTACTCGACGACTTCGTGCTGCGCGGTTGGGCGTACTACGTGACCTGTTCGCAACGCTCGGCCGGCGGCTGGGCGACGGACGATGGTCTGTTTGCCGTCGTGCCCGCGTATCGCAGCGTGACGGACGAAACGTTCAACGTGCGGTTCGTCGCGCACGAGGGTCAGCATTTCGCGGACAAACGCCTGTTCGGGAATCTCGAGAGCTGGGAGCTCGAGTATCGCGGCAAGCTCGCGGAATTCGCGCTGGCCGATGCCGCGCAGCAGTCGACGCTGCAGTTGATCTGCGAGAACCGCGAGTCATCGAAGCAATCGCCGCACGGGTATGCGAATACGCAGGTCGTGCAGGATGTGAGTGCGCGGCTTGCCACCGATCCCGAGACGTTTTGCCACGGCGGCACGCTGCCCGGCCAGAGTCTGCGCGACGCCGCGAAGACGCTGTTGCTGGACGACACGACGCGACGCAACGCGGCTCTTCGAACGCCCTGACGGTGACTGTCCCCTTTTGCCAGAGTCGGTCGTATACGACCGACGGGACTGTCCCCATTAACGCCCGACCATCGCTTCCAGATGCGCGGGATACCGCGCGCCTTGAACCGCCACGCGCGCGGCCGCCGCGTCGATCTCGCGCAGATCCGCTGCCGACAACTCGACGTCGACACCGCCGAGGTTCTCTTCCAATCTCGCCAGCTTCGTCGTCCCCGGGATCGGCACGATCCACGGCTTCTGCGCCAGCAACCACGCCAGCGCGAGCTGCGCCGCCGTCACACGCTGCCGCGCGGCCAAGGCCGCCAACAGATCCACCAGCGCCTGGTTGGCCTGCATCGCCTGCGGTGAAAAGCGTGGCAGGTTGTTCCGGAAATCCGTCGACTCGAATTTCGTATCGGCCTTGATCGCGCCCGTGAGGAACCCGCGGCCCAGCGGGCTGTACGGCACGAACCCGATGCCGAGCTCCTCAAGCGTCGGCAGCACCTCGCTCTCCACCTCGCGATACCACAGCGAATACTCGTTCTGCAGCGCCGTCACCCGCTGCACCGCGTGCGCGCGCCGGATCGTCGCCGGCGCGGCTTCCGACAATCCGAAATGCCGCACCTTCCCGGCCGCGATCAGCTCGCGCACCGTGCCCGCGACGTCCTCGATCGGCACGTCCGGATCCACGCGGTGCTGGTACAGCAGGTCGATCACGTCCGTCTGCAGCCGCTTCAGCGACGCATCCACCACCGCGCGGATGTGCGCCGGTTTGCTGTTCACGCCCGGCGCGGGCTTGCCGTCCGCATCGATGTTGAACCCGAACTTCGTCGCGATCACCACGCTGTTGCGGATCGGCTTCAGCGCCTCGCCGAGCAACACCTCGTTCGTGAACGGTCCGTAGATCTCCGCCGTATCGAACAACGTCACACCCCGCGCGTGTGCGGCGCGGATGAGCTCGATCATCGGTTGTTTGTCGGGGAACTTCCCGTAGCCGTGGCTCATGCCCATGCAGCCGAGCCCCAGCGCGGAGACGTGGAGGCCGCTCGTACCCAGTTGGCGTGTCTTCATGATGCGCAAAAGATACGCGCTTTCTCTAATGGGGACAGTCCCCGTTTCCCAGCAAATGGGGACAGTCACGCCAATGTCGAGAGCGGTCGGCGACGCGAGTCTCTCGAGCGAACGTTCG